>CAZAOO010000009.1:0-99225 GCA_964486815.1 uncultured Thiotrichales bacterium
ATAGTAGGCAACCGTACTTACCTTGTCAAATCCATCGTGTCTGACCCCATTGATTCCGCCTGACCCCATTGATTCTCGAATCGTGTCTGACCCCATTGATTCTTGCACGTGCAAGATTGTCTGCTGAAGGAAAGTTGTATACTTGTCTGTTTGCAACACAAGGTAAAGATTTGCGCTACCTTATTCGTCAAGGCGCAAGGGATGAATATATTTCAGATATTGTGAGTGCAGTGTGGGAAAAGCGCACCGATCGATATTCTGAATTACGTAGCTCAGAAACAGTTTTACTACCTAAGGTTGAAATGTCATATATCGGCGGTTAAGTCTAATTTTAATCGCCCAACTATATTGTTGGGCGATTAAATATTTTGACTGAATAAGAAACTATTCAGACGTTAATGCGGCGCCAACTTTTCCAGAAATCATTCCTAAAATTGCACCAATAACCAATGAAACTCCAATAACAATTAGAGGGTTATTAAAACTGCCAGAAGTTAACATTGGAATTGCTAGGGCTCCATCCGTTTGTAGCGTATAGGCTGCGACACTTGCATACCCAAAAACACTTGCTGGAATGGAGTCAAATATTTCAATATGCGCTAGCAAGCACATTATTGTTACCAGTACGGCAATAACTATTCCTGCCCAAATTGGCAAAGTCAGCATACCTGCTAATGGTATGGCTAGAATTATTAGTAATGTTAGCCAGGCAAGAATTGCCCCGAGAAGCGTACAGATAATAGTTTTCTGTAATGCCTTTACATCTCCACCAATTACAAAAAAACATCCCCATGAAATAAATACTGCCCATATTAAAACTTTTCCTGTTAAAGGGCCGAGGCATAAAGCAGCTGCGATACCACCTAAAACACCGATGCTAATTGATAATGCCACAAGACTTTTCATGTTAATTTCCTCCCTTAGAGGCGCAAAATTATTATTGTATGTTTAGTTATTCTTTAACAAAGTTTCTATTCCTTAACAAAGCATCACTTAAAACTCTGTTAAATTGCACTTTACCCTTAGTTCTATGCAGCGCAAGTTAATTTATTTTGAATATTTGTATTACCTATAGGTGTAATTACTTATACTTATAATCGTGTTGAAATATAAGTAATTCTGATGCTTTACGAAACAAAATTATTTTAATCTATAGCAAAGATTAAAATAATTTATGCTTACCTAAACTTGATGTGATCGCGAATTTGGTTGTGGAAGATTGTCCAACTAAAGTAAGTAAGGGTTTACTGAAAATTAATTCAGTAAATTTTACTATTGCTGAATAGTTTTAGTGCTGATTGCTTTAAGTTTAAGACGGGTGTTTGGTGTTAATTAGGAATGTATTTTATATTTCTTTAAGACGTGGCATGAGTTCAACTAGGTTGCATGGGCGATTGCGATAGTCCAATTGATGAGAAATTAATTTATCCCATGCTTCTACACATGCTCCTGCGGAGCCAGGTAAACAGAATATATACGTTCGGTTTGCTACACCAGCAAAAGCACGAGATTGCAAAGTGGAGGTTTTAATTGTTTCAAATAATAACGAACCGAATCAATAAACCCGAATCAATAGGGTCAACCCGAATCAATACGGTCAGACTCGATTGATTTCTTCCTTCCACTAACTCTGACCAGACGGGTTAGTGTATTCATCATTTAATGTTTGCACAAACCGGTCTGCGGCTTCGCGAATTTTCATAAGTTTTGCGCGCGCGTGTTTATTCCAGCCGACAATGAAAGGCCGTGCGAGTGGTTGCCACCAACGCGTGTTATGCAAAAATCCGGCACGAATGCTTCCGGCGAGTTCTCGCGCTGGCAACGCTTTTGCAACCCATTTGGCAATCGCATTTCGAATGAACAGATGTATGAGAAATAAAAGCGTGACCGCCAATATCATCGCTATGCTTGCACCAATTGAACCAAACCGGTCAAATGCCGTACCCGCACCAAGGTGTTTTATGAAGTAAATCAACATACCTAGTGTTATTGGCACTAACACGACTGCGTCGATCATGATGACTCGTTTTGCCCAAGTGCGTGTGGCTTCTTGCACATTTGGCACGATGTTGTTTTCAATTTGGTTCGCTGTGTTTTCCAAGGAGCCGATAATTCGATATACACGCTCGACACTCACTTCTGAAATGCGTTGATAAATTTCACCCAAATCTGCATCGCGTTTCTTTTTATAACGTTCTTGCAAAGCGTTGTTTGCTATTTTAACCGCTGCATCTTCATTATAGGTTGTATAAAAACGTCCACTGACCAACCCCGCCGAAGCGAGTGCTCGTTGCCACGCGGCAACCACTTCTTCGGCATTATCTTCTGCTGCAGTAGTGTCAATCTGGTTAAGAATAAAGAGCACTTTATTTGCATCATTGCGTCTCACCGTACCTGCAACGAGATGTTCCAAGGTGTCGCGCATCGCGCCGGGTTCAGGATGGCGTGCATCAAACAACACTAAAACCAAGTCAGATAAATTAATAATGTGATCGGTTATGCGCAATGTAGAAGTACGCTGCGCATCGGCATCAAATCCGGGTGAGTCGATGAAAATTTTGCCCTTAATTAAATCGGACGGACAGGTTTTTAACTGCAAGTACGTATCAATACGCGAACCCTCGCCTACTGCTACTTTTTCAATTTCTTCACTGATTTGATAAAACGGAAATCGAGGGTCTCCATCCAGCGCCAAGCCCGGAAGCACGCGCACTTTGTCATCACTGCTGTAACAGATAACGGTGAACTTATCATCTACGGCTTGATTGCCGGTCTTTTGTAAATTGGTTTTTGTGTAGTGGTTAATAAACGTGGATTTGCCCGCGGAAAACGTACCCAAAACAGAGATTAATGGCCACCACGAAATTTCCGTGGTGTAGGATTCTTTCGAGTTTAAAATACCTAGCTTATAAGCGAGCTTATCCAGTTCACAGAAGTAATCCACAACATCAACGAGCAATGGGTTTTCGTTTTTGATATGGCTGCGAAGACTTTTTATTCTTGCCTTAAGATTGGCGTCTGGCCCAGTAAGCATT
This sequence comes from uncultured Thiotrichales bacterium, assembly GCA_964486815.1. Taxonomy (GTDB): domain Bacteria; phylum Pseudomonadota; class Gammaproteobacteria; order UBA4575; family UBA4575; genus JABDMD01. The sequence continues at coordinate 3,036 of CAZAOO010000009.1, forward strand.
TAATATCCTATTAAATGTAGCGATGAAATGATTTGGTCGTTATTGTCGCACATAGCAGGCCATCTGCAAGTAAGTGCAAGCTATTTTTCTATTATGAACACTTATATAGCCTAGCAAGTAACCCAATCTATAAACCAGTATATGGGCTAATACAAGCCAGACTATAAGCTAGGCTATTAGTGCTTGGTCTGCATTTTTTTCAATTGCTTTCTAAATTTTACACATGGGTCTTCATTTGTATGACTGGGTGTGAAGTATAAAATATCGTATAACTTTGGCTCATCTTGAAGATAAGCCTTAGGATCTTCCTCACCTTCTTTAACTGCAATGAAAGCCACTGACAAATAGGATGTCTCATTGAAACTTCTGCGCAATTGCATAGGCACTGCAAAATCGTTTCTTATATGTCCACTACCTGCAATAAAAACTACAGGCGTTTTTTTATCTATAAGTGAAGTGGCCATGATTCGATCACGCTGCATTTGTGCGCGTGACATGAAATTTATAAATCCTTGATTGGCATGGCCACAATGAGAATCAATTATAATTTTTTTAAGCATAGTGAAATTATCATCTGTATAAGAATACTCACGCAATAAATTTTCATTGATAACGTCGGTTTGCTGATTAGACCAATGATGTAATTTCTTACTACTAATATTACCCGCATGTAATTCAAGCTGATGTTGTACGACTGACTGTAAAATTGACGCATATAATTCCCAAGGCCAGCCATCATTTAGCATGCCTGCTAATTTCTGCAACTCATCCGACTTATTCCAAATTAGCGGTTGATCTTGCCAGGTTTCTATAGATAGCATTTCCATCACTATTGTAGGTTTAACGCCTGAATTCACTAAAGCATTTATAACCTTAGCCTGCAACACATTATGATCTGCATTGGTATGCGTTTCACCCAAAAGAATATAATCGTAGTGCAACAGCTCTCTATCGAACTGTTCTATAGAAAGCCATGTATTCTTATCGGTATCCCATATTTTCCCCACCAATTTGTTATCTTGAAAAAAAGGCGATTGCCAGCCCTCAGGCTGTTGCTTAGCTGTTACACTGCTTTGAAATACAAGCAGTATCCATAACAATACATTCAGCAAATATTTTAGGTTAAGCTTCAATTTTTTTAAGATTATCAATATATTCATAATGGAATTTAGAATATTAACTACTACACAAGAGTTAGAGGCGTTCTGCAAGGCATCTCACGACGTTGATTGGTTAGCACTTGATACAGAGTTTATACGTGAACGGACATACTATCCAAATTTATGTCTGGTTCAAATCGCCTCGGATCGAGACATCGTTTGCGTCGATACCATTGCTATCAAAGACCTTACCGCACTTAGAAAGCTGTTATACCAACCTACTATTACAAAAATTTTCCATTCCGCAAGTCAAGACCTTGAGATATTTGTAAATCTTTTTGACGAAGTCCCTACGCCTATGTTCGACACTCAAATTGCAGCCAGCCTATTAGGATTTGGCGATCAAGTGAGTTATGCATATTTAGTAAATGAGATTTGCGGAATAGAACTTGATAAATCTTTATCTCGTACAAATTGGGAACGCAGACCACTAACCGTGGAAGAAATTCGATATGCTGTAGATGATGTTAAATATCTAGCAAAAGTATATATCTATTTAAAAAATAAACTTGCTGAAGAACAACGCAGCCATTGGTCTGAATTTGAATGCAATAATTTATCCGCGCTAGACAAATATAAAGTGGATGCAAGTAATATTTGGCAATCCGTTAAAGGTGCAGGTAAATTGGAGTCTGCACAACTAATCGTACTTAAACAACTTGCTCAATGGCGAGAACTTCAAGCGATTGCTGAAAACAAACCGCGCCGCTGGGTGTTAAGCGACAAAGCTTTGCGCAGTTTAGCCATAGAACAACCACTCAACACGGAATCACTTCAGCATGTAGAAGACATCAAACAGGAACATGTTGGCTATGTAGATGCACTTTTTGAAGAAATAACCATTGCCAAACAACTTTCGCAAACAGAATGGCCCGAAGCTAGCCAGACGCAAGCTCTTAGCAGCGAACAACGTAAGTTAATCAAGCTAGCCCAGTCGTTTATTCGTGAACGAGCCGAGGAAATAAATGTTTCACCTAGTCTACTCGCGACACGCAGCGTCGTTGAAAAACTTGTGCGCGGAAAACGTGAGCTAGATGTTTTATCTAGCTGGAAAAAAGACCTTGTTGGCGATGCGTTGGTGGAGCTGATTGAATCTAGCGAAGTAGTTTAAATATCAAGGTTTAAAGATCAAAGCCTAAATTCCAAGACTTAAAGTTCAATGCTTAAATTATAAGGCTTAAAAGATAAGGATAACTGACAGGATTTAGGCTGCATTCTGCACGACATTTCATCGATATGGCCAATGCGATATTGTAAATATTTGCACTTAATAGATAATCACAGTTTATGACTACAGATGAAATTCAAAAACTTATAGAAGCCGGTGTGCCTAACTCAAAAGCCACGGTAAGTGGCGGCGAAGGCAAATATGAAGCGATTGTGGTGAGCGAAAGCTTTGCTGATTTGAGCATGGTTAAAGAACACCAGATGGTATACGCAACCGTAAAACCGCAAATTGCCAGTGGTGAATTACATGCCTTAAGTATTAAGGCCTTTACTCCTGAAGAGTGGGAAAAAGAACAATCGTAATAACCTAGGCGCTTGTTCACAAAGCGCCTAGGCTTAATTCAATCTCCGGCCTATTTAGCCAGAAGAGCTCTGCGATAAGAACTCAGTCTGAGAAAGATTGTATACGAATATCCAGCCACACCAAGTCAGTTTGATCTTTCAGTTAGTTTTAGTGTTTAGACTCGTCATTAATATTTACTATTGACAAACCTTTCTGGCTTGCATAAAACTCAGCGACATTTTTCATTTCTTCTTCACTGAGCACGGCAACAATACCCGCCATAATGGCATTTTTACGACCGCCATTCTTATAATCCTTTAAGGTATGAAACATGTAATCAGCATATTGCCCTGCAAGACGCGGGAAATTCGGTGTTGGACTATTTCCATCTGCACCATGACAAGCCACACATTGTGTAGACACTTCTTCACCGCCCCTAGCCGGAGGCGCAGGTGCAGCCTCATGATCAGAGCCATGACTCTTTTTTTCAGCGAAACTTGGCGCTGCTGCCACAACAACAAATAAGCCAACGATAATAATAATGAATAATTTTTTCATGAGATAACTTCAAATTGTAAAATTTAAAATACTAACGCCTAGATCTTTCTAGGCATTACGTTTGATTATTGTAATGACTGAAAATAAGCAGCGATATCTGCCATATCTTCTTCACTCATGCCAGATGTTTGTGCCTGCATTGTGCGATGACTGCGTTCACCCGACTGGTAACCTTTGAGTGCAGTAACAATATAATCAGCATGCTGACCGCCAAGCTTTGGGACATGATAGGTCGGATATACATTTGTATAGCTAGGTACTCCATGGCAACCCAAACAAGTTTCCGATTTTAGTTTTCCTTGCTCTATATTTCCTGCTGCAAAACTTGCAGTTGAAGCAAACAATCCAAAAGCAATAATCAATGATGTTGTGCGTAAAATTAAACGCATAGCTGATTCTCTCCGTAGAAGTTATATGGCTAAAATTTGGTCGATGAGTATACCTAGTTTTGATGCAATATGGATCTCTCCTTTTGGACAAAATTCTACTATGGCAATGGATATAAAGTAACAAATAACCTATAACAATCAATGATGGTGTATTACGAAAATCTTGACCCAAAGTCAGTTAAAGACCTACTAAACTACTACGGTATTGTAGTTAGCTGCTATGACTCAAGTACAGATATACCGCATAGCTTTTGGGGCAACCCCGAGGCCGGAAGATTGGGAGAACAGTTATATATACGTGGTGACACGCCAATTCACTCCATCCTCCATGAAGCCTGCCACTATGTATGCATGCCTGCGAAGCAACGCTCTAATGGACTAGCAGATGCCAAAGGCTCGGCCATGGAGGAAAATGCTACTTGTTACCTGCAAATTATATTAGCCGACCATATTTCTGGTTATAGCCAAACCCAAATACTGCAAGACATGGATGATTGGGGTTACAGTTTTCGACTTGGCTCAGCTTATAAGTGGTTCACCGAAGATGCTCAAGAGACCCAAGAATGGCTAATCAACGAGCAACTTATTAATAAGCAAGGCTCGCCCACCTGGAAGCTTAGAGATTAGTCATAGCGCTATGCCTGATAGCACTAATTAGATCTGGATAGACCTGAGTAAACCTGATTAGCGCTGTAAATTTTCATATTTCAACCGACTCTTTAAGCCACAAGATGTGCAAATATTGACATCTGATAGAAATGTCCATAGCATTTTTACCACTAGCAACACGCTAGTTAGACTAAGTCGCTGCTTTAATTCAACAACTTGCAGGGCGACATAAAAAATACTGCTAAAGCGATGACCGTCCTCAAAGCTTCTAGGTCGAGTCAGCGCCACATTAATTTGAAGCTGAAGACGGATTCAATGGTTAAATACTTCCTGCACAGCACTTTGGTATAACATTAGGCAATAACCCTTGTAATAACGTAGCTACGTTATTGCCATGCTGTCATTTGCTATTGCTAGTAAGCAACAAGGCACAGGTTAACTATTAACTTTTAGATTCGCCTCAATAAATACAGAGGTATTTAAATATGAAAATTGAAACTCAAGCAATCCATAGCAGTTACTCACCCGAACCCACCACAAAAGCGGTTGCAGTACCTATTTATCAAACCACATCTTATGCCTTTGATAACACGCAGCATGGGGCTGATTTATTTGATCTAAAAGTTGAAGGCAATATATATACACGCATCATGAACCCCACCACGGCTGTGCTGGAACAGCGTGTTGCCGAAATGGAGGGCGGCGTTGGTGCACTGGCATTGTCATCAGGCATGGCTGCAATTTCATACGCCATTTTTGCGCTAGCTGAACAAGGTGACAATATTGTTTCGGTGGCAACTCTTTACGGCGGCACCTATAACTTCTTTGCACATACCTTACCTAAACTTGGTATTGAAGTTCGCTTTGTAGATTACCGTGACATGGACGCGATGGACGCTGCCATTGATGACAATACTAAAGCCGTATTTTGCGAATCATTAGGTAACCCGGCTGGTAATGTTATTGACTTAGAGGCGTTAGCAAAGGTGGCACACAATAAAGGAGTTCCGGTAATGGTAGACAACACCGTACCGACCCCTTACTTATGCAAACCATTTGATTTTGGTGCGGACATTAGCATCCTCTCACTGACCAAGTACATGGGTGGGCACGGTACTTCAATCGGTGGAGTGGTGGTCGACTCTGGCAACTTCCCCTGGGAGAAGCATAAAAAACGTTTTGCTATTCTTAACGAACCTGACCCCTCCTATCATGGTGTGGTATATACCGAAGCGTTTGGCAAAGCGGCCTATATTGGTCGCGTGCGTGTCGTGCCTCTACGCAATATGGGTGCGGCAATTTCGCCTATGAATAGTTTTTTAATTCTGCAAGGCATTGAAACACTAGCGGTGCGCATGGATCGACACTGCGAGAATGCATTAGCCGTTGCGCAATATCTAGAGAAGCACAAACTTGTAAACTGGGTGAATTATGCCGGGCTGCCTACACATACTGACCACCATCTTGCACAAAAGTATTTTGCTGGACGCGCATCAGGTATTTTAAGTTTCGGCATTGAAGGTGGAATAGAGGCAGGCACCAAATTTATTGATGCGCTTAAGCTAATTGTGCGACTGGTAAATATTGGTGACGCCAAATCTCTAGCCTGCCATCCTGCCACTACAACACACCGACAATTATCAAAGGAAGAGCAAGCTGCTGCAGGGGTTAGCGAAGACTTAGTGCGACTCTCAATTGGTATCGAGCATATTGACGATATTTTAGAAGATATTGAGCAAGCTCTAAAAAAATCATAATTTTCAGCCTAGGAAGTGACGGAATATACTCCACCTTTTGTATACCGTAATGGTCATAGCAACACGATTGCGGCTGCATCCTTATTACGCAAAGCCTATGCAACAAACGTAAGCCAACACTTTCGCTCACACAGTAAATATAATATTTTATCGTTAGCAAACGATGTGAAATTGCAAGGCCTTTCCACAACGCATAAAAGCCCAAAACATGAACCGCTGGTGCTAATCTTACATGGTTGGCTGGGTTGCGCCGACTCTTTATACCTGCTCCCTTTAGCTAGCAAACTCTATGAAGATGGGTTTAATATTTTCCGCCTAAACTTTAGGGATCATGGTGGCACACAACATTTAAACAAAGAATTATTCCATTCTTGTCGATTAGATGAAGTATTGGATGCAACACAAGCCATCCAACAACTCATTCCACATTCAGATTTTTATATTGTTGGGTTTTCTTTAGGTGGTAACTTTGCATTACGCATTGGCGCAAAAGCAAAAGAAAAGAACTTAGAGATTAATAAAATTATATCAGTCTGCCCGGTAATGAATGCAGCTAACGCTTTAAATGAGACCAAATCGATGTTGAAGGTTTACACAAAGTATTATTTGCAGCGCTGGAAAAACATGCTGAAAACCAAGCACATGCATTACCCTGACGATTATGATTTACGCACCATCAACCGTCAAAGTTCGCTTATCTCCATGACTGAACACTTACTATTAAAATATACTGAATTTAATTCAGTAAAAGACTATTTAGAACAATACTCCATTACCGGAGAATGCTTGCAATCGCTATCGGTTAAAAGCGATGTGTTTATCGCTATGGACGACCCTGTAATTCCATTTCAAGATTGGAAAATGCTACACCCATCGGAATATCTAAAAACACAGCACACGCGTTTTGGTGGTCACTGCGGCTATTTAAAAGGAATGTTCAATACTAACTGGATTGATGAACAAATCATCAAAAGCTTACGGACATAAAAAAACCTACTGCATCTATGACACAGTAGGTTTAAAGGAAGTCCCGATAATTTATTGTAGATAATTTATTGTACTTGGTAACCGTTCTCCATGTATTTTGCAACATTGGTAGCACAGTTGGTTAGAATATTACCATCCGCTACGTCTACACAATCAGAAGGCATACCGCCTATACCATTCTCTTCAGTAGGCATAATCAACTGGAGGTAGAACACGATATTTGCCAAATTTCCAGCCTGGAAACCAGCGATAGCATTAAACTTACCACCTTGCCCTTGAGCACCATGACACGTCTCACAGCTTTCACCATTAACAAGCTTCTTATACTCGATCTGACCTTGTGCTAATTCAGGATCGGCAGCATTAACCGTTGCTGACACACTTTGAGTTACATTCGCTCCATTCACACCCATACAATTAAGCGTGAACGTTGTAGTCTCTTGCAAATTAGCAATTACCTCACTGTAGGTTGCTATAGCAACATCTTTTGCTCCGGTCCATGCTGCGTTAGCAGGATTAGCACTTGCAGTACAAGATGCTAAGTCAGTTGGATTCCAAGCAAGCGTTACAGAATCACCTTGATTAACCGTTGTGCTCGCAGCATTGTTTATTGTAAATGTTAATGCTGGGTTAACCGCAACAACTGTAACCGAGGTGCTTACGGTAGTAGGTGTACCAATTGAATTAACACAAGTTAAATCAAACGATGTATTCGCTACTAAATTATTAATCACTTCAGAGCCATTTAGAGCTTTATTGCCTGTCCATCCACCAGCAGCAGTACAATTCCCTACTGCACCGGTTGAGCTCCAGGTTAGTGTAGTTGAGCCGTTAAACGGCACATTCATAGCTGGATTTGCTGTTAAGTTAACTGTTGGCGCACCCGGTGCCGCAGCTACGGTTACATCTAATGTAGCCGCTACCGAATCAATTCCACCCTTAGTACAAGTCAATGTAAATTGATTAACACCCGAAGTAGTTAGATTAGTGAGCGTTAACATGCTGGTTGGTAATAACGCACCCATCCATTGATTACCTGGGTTCGCGCCACCTGCTGTACATGCATCTCCATCAGATGCCCAATTCAAAGTAACCATGCCACCATATGCGACGGCTGCTTGGTCTGCAGTAAATTGACTAATGGCTGGCTGTACATCGTTATCAATATTAGTAACGGATACATCTGATGCATCAAGTCCACTATAAGATGGGTCAGCACTAATCGCTGGCGCAGTCACCACACTATAAGCTATGTCGCCATCCACCATAGGTGCTGCAGCATCATCAACACCGGTTACAGTAACGGTTTGAGGAACGTTGTAGTTAGCGGGTGTAAATACCACGGATGCTGGTAACACAGTACCTTCCGCAGCATTACTGCTAGACAAACCAATGGTTACGGTATGCGTAGGCACTGTTCCTAACACTATGGTAAAGGTTGCAGCATCTCCATTCTCGCTTGTGGTTAAACCCGCAACTGGGTCTACAGTAATAATACCTTGTGGAGGCACTTCATTATCTATATTGGTAACGGCTACATCGGCAGGATCTATCACTGCATAATCTGCATCATTACTAGCTGCTGTCAAGATAATATTGTACGCAATATTACCATCTAAAAGCGCATCGTCCATGCCTGTTACGGTAACAGTTTGCAGTTGGTTCCAGTTTGCAGTTGTGAATGTAAGTGTAGTTGGATTGACACTTCCTTCTGCTGCGTTATCACTTAATAATGTAATATCAACATTATCAGTAGGCAAAGTATTCAAACTTACTGTAAACGTAGCCGTACCACCTGCTTCAGTAGTGGTTAATCCAGTTGTTGGATTTACATTAATAGCAGGTGTTGCAGGAGGTGGTGTGTTGTTACCACTCGGTATCGCTAAACCTTGAACAAAACCTTCAATAATGAATTGCGAAACATCATCTGCGCAAGCACCAGTACAAGATGCAGGATCATATGGAGACGCAGGCATCAGTAAAGCATTATATTGAGATAGTGTTGCATGAGTAGCACAGGTTGGACAATCTTGAACGTTATCGATGGGTCCACCAGCAGTGGTACCTTGCCCTTGCAGACCATGACAGCCTACACATGAATAACTCGGATCTACATAGATATCATGTCCGCGTCTTGCAGCGTCAGACAAGAGTGCAGTATTTAAGCCGCTATCGTTGTTACTGGGCATTTCACCGGTACTTTCACCTGATGACTCACCACCACAAGCGCTTAGACAAAAAGATACGATCGCCATAGCAGCGATGCTTTTGATAATGCCATTCATTGTTCCAACTCCAATTGAAATCAATTAATTTATAACTTACATGTAAATGAAAAATCCTATTCCCACTTATATGCAAGTGTTTACTGTTATTTTGAAATGACTATACTTTTGCCAATTTCTCAATTACATAAATTTACGACGTAAGGCCTATTGCTCATGACCTACTATCTACAACTCATATAATAGTTACCTAAATGAATTATTAATAATTTTTAACGGACCACTAATCTGTTTTTTTTACCCACCTGTCATGGTCACAACTTAAGTAAAAAAGTGAACTGAAAATTAACTACCTTAAATCAATAGATTAGATTCACAGCGAATAAAGATCATAGTACCGGAGGGATGGGCTTTAGATGCATGCTTAAGCGTGTAGGGGTTTGATTGAGCTTCCACTCAAATATGGCAGTATAGGCAAAAATAGCCTGTACATACTCACGTGTTTCAGTAAAAGGTATCGTATCTACCCAAACATCCGCAGGCAATTCTGTAATCTCCGGTAACCATGCATTGACACGATGCGGCCCAGCGTTATATGCAGCAGAGGCCAATGCTCTGTGACCATTAAATTTAACTAGCATATCGCCAATATACTTACTACCAAGACTGATATTAAAACCAGGTGAGTTCAAGTCATGTTGAGTTGGTGATCTAACTTTTAATTGCTTGGATACTTCATTAGCAGTGGCCGGCATAAGCTGCATCAAGCCTCGCGCACCTACAGGTGAACGTGCTTGTGGATTAAATGCACTTTCGCGTCGAATAATTCCATATATAAAAGCAGGCTCAAGACTTCTTTTATTGGAATATTTGTTTACTTGTGTAGCAAATGGCATGGGGAAGCGAATATTAAGATCATCAAAGTATTCGCCTTTTGCAATGGTACGAATTGCATAGTCATGCCAATTCCATTGATGTGCTAAAGATGCAGCTATTTGAAATTGACGTGAAGAATAATTTTCGGTTGCAAAATTCCACTCTCTACGCGCATCCGTTGATTGATTCACTAACAATAATTCTTTTGCACGAACAATGCTTGGTGTTTGCTCTATTTTCTCGAACTCTTGATAATCGTATTGAACAGGCTCGTCAACAATATTGTATGGCATGGAAAGTTTATCAGCCGCCAGAAATCCGTAGTAACTACGTTCTGTAGCGATTTTCTGGTACAACTGCTCTGCATCAGACTGCAAGCCTTTTTCTGATAATGCACGTGCTTTCCAGTATTGCCATTGCGGCTCTAATTTTTCTGCTTCACTCACCATTGCAATACCACGCAACACCAGACCCCAATCCAAACTTCGCAGCGCTGATCGAGTTCGCCATATGCTAGTAGAAGGATCTACTAATTCTTTAGGCAACTGATACATCCAGGTTGTTGCACGCTCGTCATGTCTATATGCAGCACGTAACGCAAAATTTCGCTCAACTTCATCATGCAGATCCGAACCAAATGCATAGTTATCTTGCATATTTAGCCATATAGCATGTGCGCCTGTGAGATCCATTCCAGCTAAACGCTTCAAGCCGTGAGCAATAATCTTCCTGTTTATATGCGTATCTTCTTGCAACGCTTTATCACGCAGCTTGGCTCTAGGGTTTGCATGAATATCCAGCCAAAGTTTTGCGGTGTTTTGCTCACTAGTAGGTAGCTTGTTTACCAAAAACTTCGCCAAACCGAGGTTACTTTTATCTATTGCAATAGCAAATCTTTCCCAAACTTGCTCTTTGGTTAAGTAGCCTTGATCTTCATACCACTTAAACAATGGGTCACATGAATTAGGTTGGGAATTACCCACTAACCATAAGTCGCGCACTTGATTCAAATATTGTTTTTTATGCTCTTCAAACTGCCCAGTACGTATTTTAGTATGTAAAAAGTAGCATTGAAGATCAGCACTTTTCTCATCTTTATAATATTTAAGAAAACTATCAGGTCGATTTTTTCTTTGTAATTGCGAAAGCCAGGCTAAGCGTAGTCGGGTGGCCAATGGACCGTCGCTATATGTAGCCAAAAATGCATCCACTTCTTCATTGCTTGATCTTGAGATGCGTGAACTTAATTCGCTATAAACCAGGTAGGAGTAAAGAGGATACTCAGTTAATTGAGTAAGATATTTATGATATTGATTGATTTGTTTATTATTTAGCGCTGTGCGAGCCTTTTTATAAAGCTCACGCTCTTGCTCCCAATCAGTGTTGGCCTGAACAATACTAACCGACAAGAATAATAGAAATATGCCACTCAGCAAATGAGTCAACAACACGTATTTAGGAAATAATCTTGGAACTGTCAAAAACCTGCACAGCGTTATAATATGCTGCGCAGAATTTACAGAATAGTATTTAGAAAGAAGATGCTTCTTTGTAGTTGTCGTTAAGTTTTTCTTCAGTGTTATTAGAGGCACTTTTTAAGTCGATTTTCTGATCAGATTTTTCAACAAAGCTACTACCATCATGAATTTTCATTGTGCCATCTATCATCGCACCTTGTGCAACAGAGACGCTAGTACCGCTTACATTACCAAAGATTCTAGCACTTCCTGTGATTTCTAGCTTGCCTCGTGCAAAAACATCGCCCTTAACTGTACCACCGATTGTAATGTCATCGGTATGTATATCGCCTTCCCAAACCGCGGTAGAAACAAGTTCCACCAAACCGTCAATTTCGCCGTTACCTTTTACAGTACCGCTGATAATTATAGAACCGGTACCTTTTACATCACCTTCGATAACGAAATCTTTGCCAAGTATAGTGCCAGGTGAAGAAACTTTATCACGTAATTTTCGCATACCCATATGGTACCTCCACGCATATTTAAGTGTATTAATTATACACCCATGCTAGCGACTGTATTGAATCTACGAGCATTCGTCCCGACTGGTGAGTAAAATTATGCTATGAACTGCCAATTTGCAATAAAATTGACTACATATGGATGTTATTAAAAATTTCTTAGAAACGTTGCTTAACTCGCCTCACTATTCCTATGGGTGGCTGGTATTAGCTGCGTTATCTATCTTGCCCGCAATAGTAAGCGGCAATCTCATACAACATGACTTATCCAAGTATATTTCCGGCAAAAACAGTTTAAAGCTAATAACTAAACCTTTGCTAGTTAACTTAATCATCTTTATTACTTGTATCTGCATTATGGCTTATGCATTTTACTTGTACATATGGATATAAGCGCTAAGCTTTTTGAATCACCTTAAAAACAGTGTTTTGTTGGTTTTTTTCTTCGACTAATTTAGCCTCTTGAATAGTTGAGTAATGACTAATGTCTACACCTTCTTCAATCTTTGTTGCAGCAATTGAGGAATATGTGCATAGCGAACCTAGATTTTCTAATTTTTGATGTAAGCCACTATCCCCTGACGTATGCCAAGCCGATGGCATGACATCATGCACAATCAATAGCCCATTATGATTTAGATTATCCCAAGCGGTATCAATTTGTGCTTGTTGTTCTGCCTGGCTTAGATTGGATAACGAATGAATCAAACAAATAACATCCGATGCATGTTCAAAATTAATGGCACTTGCTTCCCCCATCCGAATATCATGCCGACTACCTGTGTGTGGTGCAAAGTAACTGGCAAAGTTACTGGCAAAGTTACCGGCAAGCTCTTTCTCAGCTCGTGCTATATGCAATGTGCTACCTGCCTCAACATTTATATAGCCACTTAATAACAAGTCTGTAAGCAAAAAACCATAATCGTTACTAATACTATTCACACGTACCGGAGTTTTAGCGCCAAAGGTCTCTAATATAATGCGTTCAATTACTGAATTATGCGTGTAGTTTGCCCATACCCTTGTAGCCATCTCAGAAAATGCAGCTGACAAGTCATCGCGATTACCTGTTTCTAATAATTTCCCTAAAGCAATATTTGCTCGCTGCTGATAAAACCATTGTGCTGTACTTGGGATTGGGTCTGGCCATTTACGACCAACGCTCAATGACATTACTCCGTCATTTTCTGCACGCACATTACTAAATCCCGTCCAGCGTTGACGACTTAAAAAAATATTTTCAAGAAAACTCCGCGACCAATAACCCTTCTCTTGTGCTTGCCGCTCAGGATATACCGGCAAAATGATTGCGCCACCGGGCTTAATCACTTTCAATAACTCCAGCAAAAACGATGCCCCCCAATGACTGGCAAAAAGAGGGATACCGGTTCCTATAAAAATTCTATCAAAAAGATTGGGTAGAGCTGGATATAAAAAATTCCCAACTTTATCATCACTCAAATCAACACTTAAATTAGCTGATGTTGGTGTCATACTATAAATATTATCGTCTGGCCGAATCTGGTTATTCTTATCTCGCTCACCAGAAAAGTAATATTCTAAATCTTCATTGATAAATTCTTCAGTTAAATGAAAAGCTGCATCCGCCATAGCTGATTATTCTTATATTTAGATAAAATAAAATCGAGGATGAATTCTGCTTAAGCAGAGCGCCGCTTGCAAGATAATTTAATAAGAGAAGAACCCTTAACCCTTACTAGCGAAAAGTTAAACTTAGACCTGATCCTGAACTACTCCGTTTCGTATACGCATATCCAGAATTAGAATTGCGTGGCAATCTACAACTCGATCCACGATATCGATTGGTGATGCGACTGGAATAATGGTTGCCATATTTTTTGCCAGTGTAGTGATGGAAATTATTATTGCCGTACTTATGGCGACCCAAATATGCTGGATAGTAAATACTTCGAGAACGATCTTCTTCAGCTTGATTGATATACACCACTTGTGGTGATACGACTTGTTGAGCAGCTTTTTGCTTATTCTTTTCTAATTGCTGGTCTAATTGTAATTGCTTGCGCTCAATACGCTCTTCTCTCATTCTCGCCCATTGGTTGGTTACCGAGTGATAGTCTTCTCGGTAATCGACACGACTCGGTTTACTGTACACATTTGAAATAGCTAGTTGTTTAGTAGCGTTAGCATTATCTTTAGGCAACTGATCGGAATAATGCGTAACTCCCTGAGCATCCACCCACTTATGCACAACCTCTGCATGCACAGGCATAATCGCCACAGCCAGCAAAAACGCTATAATAAATATGGGTATAGATTTGTTTAAATACATAGTGCTAAGACTCTAACTCGTGAGCTTGGTTCTGTCATGTAATAACCTGGTAATTAACCGGCTTACTAACCAAGTTAATTACTTATTTACGGCAAGTTACCGGCTATTTGTCTATATACTGCCAACCGTTTAAGTCTTTAGGGGCGTTATGCTCTCCCAGTAGATCCCAGATGGTATAACCCGATTGTTGATTATAGACAGCAATAGCAGCCTCTTCGGGTGTTTGAAATGTAAGTGTGGGCATATTGTCTACCCACAGATCCCATAAGCCCAGAGGTTCCTTTTGAATTTCAAATGTCGATACTTCGGTTTCTAATTTATACTTCATAGCTTAATTATAACTGAAAATATTTTAGGTTTTTGTGTCAACAGCAAACTTCTTTTTTCATGGATTATTTCCGGATCACATCGAAGCCGATGAAGGAACTGGCAGACAAATATGCAAAGTGTTATTTGATGTCGACTTCGAAGACACCTTCCACTCACACTTATTAGCAGATCTTTGGCCAATTGATGAAAAAGAATGGGAAGCTGACGGTAGACCCATCTACGAAGTGCGCTATGATCTGCCATTCAACTGCGATGAATTTTCTACATCAGTTGTACAATATTATCAGTTCGTCATGGGGCCTCAAGCTACAACCATTAGCCACAGCGGACCCAAAGGACCCATCCCAAACCACAATGTTTACCGCGTACAGTGGCAAGTAAGCTTGCCAGCAAATTCTAAATAAACATAACTACATAGGCTCTTTTATATGGCTGTTAAAGCTACCCCCCCTGTTGCTATTAAGCAAAAAAAAGAAATTACTCAACACGGTGTCACACGCATAGATAATTACGCGTGGCTAAAAGATAAAAACTGGCAACAAGTCATACAAAACCCAGAAGTTTTATCAAAAGATATAAAAGCATATCTAGAAGCTGAAAATAGCTATACAGACGAGTCTTTACAACACACACAATCCATGCAGGAAAGTTTAGTTTCAGAATTACGTGCACGTATCAAAGAAAACGACAGCACCGTGCCTGAAAAAGATGGCGATTATTTTTATCATCTTCGATACGAAGAAAATCAGCAGTATCCTGTTTACTGTCGCACTCACAAAGATGCTCCAGATCAAGAAGAAATTTTATTCGACGCAAATCTGGCTGCAAAAAACTATGAGTATTTTGGTATTGGAGATGCAGGCCATAGCCCGGACCATAAGTACTTCAGCTATAGCGCTGACACAAAAGGTTCGGAATTTTACTCGCTTTACACCATTGAATTAGCTACTGGTAATCTGCTGCATGACGTTATAAATAATATTCAAAATGTTTTCGTATGGGCAAATGATAGCCAAACATTCTTCTATATAACACTCGATGATAATCATCACCCTGACAAAGTCTTTAGACACACTTTAGGAGATGAGATACACAAAGACGAAATGGTATATCAGGAACTAGACCCTGGTTTTTTTGTTTCACTCGATATTACCGAATCTAATAACTATATTTTAATTTCGGCACATGATCACATAACCAGTGAAATCCACACAATCGATGCACATAATCCCAATGAAAGCGCGCGTTGTTTTTCTAAGCGACAAACAGGCATTGAATACGAAATTTCAGAACACAATGGAGTGTTTTATATCGTTACCAATAAAGATGGTGCAGAAGACTATAAGATCATGCAATCTGATTTACTGCAATCGGACCAAGCCCATTGGCAAGAAGCATATACACCACCGGAAGGTGTTTTACTAAGCAGCATATACGTTTTCAAAGATTTCTTGATTCGATCTGAACGAACAGAAGGCTTGCCTCGCATTACTGTAGTTCATTTTAATAACAATAGTTTTGGCGAAGAACATAGCCTTGAACTCAATGAAGAAGCTTATGAGTTATATATTATCAACGGCTATGAATTCGATACACACACATTACGTTTCTCATATACCTCTATGACAACACCCACACAAATTTTTGATTACGATATGCCGACGCGCCAGCGCGAGCTCAAAAAACAGCAAGAAGTGCCTAGCGGCCATCAAGCCGATGCATACACTACGCGTAGATTATTTGCCAAAACTGTAGACAACGAAAGTGTTCCCATTTCACTACTCTACAAAAACACCACACCACTAGATGGAACCGCACCTATGCTGTTATATGCATATGGCTCCTATGGATGCTCCATGCCCGCAAGTTTTTCAACCAATCGTTTTAGTTTAGTGGACCGTGGTTTTATATATGCAATTGCACATGTGCGTGGTGGCATGGAAAAAGGTTATGCCTGGTATAAAGATGGAAAACTTGCAAACAAAACCAATACTTTTAACGATTATATTGCATGCGCTAATTATCTAATTGAAGAAAACTATACTCGCGCCGGAAATATTGTTGTACATGGTGGCTCTGCTGGTGGCATGTTGGTGGCGGTGACCATCAATATGCGACCTGATATATTCCATGCCGCTGTTGCGGATGTACCTTTTGTTGATGTACTGAATACCATGAGCGATGCAGATTTACCCTTAACGCCATCAGAATGGTCTGAGTGGGGTGATCCCATCAAATGTGAGGCAGACTTTCAGAATATTTCTCGATATTCACCCTATGAAAACGTTACCCAACAGGCTTACCCCCACATTCTGGTTACTGCAGGATTGACGGATCCACGCGTGACCTACTGGGAACCGGCCAAGTGGGTGGCTAAACTACGTGCAATGAAAACAGATAATAATATATTGGTATTAAAAATGAATATGGGCGCGGGCCATGGAGGCGCTTCTGGCCGATTTGATTACCTTAAAGAGGTTGCTTTGATGTACGGATTCATACTCAACGTTTTTGGCATGACAAGCTAAGGGGTTTTATAGTATCTTTAGTGATATAAATTAACTACACGTCAATTGTATGACGTTGTTAAATTCTGAGTTTATCTCGCCTTACAAATATAAACGGAAACAAAAGATGGTTGCTGAAAATCTCATACGTCGCGATACCGATTCTGATTACATCATCGCGTGGAAATTAAAATACGATTTTGAAACAGGTAAGATGAAAGACAAAACCATGACCTATGGTGAGGCCAGAAAAAAATGTGAAGAACTCAATGCTAGCAACGCTGAAAAGACATTTTGGCCTGAAAAAGTTAAGCCTGCACCCGAATGGCATATTTTCTACGAATAAGTTTTACGAATACGCTCTAAAACTAAATCTGATTCGCATCGCAAAAGTCCACATCCGCTAAGGCGAAAGCCGGTCTATAATCCAGTCACCGGAATTCGCTTTAGCATATCTTAACCTGTCATGTAGGCGATTTGGCCTACCCTGCCAAAACTCAAACTGTTGAGGGATTACTCGATAGCCGCCCCAATGTTCTGGGCATGGTATCTCTTGCTTGTCATATAAAGCTTCAATGTCCTTGTATGCGTCTTCTAGCACAGCATGGTTGTTTATAACCTTACTTTGTCTTGACGCAATCGCACCTATCTGACTACCCCGAGGACGAGAATGAAAATATTCTACAGTCTCTTCACGGGTAACTTTTTCTACCGAACCGATAATTCGCACTTGTCGGTGCAATTTGTCCCACCAAACATTAAGCGCAGCTTTGTTAGTACTCGCTAAATCATGGGCTTTATTACTCTCGTAATTCGTATAAAACACAAAACCTTGTTCATCAAATCCTTTTAATAGCACCATACGAGATGAAATTTCACCATCTTGATTAACGGTTGCTACATTCATTGCATTTGGCTCGACAAAGTCTGCCGCTAGCGCTTCATCCAACCAAATCTGAAATTGCTTAAAAGGATTTTTATTGGCTTGCTCTTCTTCAAGAGCATGGGTCGCATAATTCTGACGTAAATCTTTAATATTAATATCTTGGCTCATTATTTATCCAACGACACACCCGATTTATCCAAACACACACCCGTTCCACCCAAACCACAATAGCCGCCTGGATTCTTGACTAGATATTGCTGGTGATAATCCTCAGCATAATAAAACTCAGGCGCCGCTAATATTTCAGTTGTTATCACACCATGTCCTTTGGCAGACAAGGCTTTTTGGTAATCCTGTTTCGTTCGCTCAGCTATTTCTTTTTGTTTTTCGCTATAGGTATAAATGCCAGAACGATACTGTGTTCCCGTGTCATTACCCTGCTGCATACCTTGTGTTGGATTATGTGACTCCCAAAACACTTTCAATAGATTCTCATAACTTATAATTTTCGGATCAAACACCACACGAACCATTTCATTATGACCGGTTAAGCCCGTACACACTTCTGTATAGGTAGCATTTGGAGTATAACCACCTGCGTAGCCTACCGCCGTAGAGTACACACCTTTCAGATCCCAAAACTTGCGCTCAGCTCCCCAAAAACAACCCAGCCCAAACATAGCCATATCCAATCCTTCAGGGTATGGCGGCACGATTAAATTTTTAGTTACGTAATGCAACTTGCTTACTTGCATGGCTTCTGTGCGACCGGGCAGTGCATCTTGCGGACTAGGCATTAGGGATTTTTTATTTGCAAACAACATATTTTTATTCAATAGGTTAAATCATTAACTTCTCAATACTAAAACCGCTTTTCAACCATCTGTCAACCAAATTCAATCCTAAGCGTTTTTGGTACAATCAAACGCATCTTTTAATGAAATAACAGGAAAATAATTATGTTTGATTTAACTAAAAAAAGCATCTGGCAAGGTCCGCTTTGCACAGGGTTACTTGCAATTCTAATAGCCCTGCCTTGGACATCTCATGCTGATGAGATGAAAACAGATGAGACACGCGCAGATAAAGTATTCAAGTATTTCGATAAAGACGGTGATGGTGTGCTCAATAAAAACGAGAAAGTCACTGCCAAGCATGCGCACAACGTTATTGACTACAACGATAATGGCAGAATCAATCGTGCCGAATTGCTGCGTGCTATACGCATACACGACGCAGCTGATTATAATAACGATGGTAAAATTAGCTTAAGAGAATATAAGCAAGCGAAGAAAAAATATAATCGAATCGATGTAAACAATGATGGCAAAGTGAGTAAAAGAGAATACAAACACGCCAAACACCACAATAAGAATATGTAAGAAGCATATGTAAGAGGCATCATGACGAACATCAGTAGTGAGTGCTTGAATGCAAGACTAGAGTCGCAGCAAGGATAGCGCGCTCTTATTCAAAGTAAATAATGCGATGCAAATCGCCTGTTTACTTAATCAAAGTTCAGAAGATCAAGCACTTGATCTAAAGCATCGCTTCTACTATCGCCTTTACTATCCGCTGCCTGCTGCCAAGCAGCTGCCTCTTTCAACTTCTGCTCAATATAATTTTTATTACACGTCTTGATGATTTCTTTGATCTGGTCGAGCTCGGTTTGGATATGAGTGATATCCCTCACCCATGTTTCAACAAATAAGCCATTATCAGGATTAATTTTTGCGTTCATTGCACTTTTAGAAAATAACAAATTGAAATCAGCACACCAATCACGTGGTGCTTTTTGAGAGAGTTCATAGAAAACATCTATATATTTCTTATTTTTTAAACTCGGCCGACGATTTGCATCCAAACCTTTTATTTTTATATTTTCAATATTACTCATTCTGATTCTCTTAAGATAAACCGATATTAATCGAAGACTGGTCCGCGTCGACCATACGCCAAAAATTGCCAGGTAAATATGAATAGCTACCTTTAACAGGTATATTTTTGTTTATATGCAATTATTAATACTAAAAATAACTTGCTGATTGCGGCGCTGAAGTTTTGTAGATACTTGTACTAGCCGCCAATAAATTCAAATAATAACCATTCCTATTCACTGAATACGCTTATATACGTACATTTTATTAACAGTATTGTATTAACTTCTTTATTGTTAATTATAGATTCTAACTACTATACCTATAGTTTATTAGCTAATCAGAATATTAATAATGATCCTTAACAAGTTGTTCATATTAATCTCCTATCCTGAATAGGACGCAAATATAGGCATCACTCTCCTAACGCTTATCACCACCAAGCTGAATAGATTTTATCACTAACAAAATAATATTCTGATACAACACCATACTTAAACTCTTTTATAAAGCCATCTGTCTCCGTCTTTCCGATTATAACCACGAACCAATTCCCTCTCTGAAAAACCTGCTACCTCTGCCAAACGCTGCATAGCTTGGTTATTTGTATCGGTAGTTAAATATGCAGTGATATTGTTCTCATCATATTTTCTGCAAAGCTTATTCAATAGCTTCTTGCCGACCCCTAAACCACGATATTCTACTGTGATAAATATTTTATGTACGAAATGAATATCAGACTTGGTTGATGGGACCGATAACGTGGCACCCACAATATTATCTTCTTCTATTGCCACACACACATATGCATGTTCAATCCATATACGCCAAACATGTTCGCCATCTGGAATAAATTCAGAGTTTCGATTATCCCGCCATGAACTTCTATCAAGCTCTGCTACGTCAGAAAAATCATTTATAGCTGCCCATCGTACTTCTACATTAGGCATGACGATTTTGATAACTATAGTCGTAGCAATTTAATTTATGCAAAGCCTTGAAGTACAAGTTGTGTATACAAGCTAGATTCGCGTTTGAAAAATCCCTCTGTATGATAAGAATCTTCTAATTTATATAATTCATAATCCAAATGATGGCAAACTTCATGAAATAAAGTACGCATATAAGTCTTAAAAGCTACTACTTGCTTACGCTTAGCTGTGAGCATCCAAACTGATATTTCTGCAACTTTAGTTTTACCTGCAACCGGCTCATATAAACCATGTAACTCACCATAGTTATTATGCGGCCGACTGGTTAGCACCTTAACCTTAATCGGAGGAATAACAAGTTGCTGTGTAAGTTGATTAACCAGCATCTGGCTAGCGCGTGATACTTTTGTCTTGTCTTTTGACACCAGTGCGGACTGCACTTCACGCACGAAAGGCAGTAACTCGCCTGAATCTTGTAGACGAACATTGGATATTTTATCACTGGCGCGATAAATTTTTTTATCTTTGGCAGGCAATCTATTGTAGTAAGAGTATGGCATCGCTTACGTGTTGGCTTTGTAGACTTTAAAGCCAACATTTTAACGGTTTATAAATTTAGAAACTATAGAATTTTAGTATTGGTTATAGCTTAAATCTAACGTGAACTTGATATCACTGGCTGCGACTGATATTGAGTAGTCTTCCAATCTTACCAGACCTTGATCAGTTCTATACGCACCGTATCCTCTCAACATTCCTGCTAAAACAAACTCACCGTGTTCACAGCTCAGCAAACCGCCACCGGATGCTCCGGAATCTATACCTGCACTGGTATGAATAGCGTCAGCTTTTTTAGAGACAAAGTTACCAGAACTAGTATGCAAACTTTGAGCACGTGGATAACCTACTGCCCAAACATCTTGACGCTCGTAGAGATCATATTTACTTAAAGGAATTGGATAGAGATTTTCGGTTCTGACAGAAAGCAATGCAATATCGGTTTCTTTATCTACCAATAATACCGAAGCCAGATACATCTCTGCGTTTATCAGTACCACTGTTTCATAATAGTCTTCTAATACATGCGCAGCTGTCAGCACAAGATTATTAGAAACTACCACGCCGCTAGCATGACTATTCTTGCCACTTTCAATTGGCACGATAGAGTCTAATACCCTGCTAGAAGGCCAATGACACGCAAGCTCTGATGCATTACCTTTTGACACCAGCAAACAGCAAAATACTAAAAAGAAAACTACTATTTTATTTAGTTTATTAAGGTGCTTCATCTTACGCTCCTTATAATGATGCAAGCATTGTTGGGTAGATTATCTAGCTATCTTATCTACAGTGGAAGACAAGTCTTTATAACAATCCATGCCTGCGTATCAGCCTTTCTGCTAAACGGTGTTAAATTAAACCTTACTAACTTCGAGCCATAAAGATACAACATATTTATAGCATTTTACTTATAAGTAGTAATTAATAAATTTTATACGTACCACACATTAATCTTCGCAATCAGTCTCTATAAAGCACCAACCCACATCCGGCAGTTGTTCTTTAATTTTATTCTCTAGCTGATTTATTTTAATAACTGATTCTTTGTACAGACATTTCGTCTGGCAATTTAATTTTTGCTGCCAGCATTATTTTTGAACCAAACTGAATGGTAATCACATTAAATAATTGCTTAATATTTTTATCTTGTTCTATGACTCGATCAATTTTTTCTCTTATTTCAGGCTCTGCTGAAGTTCCCACTATTAATGCCTTAATTCGCCAAGCAACAAATATTGAAACAATAATTAGCACTACACCAATACAGATACAGATAGACCCCATTGCATCATATATTGGATTATCGGTGAGCACACTAAGACCAACAAATACGAATGCAATTACCAAACCCAATATTGCAGCGCTATCTTCTCCCAACACAACCACTAGCTCTGCATTACGTGTGTGCTTCAACCAGCTAGTAAATGTTTTTTCACCACGCACCTCTTTGATAGCACTGAGGCAGCCAAAGAGACTAAATAATCTCTATAACAATTGCCAACCCCAAAACAAGTAATCCAATCCATGCCTGGTTGAGCTCCTCTGGATGCTGAAATTTGTGCCAGCCTTCATAAATAGAAAATAATCCGCCAATACTAAATAACAAAACCGCAACTACAAAACTCCAAAAGTAACTATTTTCCCCATACCCAAGCGGGTGATTTTCATCAGGCTGTTTTGGGGATTGTTTTAAACCCAAATAAAGTAAAACTTGATTACCTGTATCAGCATAAGAGTGTATTGCCTCAGCTAACATACTGCCCGAGTTGGTATATATAGCAGCTGTTGTTTTCATTATAGCAATGGCTAAATTAGCACCAAATGCAAAAAAGATTGCCTTTAATGATGAGGAATGTTGTGAAGCACTCATATTATTTTTATTCGTGCTCTTCAGGCTTATTTATTACAGAAATCCGCAGGGATAGTAAATTCCGTAATCGAATTATTATCTTTATTCATATAACGATAAGACAACGATACATCACTATTTATATAACGCCTGATATTCTTATTTTGACAGGCATTTGCTTTTACTGAAGTTTCTACTTGTTTTGCAAAGCCTTCATCATCAATATTCAATCCGGATTGTTGCGCAAAGTCTTCATTTATAAGAAATGAATATTTAATCTCCATCTCACCCACTTCTACCTTATTAAGCTCGGTATAAGCATCTACTCTAATCGGTAATTGTTGCTGGATAGATACGACTTCTTGCTCTAAAGTTTGCTGGGTAATTGCAGGTTGTTTTTTTAACACTAGCACTATCGTTATAGCAATAATAACGATCGTTGCGAACAATAAAAATATTCGCATCGTCTTGCTAAGCGATTCTGGTCTTAGATGATCTTCAGGAGACATTTTATTAGTGCGTAAATTTCCACGATTCCGCTTCAATAATTACACGCTTAACCTTTAAAAAACTTTGTTTAATGTTGCTATTAATAAGCGCAGTTACAGATTCAATTTGTTGGGTATGAATTTTATCATTAAATTCGAAGCTAAGATTAAACAAAATATAATCTGGTCCGATACGCATAATAATCACTTCGTTTATTCGCTCATAACCAGTAAATTCGGTAACCATGTCACAAGTTCTAGCAATTACTTCATCACCAGAACTTTCGCCTATTAACAACCCTAGGTCTCATACGCTAACAATGCTGCAACGATAGAGCCCGCTAACACAATGAAAACCTGTAGAGTTGCTAAATAAGGTTAAACCTATACTTTCTGATAGATTTCGACACCCGCATTTTTGAATTCCTCAGATTTTTCTTTCAGACCTTGTTCGATGGCTACAGGAATCGCGTCAATCCCTTGTTTAGCTGCATACTCACGCACATCTTGGGTTATCTTCATGGAACAAAAATGCGGCCCACACATAGAACAAAAATGTGCCACTTTTGCTGAATCTTTTGGCAAGGTCTCATCATGCAATTCACGCGCGTGATCTGGATCTAGACTCAAATTGAATTGATCATCCCAACGGAACTCGAAGCGCGCTTTAGATAGCGCATTATCTCTTATCTGTGCGCCAGGATGCCCTTTAGCCAAATCTGCTGCATGCGCTGCAATTTTGTAAGTAATGACACCATCTCTAACATCTTGTTTATTAGGCAAACCCAAGTGCTCTTTTGGTGTGACATAACACAACATTGCGGTGCCATACCAACCAATATTGGCTGCACCAATTGCAGAAGTTATGTGATCGTAGCCTGGAGCGATATCCGTTACTAATGGACCTAATGTATAAAATGGCGCCTGAAAGCAGTCTGCTAATTCTTTATCGACGTTTTCTTTAATCATTTGTAATGGAATATGACCCGGCCCTTCAATCATTACTTGTACATCATGTTCCCACGCAATCTTGGTAAGTTCACCGAGCGTTTCTAATTCTGCGAACTGTGCTTGATCATTTGCATCTGCAATTGAACCGGGCCGCAAACCATCTCCCAAAGAAAATGCAACATCATATTGCTGCATAATTTCACAAATATCCGCGAAATGAGTGTAGAGAAAGTTTTCTTGGTGATGCGCTAAACACCACTTCGCCATTATGGAGCCACCTCGTGACACAATGCCGGTAACACGCTCTGCTGTCATCGGCACATACGCCAAGCGTACACCCGCATGAATGGTAAAATAATCCACTCCTTGCTCTGCTTGTTCTATTAACGTGTCTTTGAACATTTCCCAGGTTAAGTCTTCTGCTTTGCCATTAACTTTTTCCAATGCCTGATAAATTGGAACAGTACCGATCGGTACCGGGGAATTGCGAATAATCCATTCACGGGTTTCGTGTATGTGTTTGCCGGTAGATAAATCCATCACGGTGTCACCACCCCATCGAACCGCCCAAACCATTTTTTCAACCTCTTCTTCAATCGAAGAAGTCACTGCTGAATTTCCTAAATTAGTATTTATCTTAACCAGAAAATTTCTACCAATAATCATCGGTTCTGATTCAGGATGATTGATATTATTTGGAATGATGGCACGACCACTCGCCACTTCATTCCGCACAAACTCGGGAGTTATTTGCTCTGGAATATTAGCGCCGAAATTCACACCCGCATGTTGTTTTAATATTTTACTGTAACGAGGATCTTTGCGATGTTCTTGCAAACGCATATCTTCACGAATCGCGATGTATTCCATCTCCGGAGTGATGATGCCTTGCTTGGCATAATGCATTTGCGTAACATTTTTTCCCGACTTTGCACGACGCGGAGCATGATAATGTGAAAAACGTAAATGCGCAGTTTTTGGGTCTTCCTGTCTTGCGACACCAAACTCGGAAGACGGGCCCGATAAAATCTCCGTATCATTCCGCTCTTCAATCCACATGCTTCGCAAAGGTGCTAGCCCCTGCAACAAATCAATTTCGGCATCTGTTTCAGTATAGGGCCCCGATGTATCATAAACTGTGATGGGTGGGTTTTCTTCTTCACCAAAGCTTGCAGAAGTGCTTTTACATACTACTTCACGCATACCTACTTTTAGGTCTTCACGAGAACCTTGAACATAAATTTTTCTAGAACCGGAAAAAGCTTGTGTGAACTCTTCTGATAATTGTGCTGACTTAGTTTGAATAGTTTTTGCATTAGCGCTCATTTTTATGGCCTCTTATTTGGCGTGTATATGACGGGAATATGGAAGCGCATAGCTATATGACTTTGCCTAGCAGTAGCTTCCCTCCGCCAGCATTATCTGGTTCAGGTTTAAGGGTAAATCTCAGCCTATTGCCCAATGCAATTGGCTCCCCTAGCTTTAGAATTGCAATTTTAATTGATTAAAGTCAGCATTGATATCATTAAGCTCAAAATTAACAGAATATGTTGATCAGCCAGTAAACACACCGTACTCTATTTAGGCAGTCTGAATAATCGAACTCAATATGACTTTTAAGGTAGCCATTGTTGGGCCTGGCCGAAGCAAACAAGGCACTGGACCATTCATCGCACGTAGCTTCAAGCAACTTGGATGTGATATTCAAGCAGTAGTGAGCAGTTCACTAAAATCTACTAATAAAACAGTTTCAGATTTAAAAAACGAATATGCGATAAACTGTGTCGCATATGAGAGTCTTGAAGCACTACTGCAAAATCATACAATCAATATTGTTGCCATCAGCAGCCCGGTAGAATCACATCACCAAAACCTAATCACTGCCATTAATGCAGGCTGCCATGTGTTTTGTGAAAAACCACTTTGGTGGTCTAAGACTCAGCCAACTAGCAAAAGTGATATAGGCAAAATTACAAAAGAGACTACAGAGCTGGTACACGCATGCCATACAAATAATGTATTGCTCCATCTCAACACCCAGTGGCCTTATACGCTGCCCACATACTATGATTTGTATCCACAGTTAAGAAATCAACCCGACATCGATTCATTTGCAATGTGGCTATCACCTCAGAGTACTAGCGGCACTATGATTATAGACACCGTCTCACATTTATTGAGCATGCTGTACGTATTAGTCGGCAATGGCAAAATCAATAATATTGAATCTAATTTTCATGCTGTAAGTGATGATCAAGATCTACATATCCAGTTTGTATATATACATGCATTTGGAGATACACTAGTCTCCATTTCCCTAACCTCAAGCAATAGCTTTCCTAAACCAGCCGCCTATGCCATTAATGGACTGCGTGCGGATAGACATGTTGAACTGCCGGATTACCTGATATCATTACAAACAGCCGAACGTCAATTAGCTGTAGAAGACCCTCTGGTATGCTCTATTAAGAACTTTTTGAGTACTATTCACTCTAAAGCATCATCCGATGAAGTCGCATTGATCGACGGAATGACTCATCTAGCACAAATTTATCAAGCAGTAACTCAACATTAAAAACTAAATCTGAATAATGGAAAAAATACATACTGAAAGCGGCGAAGTGTTAATGACACTTTCACCCCTCATTGATTTTACTAAACACAGCTTTGAGGAGATACAAAATCCTACACCGCTACATGTGAAAACCTTTTCTCATGAAGTGGTAAAACAAACCGAGCTGTCTCCCATTCATGACTTCATGGGCAAACTGCGTCAACCGGAAGCGCTTGGAAAACTAAAAGAATATGTTGAGTGGCAAGTGCAATGGCGTGAAGGCTATGCCAACAATTCCATGACACTTGATGAAGCTTTAGAGATGGCACCTATTAGCGCACCTATTTCAATTAATCTAGATCTCACTACTGCATGCAACTATAAGTGCGACCATTGTGTAGACATGGATATTCTCAATAAGAATATCAATTACGAACATGAAAACTTGAAAAACTCCCTGACCTACCTAGCAGACAAGGGGCTACGCTCTGTAATTATTATTGGTGGTGGCGAACCCACAGCTTACAAAGGCTTTGAAGATATTGTTCGCCATTTAAAAGCCAAGAATATTCAAATTGGTGTCGTTACCAACGGCAGTATGATGAAGAAAATTGAAGCGGTCGCAGAAGTGTTAGACGAACGTGATTGGGTGCGCCTATCGTTAGATTCAGGCACCAATCAAACATTTCGCGATATGCATAAACCAGGTAGTAAAAAAGTTACTTTAGAATGGATTTGCAATCATATTCCTGACATCAAGAAAGTTAACCCAAAATTCAAAATTGGTTTTAGCTTTATTATCGTTTGGAAAGACTGTGAAACCAACGATACAAAAATTATAGAAAACGTAGATGAAATGCTTACGGCTGCCAAGCTAGCAAAAGACCATCAGTTTGATTACATTTCTTTCAAACCTTTCTTGACTCGAGCTGAAGAGAACAACGCTGAAGTCATCGGCATCGACAAAGAGAAAGAATACGTTGAATCGATCATGAAAAAAATTCGTGCATCGGTTACAGAATCTATGCAATTAGAAGATGACAATTTTGCGGTAATCGAAAGCACAAATTTACGCGTGTTGGAAAACGGCACTTACATGAATTACACAGAGCAGCCTCATAACTGCCACATGCAATATTTCAGACAAGTGTTAAGCCCACTGGGTGTATTTAATTGCCCTGTTTACCGCCATGTTCCACAGGCCTTGTTAGGCGAGAAGCATGCTTACGAAACGCAAGCCGGTGTAATTGCTACCCAGAAAAACACCTTGCGTTTAATTGAAGCTTTTGATGCAACTGAAGAGTGCAAAGATGTCACCTGCCTCTACAACCATGCAAACTGGTTCATAGAAGACTTAATCAATCACCCTGAAAAATTAGCATCACTAGATTCAAGCTTTGATCGCGGTGACTTCTTCCTGTAAAAGTCTCTGCGCACTTTCGTAGACTTTATCCACTTCGATATTATTCAGACAATTGTAATGCCCGTAAGGGCATTGCTTCTTCCAACACGGACTGCAGTCCAATCCCAAATATTGAATTTCTTTTTTATCCGTCAAAGGTGGTGTGTATTTTGGCGTAATCGAGCCATAGATTGCGACCACCGGCCTACCAACTGCTGCAGCGATATGCATTAATCCAGAATCATTGGTAATGGCTACTTTCATTAATGAAAGCAAATCAATCGCTTCCTCCAAACTCGTCTGACCACACAGATTTACTGCGTCACCATTAGATGCTTGTGAAATTTCTTCACCAATTGGACTGTCTTTTGGCGAACCAAAAACATATACATTATAACCTAAGCGTTTAAACTTAACTGCAAGCTCGCCGAAATAATTTCCCGGCCACTGTTTAGAAGGCCCGAATTCTGCACCCGGCATAAATGCGACAGCAGGGGTTGACTCATCAATGCCTAATTTCTTTGCTGCTTGCTGTCGTTTATCCTTATCAACTTCAAGTCTTGGGAAATGAATCCTGGGTGCTTGTTTTATGTTTTCTAGATCAACACCTAACTGTAAATATTTTTCAACCGCCATGTAGGTAAGACTCGTATCTAAGTCACGCATATCATTAATAATTCCGTAGCGCATTTCCCCTCGATAAGCGACACGTTTAGGAATTTTTGCAAAATATGGAATCAGAGCAGACTTGAAGGTTCTAGGTAAAATGATTGCCCGATCATATTCACCGCGTAGACCTTTACCCACTTTATAGCGTTCAGCAAGTTGCAGCTTGCCATGCTGTAAATTCACTTTTATCACCTGTCGAACTTCTGGCATGCGTGCGAGCACAGGTGCTGACCACCCAGGCGCTACCACATCAATGATATTATTTGGATTTTGGCGTTTCAGAGCGATAAACAAACTCTGTACCATCACCATGTCTCCCACCCAAGCTGGCCCTATAACAAGTATCTTGTTTGTTCTCAAAAGTACTCAATAACCATAGTAGATTTATAAATAATGATGCATGGATTTATTCTGATATTATGGCGCGCATACCATCACAAAGCACACAGAATAAACCAGATAGATCAACTGGCAATAAAAACATATGGACATAGAACAAGCAAGATTCAACATGATCGAGCAACAAATACGTCCTTGGGATGTGCTGGATATTGATGTCTTAAAGGTTATCGGAGATACACCACGAGAACTATACGTACCTTCCCGACATCGAAAACTAGCTTTTTCCGATCTCGAGATACCGCTCGACCATGGTCAGTTTATGATGTCGCCTAAATTAGAAGCACGAATGTTACAGGCATTACAAATACAATCTGATGATGGAATTCTAGAAGTCGGTACCGGCTCAGGATATGTAACGGCCTGCCTGGCGAAATTAGGTAAGCATGTTGATAGTGTAGAATATCATGAAAGTCTCAGCATTCAGGCTCAAGCAACCTTACAACATCAGAAAATAAGTAACATTAGTTTCATGGTCGGTGACATTCTGGATAAAAGTTTTTTTAGTGCAAATATTAATAAACAATACGATGTCATCGCAATCAACGCATCGATGCCCATTTACTGCAACATGTTTGAAGATCTTTTAACTGAAAATGGGCGCTTATTTGTAATCGCCGGCCAAGCACCTGTTATGCAAGCAAAAATTATCACACGTATTCAAGATCATGGTTTAAATAAGACAAACTTGTTTGAAACAAGCTTGCAACCCTTGATAGGCCTACGATCACCAGAGGTATTTGAATTATAATGTTTAAGGAATTCAACCCTAAACAATTGAAAGATCATCTTGAACAAGCCGCCAAGAAACCGGTCTTATTAGACGTAAGAGAACCTTGGGAATATGAACGCTGTCATATAGAGAACTCAAAACTTGTTCCCATGAGAGAAGTACCAAGCACATTACAAGATTTAGATCCGGATGAAGAAATCGTAGTGATATGTCATCATGGAATACGTAGCCGTGCCGTAGCAAACTACTTGACTCAGAACGATTATTCCAATGTGATCAATCTTTCGACGGGCCTAGATGGCTGGGCAAGAGATATTGATACCTCTATGCCCATCTACTGATAAATTGCTACCGATCATTCAATATACACTTAAAACATTGATCAACAGACAGATACATAAGCATGAAATTTTTAAGTAAAAAATCATCCATGGTTTGCAAAACTCTTGTCTTAATATCTTGCTTTGCATTTACATTATCGATATTTAGCCCGGTTTACGCATACAGCCTGATGGATGTATATATGATGGCAAAACAAAAAGATGCCGATATCCATGCCGCGGAATCACGTTATAACGCCGAAGCGCAAGCAGCGCCAATCGCTCGTGCAAATATATTGCCTCAGGTTAATTTAAGCGCAAATACTACTGATGTCAGCCAAGAAACCGACGGTAATACTTTTGGTGTTGCTGGAAGAAAAGTAGATTTCAATGACCATGGTTATACATTAAGCATCACTCAAGCACTTTATCACCATGACTATTATGTGCAATTACGTCAGGCAAAAACCTCGGTAGCGAGAGCTAGCATTGACCTCGACGCCTCTTATCAAGAACTAATTTCTCGTTCCGCTGATGCGTATTTCAATGTCCTAGCGGAACAGGATAATTTAAATTTTCGACAGTCTGAAATAGAAGCCATTGGCCGACAACTTGAGCAAGCTAAAAAGCGTTTTGAAGTTGGCCTAATTGCCATCACTGATGTAAAAGAAGCACAAGCTTCATATGATCTTGCTGTGGCTAGCGAAATAGAAGCTCAGAATGCTTTAGAATTTTCAAAAGATTCTCTAGAAGTCATCATTGCTGAGCGCACTAGCGAACTAAACCCGTTATCTGATCGAATGCAATTGATCAGACCTGATCCGGAAAGTGTAGATGAATGGATCAGTAAAGCTTTAAATGAAAACCTGAGTTTAATATCTAGCGAATACACTAGAAAAATTGCTCAACAAGAAGTAAAGCTTCAACAATCTCAGCATTACCCTAAACTAGATATCGTTGCCACACACACCGATACCGACACAGGCGGCCTGACTGGAACAAGAGAATCCGAAGACTCAAGTATCGGCCTTGAGTTGAGCTTTCCTATTTTTGAAGGTGGTCGAACTCATTATCGTACCAAACAAGCACGATATAGTGCAGAGCAGTCAATCAGCGAACACGAAAAAGTACGCCGAGAAACCATAAAAAATACTCGTGATGCCTATTTGAAGGTAATTTCTGGAATTAGCCGCGTTAATGCACTAGCAAGAGCTCTCGAATCAACAGAGGCTGCCGCAAGTGCCGCAGAAGCGGGGTTCCAAGTAGGCACGAGAACATCTGTAGACGTCCTTCTAGCTCTAAAGGAAACGTTTCGAGCCAAACGTGATTACTCGCGAGCACGTTATGACTATTTATTAAATACATTGAATTTAAAACAAGCAGTAGGTACTCTAAGCGCAGATGATTTAGTTCAGATTGATGGTTGGCTAAATTAATTCAGATGCTAAAACATTGCATACAACAAGCGCCGCATACAAACTCTTACTATTTGCCTTAAGCCCTCTCGCGTTGGGTTATGTAATCTATCGATCTTTTAAAGATGGTGGATGGCAATATTTCAAACAAAGACTTGGCTTTGGGTATTCATCCGACAACACTCAACCAATACATTTTCATTGCGCATCGGTAGGCGAATTTATTACCGCAAAGCCACTCATAGAGTCGCTATACGTCAAGTATCCAGACAAGCATTTCATCATTACCACCAATACTCCAACTGCAGCAAGCTTAGTAGACAAACTTAATTACAAAAATTTCACACATTACTATCTACCCATCGATTTAGCATTCTCTGTTAAAAGCTTCTTAAAAAAAGTACATCCATTATGTACGATTATTCTAGAAACCGAGATCTGGCCAACATTCTTTTCCCATGCTGCTCGAGCATTCATTCCTATCGTTATAGTCAATGCGAGACTGTCGAATAAAACCTTAAACACAAACAGGGTCGTTAAAAATGAGTATGCACGGGCTCTGAAAAACCTAAATCTAATATTGGCACGCTCACAGGTTGATCGTGACAAGTTTTTGCTGCTTGGTGCATCTGACAAGGTTACACACGCTATTGGTAATTTAAAATATGCACCCTCCTGCTCCATCGACCAAGAACTAGCATGCACCACTATTAAGCGGCCTTTCTTCTTAGCTGCCTCAACCCATGAAGACGAGGAAGCACAACTTTGTCAGCATATTGAATTACTGAAAAGAAAAAATTATTTACTTGTCCTTGCGCCACGTTATCCAGATCGTTGCAAACAGCTCACGCAACAATTCAGAATCAAGGGAATGAATGTTGCAGTTCGCAGTGAACGTGAAGCAATTACTGATTCCACCGATCTATATATAATAGACACACTGGGTGAATTGGATATATTTTATAATGAAGCTGCATTGGTTTTTGTCGGCGGGTCTCTAATCTCTCGCGGTGGCCACAACATTTTGGAGCCAGCTAGTTATGGAAAATGTATTATCGTTGGGCCCCATACTGATAATTTTGCGCTTGAAGCCTCTGAATTATTGAAGGCCAACGCACTCATTCAAGTTGCTGATAACCACCAACTCGGGATTAACCTCATTTCTTTATTGAAGAATGACGCACAACGCGAAGCTTATGGAACAAATGCCATGCAATTCATGAATAAACAATTAGGCATCTTAAACAAGTATTTGCAATATCTGGAACCAGTTCTAGAAAAAATTAAATAAATTCAGTCAGCCTTATTCAGCATAACCTTGCATAATTGAAGCAAAATCCAACGAGGAATAATTGAATTCTTTGTTAACAACTGCCAACTTCTCAAGTGAGCGCTTTAAACGCTCTAAATTTTTCATTCGCCATCTACCAGAAGTGCTTTTAATACTTGACCTGTCAAAATCAATAAGATAATACTCGCCTTGATTATCTCTCATAATATTATGCGCATTCAGATCAGCATGATTACAATTGTATTCATGAAATTTTTTAATAACTTGTCCGATTTTTTGCCATTCTTCGCCGGGAATTGCAATCTCCAAAAGCATCGAACTTAGAGTTTTTGAATTAGGAATTAATACTGTAACGATATCAGCTTGATAAGTTAAGCCGTTTCTGTGTACACGCACTGCCACAGGTCTTGGCACAGGAAGTCCTGCATTATACATATGTTGCAGCATTTCCATTTCCTGCATAGCTCTTGTTTTAGTTAAGCTGGTCCATATGTACTTATCTTTGATAAATTTTGCCGGAATGCCACCACGATTATAATGACGCAACACCAAATCTAAATCTTTATACTTAAACTTGTAAACACCACCCCTGCCATGCTTAAGTTTAGTACCATTTACGTCAAGCAATGAATTAACTTCCAGGTATTTAGGATCAAATAAGTATTGTGGAAATACTTCACATAGTATTTTATTACAGGCAACGATATCATCACCCTCATGGTTGACCACAATATCTTTCATTATATCTTTTGGAAATTTATTTTAATTTAATAACCACATAGCCGATTCTACTGATTTAGAAATATAATGAAACAACCGCCAAGCTCAATTTGCATTCTACGTTTATCCGCTATTGGCGATGTAACCCATATGATCCCAGTGGTGCATACCCTGCAAAAACATTGGCCAAACACAAAGCTTTCGTGGGTAATCGGCAAAAGTGAGGTGGCTTTAGTGAAAGATTTTCCTGGCATAGATTTTATTATATTTGACAAGTCGAATGCTCTCTCAAGTTATTTATCACTTATCAGGACAATGAGAAACAAACTGTTTGATGTATTAATTTGCGCCCAGGTATCATTGCGAGCAAACCTCATCTGTTCACTAATACCCGCTGAACTCAAACTTGGGTATGACAAGGAACGCGCAAAAGACTTGCACACCTTGTTTATTGACGAGAGTATACAAACTACTGAAGAACAACATGTCTTGGATAGTTTTTTCAGTTTCATAGACCATCTTGGCTTGCATGAACGCGAACTCATCTGGCCATACATAATCCCTAATGATGCATATGAATTTGCAGACCAATATATTGACAAAAATCGTTTAAATATAATCATAAGCCCTTGCTCTAGCCACCCGCAACGCAATTGGAGTAATGATCGTTATGCAGCAGTTGCTGATTTCGCCATACAATCACTAAATGCCAATGTAATTTTATGTGGCGGTTCTTCAGAATTAGAAAAAATTGCGGGCTGTGAAATTGAGCAGCATATGCAATCAAAAGTAACTAATTTAATCGGCAAAGATACTTTAAAAAAGTTTCTAGCCTTACTAAATCGCGCTGACATTATTATCACTCCTGACTCTGGGCCTGCACATATGGCTACAGGCTGCAATACTTTGGTAATCGGCTTACATGCCGCAAGTAACCCGAACCGTAGTGGCCCATACCTGAGTAAGGATTGGTGTGTAAACAAATATGCTGAAGCGGCAAAAAAATACAAGAATAAAGCAGCCAATAAACTTAAATGGGGCACAAAATTAGAATATGATGGCGTGATGGATTTAATTAATATTGAAGATGTAACGCAGATGCTTGAAAAACTCTCTAAACAACTTAACAAAGGCAATCGTTAAATTTACTCATGGAAAATATCAACGTACCCATCTCTCCGGGAGAGCTCTTAGATAAAATTACCATTCTAGAATTAAAGTCCGAGCACATCAAAGACAAGGAAAAACTGGCTAATGTGGAGATAGAATTAAAACTCTTGACTCAAATATGGAAAAACACCATAACAGGCTCAGAATTTATCGAATTAAAACAAGAACTTAAGAATAATAATAAAGCATTATGGGATATCGAAGATAAAATTCGAATCAAAGAATCCAACAAAGAATTTGATCAGGTATTTATTGAATTAGCACGATCCGTTTATATACAAAATGACAAACGCGCAGACACCAAGAAAAAAATTAACTTGAAACTCGGCTCTATGATTGTAGAAGAAAAATCTTACGCAAATTATTAATACTATAACTTAGTTATGAACATTCCGGTTACGATACCAAATTGAAAGCGCATACATCATCATAAACAGCGCAAGTAAACACTCTTTGGTTTCACCCGCTTTAATATCCAATACTGCAGGTATATTAATATCTAAAACTTCATAAACTTTTTCATGCCAGCTAACTAGCAGTGACAACAACGCTGCTGGCAAACAAACGTAAGTGGGTAACAGCCAATCAAAAAATGATTCTTTACTAGGCACATGATTTTTAAATTTTCTATAAAGGGGTATTAACACTCCACCTATTAATGCTGCAAGTGACAGTAATGTCCTAGGAACCTGATCGAATATTGCATGAGTATTATGCAAGTTCGTTTCTTGCTGATCATTAAACTCCGACCACAGCTCAGGTGTACCCCAACCAAAATAGTGCTGACCCCAGCTTATTTCTTCTCCAACAAAGTATATTGCCCCAAGTAAAAACAAAACCATCCAAGTCTTTAGACCAGTAATTTGCACCCGATCTTTAGCAAACAAAAATAAAACACAGGCAATTATTGCGGCTAATAGAAATAAGACAGTAATATTTTCAATAATACCAGTCTCACTATACATATATCGATCAGTATCCAAACTGATCATACGAGCAATATAAGGCATCGCTGCAACAACTATAGGCAGAATCAACCAAACTAACTTATGTATTTCCTTATTCATTTTTGCAGTAACCTCAATTTCTTCCGGGCCATCTTTTTTGTTTGCCTCTTCTATCCCAGTTTCTTAAACTACGGTAATCACGAAATGATTTTTTCCTGATACCTAATTTATATCCTAACCAAACCATTGGATTAGGTGAAAATAGATACTGTGGCATGATATTAAAATCATACAAAGTAGGTACCCATATATTATCGATTTTACTGATCATGACGTTTCCAACACTAATATCAAGATCATGGATTTTATTCATTTCTGCAACTTTAACTATTTTTTGGCCCGCTTGCAAAATTTCTTCCGGTAAATAGCCTAACCGTTTAATTAAATTTTCAAGACTTTCCCCATAAACTCGCTCCTGCACAACACACTGTGTAAATTGCCCAGACGCGGGAAAAACATGGTATGGCTTAGCGATGTACTCTTGGATTTCAGGTAAAGCATATAGAGCCAAGTTCCTAGAATATTCATACTCCGCAATATCAACCTTATATTTATCTCTATATTTGCGTATAACTTCTTTATGATATGCTTTAACGATTACCTTACTTGCATCTAGCATTGCACTATATATGCGTGCCCGACCACCACTGCCAATATATTCAACAATTTCTATATTTTCAGGCAAGCTAATATTATCTAAGCTAGACAAGCGACCACATCTTTGTTAATAAAATAATTATTTTTTTATAATGCATTTTAATCGTTATTATACCGATTTTAAGGTAACGCAACTATTAGGCCCATAGTTTTGAATTTATCGACATACACCCATGGAAAATATACTGCTTACAAAGGCAGTAATTATCATCATTCTATAGATAAATGGATTAATGAGGCTAGATTTTTAAATTTTGAGCTAGATAAGCTAATTATCCAAAAGAAAAGTAGAAAAAGGAACCGACTCTACTATTTTCAACTAGAGCCAATTTCTAAAAATGTAACCATGAAAGTATCCGAGGCTAGCCAAGACTATAAATACTGGAGAAGAGTGAACGTATTCATCACCAGCTTATTCAAAGACTACAATCTCAACAGCTACAAAAATAGTATTATTTTGCATGAAAAAGGAGTACATACAATTATCCCAATCGCATATTGGACCTACAAATATTCTTGGTTCAATTATAAAAGTTATTTTTTATATGAAAATGTCGAAAGCGAACTAACCGTTACAGAACTATGCGATAGTATTAAACTATCAAATCTACACAATAAGGATGACTTAATTAATACTATAGCAGACAAGCATATTGCCATTATCAAGTCCATACATTCTGCCAACATACGCCACGATGACCCACATGGAGGCAATATTCTGACTGACATAAAAAACAACCATATAGCAAATATCAGTATAAGTGATATCAACAACGCTAAATTTACTTTGATTGACAATGACCGGTGTTCAAAAGCACGCTTAAAAATAAAATATTTAAAAACTTTCTTTGATATTAAGTGCCTTACTAAATTCAACCTAAGAGATATTCCTCAAACTGTACTACTT
This sequence comes from uncultured Thiotrichales bacterium, assembly GCA_964486815.1. Lineage (GTDB taxonomy): Bacteria > Pseudomonadota > Gammaproteobacteria > UBA4575 > UBA4575 > JABDMD01. The sequence goes on from CAZAOO010000009.1 coordinate 41,024, forward strand.
AGAAAATATCTAGGTGAAAGCTATAGCCCAATATGGCTAAAAACATTTGTGTTTTGGAAGTCCGGAGGCTTTAGTATTAAAAAACGCTTATATTATACTTTGAAAGTTAAACATCTATACCAGTAGACTGATCTCTAGGTTGATATCATGAAAATTCGTTCATCTGTAATTGTTACAACCTATAACAAACCTGAAGAACTTGCTTTAGTTCTATGCGGATTACACTTACAGAAAATCAAACCAACTGAAATATTGATTGCAGATGACGGATCCACAAAAGAAACAAAAGAAGTAGTTAACGAATGGAAAAATATTAGCGAGATACCAATAAAACACGTATGGCACGAAGATAAAGGCAATAGAAAACTAAAAATATGCAATCAAGCAGTTAGTGAATCTTCAGGAAATTACCTAATTTTCTTGGATGGAGACTCGGTCCCACATCATCTTTGGGTGAATGATCATATCAAGGCAGCATGTCTAAACACAATTTTGTGTGGCAGACGCGTAAGGCTTGGACCCAAAATAACCAAATCGATAGATCTTGCTTTTATTAAATCTAGAAAATTAGAAAATATTTTCGGAGCAACACTAACTAGTTTTCTACACAAAGACACAAAACGTTATATGCATGGAATTAGACTTCCCAAACCACTTGCCAGATGTTTTCATATAACAGAACGTCGCTTGATGGGTGTTAATTTTAGTTTACATAAAAGCTTATTTGAAGTGGTTGGTGGCTATGTTGACGCTAACGATAAAATTATTGAATCTGGAGAGCGACGCAGGGAAGATGCGCGACTTGAAATAGAGTTACTAAAAGCTGGTGCACGCCGATACCCGTTAATTAATCAAGGTGTTGTGTACCATCTTTACCACCAGGAAAGGCCACCCAACAAAGAAGTGGATAAATTCATCCAAAATAATTACAAATCTGCACTAGAGGAAAGAAGGTCACTATCAAAAACATAAACGGAAAATTCCAAATGACGCGCTAGTTAGAAGAATAATTAGCTATTTTTAATTTTAGAAATTATTCTTGAGGTAGACTTCGCGTCTACAAAATCTATAACTTTAACCTCTCCGCCATTCTCTAATACCGTATTAGCACCAACAATATCTTTAACTCGGTAATCTCCACCTTTAACCAAAGTATCTGGCAATATTGCCTTAATAAGTTCTTCAGGTGTTTCTTGATCGAACTCGACAACCCAATCGACTGCTTGTAATGCAGCTAATACTGCCATCCTATCGTTTACATTATTTATTGGCCTTGCAGGCCCTTTGTTTTCAATAACAGATTGATCTGAATTAACCGCTACAACTAGTATATTACCTAGCTCTTTTGCTTTTGATAAATATTCAACGTGGCCAGCATGCAAAATATCGAAACAGCCATTCGTCATAACAACTTTTTTGTTGTCTGCACGAAACTGTCTAATCTTTTCTAATAACTCATCTTTAAAAAGGATTTTATTTAATATATGGTTGGATCCGTTTAGCTCTTTGTCAATCTCATTTGTTGTAACAGTTGCCGTCCCAAGCTTTCCAACCACAACACTAGCTGCAGCATTAGCAATATTAACTGCATCTTCAAATGAACAATCAGCTGCATATGATGCCGCCAAAACTGAGATAAATGTGTCACCTGCACCCGTCACATCAAATACTTCTTTAGCTCGTGCTGGTATATTAATCGTCTTCCCTGATTTTTCTAATAACGTAACCCCTTTTTCACTTCTGGTAATAATTAAAGCACTTAAGTTAAGCTCATTTATTAAATGTTGCCCTTTATCCACAAGTTCTTGCTCATTAGCAACCTCTCCTACTACTGCAGTAAATTCAGATTGGTTTGGTGTAATAGCTGTAGCATTTTTATATTTAGCAAAGTCAGTTCCCTTCGGATCTACAAATATACTCGAACCCATTGAATTTGCTTTGTTAATAATTTCAGTAATATCCCTCAATGCACCTTTATTATAATCTGACAATATAACTACATTATATTTTTCGATTTCATCACAAACGTTACTTGTTAATTTACTAACACTATCTTCTGAAAATTCACCTTCAAAATCTAAGCGAATAAGTTGTTGATTACGACTAAGGATTCGTAACTTTGTAACTGTTTTTGCCGATGGATCTTTTACACAATGTAGTATTACATTCTCGATCTTTAGCAAGGCCTCCAATCGATCGGCAGCAGCATCTACGCCTAACAAGGCTGCAAGCGAACAGCTACCACCTAGAGCAGTAATGCTCCTGGCCACATTTCCTGCACCACCAGGCCTTTCTGTCAATTCGTTAATTAGCACAATAGGCACCGGTGCTTCAGGAGAAACTCTTTTTGTATTCCCATTCCAGTAACGATCCAACATCAGATCACCAGCAACTAATATACTGATTTTAGAATAATCGGGTAATATGGTATCCATTACTTTTATACTTTTCTTTCTGTAAACAACAATCCAAAAAACAGTGCGCTAAAAAATATATAAAAAATAGATAACTCTGTCTTATGCAAAGATCCTATAGTCAACCCACCTAGCGAATAAACGATTACAACTAAAACACCTGAGAGAGCAATTGCACGAATATTATCAGAGTATGACTTCCTTAAGTGCAAAAGAAAAAAAAGTCCCGGCAACACCAGAACAGAAATAGTAGAAACCAAACCCAACACACCTCTTTCCGCAAGTGCTTTGAAATACAAACTATGTGGATTTTTATATATTTCTATACTTTTATTAAACTCGCCACTCGATCCCAAACAAATATCTTGCATTGTACTTCTGAAATTTCCTGGTCCAACACCAATAACAGGTTTGGTTAAAAATACTTCCCAAGCCGCCCTCCATAACTCAAGTCTCAAGCCAACTGAAGTAGAAGTTCTGACGTTATCATTTACATCAGTTGAGTTTACATATTCAGTAACTTGCTCAGAAACCAATCCTACCCGCTTTTGCACATAAGATATTTGATACAAAATAACAAAACCAATTATCAATAATGCAAATACAGATGATTTTTCTTTAATAGACCATGACGAAAATGCGAAAGGAATAATAAAAACAAAAGGTAAAGAAATCCATGCAGAACGAACACCAGACATAGCAAGTGCAAAAACCAAAAACAATATACCAGCAATTGCTAGTATGACTTGAGTCTTATTAAGACTGATATAGATACTACTAAGACATGCGAGTACCACGGATAACACGGCTGCTGCTACAATAGCAAAATGAATAGAGTTCATTCCTAACCCAATACCAACCGTATCTAAATTAGGCACCACAGGATATTTATCAAACAACCAGTATTGACTTCTTGCAAATCCAGTTAAATCTGCAATTGCTCCGAAACCAATTATTATCCCTGAAATAGCAAAAATAATTAAAATTGTTGTTGTTCGAATATTGCACTTATGAACCACATAAGCAATTGGAGCTACTAAAAGATATACCGCATAATGCGACTCAAAATATTTAGCACTATGCAAAGGATTATCAGATAACGCATATGAAAATATACATGCTACTACATAAAATAAACTCACGTTAAGCAACCATTTCATCCACCCTTTCAGATACATGTTTAATAAAACAAATGGAAACAAAACCAACATATGGATAAATGGCTTACTATAGTAATCCTGACCGCCGCAACATTCAGAACCCAGATAAATTGCCAACAGTAACAGCACTACAAATACTACACCTACTTTCAATAGAAACTCTTTACCAGAACTTTTATCCCCATCCTTAAATATCTGAAATAAACCAACTATTGCTAATAAATAAACACCAACACGTGCAATATCTCTGTTTAAAAAATAGAACCACAAAAAAACACTGGCACAACATATTACAAATAACGTAATTACATTTTTTTTATTTAGTGTTACATCAAGAATCATGGATAAATTTTTATGAACGTTAGCGATTGACTTTCAAAGTCCCAATCCACTGTATCCATACAAATCAATTACGAACAGATCTTGCATTCTCTAAGCAATTAAAGTTGCATAAGAGAGCCAAGAGTTATCATAAATACGACGCCCATAAACTGAATCAAAATACATAGCTTGGAGTTTCCTAGTAATCTCACCACGAACACCTTCTCCAATAGTTCGATTATCTAACTCTCTAATAGGAGTAACTTCTGCAGCTGTACCAGTAAAAAATGCTTCATCCGCAGTATACATTTCATCACGTGTGATACGCTTTTCGATAACTTGCAAATCGAGCACTTCTGCAAGAGCAATAATTGTTTTACGTGTGATTCCATCCAGCGCAGATGTTAACTCTGGTGTATACAACTTGCCTTTTTTAACAATGAATACATTTTCGCCACTACCTTCAGCAACAAAGCCATCCACATCTAACAACAAGGCTTCATCATATCCATCATGCAAGGCTTCATTTAAAGCCAACATTGAGTTTACATAATTACCATTTAGTTTAGCCTTGCACATTGCAACATTTACATGGTGTCGTGAGTAAGATGATGTTTTTACCCTAATACCATTCTTCATATTATCTTCACCCAGATACGAACCCCATTCCCATGCTGCAATAATACAATGAGTTTTTAAGTTATCTGCGCGCAAGCCCATCCCCTCTGAACCATAAAAACACATTGGCCGCATGTAGCCATAACTTAAATCATTTTTATTAATTACATCAATTTGAGCTTGATTAATTTCTTCCGCTGAATATGGCATAGGCATGCCAATTATTTTTGCTGAGTTAAAGAGTCTTTCAGTATGATCATGCAATCTAAATATCGCTGTACCTTGTTCCGCCTTATACGCCCGCACACCTTCAAACACGCCTGCCCCATAATGCAGTGTATGAGTAAGTACGTGTGTAGTCGCCTCACGCCACGGTACAAATTTACCGTCGTACCATATCCATCCATCTCTATCAGACATTGACATCTGAACATCACTCCTTAAATTGCTAGAAAGAAATCTTATTTACAAAGATGCAGAATTGCATTGTAAATTAAGTAGGTTCGGAGTGTAACAGACTTACCCAATATTTTTGTACAACACTGCGTTCTTTAGGGAATATTTTAATATCCACAATCTCAGGCAATAGCCTTAAACTTTGCTGATGTAAGTATTTACGATATTTTAGGTAAATTTCTTTCAACTCTTTAACAGAATTTTGTTCCAGAATGCCTATTTCAGCACAAGCATCGAGAATTCTAACATTGTCAGTATGCTCACAAATTTGAGGGTGGTCACAGGCGCTACTGAGTATAAGAAATTGTACAATAAATTCGATATCAATTAGACCTCCCACATCTTTCTTAATATTAAACTCTTCTTCTGATATAGCCCGGTTTGAATCCAGCATCTTATTACGCATATCACGTATCGAAGATCGAACTTCTTCTATATTCCGCGATTGACACAACACCTTGCGGCGTATTCTTATAAACTCAGCTTCGAGCTCGACACTTTTAGTAATCGCACGTGCGCGCACAAGCGCTTGATGCTCCCAAAGCCAAGCATCTTTAATTAAATAATTCTCATAGGCATTGATTGAAGAAATAATTGGTCCTGATTCGCCATGAGGCCGGAGCCTCAAGTCAGTATCAAAAACTTTGCCACCCGGGGTTACCGTCGTTAAAATAAGGATAGCCTTCTGGACTAGACGCGTAAAAAATATATCGTTATGAATTTTTTTATGGTCGCCATCACTTCCTCCACTTGTTTCACACTTCTCGCCTATGCTGTTATGCAAAAACACGATATCCAGATCCGAGCCATAACCAAGCTCTAAGCCACCCAATTTACCGTATTCAACTATCAACACTTCAGGCAAATAAGATTGCCCATTTAATTCACAGCTTGGCTCACCATACTTTTCTACCAATTCATCGTATGCTCGTTGAACTGAACTGTTCAGACAAACTTCAGCCAACCACGACAAGTGATCACTGACTTTCATAATCGGATAATCTTCTACAATATCTGCGGCTGCAATTTGAATAGTTTGCGAATGCTTGAATTCACGCAAAGCCTCCATGTAATCTTCCAACCCACCACCAAGATTGGCCAAACCTGCCATTAATTGCTCTTGCATATCGACCATGCCAGGTGGCGCATAGGTGTCATCGACAGTTAAAACTTCATCGAGCAATAACGGGTGTGTGGCCAAATACTGTGAAATCCAGGGACTGCTATCTATCAGTACAAAAAGTGCTGCTAACTTATCTCTATTCTCAAGTAGTAATGAAATATATGTTGATCGTTGCACTATGTTTTTTAATATATTTATAAAACGATTGAACACAACCACAGGATCATCAAATTGCAATAATTGCTGCAAGAATATAGGCACAAAACTATTCAGCCTGCTCCTGGCAATTGGAACAAGTTTTTGCACTAAGCTGCTTTTAAAAAATAAATATAATTGATCATAAATATGCTGCGCATTATCAACAAAATGCTGTTTTAAAATATTTAAACAATATTCTTTTTCATCTATCTGCATCCATAATTTCTCAAACTCATCTGCCTTAACTTCTTGCTTCACATCCTCACTATCACTACTTAATAATGACTGGTATATAACATTTACGATTCCGGTATGCTTTTTATACTCAGCATAAAACATTTGCCAATCTTGCATTCCCATCAGATAGGCATAATGAATTTTCTGATGCTCGCTATTTGGTAAACTATGAATTTGTTGGTCCTCTCGAAGCTGTAAACTATTTTCTGCTTTACGCAAAAATAAATAAGCTGTAATTAAATCTTCATACCACTTTGCGCTCACTAACTCTTGTATTTGCAACTTTTGCAAAGCTTGTATAGTGGAGCGAACACGTAAAGATGTATCTTTGCCTCCATATATGAGCTGAAGCATCTGAGTAATAAATTCAATTTCACGTATACCTCCAATACCAATTTTTAAATTTTCTTTTGCTACATCTTGGCTCGCTTTTGTATCTATGAGGGCTTTCATTTCACGCAAAGATTGAATAGCCCCATAATCAAGATAACGGCGATATACAAATGGAGCCACATCTAGCAAAAACTGCTCACCAACTTCATTATCACCTGCTACCACTCTCGCTTTCATCCATGCATAACGCTCCCAATCCCGCCCATGAAATTGAAAGTATTGATCGATCGATTGAAAACTGGGTATTAGTGCTCCTGAATTACCAAATGGCCTTAATCTCGTATCCACACGAAAAACAAACCCGTCTTTAGTCTGTTCAGAAAGCACCTTAATAACTAGTTGCACAACTTTTAAATAAAATTCTGCAGCCTCTCCAACATGATCTTGCGATAATTCTCCTTCCTCAGAGTATGCAAAAACAATATCGATATCTGATGAAAAGTTAAGCTCACCACCGCCAAGCTTTCCTAACGCGAAAATAACAATATTTTGTGATAAGTTATCAATAACATCATTATCTTGTGCTTTAGATTGTTGCCATTCAAAACACCACTGCAAAGTTTCTTGTACACATGCCTCTGCAAAGCAACTTAATTCGGCTAGTGTTTGCTGAACAGTTGTGTAGCTCTGAAGATCTCGCCAAGCTATCCTTGCAAATGCTGCTACACGCGTTAGACGTAACTGCTGTTGCAGCTCTTCGATACTATTGATGTTTATAACAACTTCGCTTAGCAAGCGAAGATATTTATCTAAATCAAAATCTTTGTGTAGCTCGTCATTAGCAAATAGTTGCTGCAGCCAAGCGGGCTGCGAAACGCAAACACGCCTTATAAACGGGCTTGCATACCAGACCTTTAGCAACTCACCTTTACTCTCAAGAATCTTCGCATTGCCATCAAGTAAAACCTGAATAGCATCAAAATCTTGTTGTAGCTTAGTTATTTCTTTTGCAGGGATCGAATTTAGCATTTATCAGTAATTCACCATCAACACGCCCATTTTAATCAGTCCATAAGCTTTTGCATGATTAACCATGAGCAATTGAGATATTCTAAATGCTAATGAGAATAGGTATCATTAATGCCATGGTTAGCCCATAACTTTAACATGGTTATATCAACTTATACTTGGTGAACAGATGAATAAGAATTACCTTCCTAAATTTAAACCAGTCATGGTTCTAGGCTTTTTATTTTTTGCTTCGATCGCAAGCGCGGCCGAGGTAAACATTTATTCAGCAAGGCAGGAAGATCTTATCAAACCCATACTTGAAAAGTTTGAGCAAGACACAGGTATTGAGATTAATCTCATCACTGGTAGTGCGGATGCATTATTACAGCGTTTAACAAGTGAAGGTAAAAATAGCCCAGCAGATATTTTAATTACTACGGATGCGGGCCGCCTATACCGTGCAAAAAATGCAAATGTCCTGCAAACAATCAAATCTGAAATTTTAACAACCTCTATACCAGAACAGTATCGCGATCCTGAAGGTTATTGGTTCGGACTAACCTTACGCGCACGCCCAATTGTTTATGCGCTCGATCGTGTAAAACTCGAGCAACTCTCAACCTATGAGGCATTAAGCCATTCAGAATGGAAGCAAAGAATCTGCATTCGATCCTCGGACAATATCTATAATCAATCCTTAGTCGCCTCTCTACTTACGCATATTGGGGAAGAAAAAACACTTGCCTGGACAAAATCTTTCGTAAATAACTTTGCCAGACCCCCGCAAGGTGGAGATCGTGATCAAATAAAGGCAGTTGCTGCAGGTCAATGCGACATTACCTTAGTAAATAATTACTATCTGGGCAAAATGCTGACCTCAAAGGATCAAGCGGATGTTGAGGCTGGAAAAAAAGTAGCCATATTCTGGCCAAACCAAAAAGATAGAGGAACCCATGTAAATATTAGTGGTGCTGGTATTACCACGTCGTCAAAAAATAAAATCGAAGCAATCAAGTTACTAGAATTCCTGGCTAGTGATGAAGCACAACAATGGTATGCAGAAAAAAATCTCGAATATCCCATTAAACCGGGCATGCAACCTAGCGAGACATTACAGTCATGGGGAGAGTTTAAAGCGGATTCACTCAACTTAAATCAGCTAGGCGAACGCAATGCAGAAGCTGTGATGATTATGGACCGAGCCAATTGGAAATAAATCAGCAACACTAGGAATTTAGCCGGTATTGCAAACATTCCATGGAAGTCTCACAAAACATCAAGCGTAAAACTTTGTTACATAACTATTTGCAACAAAAAAACGATTTTGGGTGGGTTTTTGGCGCGGTTGGCATTGCTCTACTAATAAGCATTCCCATCCTGACTATTCTTCTATCTATTTTTCTGCCTAGCAGTGATGTGTGGCAACATCTAAAGTCAACTGTACTGACAGAATACGTAAAAAATTCATTACTGTTAGTAGCAGGCGTGAGCCTTGGCACCCTTGTCATAGGCATAACAACAGCCTGGCTCTGTAGTGTATGTGAATTCCCCGGACGCAAAGTATTTAGCTGGTTATTACTATTACCGTTGGCTTTCCCGCCTTATATTATTGCTTATACCTACACAGGCCTGTTAGATTTTGCAGGCCCTATACAAACTTTATTACGTGCATCATTCGGCTGGGGATTTGGTGATTATTGGTTTCCTGAAATCAGATCTTTAAGTGGTGCTATCACCATGCTGTCACTGGTTCTTTACCCATACATTTATCTACTCACTCGCACCGCATTTTCAGAACAGTCATCCAGTTTTCGAGAAGCTAGCCATATTCTAGGCGTAGGAATGCGCAATACGTTTCTAAAAGCAGCCCTTCCATTAGCAAGACCCGCAATCATCGCTGGCTTAACTCTGGTTGTGATGGAAACATTAGCAGACTATGGAACTGTTCATTACTTTGGCGTACCAACATTTACTACAGGTATTTTTCGAACTTGGTTTGGATTAGGTGATCGCGTTGCCGCCACGCAACTCGCCAGCTTACTACTATTATGCGTATTTCTAGTTATCATCATCGAGCGTTATAGCCGTAAGACCGAGAAATATCAAAACCTCACAAATTCACAAAAAAAATGGCGTTATCATTTATCAGGCAGCAAAGCTGCATTGGCAATATTTATTTGTTTAACCCCAATCACTTTAGGATTTGTCGTACCAGCATTACAACTATTTTCCTGGGCACTGAAGACAGCTCCAGACATTATTAATAGTTCATTTTTCGAATTAGTCTTTAACACCGTTAGACTTGCGTTTATGGTTTCAATAGTCGTTGTTGTGACTGCAACCTTTCTTGCTTATGGTAAGCGCGTAAGTGCTCATTTCATCGTTCCATATAGTGTAAATATTAGTGCCATGGGCTATGCCATACCAGGAATCATCATTGCAGTTGGCGTGTTATTGCCATTTGCATGGTTTGATAACGCATTAGATACATGGCTTACAAATAACTTTGGCTTGTCAAGTGGCTTATTATTAACCGGCACACTTGCAGCACTGGTTTTTGCACATGTAGTCCGTTTTATGGCTATCGGACTGAATTCTGTAGATGCTGACCTTGCAAAAATTAACTGCAATATTGACGACGCAGCCCAATTACTAGGGCACAAGTCATTTGATCGTTTCTTTTATGTTCACCTTCCTTTAATTCGCAGCGGTGTATTGACTGCAGCACTACTTGTCTTTGTAGAGGTTATTAAAGAACTACCTGCTACATTAGTATTGCGTCCTTTTAACTTTAACACCCTGGCAGTACGAACCTATGAGCTTGCATCAGATGAACGTTTAGCAGATTCTGCTAGTAGTGCGCTATTAATTGTTGCAGTAGGCATTTTACCAATTTTAATTTTAAATCGATCCATCACCAAGAGTCAGTAACATCTAAACCCGATTATGCCAAGCCAATTATGAATGAACACAACATGACTCCGAGACTTGATGTGCGCGAACTAAGCGTCGACTTGCATAACAATAAAATATTGCAAAATGTGTCACTGCAATTACAGCAAGGTCGAATTGCTTCGATATTAGGCCCCAGTGGTTGTGGTAAAACAACATTGTTGAGATCTCTTGCTGGGTTTCAAGCCGTATCGAGTGGTGAAATTTATGTGCGTGACAGATTATTTAGTAAATCCGGTTACCTATTAGCTCCAGAAAATCGCCACATCGGCATGATGTTTCAAGACTTGGCATTGTTTCCTCACTTAACAGTCGAACAAAATATTTGTTTTGGACTCAAATCACTTACTAAAAATGAACAACAAGCAAGAATCAAAAATGTCCTGGAGTTAACCGAACTAGATCAACAAGAAAAAAAGTATCCACATCAATTATCAGGCGGACAGCAACAACGTGTTGCTTTAGCGCGCGCGCTTGCGCCAAAACCAGAAATCCTTTTACTAGATGAACCTTTTTCAAGCCTGGATCCCGAATTAAGAGAGCAAGTAGCGACTGAAGTACGAAAAATTCTAAAACATGAAAATGTTACCGCTGTACTGGTTACCCATGACCAACTCGAAGCATTTGCCATGGCAGACGAAGTTGGAGTAATGGAAAAAGGAAATATTGCCCAATGGGACAGCGCCTACAACATTTACCATAAACCAAAAACGCGATTTGTTGCTGACTTTGTTGGACTAGGAAGCATGGTTCCAGCAACAGTAGTTAATAGCACAACACTAGACACCGAGTTTGGCAAAATATCAGGCGAACTACATGACGCATACTCAGTAGGTGAAAAAGTAGATTTACTGTTACGACCCGATGATATCCCTCATGATGACAGTAGTCATATCACCGCTATAGTAGAAGAAAAACGTTTCCGTGGCGCAGAATTTCTTTACAAGTTACGCCTTCAAAGCGGCAATTATGTTCTTTGTTACGCTCCCAGCCACCACAACCACAAGATCGGGGAGCCAATTGGTATAAAACTGGATTTAGAGCACTTGGTGGTATTCCCACGAGAAACATAACTCGTAAGCACCCTGCAAGCAAGCTTTCAGATACTTACAAGCCAATCATTAAATTAGGCTTGACCTTAGACGTTTAAACCACAACAATATTAGGGAAGATGCTAACTAGAGGAGTCAAGCATGAGACTTAGTAAATCCATAATATACCTTTTAATTATTTCATTTATTTTTATACAAATTTCACCTGCCTTTGCTGGCATTGTTGGAACCGATATCTATTTGTCTGAGCAGACTATCCAACAAGATCGTGAGAACTTGCGTGAACTTATGTCACGCGATGAAGTACGTTCATTACTAGAAAGCAATGGCCTTACCGTGGAAGAAGCACAAACACGTGTAGATTCCCTGACTGAAAAAGAAGTGAGCCAGATGGCAGATAAATTTAATGAATTGCCCGCTGCCGGCAATGCTGCAGTGGTGGTTCTTGTAATTGCCTTAGTAGTAATCATTCTTGAACTTGCTGGCATTACAGATATCTTTACAGGCATTTGACCGCCTGCAAGCTATTTTTACGCTTGAAAAATGCCCGCTGCAACGCGGGCATTTTTTTGTATGTAGTCTTACTCTCAGCGTGCGTTGCGCCGCAAAGTAAGCAATTGCAATTTGAACGCCCCGACGACCTCCCAAGCAAAGCGTATATCAAAGACGTACCGTTTTACCAGCAACAGCAATATCACTGCGGCCCCTCAACTTTAGCCATGGCGATGAACTTTTATGGGAAAAAATTAAAGCCCCAAGACCTTGTCAAAGATGTATTCACACCGGGCCGTAAAGGTAGCTTCCAAGCTGAAATGAAAGCTGCAGTACGCAAACATGGAATGATTGCCTATGAACTCACACCCGAACTAGTTTATTTACTGGCCGAAGTATCAGTGGGTCATCCAGTTATTATTCTGCAAAACAAATCTGTTAAATATTATCCAGTTTGGCACTATGCAATCGTTATAGGTTATGACTTAGATAAAAAACTGATTTATCTTCACTCTGGGTTAAATAAAAATTATGCAGTCTCAATGAGTGTTTTTGAATTTACCTGGAAACGTTCTAATCGCTGGGCTATGGCAGTACTGCCAACGGATATCTTGCCCAATGACCGAAACCTGATACATGCATTACAAGCTGCGGTAGATTTGGAAGAAGTAGGACAAATTGAAGCTGCAAACCAAACCTATCAGACCATTACAAAACGCTGGCCTGAAAGTCTGGTCGCTATCATGGGTGTTGCAAACACATACTTGACGTTGGGCAACCCAGAGATGGCCACCTCATTCTATTTAAAAGCTCGTGCATTAAATCCTGGTCGCGCTGATATATACAACAACCTTGCTTACAGCTTGCTTGGTCAAATTTGTTATCAGTCTTCTATGGATTCGATTCAATGCGCAATCTCTCTGGATCCAAATAATCCGGAATTTCAAGACTCACAACGAGAAATCACTCAATCCACAAACCAATCTACATTAAAATCTTGCCCAAAAATTAGTTGCAGCATTCATTAAGCATTAACCCTAAATTTAATCGAAAAATTTTTGCCTACATAGGCTGACAGCAATAGGGGATTACCTCTACACTATGCGACTTGTAAAACCTGTACGGTGTAAAAAGTGGCTAAACAAACTAGAAACAAACAAGCAAGAAAATATTCTTCTAAAGTAGTTGACGGTGTAGAGCGCGCGCCTAGTCGAGCAATGTTACGCGCCGTAGGCTTTGAAGATTCTGATTTCAAGAAACCACAGATAGGTATCGCATCTACCTGGAGCATGGTTACACCCTGCAATATGCACATTGATAAACTTGCTGATGAGGCTGCAAAAGGCGCTAATCAGGCGGGCGGCAAAGCAGTAATCTTTAACACCATTACTATATCTGACGGCATCTCAATGGGTACCGAAGGCATGAAATATTCTTTGGTTTCACGCGAAGTGATCGCAGATTCGATTGAAACCGTCGCAGGCTGCGAAGGATTTGATGGAGTGGTTGCCATCGGTGGGTGTGATAAAAATATGCCAGGATGCTTAATAGCACTGGCACGCTTAAATCGTCCATCTGTTTTTGTATACGGTGGAACCATCATGCCGGGTAATTACAAAAACACAAAAATTGATGTGGTTTCTGTTTTTGAAGCCGTTGGACAACACGCTAAAAAAGAATTAAACGACCAGGAGCTTAAACAAGTAGAAGCCACAGCAATCCCTGGCGCAGGCTCATGTGGTGGTATGTACACCGCCAACACCATGGCTTCGGCTATCGAAGCTTTAGGCATGAGCTTACCTAACAGCTCTGCACAAAATGCAATTTCAAATGACAAACAAAATGATTGTATTGCAGCGGGCGAAGCAGTGATGAATTTGATTAATAAAAATTTATTACCCAAGGACATCATGACTAAAAAGGCATTTCAAAATGCCATCACTGTCATTATCACTCTAGGTGGCTCAACCAATGCCGTACTACACATAATCGCTATGGCTCATGCTATGGGTGTAAAACTATCCATCGACGAATTTACGCGTATAGGTAAAAAAGTTCCGGTACTTGCTGATCTACGCCCAAGTGGCAAATATATGATGTCAGAGCTTATTGATATTGGCGGCATACAACCTTTGATGAAAATGCTTTTAGATAAGGGCCTTATACATGGAGAGTGCTTAACGGTAACTGGAAAAACACTGGCTGAAAATTTAAAAAACGTTAAGCCATACCCCAAATCACAAGATATTATTCATGGCTTTGACAACCCGATCAAAAAAGATAGTCATCTAGTAATCCTGTATGGAAACCTGGCACCGGAAGGTGCGGTTGCAAAAATATCCGGCAAAGAAGGATTAAGCTTTACCGGCAAAGCTCGTGTATTTGCATCCGAAGAGAAAGCTTTAGAAAAAATACTCAATGGCGGAATCAAGAAAGGTGATGTTATCGTAATACGTTACGAAGGACCTCAAGGCGGGCCAGGAATGCGTGAAATGTTATCGCCGACCTCTGCGATTATGGGCAAAGGATTAGGTAAAGACGTCGCACTTATTACAGACGGTCGTTTCTCGGGTGGTAGCCATGGCTTTGTAGTAGGCCATATTACACCAGAAGCTGCCGTAGGCGGTCCTATTGCACTGATCAAGAATGGTGATCAAATCACCATCGATGCTCAAAAACGTGAAATTAGCGTACAGCTTTCCAAAAGTGAACTCGCTCTCCGCAAGAAGAAATGGATAGCGCCTAAACCACGTTATAAACGTGGAGTTTTAGCCAAATATGCTGCACAGGTAACATCCGCATCAAAAGGGGCTGTGACAGATTAGCCTAGATAATTAGCAAGCATGTACCTATAAAGCATAAATTGTCAGGCGTGGAATAAATAGATAGGATTGCCGGTTCTGATTATTACCACTTTAGTATTATCACTAAAACTTTAAGGAGCTGTCGATGGCGGAATTACTCACAGGTAAAACACTAGAAGAGGTCATAGAACGCAAAAACAAAATGCGTCGCGAAGCATACGATCGTCGTGCTGCACAAGAAAACAAAGAAGAAGTTAGCGCAAAAGCATGTGCAAATTTTATGGCTCTTCCTGAATACCAAAAATCTAATGTTGCTATGTGGTACATCGATTGCCGCTCCGAGACTCGCACCAAGAATGAGTTACTAGCAGAGGTAGCGAAAGGCGAAAAGAAAATTATCGTGCCTTATTGCACGGAAGATGAAAACGGTGAAAACAAACTTGGCCTGTGGTGGATGGAAAGTTTGGAAGAGATGGTGGTTGGTAAATGGGACATCCTGGAGCCACCAAAAGAATTATGGGGCAATCCAGAAAAAGAAGTTGCTCCTGAGGAAATCGATATCATCATGGTTCCAGGAACCGGATTCGACAAGAAAGGTGGTCGCATGGGCAATGGTCAAGGTTACTATGACCGTCTGCTTGAGCAACTTCGCCCAGACTGCCCGCTAGTAGCACTATGTTATGAGTCGCAATTATTTGATGAAATTCTTGTAGCGCCTCATGACGTATACATGGACAAAGTAGTAACGGAAGATGGTGTCTATGAAGGTATAGGTAGAGGATAACCAAGGAATTTAAGTATGGCTGCAAAAATTGATGATACTTATGCAGAGGCTTTTAAAAGTCTCTACACAGAATTTTTAATCACTGCTCGCGACCGTAAATGGTTGGACCATGCGGTCAATGCTGCGACTGGCAACGCATCAAGTTCGATCTTATGTGATTGTGAAGCGGGTATGGATCGCTATGTAGGTCCTGGTGGCGATGAAAGCTTTGAGACACCTGACGGTCGCCCAGGTGCGATTGTGCAATTACACATTCCACGCTTTCGCAAAGACCGTGTAGAAGCGCTAGAAAAATCGGCATTAGTGCGTATCAGTCAAAATGTGATGACCTGCCCTACTGCTTCGTGTTTCAACCTGGTCGACTCTGAAGAGTACTATCACATGGGTCGCAAAGTGGCTTATTTTGGTAACGGTTACCAAAAACGTATTGAACGTTTTGGTCGTAAGATGTGGTGGATTCCAATCTTAGGTGGGGAATTTATTTTAGATCGTCGTCTCGGTTATACAGAAGGACTCATGGGTGGCAACCTTTGGTTCTTTGGTGACAGTGTGGATTCTGCTCTACTTGCTGCAGAGAAGGGTGTGGAAGCGATCCTTCCAATGCCAGGTGTAATCTCAACTTTCCCAGGCGGTATCGCAGGTAGTGGTTCTAAAGCGGGTAGTAACTACGACTTCACTATCGCCAGCACCTACGAAAAATTCTGCCCGTTACTTCAAGATGACCCAACGGTTGAAGCTGGGTTACCTGAAGGAGTCAACAGCGTGATGGAAATCATCATGAATGGCCAAGGTATGCAACCGATTATTGATGCGACACAAGCCGCGATTAAAGCTTCGGTAGACACACCGGGACTGATCATGATCTCAGCTGGCAATTACAACGGAAAATTAGGTAAGAGCTTTATCTATCTAGATCCAAGCAAACAACCTGCTGAATAAATTAGCACTTGTTTGTGCAAAAAGCCGCTATTAATAGCGGCTTTTTTGTTTATGCAAAATTAGTTTTTGTTGCACGCTATCCTAGAGCAACGTTCTAAAGCATAATATTTGAATGGCCAATAAATATAAAAAAACCGCAGGCGGTGCAATCTATATGGACGGCAATGTGGTTGCAGAAAAGATTCAGTCTACAATTTCTTATACACTTTCAAAAAAGCCAAACGCTAAAGTCACGCTTGCTACTGTGTTAATAGGAGATGACCCAGCCAGCAAACTTTATGTTGACATGAAAGAAAAACGCGCAGCCGCAGTAGGTATTCAATCCAGACATATAGAACTCGCTGGTGACATATCTATGCCTCAAGCGTGCGAAGAAATAACTAAACTTGCAAATGATCCGAGCATTCATGGCATCCTGATTCAACTACCCTTACCCAAACAACTTGATACACATAAAATTATCGATCTACTACCACCAGAAAAAGATGTCGATGGTTTAAGTAAAAATAATCTTGGTAAGCTTATGCGTGGCGCATCTGGATTAGTACCCTGCACTCCTCTTGGCGTAATGCGCATACTCGAACACTATGAGATAGAAACAAGTGGCAAGCGCGCCGTAGTAATCGGACGCTCCACCTTAGTAGGTCTACCTCAAGTTTTATTGCTCAGTCGAAAAGGTACTGATGCTACCGTTACCTTGGCACATTCACGAAGTGGTGATATTAGTGAATTTACAAAATCCGCAGACATCGTGGTGGCTGCTGCAGGGATTGCTCACCTCGTTAAGCAAGGACACATCAAACCTGGCGCCACTGTAATTGATGTTGGTGTAACTCGTACCGAGGCAGGTATACGTGGTGATGTCGATTTTGATGCGGTGCAATCTATTGCAGGTGCGATAACACCCATGCCTGGAGGAACAGGCCCGATGACCGTTGCCTGTTTACTTGAAAATACTTTATACGCGGCAAAGCTTCAAAACGTAATTTAAGCGAACATGTGGTGGTCACGCAGTAAAATTGCGCTTAAATCGCATTAATATCCCTATACTACCCAACTCGTAATATGCAAATGGCTTGAGCCACTTTGGGGCTTATGGCAAGATGCTGGACCTTTCACGCAAGTTATTTGCGGATAGATATATTGGCAGCTCCGGCCAAGTCTAAATAAAAACAATATGCATCGGGGCTACTCAAAATTTAACTTTAATCATCACTTAATAAAAAGGGTTCCCGTTATGCCTGGTCAAAAGCTATCTTATCCTGGAAGAAATTATTTATTCTGTCCTGGTCCGACTCACATACCCCAACAAGTTCAAAATGCAATGATCGTTTCGCAAGAAGATCACCGTGCACCGGACTTTCCTGAACTCGTTAAACCCTTGTTGCGTGATATTAAAAAGATTTTCAAAACCACAAAAGGCACATGTTTTTTATTCCCTGCTACTGGTACAGCAGGTTGGGAAATTGCCTTAGCAAACACCATGTCACCAGGTGATAAAATTTTAACTTCGCGCTTTGGTCAGTTTAGTCATCTTTGGTATGACCTGGCATGTCGCATCGGACTAGAAGTTGATCTGGTAGAAACCCCCTGGGGCGAAGGCGTACCGGTAGAGAAGTTCAAAAAAATACTGCTCGCTGATAAGAAACACGAAATTAAAGCCGTTGTTTGTTGCCACAACGAAACTGCAACGGGTGTTACCAGTGATATTAGTGCAGTGGGCAAAATGCTAAAGCAAATCAAACATCCTGCATTATTAATGGTGGATTGTGTAAGCTCTCTTGCTAGCATCGATTTCCAAATGGACAATTGGGGTGTTGATATCGCAGTAAGTGGCTCTCAAAAAGGCTTCATGCTTCCTGCAGGCATGGCAATTCTTGCATTCAGCCCTCGAGCATTAGCAAAACACGCCTCTGCAAAATGTGCACGCTGTTTCCTTGATATTCGAGATCACATGAATACCAACAAAGATGGTTTCTTCCCCTACACTCCATCAGTACCAATGTTGCGTGGCCTACGTGCTTCAATTGATTTAATTTTGCAAGAAGGTTTAGAGAATACCTTTAAACGTCATCACCGTTTAGCGGTAGGGGTACGTCTTGCGGTCAAAGCGTGGGGCTTAAAGACCTGTGCAAAATCAGCAAAGTTGAGTTCAGATACCGTGACTGCAATTTTGGTACCTGAAAACAAAAATGCGAATGAAGTTATTCACATTGCCTACCATAAGTACAACATTTCTTTAGGTGCAGGCTTATCTAAAGTGGCTGGAAAAGTTTTCCGTATCGGTCACCTTGGCGATAACAACGAAGCGCGCATGATGGCAGCATTGGGTACAGTTGAAATGGTATTGCTGGATGCTGGCATTAAGATCAAACCAGGTAGTGGTGTAGCCGCTGCAGGTGAGTACTACCGTAAGACCGGTAAGAAAATCAAAAAGTTTGCTGCTCCAAAAGCAACACCTAAGAAAAGAGCACCAGCTAAAAGAAAAGCCGTAAAAAGTAAATAATATAATTAAAAGGTATACACTATGAGTTTTACACAACCTAAACCTGCTAGACAAAGAGTACAGCGATGTGAACTTGCTGTTCCAGCATCTAACGTCAAAATGATTGAGAAATCAGCTGACTGCGCTGCAGACTTCGTATTTTTAGACTTAGAAGATGCCGTTGCTCCCGGAGACAAAGTACAAGCACGCAAAAATGCAATCGAAGCCGTCAATGGTATCGACTGGGCAGGCAAAGGCAAAACCATTGCGGTACGTATTAACGGTCTTGATACCCATTTCATGTATCGTGATGTAATTGATCTTGTTGAACAGGCGGGTAACAAGCTAGATACGATTTTTATTCCAAAAGCAGGCGTCCCATCTGATGTATATATGGTGGATGCATTACTGACTCAAATCGAAGAAGCGAAAGGATTTGAAAACAAAATAGCCATAGAAGCGATCATTGAAACTACACTAGGCATGGCGAATGTAGAAGCCATTGCACAGTCTAGCCCACGCTTGGAAGCCTTGCACTTTGGTGTAGCGGACTACTCTGCAAGTTGCCGAGCACGTACTGTTAATATCGGTGGCTTGAACCCGGATTATCCAGGTGATCAGTGGCATTCGGCTATTTCACGCATGGTTGTAGCATGTCGCGCATACGGCTTACGTCCTATTGATGGTCCGTTTGGTGATATCAAAGATACGGAAGGTTACCAACTTGCATGTCGTCGTGGCGCTGCATTAGGTATTGAAGGTAAATGGGCAATCCACCCATCACAAATTGAATTAGCGAATGAGGTATTTTCACCACCTGAAGAAGAAGTTGTCAAAGCGCATCGAATACTAGAAGAACTCGAAAAAGCAGCTAAAGAAGGCAAAGGTGCAGCAACATTAGATGGCAAAATGATCGATGCGGCTTCTGCAAAAATGGCAGATAACGTTGTTCGAGCAGCTGAGGCCATTGCTGCTAAGTCTTAAAGTTAGAATTCCCTAACTTTTTTTGTTGTTTTTTAGTGCCCGCAATGTGGGCACTATTGTCTCTACCGAAGTCTATTTTCCACATTTCTAGAGCCCTATTGCTTATAAAGTAAGCAATTACCCAACAAGGGAGTTTGTTCTTGAACAACGGAATAGGCTATAAAAGTCGTTGGGCCTAATAAATACTGGGCCAACATGGCAATCTAAAAGATTAAGCCAATAAGATAAAAACGAATCATTTTCCGGGAGGGAAGTTTAGTGGATATCCATGAGTATCAAGCAAAAGAAATTTTATCCGAATGTGGAGTAGGCATTGCTGCAGGCGGACTTGCCTATAGCCCCGAGCAGGCCGTTTACCGAGCCAAAGAAATTGGTGGCAGCAAATGGGCTATCAAAGCACAAATTCACTCTGGTGCACGTGGTAAAGCGGGTGGAATCAAGCTTTGCACCAATGATGAAGAGATCTGGAATGCTGCGGATGAATTATTAGGCAAACGTCTCGTTACTCATCAAACAGGTCCAGCCGGAAAAGTGGTATATCGACTTTATGTCGAACAAGCTACCGATATTTTAAAAGAGCTTTATTTAGCATTGGTGCTTGATCGTGATAAACAGCGAGTAGTATTTGTTACATCCACCGAAGGCGGCATGGATATCGAAGAGGTGGCCGCTACCAAACCCGAAGCAATTCATAAATTAGAAGTTGAACCAGCAGTGGGACTGCGTGATTTTCAAGCACGCGAACTCGCCTTTGCGCTGGGCATTAAACCAGAGCTTATTAGCCAGGCTGTGCATACAATCAAAGGTGCTTACCGCGCATTTCGTGATTACGATGCCACGATGGTTGAAATCAACCCCATGGTGATCACAAAAGATGATCGCGTCCTGGCACTGGATGCAAAGATGGCTTTCGATGACAACGCCTTATTCCGTCGTCCACGCATTGCCGAACTACGTGACAAATCTCAAGAAGACCCACGCGAAACTGCAGCATCTGATCGTGGCTTAAGTTATGTAGGTTTAGACGGCGACATCGGCTGCATGATTAATGGAGCTGGTTTAGCAATGGCAACCATGGACATGATCAAGCACAAGGGTGGCGAACCTGCTAACTTTTTGGATATCGGTGGCGGTGCCTCTCCAGATCGAGTGACCAAGGCATTCAAACTTGTTCTAGATGATGAGAGCGTGAAAGCCATATTGGTGAATATTTTTGCAGGTATCAACCGTTGTGATTGGATTGCTGAAGGTGTGGTCCAGGCATTTGAAAAACTTGACGTTAAAGTCCCGGTTATTGTTCGACTATCCGGCACCAATGTTGAGAAAGGTATGCAAATATTAAAAGACAGCGGGCAACCACTCATTACAGCGGATACTTTGGACGAAGCTGCAGAAAAAGTAGTAGCCGAACGCAACCGTGTTGCAAACGGCTAGGGAGAGATAAAAATGACAATAATGATTGATGAAAATACTAAAGTTCTTGTGCAAGGCTTTACCGGAAAAATCGGAACCTTCCATGCTGAAGAAATGATTGAGTACGGCACAAAAGTTGTAGGTGGTGTTACCCCAGGCAAAGGCGGACAAACCCACATGGGTTTACCTGTATTTAATACTGTTAAAGATGCAGTAGCCGGTACCGGTGCTGACGCAAGTATTGTATTTGTACCCGGTGGTTTCGCAGCAGACGGAATTATGGAAGCTGCTGACGCTGGTATTAAAACCTGCGTATCGATTACTGACGGTATTCCTGCGCAAGATATGATGCGTGTTAAGCGTTATATGTACCGCTACAAGAGAGCCGACCGTATGCGTCTCACCGGCCCTAACTGTGCGGGCAGTATCAGCCCCGGCAAATGTTTATTGGGCATCATGCCTGGTCATATCTATGAGCAAGGCAACGTCGGAATTGTGGCACGCTCAGGAACGCTCGGCTATGAAGCAGCATCACAAATGAAGGCGCTAGGCATCGGCATTAGTACCAGTATCGGTATCGGTGGCGATCCCATCAACGGTTCTTCACACAAAGATATTCTAGAGTTGTTTGAAGCCGACCCTGAAACTAAAGCAGTGATGATGATCGGTGAAATTGGTGGTCCACAAGAAGCTGAAGCTGCTGAGTACTTCAAAGAGCACATGACGAAACCATTAGTTGCCTATATCGCAGGCTTAACCGCACCAAAAGGACGTCGCATGGGTCATGCTGGCGCAATTGTATCCGGCAAAGGTGAAAGTGCTGCTGAAAAAGTACAAATGCTAGAAGAAGCAGGTGTCATTGTTGTTCCTAATCCATCCGAGCTTGGCTCAACGATGGAAAGAGTAATGAAAAACATCTCATAGTAGAAGCTTGTAGGAGAAAAAAATAATGAGCAAATTAAAAGTAATTGTTTCCCGTGCATGGCCTGAAGAAGTTCAGGCCCAGTTGCGAGAAAAGTATGATGTAACGTTAAATGAAAATGACGTTGCGATGTCTAAAGATGAAATGAAACAAGCATTGGCTAACTGTGATGCATTTTTACCAACTGTAACCGATACGGTTGATGCAGAAGTATTAAGCACAGAACCATTACGTGCAAAGTTCATTGGTAACTTTGGCGTTGGCTTTAATCACATTGATTTAGATGCAGCAAAAGCCCGCGGTCTTACGGTTACCAATACTCCTGAGGTATTAACTGACTGTACTGCAGATATTGCCATGACATTAATGTTAACCGTGGCTCGTCGCACCAGTGAAGGTGAAAGAGAGCTGCGCTCAAAGTCGTGGACCGGATGGCGACCTACTCACTTACTAGCCACCAAGGTAACTGGTAAAACATTGGGTTTAATCGGTATGGGTCGTATCGCTCAAGCCATGGCGCAACGTGCTCATCATGGCTTTGGAATGAAAATAATTTTTTCTGATCCTTACCCACCTCCAGCTGATGTAATTAAAAAATATGATGCGCAACAAGTTGATTCAATTGATGAAGTTTTAGCCAACTCGGATTTTGTTTCAATACACTGTCCAGGTGGAAAAGATACTTATCATTTATTAAACAAAGACAGTCTGGCAAAAATGAAGCCAACTGCGTTTTTAATTAACACGGCACGTGGCGATGTAATTGACAATGATGCCCTGGTTGACGCACTCAAAAAAGGCACAATTGCTGGTGCAGGACTTGATGTATTTGAAGGTGAACCTGCACTAGATGAACGCTTTATCGAGCTTGAAAATGCAGTGCTACTACCTCACCTTGGTAGTGCCACCACTGAAACTCGTGTTGCAATGGGTAATCGAGTTCTAGAAAACCTGGCTGCATTTGAAGCCGGTGACACACCACGTGATAAACTAGTTTAAGCTTGATGAAGCACTTGCGCCTTAGTGAGGAGTCTATGCGCTAATGAACATAGACTTTATTATTAGCCATAACATATAGAGGCCCTTAACGGGCCTCTTTTCTGTACACAGAATAATAATTGAGCGGAATAATATGACAGACGACGAATCACCACTCTCCTGGACGCAACTGACCAAAGTTGCTACCGGCAGCATGATCATCAATCCTGCTGCTTCATACGAAGATGAGCTTGTAGAGATTCTTCACCAGCAATTGTTAAGTGTAATCCGTATGCGCCAACCGGATATAGAAGCTTACTTTGAAGAAAAACAAGACATTCGAAACTGCCCTGTAGAAAAAATTCTCTATGTCCTGCAAACACATGGGATTTGGTTTCAGCTATTAAGCATTGCTGAACAACATGCCTTAGTTCAACAACGCCGGAAAATTGAAAAAGAATATGACCGTGATCGTGTACCCGGTACTTTTGCATATGCATTTTCTACTGCCGCACAAAAAGGTATTTCTGCAGATGAAGTTCAGAAATTACTCAACAACAGTTTTATTTGTCCAGTAATCACAGCCCACCCAACAGAAGCCAAACGTGTAACGGTTTTAGAAATCCACCGTCGCATTTATGTCCTCTTGAAACAGCTCGAACTGGAACGCTGGACACCTAGAGAAAAAGATGATCTCGCCAATTCACTTCGTAATGAGATCGATTTACTCTGGTTGACAGGTGAAATACGGCTGGTTAAACCTACCGTCTCGCAAGAAGTGGCTTGGGGTTTGCACTTTTTTGTGGAGTCATTGTTCGATGGCGTAAAAGATCTTTATGCTGAGCTTGATCGCGCTTTAGAACGGGCGTACCCGCACTATGAATTTAAAGTACCCGCTATTTTTCGCTTTGGCTCCTGGATTGGTGGTGATCGTGATGGCAACCCAAATGTTACTCATAAAGTTACCGCATCGGCTATTCAAACTAATGCCAAGGCCTGCATTAAACGCTATCGAGAAGACTTGTTTGAGTTAGGTTCCAAATTGAGCATTGCCAGTCACTCGGTAGAGCTATCGGAAACTTTTAAAAAAGCATTGCAGGAAAAACTGGAAATGATAGGTGAAGCAGATACCTATTCCCAGCGTAATCCGGGTGAAATTTTTAGACAATATTTGCGTTATATGCTCACACGTATTGATGCCACAATGAAATATATTAACAACCCAAAGAAATCAAAAATTGCTTATCATCGTGCAAGTGAGTTATCTGCTGATCTTAGTATCCTTGAACAAGGTTTAGCAGATGCTAAATCCGGTCATATGAGTGACGCCAGTGTTCGTCCGTTACGACACATGGTGGACACTTTTGGTTTTAGAACGGTTAGCTTAGATATTCGTGAAAATACCACGGTTATGAATAGTGTTCTGGCAGAAATTTGGCAAGCATTAAACCAAAAATCAGCTCTAGATAGTCCAGATTTTAAATCCAAGAAGTGGAAAAACTGGGTGGTTGATCAGTTGACGCAACCACTGCGTGTTGTCCCACGCTTTGAAAATTTATCCGAACAAGCACAGTCAACATTAGCGATGCTTGAACAAATTAAGCACTTTCAAAGAATGCTAGACCCAGAAGCATACGGCATGTGTGTACTGAGCATGACGCAATCTGCAACCGATGTGCTGGGCGTCTATCTGCTTGGAAAATTTGTTGGCTTATTCACGGATTCTGAAGGACTAGAAGCATGTCGTATTTTAGTAGTGCCACTGCTAGAAACGATTGAAGATCTTGAAAATGGTCCTAAGATATTACAGGATTTATTAGCACATGCCTTTGTGCGTCGCACAATCCGTAAATTTGGCGGCACCCAAGAAATTATGGTAGGCTATTCAGACTCGAATAAAGATGGTGGATTTCTTACATCCAACTGGATTGTCAGCAAAGCACAGTCTGAAATTCATGCCGCCGGACAAAAACATAAAGTGCCCATCTCATTTTTCCATGGTCGCGGCGGCTCGGTAAGCCGTGGTGGCGCACCCAGTGGACGTGCCATTGCTGCACAGCCGGTTGGTACCATTGGTGGTCGCATGCGCGTGACCGAGCAAGGAGAAGTGGTCTCTTACAAATATGCCAACCGTGGCTTTGCTGAAGAACAAATGGAAATTCTGGCTTCGAGTGTAATCGCCCATTCACTCATGTCGGGCAAAGATCCTGCATACCAAACCGATCCAGAATTGGATGAAGTACTTGAAGCACTCTCAGGTACCGCATATGTCACTTACCGAAAATTGATTGAACACCCTGGATTAGTTGATTTTTATCAACAAGCCAGCCCGGTTGAAGAATTAACCCATATGAAAATTGGCTCCAGACCTGCTAGGCGTTTTGGTGCAGCATCTTTAAACGATCTTCGCGCCATACCCTGGGTCTTTGCCTGGACACAAAATAGATTACTTGTACCCGGCTGGTATGGTGTAGGTAGCAGTCTTGAACAAATTATCAAAATTCGTGGTGAAACCGGTAGTAAACTGCTTAATAAAATGTATGAAAACCATCCTCTATTTAGATTAATTCTGGACGGTGCGGAAAAAACACTCTTGCTTGTGGATTTGGAAGTTGCAGAAAAGTATGGCGAACTCGTTAATGATACTCAACAGCGAGAAGAGATATTTTCAAAAATTAAACAAGAATATGTCATTACAAAGAAAATGATATTGAAAATTACTGGCGAAAATCAGTTATGCGATCGCTTTCCAAACTATAGGCGTCATTTTTTCAGACGAGTAGAGTCACTTAATCAAGTGGGTATTGAGCAAGTAGAACTTGTAAAAAAATTCCGTAGCCAACAACAAAAAAGTCTTAATAGCAAAGAAATACAAGACGTCTTGGTGCCTTTGTTATTATCCATTAATTGTGTGGCTGCAGGTATTGGTAGCACAGGTTGATATATTAAAATTATAATAATAAATAATCATGAAAAAACTTTTATACCATTTCGATACCGATGCAATTCCTAGCGTATTTGATTCTGTTGTAGCTTATGATGGTGGCGCAGATAATGTCACTCAGCTAGGTGGTGTAAATGAAACAAATTGTGGTGGATTGGTTGAAGGTGCAATTTATACTCGTGCGCCAAAAGACAAAAAAAATACCGCAATTTTTGTAGGCGGAAGCGACCTGCTTGAAGGTCAAAAGCTTTTTCAAGCCGTGCACGACCAATTTTTTCAAAATTTTCGTGTCTCGGTGATGCTCGACAGTAATGGCTGCAATACCACTTCAGCGGCGGGTGTCGCACTTTTAAACAAAGCCACTGATCTGCAAGGCAAAACAGCTGTAGTCCTTGCAGGTACTGGGCCGGTTGGACAACGTGCTGCAGTATTGCTCGCCATTAGCGGTGCCAAGGTTCGCCTAACTTCGCGCAAACAATCCCGCTCTGTAGAAGCATGTGATGAAATGCAGGAACGTTTTGGTGTAGATATGACACCTATGCAAGCAAGCGATGACCAAACACTAAATACCGCTTTAGATGGAGCACAAATTGTATTTGGTGCAGCAAAAGCAGGTATTCAGCTATTAAATGCTAAGCAGTGGCAAAACCACCCTACCTTAGAACTTATCGCAGATGTTGGGACTTCAAAGATTCTGGGTTTTGAAAGTATTAATGTCATGGATAAAGATACTGAACGTCATGGCAAGCGGGTATTTGGTGGTATTGGAATCGGTGCATTAAAACTTAAGCTGCATCGTGCCTGTATCGCAAAGTTATTTGAATCAAACGATCTTGCGTTGGATGCAGAAGCTATTTATAAAATCGCCCAGAGTATGGCTTAAACATACACTTTATGAAGGCTATTAGCCCAAACCTGCTTGAGATGATCGAGCAGTTGATTGCCCTTCCCTCCGTTAGTAGTACACAAGCTGATATTGATAGCAGCAACCTCTCCGTAATCAACTGCTTGGCAAACTGGCTAAATGATCTAGGCTTTCAAACTGAAGTAATAGCAAATACAAACGATAAACATAAAGCAAACCTGGTCGCATCCATTGGCACAGGTGATGATGGTCTAGTGTTGTCTGGCCATACCGACACCGTTAATTTTGACCAAACTGGCTGGAACACAGACCCTTTTAAAGCAACACAGCTAGATAACAAACTTTATGGGCTAGGCACAGCCGATATGAAATCTTTCCTAGCCATTGCTATAGAGGCCGCTAAAGAATTTACTAACAAAGATCTGAAACAACGCTTAACGATCATTGCCACAGCAGACGAAGAATCTACTATGCAGGGTGTGAAAACCCTGGTTGAAACTTTCCAAGCTAAAGGCCAAAAACTTGGCAAATACTGCATCATTGGCGAACCAACGAATTTAACTCCTGTCCATCAACACAAAGGAGTGATGATGGAAGCCATTAAGCTACACGGTCAGGCAGGTCACTCTAGTGATCCTGGTTTGGGCAACAATGCATTGGCTGGAATGCGTCTGGTATTAAATGAACTGGAACAATTTAAACAAGAGCTTGCTAACAAATATACAAATCATGACTTTGTGGTACCGATTCCCACACTAAACCTTGGGCATATTCATGGCGGAGACAATCCTAATCGAATATGTGGCGATTGCGAGTTACATATCGATCTGCGACCTTTGCCCGGTATGCAAATTAATACTCTTAGAGATGAGTTGCAGGCGCGACTTATAAAAAAAATAGCACCATCGGGATTAAAAATTGAATTTGAATCTTTATTTGATGGCGTTCCGGCTTTTAAAACAGAAGAATCATCAAAAATAATTCAACTCACCAAACAATACTCTCGAAAAAATCCGACAACGGTAGCTTTTGGTACCGAAGGACCCTACTTTAATGCCATGGGCATGGAAACAGTGGTGCTTGGGCCCGGCTCTATCGATCAAGCCCATCAACAAAATGAATATTTATCCTTGGCTTCGATAAATCCTACCGTAGAGTTACTGAGAAAAATTGTTCATGAGATTTGCATTAAGTAAAAACATGAACGATTGTCATGGATGCCACATCAAATCATCTTTGCGTTTGTTAGCATACGGTATGCCTATAGCAGTCATGCAGTATCAATTCCTAATGAAGCAATAAGCTCATAATATCCAATAAAGACAACTACAAAAAAACTATTATAAGTAACTCATGCTTGTAACCGTGTTTATGAAAAAATGTTCTATCCTTGTGGTGAACAACATCCATTAGCTCATCTCCAAAACGAATGGAGAGAAATGTACCAAACCCTGAAAGTAGAACCACACTCCAGTAAGGGAAAGGATTAGTAAGAATTGCATACAAAAGTTTAGTTATCTTTGTAGTTTCATAATATTTAGTTAAATAAACCATAGAAAAAAGATTTAATGCTATTGCTATACCCCAAACCGCAATTTCAGAAAAGAACATACGAATACCAAAAAAAGTCTAAGCGGAAAATCTAACAAGAACCCTGCATCTGCAATGGGCGTACATAACACAAAAAAAGACCAGGTGAGCGCTACTGCTATACCGCCTGTTAAAAGATTGTACTCATAACTTAGATACACAAAGTAGCTAACTAGCAACACACTTAACAAAAGAAATTTATAAAGCACATGCTTTTTAGGATGTGATTCTTGTGTATTAGCAGGTGTCACGATTTTAGAAAATTAGAGTTAGTGATAAATTTACTCATTGTGTAGGTATGACCGTCCCTATGAGGCCACCATCGTTTGTGGTCATTAAGCAATGTATATTTGTGACTCCAACACAACGCGACTTCCTGTCGCTTTTAAATTTTATTTTTTATGACTATTTCAGCTATCAGTAGACACCGTGTTTCTTAGGTTTTTATAGCAGAAATCGCCTTTAAACCACTAGCATTATTATATATCAATTGGGATATATCTCAAAAATAGTAATCAGCAGACTATTCCTTCGTTTTTATTCTGCAATGTATACCAGTTCAATTTTAACCAAGAGATGAAACTGCTATGGGTAACATGAAATTAAAGAACATTGCTTTTAATAAACTAATCGAAAAAGCATGCAAAGGCACCATTGTTAGTACAAAAGAATTGCATCGAGATTTGTATAATAGCGGTTATCACGACCTCTATGATTTGGATCTTGAACTTGAAGATTTAAAAATGATCGTTTCAGATATAGCAGATAGTAAAGAAATATCTTCATTACATACCCATGCCAGCGGTACAAAACCTTTGAACGAAACCAATCTTTAATCTAACCATTGTTTAAATCGAATAAAAATGAAAAATAATGTAGTTCTGAAAATTGATGATAAAACTTATCCATTAGAATTTGTAGTGGGCACTGAACAAGAAATTGCAATTGATACAAGTCGGTTACGTACTGATGCCAACATAATTACCTTGGATGAAGGTTATGGGAATACGGGTTCTTGTAAGAGTGCAATAACGTATATTGATGGCGAAAAAGGTATTTTACGTTATCGAGGTTACCCAATTGAAGAGTTAGCAGCACATTCCACATTTATAGAAGTATCTTATCTACTGATTTTTGGTGAGCTGCCAACTGCTGATGAATTACTTAAATTTCGTGCATTGCTAAACGACCAACAATTCATCCATGAAGACATGCGACGTCATTTTGAAGGCTTTCCGGCTAATGCGCCGCCGATGGCTATTTTGGCTTCGATGGTGAACACTCTATGCTGTTTTCAACCCGAATTTTTATCTGCTGAAAAAGAAACAACGTTTACAGAAGATGCTGCACGTTTGATGAGTAAAATTCGAACCATTGCTGCAGCCAGCCATCGAAAATCAATTGGTAGCCCAATTAATTACCCACGCGATGAGCTACGTTATACCGAGAATTTTTTGCATATGATGTTTTCATTGCCTCATAAATTCTATGACCCAGATCCAGAGATTGTAAAAGCACTTGATCAAATACTCATTTTACACGCAGATCATGAACAAAACTGTTCCACCTCTACAGTTCGCATGGTAGCTTCAAGCCAGGCAAATTTATATACATCTGTTGCAGCAGGCATAAGCGCTTTGTGGGGCCCATTACATGGTGGTGCAAATGCTGAAGTAATAAAAATGTTAACTTATATTCTGGAATCGGGAGACAGCGTACAAACTTTTTTAGAAAAAGTAAAACGCAAAGAAAGTGGCGTTCGATTAATGGGATTTGGGCATCGTGTATATAAAAACTTTGACCCTAGAGCTAAAATTATAAAAGAAGCATGTAACACGGTCTTAAACAAATTAAATATTCATGATCCTTTGTTACAGATTGCAACTGAACTTGAAGAAGCAGCTCTCAAGGATGATTACTTTGCAGAACGCAAACTCTATCCAAATGTAGATTTTTATAGCGGCATAATTTTACGAGCTATAGGTATCCCGACTGAAATGTTTACTGTAATTTTTGCAATTGGCCGGATGCCAGGCTGGATTGCGCATTGGCATGAATTACGGACATCAGAAAACCCACGGATATACCGTCCTCGTCAAATATATACTGGGAAAACATTACGCCATTTTCAAGATACATCGAAAGCTTAAAAATGGCTGGTAAGCAAGTAATATTTTTGTATAAATGTATAGGCTCATGTTACATATTTTGAATTCACCCAGATACCTTCGTTAAAGGCAGAATTTATATCTGCTCGACAGCGGTATCAATATTATTTCTTTTTATTAAAACGTTCGAATTTTAATTTGAAGATGTTGCCTTGCGGAACTGCGTCGTCTTCAACGATTAAGTCTTCAGGTACAGCTTGGCTTTCGCGCGTGGAAATCACACGAGCAGCTTCTTCATCCTGACAGGCGACTGGATCGGTATCATTATTGCGATAATCTTCAGTTGTACAAGGACGAAAGCCGGGCAATACTTTTGAGTCATAAATGGTAACGGTTTTTGTTCCAACACTCTCTGCATCTTGTTTGACCGATGACTGTGTAGGTGACGGCGCATCAATTACGATTTCCGGTGGCGGTTGTGCTACAGAACGTTCTTCAGCGTTTGCCGTACCAAAAAAAAATAATACACTCACTATTGTCGCCGCAACGGAGACTAAGTATCTACACTTTAATTTGATCATACCCAACTCCATAGTATTTAAGATTATGCTATCCGGCTTAGCCTTAAAGTTGTACTCATGAAAGTTCTGGCCATCCTTATACTTTGTTGAAACCTATTTTTCGAAACGCTCATGCATTGTTAGCACACACCATTATCTAAAATTCTTTACGACACCAATTAGAACTACAATCAATAAATCAAAGCTTTCTTAAAGCTAAAGTTCTGCCTTACTTCGCTTCGAAATTTCTACTTCAATTGCAGCAATCGCTTGTTCCAATTCATTGACAGAATAGATATTTTGAATGAGATACTTATCATGTTCGACCGTAGCATAAGACTCATCTAACTCTTTTCGATATGCACCAATCGCTGTTTCAGAATTTTCCATATCAGCTACTAACCTTTTATGAAATTCTGGATTTTCATTAAACTTAAACATCATTGACATATAAACCGCAGAAAAACGGAAATCATAGGATTTATAGTCAGCGATGGTATGTACATTTTTGCGTGCTTCTCGCATATCTACGTTGAAGGTATTGCTATAACCCAGTAAGGATTCACGAAATTTCCCGTCAATTTTATAATCTTCGACCATCATAGGAATTACTTGTGCAATTTTTAAACGCACCTCATCATGGGTCATAATGGTTTTTAGCAGTTGCTGCTTCGCTGCCTCAGGCTCGTCACTCGCCTGTCGTATAACTTCTAGATCACGTTGACGCGTTTCACGCTCTGACTGTAATTGCTGCAAACTTAGCGTATGTAGATTATCAGGCACCTCATGCAGTACTTTTACTCGATCCAAGATAGGAGATTTCATAGTCTCGCCACCTGCAAAGCTGGTTGGACTAATGAAAAGCATTACTACTAAACATATGCCAGCATTAATTAGATGATTTTTTCGCATGTTTGATTCTCTTATATTCATGGCTATATCATTGGGTATATCCGTGGTACAGCACTTGTGTACATAATTCGACCAGTTAGTGGGATGCGCTACTGTGTCGAATATCTTTACACCTATTATAAGGTCCTAATCCGGTCTAAGATAGCAAAAGATTAACGTCTATTAACCATTTGAATTCATAGACTTAACAAGTACATTACAATTTAATTTCATATATATTAAAGCGATTTAGTGGTGCCAAAAGATTCAACATTTCAGCTAGAGAGCTTCAGACAAGCCATGCCATATATATATGCGCATCGTAGTAAAACATTTGTGCTCTATATTAGCGATGCTTTATTAGCGAAAACGAACACTGCCTCTCTTATTCACGATTTAGCTCTGGTGCATACCTTAGGCGTAAAGCTCGTATTAGTCTTGGGCCTACGAACATTCATAGACACGAAACTCAGCAAACAGTCGGGTAAACCTTCGTCTAGTGTATTTGAAAATAATTGGCGCATTACTGATGAAAAAACCCTAAACATTATTAAAGAAGTTTCGGGCAGCATCAAAACTGATGTTGAAGCGCTTTTTTCCATAGGTTTAATCAACACCCCAATGTCTGGCCTGAAATTAAATGTTGTCAGCGGTAACTATGTGCGTGCCAAACCTGTCGGAATTCGTAACGGTGTTGACTACCAGCTTACAGGCGAAGTACGCAGCATTGCTGTCGATGAAATTCAGAAACAACTGGATATAAACAATATTGTTATGATGTTGCCTTTAGGTTATTCCAAAACCGGTGATGTTTTCAATTTAAGCAGTATAGAAGTTGCCAAGCATGCCGCATGCGCATTACAAAGTGAAAAACTAATTCTTATGCTGGACAAATTTATTGCACCAGACAATAAAAAACAAAGTAACAATCACTACAACCTGAATGAAGCAAAAGAGCTCATTAAGAAGTTGCCGAAGCACAAGCAACTTCTCAAAGACTATTTAAATATTGCAGTGCAAGCTTGTTTAGAGAATGTAAAAAGAGTGCACTTGCTCAATGCAGCAAAACCCGGCGCACTGTTAGAAGAGTTATATACGGTAGATGGTGTTGCAATGTTAGTAACAGCAGAAACCTATGATGATATTCGACCGGCCACCATCAATGATGTGGGGGGTATTATCGAGCTCATTCAACCACTCATAGATAAAGGCGCCTTAGTTGCACGTACCTGCGAACAGCTTGAACTAGAAATTGAAAGTTTTGATGTCATTGAACGCGATGGCATGGTGCTAGCCTGTGGGGCATTACATTTGTATGAAGAAGGTAATGCTGCAGAAGTCGCTTGCCTAG
Source organism: uncultured Thiotrichales bacterium (assembly GCA_964486815.1). GTDB lineage: Bacteria > Pseudomonadota > Gammaproteobacteria > UBA4575 > UBA4575 > JABDMD01. The sequence goes on from CAZAOO010000009.1 coordinate 75,009, forward strand.
CGGTACATGCTGATTACCAATCAAATGGCAGGGGCAGCAAAATGCTGAGCCATTTAGAGAAAAAATCTGCCGAAGCTGGGGCTAACTTGCTTTTTGTACTCACCACTCAAACTTCTCATTGGTTTCGTGAGCATGGCTTTAAAACCACTAAAATTGAGTCTCTACCTATGAAAAAGAGAGCCTTGTATAATTATCAACGTAATTCAAAGGCCTATAGTAAAGCAGTATAGCCAGGCAGAGGGGCTTTCACCCAAGCTTTAAGTGACTATAATCAGCCTTGGAAAACTCCAAGCAACATAAAAATAATTTACACCAGGGAGAGAAAAAAGAATCATGAAGATCGATTCAAGCATATTAATTAGCCTAGGAATTCTTATAGGCGTCATCCTTAGCATGTTTACTCAAAACATGTTTGCACAACCTTTCAACACAGCACTTATGATTGCAGGCGGTTTATTAGTACTAGCAATTATATCAACTATCATTAAAAAGTTAGCCAGAAAATCAGCAAGCAGACCCAAAAAAGCCAGTTCATCCGCCTCAACCGCTACAGCCAGCACCGGCAGCTCAAACCAGATGCAAGGCACCGTTAAATGGTTTAACTATAAAAAAGGCTTTGGTTTTATCGAACAAGAAAATGGTGAAGACGTATTTGTTCATCATCGTTCCATCATTGGTACCGGTCGAAAATCACTTCGTGAAGGACAAAAAGTAACGATGGACGTCGTCAATGGCGACAAAGGCCTGCAGGCGGAGAATGTGAATCCACTATAGTGGGCAAGCAAACCAACATCATATTTAACCCAGTGCTTTGGCTAGCCATAGCTTTAACACTGGGGCTTATGCCTTACACGCCTGAACCGCATATCTGGGAAAAACTAAAATGGGTGTTTTCGGGTGCACAAGGCATGCAAGCAATAGATTGGTTTGATCTCCTTTTACATGGCACACCTTGGGTATTTTTAACTGTGTCTTTAGCTCGCAGATTTTATAAAAAATAAATTTATTACCTTTATGCTGCTTTAGTATTGGCACCACCAGTATCTACTTGTTGCCGCCAGTTGCCATCTCTAAATTGAAGTAAGGCTTTTCTTGCCGCACTTGAATTTGCTTCTCCGGTTTGACGAAAACCTGATTTAAGAAACTGATGAAAGCCTTCTAAGTTCTCTTTTGCACTCTGTGTAGACCTATAAAAAACCATGGACCAAGAATCAAAACTTCTTTCCTCCAACTCACCACGGAACAAAACGCGCGTCTCGGTGTGTCGTTTATCTTCGCTGATCTTGAGGTATAAGCTCTCTACTGCAGTTTGTGGACCTTCAAGCGCTTGAATAAATGAGCCTTGATGAAATAACAGCATTCCAGAAACATTTAAACTTTGATTATTAACTCGAGCTTTCTCAAGTAATTCTTGCAGTTCGTCTTCAGTGAACTCTTTATTTGCGGCACTAATATAAACTAACTGAAATATCATATCTGTCATTCGAATCTACCTTGTGACCAATTTTTCATACTTAATTTAGCGGCAATCAAGTCAAAAACATGAGTGGCATGGATCTCAAAATTAATTGCTATTACCAAAAATACCTAAATGAACCGTCTTGGAGATATACGATATCAGATGTCAGATGAACGTGAAGCCATTGGCTCATGCCTGTGTGGGAAAGTGAAGATATACACAAAAAATATGACAGGAGAAGAAGTATTTACGCTGATTTCTTTTAGAGAGAATTAAACTCCATGGCATTGCTATAACCTCGACATTTTCTCGCCATATTTAGGCTGTTTAATTTAAAGCTCATTCATTACCACAGGAGCTTTAAATGTTCTTAGCACATATGCCTGCTGGCTATATGGCTAGCAGGTTCTTACTTTCACAATTTCAATTCAAGCCGTGCAAAACTAAATGGCTGTTAGCCCTGGGGTTACTGGGAAGTATTTTTCCTGACCTGGATATGTTTTATTTTTATTTAATCGATGACCGACAGCATGATCACCACAGTTATTGGACACACATTCCTTTTTATTGGATTAGCTTATTAGTGACTTGCTATCTTGTCGCAGCAATTTTTAAGTCACGATTTATGATTGCTGCCGCAACTGTTTTTATTGGCTGCATATTACTGCATCTGTTATTGGACACTTTTTCCGGTGGTGGAATCATGTGGCTATACCCTATTCAAGATTCATATTTCAATATCTTTACTGTCCCGTCACGTCATAGCTATTGGGTATGGAATTATTTTTTACATTGGACTGTATTAATAGAATTCACAATCATTTTCTTGGCCACCATTACATTCTGGAAAACTGATAGAAAATTCAATCAAACCATTAGGAGACGAACATGAAAGAGATAGCAACTTTCTCATTTAAACAACAACCAGGCCCCTACGAAACATGGAGCTTATGCTCTGAATTAATCATCGACGGGAAACGTACTGGAAAATATATACCAGGTTTTGTGATCGGGCACAGTACTCATATAAGGACTTATACTTGATTGTCACTTCTTGGGATTGCCCTTACGAAGAGTCGCAAGAATTTATTCTGTTATCAAAAGACTTAACAGTTTTATGCAAGAAACATGTGGGTCATATTTACTCAACTATTTTACTAGAAGATCATGAACCCATTGCTGAAGACCAGGTATTATTTCATTGCAATAATGATACAGATATTTTAGTCACTGCTAAATCTGGTTTATTACATTCTTCACCACCTTTTTTTACAACTAAAAAGATTAAGCGATAGATAATGTCAGCAATGTAAACATATTAAACAAGCCGATCAAGATAACCAGCTTTTATACTGCTGCTTCATATCTTCAATCATATCTGGCAAAGGTTGGTTTAAATCCATATTAAATGATTCACCAAAATATATTTTTAGACGTGCGTTCATTTCATTTGCATCTAAATCAAAACAATCATTTAAACTGTTTCCCAACCTTCTAGGACTAGGTTGATATTTTGGGTCAGGTTGAACAATATTGAATAAACACTGGATTTCCCGTTTATACTGATTGGAGCGCACTTTTATATGTTCTTTTTTAATCTCATCTTGCATTGGATCTTCAGATGGAAACAAGCTGACTAATAATTTTCCTACAAGCCAGGTAAGCACTGATGAAATGATCAATAGAAAATAAAACGACCCAAGCTGGTATTTTTCAAATACAAATAGGAGACTAGTGGTAAAAATAATAAATAATATCGCATAGATTAATACTGGGTGCATAAATTCTCAAAGCAGTCCTTACAGACTTAATAGATGTAAATAAAGAAATCAAGGTGCAACCTAACTGCACCTCTACTTTATACAGAATTTATGCAGCTTTTGCAGCTATGTAGCCGGCCTTATCATTAATAGTTGCAATACCGGTAACTGGAATAGATCTCAGCAAGGTATCAAGAATAGGACACTGCGCTTCTTCAGCATCGACAAGTTGTTTTAGCTCCTCATCACTTGCTGGGCTCTCAATTATTGATTCAAAAGAAAGGTCTTGAAACCCTGACGGAATACCTTTATCTGAACCCATTCCAAATAAGCCATGTAAATCCAGATTACCTTGAAGCTTTACTTTATACGATGTTAATTCAATTCCCATTGCAGAGGCTAAAGCAGCGTACATAATTCCTTGGCATGTTCCTAAGGCTGTAAGAATTAAATCTCCTGGACTTTGTGCCGCATCACCACCACCAAAAGCTGCTGGCTCACCACGGGCACGGGTGGTAGATTGCGCACTTGAGAAGTGTAATGAACATCGCCATCCCAAATGACTTCTGCTCGATATCTCAGCTGGGCAGACTTTGGATTATCTGTGATTGCTGCAGCCAAATTATCTATAGCTGTTTTCACTGTTGCTTGTGACATAAGAACTCCTGCATTAATTTATTTTCACTACTGGTATGTAGTATTGTTATATTTTTTCATCTCAACATGTAATTATACTGATTATTCAAACATATAATTAGCAATTACCTATACAAGTTATATAATTTTTTAATGACGGCTATAAGAAATAGAAAATTAATATTTAATAGACTTACATTATGTTGACACTATACCAATTCCATATTTCTCATTATTGTGAAAAAGTACGCTGGCTCTGGAATATAAAAATATTGAGTATAGAAAAGTTAACTTACTACCAGGACTGCATGCTAAAAAAGCAAAGCAGCTAACCTCAAACTCCTCTATGCCTATCTTGGTACATGAGAAAATAGCACTAAATGAATCAAGTAAAATAATTAGTTATCTGGATCATACATTTCCACATAGCTCTCTTACTCCTAATGACCCAAAGTTAAAGCAAGAAGCATTGCAGTGGAAACAATTTGCAGATGAACAAATAGGCTCGGATGTACGTCGCATTTGTTACCATACGCTACTTGATCATCCAAATATCATCATCCCCTACTTCACCAACGATGGCCCTTGGTATGGTAATTTATATATGCAAATAACATTCCCTAAATTATCTCGCGCTATGAAAACACTAATGAAACTTGACGACACGGAGATCATTACAATTAAACGAAGGCTTGCCCAAGCAATTGAAAAAACATACACACACATACATAACAAAAGAGTTCTTCACAGGAGATGCATTTAGCCGGGCTGATCTTGCGATCGCCTCTTTACTGGCACCGCTTTGTAGAACAAAAAAATACGGCATCGAATGGCCAGAGAAATACCCTGAACCTCTAGCAAGTACTATCAACGAGTACGGAGATAAACTAGACTGGGTGCATCGTATTTATGAACAATTCAGATGAAACGTTGCACCTGGGCATGTTCTAGCCAATCCGAAACAAAATATCATGATGAAGAATGGGGCGTGCCATTACATGATGACCGGAAATTATTTGAATTTTTAATACTAGAAGGTGCACAAGCAGGTTTAAGCTGGTCAACTATATTAAATAAGCGTGAAGGCTATAGACAAGCTTTTGATAATTTTGAAATTCAAAAAGTTTCATGTTATTCAGTAAAAAAGATCGACAAACTATTACTAAATTCAGACATTGTTCGAAACAAATTAAAAATTAATTCAGCCATTACAAATGCCAAAGCCTTTTTAAAAGTACAACAAGAATTTGGTAAATTTGATCATTATATCTGGCAATACGTTAACGGCAAACCTATTCAAAACACATGGAAAAACACCTCGCAAGTACCTGCCAGCACAATTGAATCTGATGCCATGAGTAAAGATTTAAAGAAACGTGGCTTTAAGTTTGTCGGCACTACTATTTGTTATGCTTATATGCAAGCCATTGGTATGGTTAATGATCATCTCGTGGATTGTTTTCGCCACAAAATGGTAACCAAGTTAAGATAAATATGCATCTTACGATGACGTTATGAGTTGCAGAGCTTTTCGCATTAGGCCGTAGTACAGCATATTTTCATACGCCCAAAATACTCCATATACAAAATATGACATTAAAATTTTCTACCAATGCTATCACTGCTTTCTGGATATAACATGCCAGAGGTGTTCCTGTGACAGTTATCGGTCCAAAGCTAGTATCTGGTTATGATATCAATACAATAATTATGTCTTGAATCACATTATGGTATAGGCGGAAGCTGGTTGAATAATCAACTTACGGCAAGATTAACCATACCACTACTTATGAGCCAGTATAATATTAACTCTGTTATTGAATTTATCGGTGAGTTTTTTTCGGATCTACCTCCTCATGCACTAGCGATAATTACCAGCATTATTACTCTAGCTGGATATATAGCGGGTGGAATAGTCATTGCAACTATATTTGGATTCCTTGCACTGTATTTTATTAAAAATGGTATGACAATATTATTTTTATGTGCGCTTATAACCACCCTATTTTCAATCTATGGGGTCATTAGAGCATTCATGAATTACAAGTATATAATGCTAAGTTACGAAAACAATAACCACTAGCTCTAGCTCTTCAAATGACTACCTTGTTTATTATTTTTATATTGCTCATTATCCTGACATGGAGCGTATTTATTTATAATAATCTAGTACACGACAAGAACACATCGTTTGCAGCATGGAGCGACATTGATGTGCAACTTAAACGCAGGCATGACCTAATTCCAAAATTAATCGAGGCTGTCAAGCAATATGCTGGTTACGAAAGCAGCTTATTAGAATCCGTAACCACTTTGCGTTCACAAGCTAAATCTATCGATGAAATTGCTAAACGCGATAATATAGAACGAGAACTACAAACCCAAGTACACAAACTCATCGCAGTTGCTGAAAATTATCCAGAATTAAAGGCCAATCAAAACTTTCTAGAACTACAGAGAGATATTTCAGGCTTAGAAAATGATATTCAGCACTCACGTCGTTACTACAACGGCGCAGTTCGCAATATTAATACACGCATAGACTCATTCCCAGATTTAATAGTGGCTCGACTGTTCAAATATAAATATCACGAGTATTTTCAATTAGATGATTAAAAAAGTACATCCAATAAACATTATTACTCTCTGCTTAGCAGCAATTCTTAGTAATCTGATGCCTGGAAAAAATGCATCTGCTGCAGAAGAAATCATATCTTTTGATAGCAATATAGTCGTTCATGAAGACTCATCAATGACTGTAATTGAGAAAATTACAGTACGTGCAGAAAACAAAAAAATAAACCGAGGTATTTATCGAGACTTCCCCACCAAATACAAAGGTAAAGCTGGTAATAAAATCCGAGTAAACTTTGAATTAATCGAAGTACTTAGAAATGGCAATACAGAGCCTTTTCATACAAAAAATATCAGCAATGGAATACGTATATATATAGGCAACAAGAATTCATATGTAAATAGAGGCGAACACACCTACACCATTAAATACAAAACCAATCAACAGCTTGGTTATTTTGAAAACCACGACGAGCTATATTGGAATGTCACAGGAAATAGTTGGGAATTTCCAATACTAGAAGCCAAAGCGAGTGTTCATCTACCTGAAACAATTAAAGCTAATGATGTAAAAACAGAAGCTTATACAGGAAGTTTTGGCAGTAAAGGCCAAAGCTATGACATGAACACTGGTTTTTCAGGTGGTTACTTATTTACCACTAATCGCACACTATCAAGCAAAGAAGGACTAACTATAGTTGTCGCTTGGCCCAAAGGTTACATTAATCAACCTAGCTTTATACAAAAAACAAGTTGGTGGTGGCAAGCAAATATAGATAATTCAATACACATACTTGGTCTTCTTGGATTGTTATTTTTCTATTTCTACTCTTGGTTGCAAGTTGGCAGAGACCCTAAACCTGGCGTAATTATACCCCACTACCAACCACCCCAAGGCTTTCCTCCCGGTGGTTTGCGCTATATAAATGAAATGGGTCACGACAAAAAAGCCTTTACAGCAGCGTTGTTAAATTTGGCCGTGAAAGGTTATTTGAAAATCGAAGAAGTTGGCAAGACTTTTACCTTACGCAAGATAAAAGATTCAGACTTAAGACTCCCAATAGGAGAAAGAACTATTCATGACAAGTTATTTGACAAATACAGTATAGGTACAGACCACATTGAATTAAAAAATAGTAACCATGCAAATATTTCTAGTGCAATTAATGGTCATAAAGAGGTGCTAAAAAACGAATACCAACAAGGCTACTTTATCCATAATCGAAAAATTCTTTACATAGGTATATTAATTACTATTATTCTAGGCGCGTATATCCTGTTCAGTTTAGATAATGGAGAAGACAAAGGTGGGGCATTTTTTCTTGTATTTTGGCTTTCTATCTGGACACCCGTTACAGTGTTCTTAGTGTATGCATGGTTTGCAGCGCTGAAAAGCAAATTTACACTTGGAAAAGTTATAGGACTACCCGTCGCAACGATATTTGCATTTGGATGGTTGGCAGGTGAAATTGGAGCATTAGTAGCACTCAGCACAATTATTGGTATTGGAAACTGTCTAATAGTTGTTTCGCTATTTATTGTTAATATAGTTTTTTATTTTTTACTCAAAAAGCCAACACTCGAAGGAAGAAAACTTTTAGATAAAACAGAAGGTTTTAAAAAATACTTACAAGTTGCTGAGCAAGAAGACTTGAATTTAAAATATCCACCTAAAAAAACACCTAAACTATTTGAGACCTACTTGCCGTATGCGCTTGCTCTTGGTGTAGAGAATGAATGGGCAGAACAATTTACAGAAGTGTTCAATACACATGGAGCGAATAAAGATTATCAACCAACATGGTATAGTGGCAGTAATTGGAATAACAATAATTTAGGCTCATTTACCAATACCGTCAGCAGTACACTAAACTCAGCAATATCATCATCTGCAACTGCACCTGGTTCCTCTTCTGGAAGCGGTAGCATTGGCGGCGGTGGCTCATCCGGAGGTGGTGGTGGAGGTGGTGGTGGAGGCGGCTGGTAATTCGTCTAACAAATATCATGAAAACAGATTCACGCCTTATCCATCTAAATGAATGGATCGTAGATAATCTTGGAAATATTAAATACTCACTTACTCCTGTATCGGGAGATGCGAGTTTTAGGCGTTATTTTCGCCTTATTACTCCTCACGCCCAATACATTGCAGTGGATTCACCGCCTGAAAAAGAAAATAATGATGCATTCGTAAATGTAACGCACTTATTAGCTGCAGAAGGACTATCGGTTCCGCATATCTATTTTAGCTGTTTAGACTTTGGATTTTTTCTACTAAGTGACTTGGGTGATAATTTATTTCTTAATGCATTAAGCATAGAGAACGCTGATCAACTTTATCAAAAAGCACTTGATGCATTAGTACTAATTCAACAAATAGAAGCTGCCAGCTTGCCTGTATATAGTGAAAGCCTATTAATACAAGAGATGGAGCTGTTTAGAGAATGGTACCTTAGAAAACATTTAAAACTAACACTCAGCGAGCAAGACAGCAAAATGTTTGATGATACTTTTGACTCGTTAATGAAGAATGCTACAGAACAACCCCAAGTCTTCGTACATCGTGATTACCATTCGCGTAATTTGATGGATATTAAAGAAAAACTTCCGGGAATCATTGATTACCAAGATGCTGTACTTGGCCCTGTTACATACGACCTCGTTTCTTTATTACGTGATTGCTATATCAACTGGCCTGCCACAAAGGTGCATGATTTATCATTGGCATACTATAATAAACTACTTGAGAAGAGAATTATTACAGAAGCTAATGAGAATATTTTTTCAAAGTGGTTTGATTTGATGGGAATACAGCGTCATCTAAAAGCCATTGGTATTTTTTCACGACTCAATATCAGAGATAATAAACCAAACTATTTAGATGCTATCCCCAGAACATTAAACTATATTAAAACAGTTGCGACACGTTACCCTGAAACTGAAAAACTCGCTGAGTTTATTAATAATGATATGAAGCCTTAACATCATTATGAAATGTATGTTACTCGCTGCTGGCCTTGGTGAACGTCTACGACCTATTACTGACACTATTCCCAAACCTCTCGTTAAAATCGCAGGTAAACCTCTGATTGAATATCATTTAGAAAAATTAGCCCATGCGGGTTATAAAGAAGTCGTAATAAATCTCTCACACTTAGGGCAATTAATAGAGGAATGTCTTGGGGACGGATCACGTTTTGGATTAACTATTGAATACTCTAGAGAAGGTGACAAGCCCTTAGAAACTGCGGGTGGCATTATTAAAGCTTTACCATTATTAGGAGACAAGCCTTTTTTAGTGATGAACGCAGATATCTGGTGCAATCACTCACTATCATTCGCAAAATTATCTAGCCATAAACTTGCACACTTAGTATTAGTCAGCAATCCTGAACATAACCTTAAAGGTGATTTCGCCTATGAGTTTGGGAAGATTTATAATAGCGGGAAGAACTATCTGACTTTTAGTGGTATAGGAATATATAGGCCAACGTTATTTAAAGATCTCGATCACACCACAAAAAAATTAACTTTAGCACCAATTTTACGCAAGTTAATTGAGCAAGAACTTGTTTGTGCAGAGTATTTTACTGGCAAGTGGTTCGATATTGGAACTCAAGAAAGATTGGCGCAAGCTAATTACTTTGTGGTTAATAGTTAATAGCCTATATATTTATACCAAAATTGCCCTATGTATTCATGCAGGGCATTACGCGATTGTTTTAGTGCACCAGAATTAGGAATATACTGATATATTTCAGGAACTGAAGCACTGTGCTTATAGAAAACGGTAGGCGCAGGAATCGGACTTAAGCCAACATCTTCAAAACTCCACATTGCTCTTGGCATATGGTAGGCATGGGTCACTAATAAAAATTTTTCAAATGATTTATCATTTAAAAGCTTCTTTGCAAACATTGCATTTTCAAATGTAGTTTTACTTTTTTCTTCTAGTAATAGTGTTTGCACACCAAAATCTGTCTCTAAAGCTTTTTTCATTAAAGCCGCTTCTGACTGCCTTTCATCATTCACACTTCCACCCACTACAACAATTGGAAGCTGATGGACTTTGGCAAGCCTTGATGCATAACGCAAACGCTCTAGAGCAGGTGCATTTACAATATCAATATTTCCATATTCACGCGCGATAGGGATACGCCCTCCTGATAACACAACTATAGCTTGTGTGCCTTCAGGCACTTCTTTCAGAACATCAAACTGATACTGAAGAGGGTCTAGTAATTTATGCGCAACAAAAGGAGTACTAGTAAAGTACAATAACAATGTTGCTAAAATAATACTGAATGCAGCGGTTTTTCGTAATCGAATCAACCAGAAAAATAAACCAAGAGCTAATAACAGTATAAAACCAGAGGGAGGCAGCAGTACGCTACAAACAGTACGTAACATTTCAGAATTCATTAGCTAAGAGTAACCCAATGCTTGCTCGGCTTGAAGATCTGCATGATAAGAAGACCGCACCAGCGGACCACTTGCTACATGCTCAAAACCCAATTCTTCACCGATGTTTTTCAGTACCTCGAATTCTTGAGGATCTAAATATCGATGTACAAACATATGATGAGCACTAGGCTGTAGATATTGCCCCAGAGTCAACATATCTACATAGTTCGCACGCAAATCTTTCATTACCTCAATAACTTCATTTATCTCTTCACCCAAACCCAACATTAATCCGGATTTAGTGGGTACCTCATTTATAAGTTCTTTATGTTTCTTTAACAATTGCAATGAATGTTGGTAGTCTGCACCTGGGCGTGCGGCAGGGTACAGACGTGGCACTGTTTCTAAATTATGATTAAATACATCTGCTGGTGTTTGAATCAATATGTTAAGAGCTTTGTCTATCCTGCCTCGAAAATCAGGCACTAGAATTTCGATTTTGACTTCTTCACTTTGCTGACGAATTTTTTGAATACAGTCAACAAAATGGCCTGCTCCCCCATCCTTAAGATCATCGCGATCAACCGAAGTCACCACAACATAGCGTAACCCTAATTTTAATACCGTTTCAGCCAGGTTAGAGGGTTCATTTATATCAAGAGGTAGTGGTCTGCCATGTGCAACATCACAAAATGAACAACGTCGGGTGCAGACATCACCCATAATCATAAAGGTTGCCGTTCCTCCACTGAAACATTCGGTTAAGTTTGGACAAGAAGCTTCTTCACAAACGGTGTGTAATTTTTGTTCGCGCAACAAACTCTTTAGCTTTCGAACTTCTGAAGTTATTGGCGCTTTCACACGCAACCACTTCGGCTTCGGAATGCGTGGTTGAACTATTGCATCAAGCGGTTTGAATGATATAGGTATTTTAGTTACCTTCTCTTGGCCTCTCTGCTTCACACCCAGCTTTGCCAAATGAGATTTGGATTGTGTTGGCGGGATTTTATCTGTCATGAAATTTTATTGTGTTACTCTTATATTCTAGATGTTCACATAGCTTAAGTATTAGCTTATCAGAAATCTCCTGCAATCTTTCAGACACCCCATGATCTTTTAATTGAGTAATCTCTAAGCCAGGATACCCACAGGGGTTAATTAACGAAAATGGCGTAGTATCCATATCAGCATTTAATGCGATCCCGTGATAACTACAACCACTATGCACGCGCAACCCAAGCGATGCAATTTTTGCATTATCCACATATACACCGTGCGCATCTGTTCTTGCCTGAGAATCTATTTTATAGCTTTGTAACAGCGCAACTACGGATTTCTCAATCTGCTCAACCAGGCGTTTAACGCCGATCGATTTCCTCTTTAGATCGATTAACATGTATATAATTATTTGCCCTGGTCCATGATACGTGACCTGGCCTCCACGATCTGATTGAACGATCGGAATGTCGGTTTTGATGAGAACATGTTGCAGGTCTGCATTTGCACCCAAAGTAAACACCGCCGGATGTTGTACACACCAAAATTCATCAACTGAAGCTGAGGTTCGTTGCATGGTAAACTCACGCATTCTTTTAAACACAAGACTGTATTCTTGTAAGCCTAGATTACGTATGTTTAGCTCAGACATGAGTAAAGCATTATAGTGCCATTATGACCCATTCACTTGCAGATAATTCTACATAGATACCATCCAGATGCTCTTGACTAGTAGCATTTACAATCACAGTAATACTACTATATTTTTTTTGCTTACTTTCCACCTCATTGAATTCTGTGGTATCAAAATCACTCAGGTGCTTCTTTAGTATTTCAATGACTGTCTGATGAAATCCGAAATGATTTTTCCCCATGATCTTAATAGGAAACTCACACGGAAAAACTAATAAAGATTCTTCTTCAGACATATATTTTTCTGTCATATATAAGTTAAATACACAGAAATTCTACATTTTACGTTGTTGATATAGATCATACGTTTTACGCCACATTTTCCCTGGCTTACCATCAGCAACCAATTTCTGATCTATTTTTGTAGCAGCCAACACTTCTTTCGTTGAACTTGTTATCCATAATTCGTCAGCAGAATACAACCACTCTTTGGGGATGGGTTGTTGCTTACATTCAACTCCAAGCTCCACTAATAACTCTAGAATAAAGTCTCGTGTTATACCGGGAAGAATTAAATTATCTTTAGGATGTGTATATACAACCCCATCGCGCACTAAAAATAAATTACTGGCAGAGCCTTCTAATGCAAAGTCATCACGAATCATAATCGCCTCTACTGCATGCACTTCAGTCGCTTCTTGTTTCGCCATTATATTAGCCAACAAACTAATTACTTTAATATCACACCGCTGCCAACGAGTATCCGTTGTGGTAATCAAATCAACGCCATTTTCCAAGTATTTCTTTGGCACGATAGGCAATGGATTTGCCATAGCAAACACGGTGGGCTGCATGGATTTTGAATATACATGGTCACGTGGAGCAACGCCGCGAGTAACTTGAATATACATCGCTAAATCATCGTGTTCGGATTGCTCAATTAAGTTGGTGATTAATGCACTCCATTCAGACTCACCATATGGGCTTATAATATTTATCTCTGCCATGCTGCGATGCAAGCGAGACAGATGTTGGGCTAAATAAAACGCCTGATTCTGGTAAACCGTTATTAATTCATAAATGCCATCACCAAATATAAAACCACGATCTAAAACAGATACTCGGCATTCGTCTAATGGAAGATATTCACCATTTAAAAATGCAGGCACTGATGACACAGAACGTGGCCTAAAAGAATAGTTTTACAAAGAAATCAACGATGCGTCTCCATAAGCCACCTTCTGGATTAGCTTGCAGAGCTATCAACGATTGCTCTAGGTAATCCTTACCTTTAAGCGTTACTTTGACCACACCAACCTGATCGCCTTGCTCGACAGGCGCGATAATATCGGCGTCAATACTCATATCTGCTTTCAAATTCTCATAGCTGCCTCTTGGAATGGTCACATATAAATCTTGATCCAAGCCTAATTTAATAGACTTTGACTGACCCTTCCACATGCGCTGTTGAGCCAGCACTTCTCCTGCCCTATATAATTTATGTGACTCGTAATATCTGAAACCATAATTTAATAGTGCTTGAGTGTTTACAGTTCGCTCTTTGTCACTACTGGTTCCCATCACTGCAGATATCAAGCGCATATCATTTTTTACAGCAGATGCAGCAAGACAATATCCGGCTGCTTCAGTATGACCGGTTTTAATTCCGTCTACGGAACTATCGCGCCACAGCAAGCGGTTACGATTAAGTTGCTTAATTCCATTAAAGGTAAATTCTTTTAGCGCATAACGCTTATAGTCTTCTGGAAAATCATTGATTATTGCACGTGACAATAATGCTATGTCATAGGCTGTAGTATAATGATCGGCACCTGGCAAACCTGTTGCATTTTCAAAGTTTGAGTCCTTCATACCAATACGTTTTGCTTGCGCATTCATCACATCAGCAAATGCATTTTCAGTACCTGCAACATGCTCAGCTAATGCGACACTCGCGTCGTTACCGGACTGTATTGTTAAACCCAGTAACAAATCGTCTAATAAAATTTTATTTCCCACTTCGACAAACATTCTTGAACCTATGCTGCGCCAAGCATATTCACTAATCTCAACTTGGTCATCTAATTTAATATCACCAGCGGCGATGGCTTGATACACCACATAAGCCGTCATAATTTTGGTAATACTGGCAGGATCGACACGCTCGCGAGAATTGTGCTCTGCCAGAACTGCGCCACTGGCATGATCCATCAGCACATAACTACTCGCATTAAACTTAGGTGGCGCAGGCACTGGCAATGCATCAGTCCCCGTTACCAAGCTAGCAGTGAGCAACAAAACCATTGCCACTACAAGTTTTATACAATTAATAGTTATTTTTACCATTTTCACTTCAAAACGCTCCTTAATAATTTATTCAATCACCACACGGTGATTATTCATTCCCATGGCGTTTAATTCTGAAACTGTATCATCAGCAGACTCAACTGTAGACAATGGTCCAATGCGAACACGATGTAGTTGTTTAGAATTTTGCATTACTGAAGAAATTGATACTGCTCCTAAGTTCAGCTCAGTAAGTTGGTTCTTTAACTGATCTGCGTTCTCACGCTCACCAAAAGCACCCACCTGCACAAACACTTGTGGGCCGTTTGCAGATACAGTTATCGCTGAATCAGCTTCATAAACTATCTGCTTTTCTGCAAGCTCGACAGCTTCAATTTCAGCATCTTTAGAAATATTATGATTATTGTTTGCAATAAGAGCCTGTTGGTGATTGCGAGGATCAAGTGCACGAACTTCAACTAATCCGGTACCTTGTTGAACAATATCCAACTTCATCGCGGCCGTATAAGAGAGGTCAATTATTCTATTGCCATGAAATGGACCGCGATCATTCACACGCAGTACAACTTGTTTGCCATTTTTTAAATTCGTTACCTGCACGTATGTCGGCAGTGGCAGCTTTGTATGAGCAGCAGTCATAGCGTACATATCATAAGGTTCTCTACTTGATGTAAGCCTGCCATGGAATTTTTTTCCATACCATGACGCAATGCCTCGCTCTACATAGCCCTGACTACTAGGCATTGTATAATATGTTTTACCAAATACTTCGTATGACTTTGGGTTTCCATACTTGCTAAGTGGCTCTACTCTTGGAACTTGATTTGCTGGTACTTGCGTCTTGGGAACATCAACAACTGAAGGAGGTCCATCTGATGCAGACGGACGCATAGATGCACATGCGCTAAGCACGAATAAAACCAAAATCCATAAAGCTAGATAATGGCTATGCTTTATAAAATTAATTTTGAACAACGTAATCTTTAATATCTTTTTTGATTTGCTGGCTCAATTGATAAACTGCCATGGCGTACATGTGACTGTGATTATAGCGGGTAATGACATAAAAATTATTAAAACCAAGCCAATATTCATCCGAGTTATCTTTATTAAACTCAAGCAACGCTACGGCTTGTTTCGCACCTGCGTTATGTTGCGCGGTGACATCATACTGGGGCAACTCAGAAACGGATGCAACTGGTTTCAAGCCTTTTTCTAACAGTGCTTTAAAACGTTTACCCTGCACTTTAGCGGGCACCGTTATAATGTCACCTTCTTTCCACCCATGAGTCTTAAAATAATTCGCCACGCTGCCAATTACATCTTCGTTACTACTCCAAAGATCACGCGTTCCATTGTCGTCAAAATCAACCGCATAATGACGGTAACTGCTAGAAATAAACTGGCTTTTACCCATCGCACCTGCATAAGAACCTTTAATTTCTAAAGGATCTAGATTTTCTTCCTGTGCCAACAAAAGAAAATGCTCTAATTCGCTACGGAAAAATTTCTGTCTAGGCGGATAATCAAACCCTAATGTAACCAACGAATCAAGTACTGGGTACTTGCCTTTATAACGACCATAGAATGTTTCAACACCAATTATAGCTACTATTATTTCTGGTGGTACGCCGTATTTTCGCTCTGCTGCTGCAAGAATGGGAGCATTCTCAGTCCAGTATGCGAGACCTTCTTGAATACGTTTATCGGTAACAAATATCTTGCGATATTCTTCCCAATTCTTTTTCTTTTCGGCCGGTCGCGCTATAGCCTCTAAAACAGATGTTTGTGTAGTTACATTCTTGAATAACTTAGCTAATGCGTCTTTAGGGTAATTATTTTTTTCTGAAAAATCATCGATGAATTTCTTGACATCCTGTCTTTCAAAATACTTTTCGTCAGCAAAACTTTGCGTGATACAAACAAAAAATAATACAGCAATAAAAATTGAATACTTATACATAAAATTTAGCGAGATAAAAATTTTCGATGAGAATGAATAGACATTAAAATACCAAATGCAGCTAATATTGTAACCGCTGAAGTACCTCCATAGCTAATTAATGGTAACGGTACTCCAACTACCGGTAGTATTCCGCTTGCCATACCAATATTTACTAAAAAATAAGCAAAAAACGACAAACTTAAACTTCCTGCCAATAATCTTGAATACGTATCTTTAGCTCGAATAGCAATCATCAGTCCGCGTATAACTATAAATACATACGCACATAATAGTAATACCACTCCGAGAAATCCAAATTCTTCGCTAAACACTGCAAATATAAAATCAGTAGACCTTTCCGGAATAAAGTCAAGCTGAGACTGCGTTCCATTCAACCATCCTTTGCCGTACGCACCTCCCGATCCAATCGCTATCTTAGACTGTATTATGTGATAACCAGTTCCAAGTGGATCACTTTCAGGGTTCAGCATTGTTAAAATACGCTGCTGCTGATAATCGTGTAGATAAAACCAAAATACCGGCATAGTGGCCAAAGCAAGGCCTCCGAATAACGCTAACAACTTCCAAGTAATACCTGCCAGAAAGATTACACAAATTCCTCCGAATGAAATCAATATCGCAGTACCCAAATCTGGTTGCCGCAACACTAAACCGGCTGGTATTGCGATCATGATAAATGCCACGAAGATCTGCATAATGTTCGGTGGCATGGGTTTTTCACTAAAATACCATGCCACCATCATCGGTAGAAAGATTTTTAGCATTTCTGAGGGTTGAAAACGTACCACACCTAAATCTATCCAGCGCTGTGCACCTTTGCCAACATAACCCGTAGCCATCACCACTAACAATAAACCGATGCCTATCAAATATAACCATGGCGACCAGCGTGACAATTCTTTTGCGGGAATTTGCGCTAAAAATATTAATGCCGCAAATCCTAACGCAAAACGAACCGCCTGCCTTGTAATCGCGGTCATTTCTCCGCTGGTAGCACTATATAAAACGGTTAAACCGACTCCACACAACAACAATAATGCGACAAACAAAGTGGGATCGATATTGAATAGATTTCGCTCTTCCCGTATAGGTGAAGTTACTAGAGAATCTTTGATTGAATAAGTACTTGCCATGCTGTCTGCTAATTATGGCACCAATGTGCTCGCTAAAGCGGCTGATGAGTGATTTACAGACTCATTACCGGAATCATAATTTGCACCATAAATTTTGACCAATTCCTCTTTACTCAACAGGTAATGATCCATCACTAATTTTGCTACCGGTGCTGCAGACTTACTACCTCCACCACCATTCTCAACAATCACCGCAATCGCAATTTTAGGATCCTCTACAGGTGCAAACGCAATAAATAATCCATGATCATGTAATTTCTTACTGATTTTATCTGCATCATATTCTTCATCTTCCGCCAAACCAAACACTTGAGCAGTTCCTGTTTTACCGGCTATTTTATATTTTGCATCCTTGCCGATTCCAAATGCCGTTCCATTTGGTTTATGCACCGCATCTACCATAGCGCTGATCACTTGATCCCAATAAATATCATTTTCGACATGTATATTTGGCATTGCAGTAGCACTCGCCAGCTCTTCTAATTGGTTTTGCGCGCGCGTTGCGCGTAAAAATCTTGGCCGTAAGCCTTGCCCACGCATTGCAATCGCAGTAGTTGCTGCCGCAAGCTGCAAAGGTGTTGTGAGCATATAACCTTGGCCAATTCCTGTTATCACGGTTTCACCCGGATACCAAGGTTGCCCATAAACTGCCTTCTTCCACTCCACAGTAGGCATTAAACCATTAGCTTCTCCCCAAGTATCCAATTCAGTACGAGCGCCTAAACTAAATTGAATTAAAAACTCTGAAATCTTATTAATACCTAGTTCGGTAGCCAAAGTATAAAAATATACGTCACAGGATTGAATAATTGCCTTATACATATCGACTTTACCGTGACCACCTTTTTTCCAGTCACGATACTTTCTCGCATGCCCTGGTAATTTATAAAATGGTCCTGCATACATGGTTTCAGTAGCCCACGTTGCACCATAATGTAATCCTGCCAATGCCATCATGGGTTTAATTGTGGAGCCAGGTGGATACTGCCCGTGCAATGCACGATTAAATAATGGTTGATTCTCATCATCCCGTAGCATTGCATATTGCTTACTACTAATACCATTTACAAATAAATTTGGGTCATAAGATGGGGTGCTTACAAATACTAAAACCTCACCGCTAACTGGGTCCATTGCTACTACTGAACCGTTGCGATCGCCCAAACTATCTTGTGCAATCTTTTGTAATCTCGCATCTATCGAGAGTATCAGGTCATCGCCTGGCGTTGGCGCTACTTTTTCTAATACGCGCAACTTTCGACCTTGTGCATTAATTTCAATATACTGATATCCGACCTCACCATGCAGCAGGTTTTCATAAAATTTTTCTACGCCCACTTTCCCAATGTGAGTGGTGCCACTGTACATCTTCTTATCAATCTTTTTAGCTTCATCAGCATTGATACGGCCAACATACCCAAGCGCATGAGTATTGAGTCCTGAAAAAGGATAGAAACGATTTGCACGTGCAGTTATCTCCACCCCTGGAAAACGATGACGATTAACCGAAAATTTTGCCACCTCACTTTCATTTAAGTTTAATTTTAATGGTATGGATTCAAAAGACTGTTTACGTTTAACGTCTTCAAAAAACTTTTTTAAATGATGTTCTTCAAGATCAATATATTCGCCAAGTCGCTGGACGACACGTTGAATATCATCCACTTGAACGGGCGTAACTTCGATCTGATAACTCGATTTGTTATCTGCCAAGAGCGTTAAATTGCGGTCAAAAATTAACCCGCGCGTTGGTGGAATCGGTACCACACGAACTCGATTATCTTGAGATAGCGTAGCGTAGTGCTCATTACTAACAATCTGTAAGTGAAACAGCCTGACAAGCAAAGTAAAAACGCAGCAAATGACCAACAGAGCTACAACATAGATGCGCGCACGAAAATAGCGCTCCTCAAGCTTGGGGTTTTTAAGAAAATCACGTGATGCCAAGGGCAGTACACCTTATGTATATAATTAATTAAGTAGGTATATAGTACTCGCCTACATTTTATGGTGTATTTTAACTGATTGTATTTTTTGATTGTATTAGATTATTCAATGGGGGTTATACTCCATTTATTTATATAATCCCTCAATTGTCGTAGATAACTAGAATTACAAGTAATAGCGACAGATCATTAAACATAATAATCATAGAAATTCCGCGATCCACTAGGGAGAAAGATTCATGAGCATCGACCAGTTACCCGTCATACTTGGGGGAATAGGCCTCATTGTTGCCTTTATTATTTATCGAGTAATCATGAGTTACTCGCCGGGCAGCGGCAAAGTCATTGAAATTGGTGAAGAAATTCACAAAGGTGCTATGACCTTTATACGTCGTGAATACAGTATCTTATTTGTCTTTGCAGCCTTCGTGGTAGCAGCAATCTGGATATCAGACCTTGGCTCTAGAACTGCAATTGCCTTCATTATTGGCGCCCTGTGCTCTTCTGCTGCCGGCTTCATCGGCATGCATACTGCAACACGAGCTAATGTTCGCACCACAACTGCAGCAAGCGAAAAAGGTGCAGGTGCGGCATTAAACGTGGCTTTCTTTGGTGGTTCTATCATGGGTCTTACGGTTGCAGCGATGGGCTTACTAGGTCTAGGCGCACTCTATTTAATGTATGGACGTGATCCAGCTACTGCCAATGTTATTCATGGCTTTGGTATGGGTGCATCCACAGTTGCTCTATTCTCACGTGTTGGTGGTGGCATCTTCACCAAAAGTGCTGATGTAGGTGCTGACTTAGTCGGAAAAATCGAAGCCGGTATCCCGGAAGATGACCCACGTAATCCAGGCGTAATTGCCGATAATGTTGGAGACAACGTAGGTGACGTCGCGGGCATGGGTTCAGATATTTTTGAATCATATTGCGGTTCGATTATTGCCACCATCGCAATTGCTGCAACCCTTGGGCCTACCGTAATTGAACATTTGGGCGCACAACAAACGTTAATGTTCTTACCACTAGGCTTAGCCTCGGTGGGTCTGATTTGTTCAATCCTTGGCATCATCATCGTTAAAATATTTGCAGCGAAAGCACCTGCCACCGCATTACGTATAGGCACATTCTCAGCAGCAGTAATCTTCATCATCGCTGCATACATCACCATAAAAGCTCTGGGTGTAGATAATGGAGTATGGATTGCTGTGCTAGCAGGTGCAGTTGGTGGAATCGTTATAGGCCTGGTTACCGAATATTACACCGGTGGAGCGCCGGTAAGAAGAATTGCTAAAAGTGGTGAAACCGGTCCTGCAACCGTAATGATTTCTGGTTTAGCTATCGGCATGCAATCAGTGGTTGTCCCAGTCTTGTCGATTGCCGCGATTATCTTCTTTGCCAATCAATTTGCTGATTTATATGGAGTAGGCATTGCCGCTGTAGGCATGCTTGCAACAGTTGGTATCACCATGGCCATTGATGCTTACGGACCGGTTGCGGATAACGCCGGCGGTATAGCTGAAATGGCCGAACTCGGTGAAGACGTTCGCAAAATTACCGACGAACTTGATGCAGTAGGCAACACTACTGCTGCCATTGGTAAAGGCTTTGCAATTGGTGCTGCCGCACTGGCAGCACTAGCGATTATTACCGCTTTCCTCGCCGAGGTTAGTACTCATAGTAGTGGCACAATAGTTCTCGATTTAGGTAATCCAAAAGTTTTAATCGGTCTGTTCATTGGTGGTGTCTTCCCGTTTATTGTGGCCTCCATGACCATGACGGCAGTAGGTGAGGCAGCTTTTGACATGATTAAAGAGATTCGTCGTCAATTTAAGGAAATTCCTGGTCTATTGGAAGGCACTGCAAAACCTGACACAGTTCGTTGCGTAGACATCGCTACTACTGCCGCATTAAAGCGCATGATCCCACCGGGTTTGTTAGCCGTGATCGCACCAGTAGCAGTTGGTTTTGGTTTTGGAGCCGAAACGCTCGGTGGCATGTTAGGTGGCGCATTACTCGTTTGTGTACTGATGGCACTGATGATGGCCAATGCAGGCGGTGCATGGGACAACGCTAAAAAGTATGTAGAAAAAGGCAACCTAGGCGGCAAAGGCTCGGATACGCATACTGCAGTAGTGGTTGGCGATACTGTCGGTGACCCGTTCAAAGACACCTCAGGCCCAGCTATGAACATTTTAATTAACGTAATGGCAATTGTAAGTCTGGTGATAGCACCGTTACTTTAATTCACAATGCTTTGTTAATGGAAACGCCGAATTTTATTCGGCGTTTTTTTATGTCGTATAATCCGAAGCAAACCTTCTACACAAATTCCATACATATTCCATACATATTCCATACATATTCCATTCAGACACTTTCAACCAGAGAGACAGATAGGTATGGTCATTAGATAAATATCTTAAAAGGAAAGCAGCCTTGAATGGAACCGAATTTCTAAAACTAGAAAAAGAAAAACTACTAAACCATTCTTTTTTTAGTGATGCATTTATCACCACCATGTCATCACTCAACACATTTAGTCGCACTAAGGCTAAAATATTTGCACGTTTATATTACCCACACATACTAAGAACAAGACTATATCAGGCTAATACTCTTGGTATTACGCCTGATGAGAATATTCAATTTGTCTTGTCAGAAATTCTTCATGACGAATATGGATTTGGGAATATAGGGCGTTCCCATATGGAACAGTATCGAAAATTCATGCGCGCATTAGATTCTAAGCAAGATGAAATTAATCAGCAGCAAATCATCCCGGAACTACAAATGTACATAAACACAATGATGCGGCTTACTCAAAGTGAGGACTGGTTAGTAGCCGTTGCAGCAGTAGGCATTGCCAGTGAGCACACCATCCCTAAATACTATAGCTTACTATTGAAAGGTTTAAGAAATATTCCAGGTATTAGTGATCATGATTTAGAATTATTTATCGGACATGTCGAGTTAGATGTAGAACATTCACAGTTAATAGAAGATGCCCTACTCCCATACCTTGATAGCATAGATAACCAAGAGAAAATTTCAAGAGGACTGAAAATCAATATGGATGCACGAAAAGTTTTCCATACTGGTTTATATAGAGAAGTATTTGGGTAAGCAAGATATATTAATTGAGTCTATTACACACTTGGTGCAAATAATACTAATCTAATAATTTATCTATTAGATAAAAATTCTTACAAGTTTTCTAATCGACATAATTGATACTGTAACTATCACAGAAAAGATTATTGCGTTCTGGAAGAGCACGCTGAGCTCGATAGAAAATATCATAATTATTCAATAAGTCCTTTTATTGTTTATAGCCTTTGTCCACATTGAAATGGCTTATACCGATAGATAGCTGCTTATTTTATCCGTATCAACCTCTTCTCGGCTACCTTCGTAGATAAACTGCCCCCTATCGATGACCAAAATGCGATCTGCAATCTCTAGAGCAAAATGCAGCACTTGCTCTGACACTATAATCGTAATTTCTCTAAGTTTGCTAATCTCATTTAGGATTCTGGCGATGTCTTTAATGATCGAAGGTTGAATGCCCTCTGTCGGCTCGTCCAACAAAAGAACTTTAGGATTAGAAACTAGTGCTCTGGCAATAGCCAGTTGTTGTTGTTGCCCACCGGATAAATTTCCACCCTTACGGTTACGCATTTCATGCAGCACAGGAAATAAAGCATAGATATCTTCCGGTATACGTTTTGACTTTACAGATTCCATACCGGTTTCAATATTCTCTTTGACTGTAAGAGTTGGAAATATCATCCGCCCTTGTGGTACATAGGCAATTCCACTTGCAACGCGCTGATATACAAGATATTGAGTAACATCTTTACCGTCAATTTTAATGCTGCCGTTATGAGTAGGTAAAATACCTATTAGGGATTTAAATAGCGTGGTTTTACCCATGCCATTTCTGCCCATAATAGCGAGTGTTTCACTATTTCCCGTAGATAGACTCATATTTCTTATGACATTGCTTTGTCCATATGCGACATCCAAATTACTTACTTCTAACATTAGTAGTTTTCTCCGATATATTTAATGCTTTAAATAATTACCAGCTTAGTGACTCTTTTAATCGCCTCTAATGACCAAGATAAACTTCAATAACTTTTTCATTTTTTTGAACTTCTTCCATATTTCCTTCCGCTAGCACTCTTCCTTGATGCAATACCGTTACTTTACTGGCAATTTTTTCGACAAAATCCATATCATGCTCAATCACAATTACACTACGATCTTTACAAATACGCTTGAGTAGCTCCGCAGTCTGCTCACGCTCTTTGACACTCATGCCTGCAACCGGCTCATCTAACATCTGTACCCCGTCAGCACCATGTGGACCAACTAGCCTGATTGTCTAAGAGATAGTT
>CAZAOO010000010.1:0-29224 GCA_964486815.1 uncultured Thiotrichales bacterium
ACGGGGCTAAAAAATAGCGCGCGTTGATGAGTATCTTCTTCATGTTCGCCTCCATATTGCGAAAGACTATAAACGTGTTTTAGGTACAGGCACTAGGCCTGTAATAACATTTAACCTTGGAATTAATATAACATTCAGTAAACTAGATATCAAAGCTGAAATTCATTTCTGACTCATACTTGTCTTATACATACCTACGACGATGCCCTAGTAATGTTATAATTAACAGACATTTTTGCTACAATAAGCTAGACATAACTACGACAGATTAACGTGACAAGCAAACAGACAAACGCAACCACTGACAAACACCCCATTCAAGTGGTCGCAAGACGTACCGGACTCAGCGCAGATGTAATTCGCGTTTGGGAGCGTCGTTATAGTGTGGTTACCCCAGAACGCGCAAGCAATAGTCGCAGATTATATAGCGATGAAGATGTAGAAAAACTTAATTTGTTGCGCCGTGCTACATCAGCGGGTCGTCGCATAGGAGACGTCACAGCTTTATCCGTTCAAGAACTGCGTGAGTTAGTAGACACAGATGAATCAGCCGCTGCACGTATTCCAGTCGCGAAAATAGAACAGCGCCCTAGCACTGGCTCAGTGATGGAATATTTTGATGACTGTTTAGATGCAATACAACGTTTGGACAGCCAAGACATTTATCGTTCTCTTAGTAAGGCATCAAAATCTTTAGGCATAATATTTTTACTAGAAGATCTTTTACGTCCTCTTGTTTCACATATTCAAGATGAATGTCGTCGCGGCGCGTTACGTGACACACACTATGCCATTGCGATTTATTCAATTCGTGGTTTCCTTTCCAGTTTAGTAATGAGCGAACCTTTTGTGAATTCGGAATATAAGCTGATCTGCGCATCACCCGCTGGTCAAGTGAGTGATATTGCAGCTTTACGCCTTGCAGCAGCAAGTAAATCTAACGGTTGGCAAGCCATCTTTCTTGGTATGTATGGTTCGGTAGATGAAATTATTTATGCGCAACGTGAAAGCAACGCAAAATTAATCACAATCGGTATTACCAGACCAGCCGATGACCCTTTACTACCCAATCAGCTGCGTCGTTTACGCAATGAACTTGATAGCTCAATTGAAATTGCCGTGACAGGTAGTGGAGCGGCTGCATACTTTGACGTATTGCAGGAGATTCAAGCAAACTTCATTCAAACCATCAGCGAACTGTATTTATTGCTCGATCGTGTAAAACAAAACATTCGGTTTACTCAACAGCCCATACAATAGCCAGAAATTTAATGGCAAGAAGCTTAATATCCTGATACTCACATAGCCGATACTCAATAGTAAGAAGCAATACTCTGTAGCATTTGCTACACTCAAGCCCACTAGCCCAGAAAATAGAATGACTACATTCCTGATTGAGGCATCTTTTTAGGCTGTATTTTTTGAACAACAATAATTAAAAATCGTGGCACAAAAAAATTCCTTTTCCTATGAAGACCTGCTGTCTTGCGGCAGAGGTGAGATGTTTGGCCCCGGTAATGCACAGCTACCTATGCCAAATATGTTAATGATGGATCGCGTCACTAAAATCTCCAGTGAAAACGGCACCTATGGAAAAGGTGAAGTGATAGCTGAATTAGATATCAAGCCTGACTTATGGTTTTTTGATTGCCATTTTCCGGGCGACCCGGTTATGCCGGGGTGTTTAGGCTTAGATGCATTATGGCAGTTACTAGGCTTTTTCATTGCCTGGAAAGGCAACCCTGGTAAAGGACGTGCATTGGGTGTAAATGAAGTTCGATTTACAGGACAAGTACTACCAACCGCTAAAATGGTAACTTACCGTCTGGATATTAAAAGAGTTATCAGTCGCGGTACCGCAATGGGTATTGCAGATGGTGTGATGTCAGTAGACGGCAAAGATATTTATAAAACTAAAGATTTACGGGTAGGATTATTCACTTCTACCGAAGGCTTTTAAAAACGTTCTTTACTATTCGGCTACAAAGCCAATTTTAGCATGATTGCCATCACAAAATGGCCGATTCGCACTTTTTTCACATCGACATAGACCACCTACTTTTCGAAAAATTTTCTGGCCACTTGCATCTTCTATGCATGCATCGCCTCGAAAAATCAATGGCCCATTTGCTTGCACTTTAATAGATAAAACTCCTTGCTTATTTTGTTCTTCTTCAGAATCAGGGGACTTAACAAAAACCCCGGCATCAATAAACCCTTTCTGCTTATGTTGCCCATCACAGTAAGGTTTATTATTCGACTGGCCACACCTGCACAAATATAATTCTTGCGATTTTTCTATTAGCTCTCCATCCTCATCCAGCAATTCCAGTGTGCCGGTAATATGCAACGGCCCATTTTCAAGCGGGGTGATAACATTGTCTTTACTCATCAACTAATCCTGTAAACTTTTAGAAACTATTTCAAATACGTCTTTCGACAATGTTTTATGTTTTGCAATTCGCTCTAATTGCTGACGCATTTTTTCTCCACAAGGTTGTGCATATTTTCTCCAACGCATGAGTGTTCGCACCAAACGGGAGGCAATCTGGGGATTGGTATCGTTAAGCTGTATTACTTGTTGAGCTACAAATTCATAGCCACCACCATCAGGATTATGAAAGTAATAAGCATTCTGGCCAGCAAATACACCGATTAGTGAACGTACTTTATTAGGATTGCTCATTTTAAATAACGCATGTTGCATAAGTGATTTTACATTCTCCAAAGCATTGGGAACTTTAGAGCGCGCATGCATGGCAAACCATTTGTCCATAACTAAACTATCATGCTGCCATTTTTTCTCGAATGCAGTTAGTACATACTCCCGCTCTTCTGATGCAGTATGAATGAGAGCGTTGATCGCACCCACTTGCTCTGTCATATTATTTGCTGATTCATACTGTTCTACAGCAATTTTTCTATATTCTGGCTTATCCAGGCTACATAGCATCTGCAAACAAACATTGATTAGTCTTCTACGAGCCACTTCTTCAGCGCTATAAATATATTCAGCATTACTACTAATATTTACTGATATCCTCAACAGTAAACTACTTTCCAAGTGGTTCGCGATATCTTTAACAAGCTTATCACTTGCATTCACACAAGCACGCATATCTACCGTTTCAATATACTGCTCCAGGTCTTTTTCATTTGGCAGCATTAGCAGTTCCGTAAGCAAACTTTGATCTAATGCTGATGAACTTATCGAGTGCTCAAGTGCTTGTTGCAATACTAATAAAGAATCTTGACTATCACCCGCTAAGTTTTCTAACAGCACATTTACTGCCAAGTGATTACCGGCATTCCAGCGGTTAAACGAATCCGGCGAATGTTTTAATAAAAATGCTAATTGATCATTACTATAATCGTATTGTAGCTGCACCGGTGCTGAGAATTCTTGTAGTAAATCTGGTACAGGTTTGGAATCAATTTTCTCAAACTTAAATGTTTGTTGACGTTGGGTTAGATTCAACACTCGGGAGTCAATAAGCATTTCACCGTGTTCACTTAGTAACGAGGTTTTTAGTGGAATAACAAATGGTAGTTTTTCACTACTTTCAGGTGTCGCCGGACAGCTTTGTTGACATTCAATTTCATAGCTACTAGTTGCAGCATCCCACCTGTCTTTCACCTTAACAACCGGAGTACCGGCTTGCTCATACCAACGCTTAAACTCTGTAAGATCTGCGTTATTGGCATCCGCCATCGCCGCAGCAAAATCATCGGTTGTAACCGCTTGGCCATCATGGCGCTGGAAATATAAATCCATGCCTTTGCGAAACCCATCTACACCAAACATTGTCTGGTACATGCGTACCACTTCGGCACCTTTTTCATAAACCGTTAAGGTGTAGAAATTACTAATCTCCATAAAAGAGGCTGGACGAATCGGGTGCGCCATCGGGCTTGCATCTTCTGCAAATTGATATGCACGCAAAGAACGCACATCGTCAATTCGTTTAACTGCACGAGATGTTACATCTGAAGTGAATTCTTGATCGCGGAATACCGTCAAACCTTCTTTTAAACTTAACTGAAACCAGTCACGACAGGTAACTCTATTACCGGTCCAGTTATGGAAATATTCGTGCGCAACCACAGCTTCTATATGCATGAATTCTGCATCGGTAGAAGTATCTGGCCTGGCTAACACACAGCTAGAATTAAATATATTTAGCCCTTTGTTTTCCATTGCCCCCATATTGAAATCATCAACAGCAACGATCATGTAAATATCTAAATCACACTCCAGACCAAAGCGTTGTTCATCCCACTGCATAGCTTTTTTCAAAGAACTCAATGCATGCTCGCACTTATCTGCGTTATGCTCCTCTGTATAAATACGCAAGACAATTTCTTTACCTGATGTGGTGCGATGAGAGCCTTCTAAAAACACCAAATCGCCAGCAACCAAGGCAAATAAATAACTAGGTTTTAAAAAAGGGTCTTCCCAGATAGCATAATGCTGCCCATCTTGTCCTTCTCCATCACAAAGGCCTTGTTCCTTAAGATTGCCATTCGATAGCAATACCGGATAACGTTTCTTATCCGCTTGAATACGCACGGTAAATTTTGACATCACATCCGGTCGATCCAGGAAATATGTAATCTTGCGAAATCCTTGTGCTTCACACTGTGTGCAATAATTACCGCTGGACTTATATAAGCCTTCTAAAGAAGTATTCGTTTGTGGTGTGATATGAGTTTGGATGCGCAATGAAAATTGCTTGGGAACATTTGCTATCTGTAAAGCTTCGTCCGAGAGACTGTATTGCTCAGGGCTCAGCCTCACACCATCAAGTTCTATATAACGAAGATCTTGCTCTTCTCCATGCAGCTCTATAGTAGAACTGGCAATACTGTTGTCTCCGCTATTGACTGGATTGCAGCGCATCTTCATATGCGAGGTTACAATAGTGACTTCTTCACGCAGCTCGAATTCAAGATAGACTTGGTCAATCAAGAAAAGTGGAGGTGTATAGTCTTTTAGATATACCGCTTGTGGTTGTCCTTCTTTCATAATGCTAACCCTAACTCATTAGAATCACTTTTGTTAAGTACTGTTTTTCACTCTGCTAAAATTACTATGCCTGAACAAATAACAAACATTGCCGGATATCAATTCTCTGCAATCGATGACGTAACAAACGTTTTTGAAAATACTCAGGCAATCTGCAATAAAACCCATATAAAAGGCAATATCTTTATTAGTCCTGAAGGAATTAACCTTGGTTTAGCAAGTACCCAAAGTGACATTGAGTATTTTTTAGAAAAACTTGACAACTTGTGTGGATTAAATAATTTACTACTCAATACTACTTACTCAGATTTTATACCTTTTAAAAGACTATTAATAAAAGTAAGAAATGAATTGGTTCCAACAAAGCCACTCCCAAGTGATCACCCAAGCTCTTCCATATCGACACCCCTATTAAGCAATATTGATGTGATTGAAAAAAATGCACAGTACATCAGCAACGATGAACTAAAAAAATGGTTGGATGAAGGAAAAGATATTACACTACTGGATATGCGCAATGAATTTGAAGTGGATTTGGGTTCATTTGAAAATGCCACTCACCTTAAGATAAGAAACTTTAGAGACATTATTCAGCTCGAATCAAAAATTAATCAACTCCCCAAAGACAAGCCACTCGTTACCTTTTGTACAGGAGGAATTCGCTGCGAAAAAGGTGCCAACATATTAGCGCAAAATGGTTTTAATCAAGTCTTTCAGCTTGAGGGCGGCATCATTAAGTATATTGAGAAATATAAAAATAGTCATTGGCGTGGCGAATGTTTTGTATTTGATGAGCGAGTCTGTTTAGACGCAGACTTGAATCCCAGCGACACTAAAATATGTCGGCATTGCCAAATAGTCATATCGGATTCTGAAAATGAATACTGCGATGATTGCGCACATCTTGCCTAATCCATAATCTAATTCAAAACCTACCCTCAAAATATCCTTAACCTATACTTAAGCTACTCTTAAGCTATTTTTATTCAATGCAACTCGTCGATATAGGATTTAACTTTACCAGTAGTGCATTTCGCAATGATGCCGATGCGGTGATAGAACGCGCCAAACTAGCTGGGGTAGAGTATTTCGTTATTACCGGTTCTGATGTTGAAGAAAGCGAACAAGCGGCCAAGCTTGCCACAAAATATGAAGGCATGATTTCAACTGCCGGTGTACATCCGCACCTCGCCAAAAAGTGGCAAGAAGATAGTTACACCAGATTAAAAAAACTAACTGAATGCAAACAGGTAGCTGCAATTGGTGAAGCCGGGCTGGATTATAATCGTAATTATTCAACACCTGAACAACAGCGTTTTGCATTTGAAGCACAACTAGCGTTAGCTTGCGAGCTTGAAATGCCGATATTTTTACATGAGCGCGATGCGCATGATGATTTTGCTAGAATATTAGCCACATACAGAAATCAATTAAGCAAAGTTGTTGTACATTGTTTTACTGGCAGCAATGAAGAACTAAAAACTTATATAGAGCTAGACTGCCACATTGGCATTACGGGTTGGATTTGTGATGAGCGTCGTGGCCAACATCTGCATGATTCGATAAAAGATATTCCTGCAAATAGATTAATGATAGAGACCGATTCTCCATATTTATTACCGAGAGATTTGCCTAAAGATCTATATCCCAAGCCCGATGGTAGACGCAATGAGCCTGCCTATTTACCCCATATCCTCTCGACTGTAGCCAAATGCCGTAATATTAGTGTGGAACAAACCGCACAAGAAACCACTCAAACTGCTAAAGACTTCTTCTCTATTAACTAAGAGAAGTAGAATATAAATTAAATATACGTAAAACTTCCGTTCTAAAATCGATAAATGGTATACATTTTCTATGACCATCCAAGCCAACATTGAAGCAAAAATTACTGATGCATTACGACCAGAATATTTAGAGGTCGCGAATGAAAGCCATATGCATAATGTTCCCCCTGGCTCGGAATCACACTTTAAAGTTACCGTGGTAACCACTGAGTTTGATGGCAAGATGTTAGTGGCACGACATCGAATACTGAATCAATTATTGAAACAAGAACTTGACGGACCTGTGCACGCCTTATCTCTAAACACACTCACGCCCGAAGAATGGCAAGAAAAAAATGGCGAGGTGAGGAAATCACCACCCTGTCTTGGTGGCTCAAAAGCCAAAGGATAGTTAATTTAAGCTAGCTACTAAACTTTATTTTCTTAGCTTTATATTTCTTATCTTATATTTTTTGGCTTACTACTCTAGGGAAATTAACATTTCCTCAATCGTATCTTCCATAATCGGATATGCAAGTGTCGCATAAAAGTTATACCGCTGTTTTAACTTTTCAAATTGATGCAGGTATTCTTTTTCGTAAAATACGATCAGTTTGATATTCAGATTACGTTGTGCAATCGCAATCAACGACTCCAAGCTACTGGTACGATCTCTAAAATCCGACTGGTAATTAAACTCAGCCACTACAACAGCGGGTTTTACTTCCTTAAGCGCCGTTAACGCTTTTCGCATGCTATAAACCACAATCGGCTCATAACCATGTTTCTTATAAAGTGGGCTAAGATCCGGGTAACCACCTAACTCGATAATAGACAGTAAAGACTTATCCTTAAGCATGACGAATAAAATCTAACGTTAGTAATGCTTTATATCAAGCTGGTTGTTTTCTAATCTGTGTATATCGCCGTAGTGTAATTTGAATTTACCTTGGCGTTTATCTTCAAAATAATGCAATAAACTTTCACGAATTACCGGGAAAGCCAAATCATCCCATGGGATTTCTGCTTCATCCATCAATGCAACTTCTAGGCTTTCAATACCGGGGCTGGCTTTACCCGCAACCAGATCAGCACGAAACATTACATACACTTGGCTGATATTCGGCAAGTTATACATGGTATACAAATTCATATTAGTTACTTCTGCTGTCGCTTCTTCCTGTGTTTCACGTGCAGCTGCAGCATGTACTGTCTCCTCATTTTCCATAAAACCTGCTGGCAATGTCCATTTTCCATATCGCGGCTCAATCGCACGCTTGCACATTAAAATTTTATCCCGCCACTCAGCGATGCAGCCAACCACGATTTTAGGGTTGTGATAAAATATTTCTTCGCAAGATGCGCACACAAAACGCAGACGATTATCGCCTTCGGGAATGGCATGCGTGATATCTGCAGAACCGCAGCTACTACAAAATTTCAAAATAATACCTAATACCTGTACTGGATTTCAACCATAACAGAATCAGAATAAATGGTTAAGGAGTGGCATTGCTTGCCTGGGGTTAACTAATGTTACCTGAGGTTAAATAATCTATAGCTAGATTAAAATGTAATTTTTATTCCGGTAGTTCATTTATTGTAGCAATGGTAGCATCAACAACGATTATTTCATTAAGGTTTTCAGACTTACCAAAATAATAGCCTTGCCCATAATCAACACCTATTTCTTTCAAAGAATTACAGATCTCTTCATTTTCTACATATTCAGCAATGGTTTTCATCTTCATAACCTGACCTACATCATTAATCGCCTTAACCATTGCGTAATTAACCGGCTCTAAATGGATGCCTTTCACAAACACACCATCAATCTTTAAGATATCAACTGGCAAATCTTTTAAATATGCAAAAGAAGATTGCCCACTACCAAAATCATCTAGCGCAAACTTACAACCGAACTCTTGGATGGTTTCTATAAAGTCACGTGCTTTTAGAATGTTTTTTATGGCAGCATGTTCTGTTACTTCAAAGCTTATTTTTTCTAATGGTATCTTGGAACCTTGTAACTTTTCTTTTAAGAAAATCAAAAAGTTTGAGTCACCGATCGATGCACCCGAAAGATTTATCGAACAAAGACTAAGCTTATCAAGATGGTCAGGATGTTTGGCTAGCCAATCAAACACCGCATTTACCACCCAGTTGTCAACACGTGTAGCCATATCAAATTGTTCTGCAGCATTTAGCAGTTCAATAGGTGAAATTACTTGCCCCGACTCATCTAACACACGCAAAAGCACTTCATAATGCAAGCCATCGTCAGAATCATCTTGCAAAGGCATGATAGGTTGAAAATGTAACAGGAACCGATCTGAACGAAGTGCATCTTCTAACTGCAATACCCAATGCATTTCATCATGGCGGCGAATTACCGTTGAATCATGAGGTCGGTATTCATGAATACGTCCGCGTCCACCATCTTTAGCAGCAGATAATGCAACATCCGCTGTGCCTAATATTTCACTTACAGTCTTTACAGATGAGATGGGAACTAGCGCCATACTTAAATTAATATCAAAAACTTTCCCGGTCCACTCGAAATGAAAGTTTTGCACGGCCTGTAATAAAGTTTCAGCAACTTTTCTTGCTTCATCACCTAAACAATTAGTTATTATGAGAGCAAACTCATCACCACCCATGCGTGCAAAAGTATCTTTTTCTGTTATATAAGGTTTCAGATGCTCGGATATCTGCCTGAGCAACTCATCTCCAGCTTCGTGGCCACAGGTATCATTCACCACTTTGAATCTATCTAGATCAAAGTAACAAAAAGTATTTTCGGTTGGATCTAAACTCAAAGATTGGATTAGAGCCTCCAAACGTTGCTGCATTTCAAATCTGTTTAGTAGTCCAGTTAAAGGATCATGCAAAGCCTGGTGTTCAATCTTGGCACTGAGTGCAAAATTTTCTGTAACGTCCCAACAAACTCCCACGACACTTACTACTATGCCTTGTCGGTTTTTTGTTGCTTCACCCCGATTAATAATTACACGCGTTTCACCATCAGGGCGCAGTATTCTGAACTTGGTATCAAATTTACCGCCCTCTTTATAAAATCTTTTACCGATCTCAACCTGCTCCTCGCGATCTTCGGGAAGCATGTACTCTAAAAATTCTCTCTGTCTGCCTGCAAAGTCTCCGGGCTTGATCCCAAAAAGAACATGCATAGTGTCATCCCACGCGATGCGGTTAGACATTAAATCCCAACTCCAAATACCAACTTGTGCAGCTTGTAATGCCATATTGCGGCGTTCTATAGCAATGCGCAAACGCTTAACGTTTACCATATCAGCACTAGGAGGTTGAAATGCTACCAGAATACAAAGTTGATTTTGATATTTTAGTAATGAGGAGGCAGCGGTAACCGTAAGTTTATTGTTATCAAAATTCGAAATTATAATTTGTTTAGGTGGTACATAAGTGCTTTTCTTTAACAGCTTGAATGCTTCACTTCTCTGTTGCCCGTTTTCATACAAACCTGGAATAGTTTTACCTTTTAGCTCATCTTCACTACAACGCAAAATGACGCTCATGAGATGATTTGCAAATACCACGGTTCCATCATTTGCACGCAACAATACAACCGCAAACGGCAACGAACCGACATCCAGTAAAGATGCAGCTACATTCTTGGGCAACTCTACAGGATTAGTGGCTGCCATCATATTAGCGCTAGCTTGAGAAATGTTATTTGCCTATTTATCATTTATTAAGGGTACGAATTTACATTCAGCACGCTTGCGTGCTAAATACCTTATACTCGCTGATAATAATTAGCTTTGTGAACGATCTCTAGAATCTAGCTTCCAGGTGGGACAGGTAAGGTGATGAAGACGCTAAAGTAGTTGATTCCTAGTACTAAATTACATTTTTTTACAATCCTACCCAATCGAAGTTACACCTCACCGATAGCCACTGGTCGGCTTTTATCTTTGATCCATTCGCTCCATGAACCAACAAACAATCTTGTCATCGGTAGATCGGCAACGCTCATTGCAAGTAAATTATGACAAGCCGTAACACCTGAGCCACACATATTTACGACTTCTTTTTTCTCAGCATTATTTACCATTGCTGCAAAACGGGTTTGCAATTCGCCCTTGGACAAAAACACTCCTTGCTTTGATAAATTTCCTGAAAATGGAATACTTATTGCACCAGGCACATGGCCTGCAACCGGATCAGTTTTTGTATCTTTTGCTGTGTATCTTTCCTCTGACCTTGCATCAAGAAGTGTAATGTTATTTTGCGCTATTTCTTGTTTCACAAATTCAACATCAACCCACATGTTATTGTTCGCATGACCGCTAAATGTGCCTGTTGTTCTTTTTTTAACATCCGTTTCAAGTTCTAACCCACTCCCTGTCCACAGATCAATACCGCCATCTAATACAGCTACATTCTCATGACCCAGCCATTTAAGTAGCCACCACATACGTGCAGCAAATGCACCAGACATGTCGTCATAACATATAACTTGTGAAGAATTGTTTAGCCCCCATGATTGTAACTTCTTTATTAATTCATCTGGATTTGGCAAAGGATGACGACCAGAAGTTGGTGTCATTGGAGCAGCCAGATCATTATCCATATCTGCAAACTGTGCACCGGGAATATGGCCCAGACTAAATTTCTGTAAACCGCTATGCGGATCTTTAAGCATAAATCTACAGTCAAATACAAACCAATCCTGATTGTTTATATTCTTATTTAGATCCTCAACAGATATTATGGTTTGATATGTCATGCTAACTCCTCAATAAAAATAACTTACATAAGCAGTAATTTTCAATTTATCTTTTACGTTTAATTTTAAATGCTGTCATGCTATCCACAAGCTCGGTATATGGAAAATTATCTACACTCCCATAGCGTACAAGCGCCTGCTCTACTAACTGGTATATATTATCAACCCTTACAATTTTCGATTCCTTTGAATCACCATTGGATATAATATTTGCCAAACCAAGCAAGCCGCCAAACTGCACTTTCGTAAACACACTGGCAGGTGTTTTCAACAAATCATCTTCGGCATCAAACGCGGGTAATCCCACTGTTTTCAACTCGGCATACAACTGCTGACAACGCTGACTACCTGACTCAGATGCACAAGCTGTATCCGGACCTGCGCGCCGCGCAACCGATTGAGCCTGTTCACAGGAGAAATCTTCTTTTATCAAGGTTATAGAAAAACTACATTTACAATCAATCATTTCTTGTTGCTACT
This sequence comes from uncultured Thiotrichales bacterium, assembly GCA_964486815.1. Classification (GTDB taxonomy): domain Bacteria; phylum Pseudomonadota; class Gammaproteobacteria; order UBA4575; family UBA4575; genus JABDMD01. The sequence goes on from CAZAOO010000010.1 coordinate 12,041, forward strand.
ATTCTTATTATTCATATTCGTACTCGTATTCGTACTGTGTATGCATTTTAAGTCAGGATTTCCACGTATTATTTCATGATATATTTTCTCTTTTTGAAAATTTCTTTCAATTAGTAATTGTTGCACAAGTTTTGCTACCGGATCTGGTGAAACTATAAACACTTCAGCATCTTTCACATCATCAATATGATGCAATGAAGTAGTTAGTTTATCTTCTATTGCAGACATACCTTCATACTGGCTATCCAGTACTTCATTTACGTTTGTTGACATATACAAAGGTATATAATGCATTTCATCTAGTGCATCATCCCATGATCTACACAGATTATCCGCATACAAACCTTCGGCACCACAGGCAAGCCAATATAAGAAAATAGATCTCTCTTTATCTTGTGCAGTTATATGCTCTAATAAACTTTTAATCGCAGCAAAACCCGTATCAAAAGCAATCATCACTATTGGAGATTCTTGCGTGTCATCCACTACAAAGTCTCCATAAGGGCCTTGTATATTTAACCAATCCCCCACACGCAGTTGATTAAAGACCATGCTCGAAAAAGCATCGTCGACAAGCTTACGCACATGAAACTCGATACGTTTTTCATCACATGGACAACTTGCTATCGCATATTCATGTGAATGCTGTTGATCATCAAAAACTCTCACGTACTGTCCTGCCAGAAATCTTAACCGTACTGAACGAGGCACTTGTAAAGTAATAATAGCTAAGTCATCACTAACACGGTCAATTTTACGCACTTTAATACGAAGCTGTTGAGCAGGAATATCGCTCGCACTTGCTACCACATCTGCATCAATAACGACATCGGTCTGACAAGAATTTGAACACATCAGCGCATGACCTTGAATCTTATCCGCGTCACCAATAACAAAATCATGCGCACGCAATGGAGCAATTGCCCCAGAAATTACTTTTGCTTGGCACAAACCACAATTGCCATTGCTACAGCCGTAGTTTAGCGGTACACCGGCACGAATCGCCGCATCTAATATTGACTCAAATGTATCAACATGGAATGTATATTTACCTGATTGAAGTTCAACTTTATGCGTCATGAGTTAATTTAAACCATACCAAACGGCTTTGATTTACAGCCAATAATCTAAGTTTTGTTGTTATCTCGAGTATAAAACTTATGCTGGTTGAATGCCTATTTTTACATTTAAAAACCTAAGAATTCTTATACTAATATTTATTCTTGGAGCAGTTCTTTTATACACTCAAGATCAGAAATTAGTCACTCAAGGCTGGTATCAGACTCTAGAGGTTGTCATTTTCCCTATCAATGCCTGCGCCAACGCCGATGCAAGCAATAGTGTAGATCACTATATAGATAGTTTAAGCACCAAAGATTTTGTCGAAATCGATAAATTCATACAACGGCAAAGTGAACAATATGATGTAGTAAGCTCGACACCAACCATGACCCGTTTAGGCAAAAAAGTTTCAACACTTCCACCCAAACCACCGAGAACAGATGCCAATCCACTTAAAATAGCATTTTGGAGTATGAAACTACGCTGGTGGGCGATGCAAAATACACCAGATGATGCATCTAACAAACACCGTGTACGCGTCTTTGTTTTATATCATGACGAGAAAAGCAACCAAAAACTTGAGCACTCGCTTGGTATTCAAAAAGGTTTATTGGGAATCGTGCATGCCTATGCCAGTAGCGACCAAGCGAAGCAAAATAATATAGTCATTGCGCATGAGCTATTACATACAGTAGGTGCAAGTGATAAATATGATGCTTATGGAAACCCCCAATTACCAGATGGCTTGGGTGAACCAAACTTAAGCCCACTTTACCCACAAAAACGTGCGGAAATAATGGCTGGTACAGTGGCGAGCAGTGAAACAACATCAAAAATGGCACACAGCCTGAAGAGTTGTGTAATTGGTGAGAAGACCGCCCAAGAAATTGGCTGGCTGCCGCTTTCGCTTTAATAGAATATCTGGCCAATAGAAAAACTGGCAATGAAATATATTCGCTAAGCAGTATTGCCTAGCAACTTCAGAATGTATTAAATTTCTATTATGGATAAAAACCAAAACAAAAAATTCTTTAACTACGCCGAGCATGAAAATATCACCATTGGTGTGTTATCGGATACTCATAGCCATATCAATCCCAATGTTTTAAAGCACCTTAGTAAATGCGATATTATTTTACATGCAGGGGATATCGGATCGATTGAAGTAATCAAACAATTACATGAAATCAGCAAAGATGTGGTTTCAGTTTGTGGCAACAATGACAATCCTGAACAATGGCATGCATCCGAGCATCAAGAGTTACGCCACATTCCACAAATTGCAGAAGTAACATTACCCGGTGGCACTATTGCAATCACTCATGGCGATGAACATTTTTCTGATTATGATAATTGGCACGCAGAACTCAGAACCAGCTTTCCTAATGCTAAAGCAATCGTATACGGGCACAGCCATCGCCTAATATGCGATCAAGATGCAGACCCATGGGTACTCAACCCCGGACCGGCTGGAGAAACACGCACTCACCGGCATGGGGTCTCATGCTTACTGATTACCGCTAGCAAAGAAAATTGGAAAGTATCAGAATTTAGGGTGTAAAACTTAATTTCTATATATATTAGTTAGGCAGACTACCTTCGATAATCTCGCCATCAGGATGTAATAAAGAAAGATATTCGATCCGGTTGCGAGACACCACCGCTACACCATGATGACGATCTGCACCACCAATACTGAATTCAAATGCATAAAAGCGTCGAATGAATAAATTATGTCGTGTAGTTTTACCTAAACGTGAACGCGCAACATGAACAGACTGGTCTAGAAACTGAACATTGTGGTCTTCACACAACTTTCGACATTTCTTCAGTGCAAATTCTCGACTACGAAGACTGTCTTGCCAATACCATGCCACCGCAAACAATGAGGCGATGGCAAGTAGAATTTTCAAGTGCTTTTTAGCTCAACGCGTTTTTAATTTGATCACGTATTTCTTCAACAGTATCCACACCACCAATTTTTCTATATTTTGGCGAACCACTGTCACCACTTTCGGACCATGTTGTGTAGTAGTTAATCAATGGTTCAGTTTGATCATGATAGACTTTTAGGCGTTCTTTAACTGTTTCTACTTTATCATCATCGCGTTGTATTAGATCTTCACCACTTTCATCATCCTTGCCTTCCACTTTCGGTGGATTAAAAATGATATGGTAAGTACGGCCCGATGCAGGATGTACACGTCGGCCGGTCATTCGTTTTATAACTTCTTCGTCACTCACATCAATCTCAACAACGTAATCAATATCTACGCCCTGGGCTTTAAGACTCTCAGCCTGAGCCAAAGTACGAGGGAAACCGTCAAAGATGTAGCCATTTTCACAATCATTTTCGGTAATACGATCTTTTACCAAGCCTAGAATAATTTCATCTGATACTAAACCACCAGCCTCCATGACCTTTTTAGCCTCAAGTCCTAAAGGTGTTCCTGCTTTCACAGCGGCTCTTAGCATGTCACCGGTAGAAATTTGTGGGATATTAAAAAGCTCTTCAATGAACTTGGCACGTGTACCTTTACCTGCACCCGGCCCACCTAATAAAATTACTCGCATGTCCTGTACTCCATATATACTTAATAGCGGAACACCATAATCGAGAATCAAGACCACGCCAACTACTCTAATTAGCTAAAATAGTATAAAAATGACTGTTAACTGCATAAGACATGACGAATAGCTTGGCAAAGCTAACCTTAATAAGCTTGCTAATTACTTTTACTAACAGAACTCAAACAATAAAATTATAGAATCGACCATCATGGAAAAACGAAACGCATTTTATGCACAATCCGGCGGGGTTACCGCTGTTATCAACGCTACAGCATGTGGGGTTATTGAGACTGCTCGCAAACATAAAAACAAAATAGGCAAAGTGTATGCAGGTCGTAATGGAATTATTGGCGCACTCACCGAAGACTTAATCGATACCTCAAAAGAATCGGCTAGTGCGATAGCTGAATTAAAACATACACCTTCCGGTGCATTCGGTTCTTGCAGATATAAGCTAAAAAGCGTTGCAGAAAGTCGACAACAATATGAGAGATTGATTGAAGTATTCAAAGCTCATAACATTGGTTATTTCTTTTATAACGGTGGTGGCGATTCACAAGACACTTCACATAAAGTTTCACAACTAAGTAAAAAAATGGGTTACCCAATCCAATGTATCGGTATCCCTAAAACGGTTGATAATGATTTACCTATTACCGATAACTGCCCAGGGTTTGGCTCGGTTGCCAAATATGTTGCAGTGTCCATCAAAGAAGCAGCTTTTGATGTCAAGTCAATGGCAGAAACTTCAACCAAAGTATTTGTGATGGAAGTAATGGGCAGACATGCTGGCTGGATCGCTGCTGCAAGTGGCTTAGCCAAGCAAGAAGAAGGCGATGCACCACATATTATTCTTTTCCCTGAAATTCCTTTTGATAAAAAGTTAGTACTCAAACGTGTTAAAGAGTGTGTAGAGAAATATGGTTATTGTGTTATCTGTGTTTCAGAAGGGGCGTGTTTTGCTGATGGTACATTTCTAGCAGACTCAGGCAATACTGACGCATTTGGCCACAAACAATTAGGTGGTGTCGCGCCAATCATTGCCGATATGATTAAGCAAGAACATGGTTACAAATTTCACTGGGCGGTGGCAGATTATTTGCAGCGCGCAGCCAGACATATCGCATCCAAAACCGATGTAGATCAAGCCTATGCAATGGGTAAAGCTGCAGTACAATTTGCCTTACAAGGCAAAACGGCCATCATGCCCACTATAGTTAGAGTCTCTAATAAACCTTATAAATGGAAAGTGGGTAGCACTACGCTAGCAAGGGTCGCTAATGTGGAAAAAATGATGCCACGAAATTACATCACTAAAGATGGCTTAGGTATCACAGAACGCTGTCGAACATACCTGCTGCCGCTAATCAAAGGTGAAGCTTACCCGCCATATAAAGATGGTTTACCAAGATATGTGCGATTAAAAAATATTCAGGTGCCTAAAATTCTAAACACTGAATTTGAAATATAAGTTCCAATTTAAGATAAGAAATAATTAGTTGAAAATCATTCTACTTCTTTCATGCTCAAGTCGTTTGCGAATTTCTTTTCTGCCATTCATACGTTGAGACAATTTTAGATTTGCACGCTCTACCGCCAGCTCTATGGCCGTCAAAATATCAGGCGACCTAAGCTCGGTAATTAGCATAGGCTGATTTTGTATATAGATATGTATACGGAAAAATTTATCAGCTCCTAATTTTAAGTCTTCATCATCATATAATTTGATAAGAATTTTACGTAGCATATGTTGTTTAAGCCCAAACACTGCGTGCAAATAGTCAACTATATGCGCTCTCATCTTTTCACTAAGCTCGAAACCATCAGCTTGTATTCTAGTATCTTCCATGTAGCGCTCCACGACACACATTAATAGGTTATATATTAAAAATAATTCTAAGCAACGCTAAATTAATCTACAAATCGTTTATTACTTGCTTAAACATCGATTTAATTATTGATGATCAGCCAAACGATCAAATTATTTTTAGCTTAAGGTTCAAAAAAGAACCCCGGCATGGAGTAACTACCACCATAAATCGGGGCAATTACCTCGCAAGCGAGTAAAAATAATGCCAGAGGAGTAAGAATAAAACTGGCACATCAATTAAGGTTAATTCTTTAATACAATCGTCCTAGATCACATTAAAATGAAGATGCTAAAAAATGGAATGTGTTTGCTCATATTAGATAAATTCACAATAGAATTTATCTGCATAATTAATTTAACAATTTATTAACCATGTACTCAGAATAATTACAAAAATCAAACTACACAATTCGTTTAATTTTGATACATTCTTCGGTTTTAATATAAGTGGAAGTACTCGTTTAAGACAGCATGTTTTGTCGATATAATAAGGTTATTACTTACTATTTATACTAATTATTCGACTTTTCCTTAGCATCTGAATGGTGCAAACTTGAATGTCTTTAAAAATAATAACCATTCATCCAATATGCGCCATCTCAACTACAATCATTTACTATACTTCTGGACAGTGGCTCGTGAAGGCAGCATTGCGCGGGCATCTGAGATCCTACACATCACTCCACAGACTATTAGCGGCCAGTTAAAGCTTCTAGAAAAAGCGGTTGGTGAACCTTTATTCCAACGTCAAGGCCGTGGCTTAGTACTTACCGACACCGGACAAGTTGTTAATATTTATGCAGATGAGATCTTTTCACTTGGAGCGGAGTTAACACAGCGCTTACATAGCAAAGAGCCTGGCAGACCTTTAGAATTAAATGTTGGCGTAGTTTTTTCAATTGCCAAATTAATTGCATATCGGATTTTAAAACCAGTTTTAGAATTAACTAACCAGATTCGAATAGTATGTTGGGAAGGTAATCTCGAAAAACTATTAGGTGATTTAGCCGTGCATAAGCTTGATCTGATTTTATCTGACAGACAACTGCCACCCGGCCTTAGTGTTAAAGCATACAACCACTTATTAGGCGATAGCACTGTGTCATTTTTTTGTCAAAAAGATTTAGTTTCTTCATATCAAAACTCATTCCCTCAATCTTTAGATGAAGCGCCTATGTTAATGCCGGTTAAATCCAGTGCTTTGCGTCGTAGTTTAGATGACTGGTTTGAACAAATGGACGTGATGCCTAATATTATGGCCGAATTTGATGATAGTGCTCTAATGAAAGCATTTGGTGAAGCGGGTGTGGGAATTTTTCCATCTCCAACCGCGATTGCCAATGAGGTAGAACATATGTATCACGCCAGTTTAATAGGTACAGTAGAAGGTCTAAAAGAAACTTATTATGCAATATCACCTGAAAGAAAAATAAAACATCCGGGTGTAATTCAAATTACTGAAACTGCAAGATCGCAGCTATTTAATTGATATGATTTACAATAACTTTATAAAGAAATTTATATAGCAAGAATTCTTTGCAGACATATCACTTGTTACCACCGCTGCACTTGTCATGCTGGTAGAAAATTTGCAAGGATAAGCGCAATAGAAAACTTATAACGTCTTGCAGCTTTCTTAAGGCTAAGCCTGCTACTATAAGTTATGTGTTGTTACTAAGTTTATTTATTTGAAAAGTCTAATCAGCAATGATTTTTGTGTGAATTAAATATACTGACTAATAATTGAGACGCTGCGCTGACTCGCTTCAAGCGCACCTTCTAAAAATCCGTTGCTATTATCAGCCGATTCAGAGCCTGACCAGATTAATTTATTACGCCATGTGCTTTCAGTGACATTGACGATTTGGTTAGCAGGGTGGAATTTAGGTACCTCTAAATCATAGTCTGTAGAAGTATGTACATCGTATGCCCAGTCCTTCATATGCACTTCAACCGGTTGCGAGGCTGGCTCACCGAACAGCCTGGTTAATTGTGCAATTGCCATATTACGTACTTCAACTTGCCTTTGATTTCGGTATTGAGGTTGAATGCTAACAAACCCGAATAAAGCATTGAGTTCCCCGTGCTTTGAAGAAGCATCATGAATTTCTTGCAAGGGCCCACTATGACTAATTACATCACCTGATAAACCTGCTTGATTCCAAAAACAATCATTATAAACACTGACAAATTTTGCATGCCCTGCCATCCAGGTAGCCACGGCATTGAGTTCATCTCGACGGACACTAGTGAATTGGGGTGTAAACTTAATCGAAGCTAATGCTACGCGAGGTGGTAAAGCTAACACCACAAACTTACTGCTAATCACCTCAGCAGAGTCATCCATTAGAACCGTGCTAGTAATTTTCTCTTGTTTATTTTCAATTTTAGTAACAGCAACATTACTTATAATTGATTTGGATGGCATACTTTGACTCAGAGCAGTAGTAATTTTACGTATGCCACCCTGCATGCGGTATGCACCAGCCATTGATATGCCTGTTATTCCTCGCTGCACATTGCCCTGATTATCCTCATACAACGCATCACCTTCCCCAGCTTGGATAAAAACATCATCTGCTAAACCAAGCTCATTAATCAGTCCCAGGATATGGGCCTGACCTGGCCAGAACCAACTTGGCCCAAGATCGAATGCAGCCTGGTTTAAATCATATTCAGACTTATTTTTTGAATGGCCCACATTATAAGAAAGTATCCGTCCTCCAAGTCGATCGCGAGCTTCGACCAGCAAAAAACTGATATCACGCTTGTGTAGTTCATATGCAGTATGCAAACCACTCAACCCGCCACCAACAATAAGCACTTCAACCTGATGCGAATCCCCCATTAAAAAGTTTCAGATTGAGGTCTTAAATCAAGCTCATGTGTCCAGGCACTGGAAGGTTGTTGTATTAATTGCAGATAGGCTTCGGCAACTTGTTTTGTAGACATCATTTCTGCAGGATCAAGATTATGTAGCTCGCGGCTTCGCGCTGTATCAAGAATTCCATCCAGAATTACGTGCGCAATATGAATGCCTTGTTTCTGATACTCTCGAGCTAACGATTGTGTTAAGCCACGTAATGCAAATTTAGCCGAGGCAAATGCAGAAAAATTCGCACCGCCACGAATACTTCCGGTTGCACCGGATACAATTACCGTACCATTTTCTTGTTGAAGCATTATAGGTATTACTGCATGTAAGACATTAATTGCAGACAAAACCATGGATTTCCACGCTAACTCAAAATCTTCAACTGAGGTCTCTAAAAATGGCTTGATATGTAGCTGCGCAGGGTTATGTATCACTACACTTGGCGCACCATACTCCTGAATAATTTCATTGATAATGCTTTGCACCAATGCACTATCAGAAACATCCACTTGTTTAATGCATATCTTATCCACAATTTTTGCATCATCCTCTAAATACGTGGATACAGATCTATTTAAAGCAACTACTTGGTAGCCTGACTTAGATAAAACAGAAATTAAGCTGCTACCCAAACCCTCTCCCGCACCAATTACAATTGATAAAGGCTTATTCATAAGAATTTAACTTACACCGGATTGCCAAATTATAATTTTCACAATCAAATAAATAAAAACATGTAATAGAATTGCTAAAATTAACCCTACGGCAATAATCGGAACCAAATTTGCATCTGACATGGCATCTCGTTCGTGGTTTTCTTTGCTCTGAACTCCAACGAACGAGGCAACCACGCTTTTAAAGGCCTGCAAAAATGTAATCCTCTTAGACATATTCTCATATTATACTTCTATGCAACAAGCTCAATAGAAAATATGGGTGATTTAATTTAAAAACAATATGTGCCATGAACAACAGCGATACACGCAACAGGTGTAACGCAACAAAATTATTTCTGCGATATTTACATCTGTTGCTCCAACATTCACAGTATTCTTTACGTGGGTATCTATTAAGAATGAACAAGTTAAGATTTTATTGTACAATAGTTAGCTGATCATCCCTATGAAGGATAGATAAGTTACGTAGAAAAGACATGCCTAATAGTATTTCGTCACCATCCATATGTGGATTGATATCTGCTTTTATATCGTACAGTTTGATTTCACCTATACTGACTTCATCCAAGGTTGTTAAGTAAACTGCAATTGTGCCATTGGCTGTAGAGACAAACATTTCCGCACCTTTCTGCAAACCAACCTTTTTTGCTATACGTTCTGGTATTGATACATGACTTGCCCCGGTATCGACAAGAAAAGTAACTTCTGTATTATTAATTTTCCCCGTTGCAATATAATGACCATATGAACCGCTCTGCAGAATCACTTCTTTTTCACCATTACTAAGCACTTGCGTACTTACGTTCTGATTTGGATTACGTTTGTTATTTTCCAGAACATCAAAAAACCAAATCAACATTGCAAATATCAGCACCCAGGCGATGATGATCATGCCCTTGCCAATCTGGCTAGTTTGATTTTTTTGGGATTGTTGTTCTTGCGGCGAGTCGTCCATCAACAAATTTTAGGGCATTGTGAATTCAAATCGATGCTATTGATCGGTGTATATAAAGCTTTTAAGAACATTTTCATCTAAAAAGTGAAGAGGGTTTGCATGAAACCAATTAAAAAGGCGGTGCTGGCACCAAATAAAAGTAAACCACCCATGGCCTCAAAAGTGCTTAATAATCGCCATCGCTCAGAAAGTGTTATATCTCCATACCCCAGCGCTGTACACGTCACTACAGAAAAATATAACGCCTTACTTAAATCTTTAAATTCGCCAAGCTTTAAATATATGAAAGCTCAGGCCCAGGCTTCTATAATATGAATACCGATAATCATAAATACAGCGAAACCCAAGATTCAGATAGTGCCCAACTGTGTTTACCAAAAAATTCGGAAGACGCGGTTAAAAACTTTAGTAAATCCATTAAGCCAACCAAACAAACCACATGGAAAATCACTTCAATAATGATAATCCATGTGCCCAATGATATTTGTTTATGTAATAGCATTTAATTGGCACACAAATAATAATTAAATTTTAAGCTTAAATGCAGTAAAAATAAAACTATCCGCTTGTAGAAAGTTGCCTAAATAGTCGAGTTGAAATGTTTTTTAACCGATGGTTATAACTAAAATCTTCACCTACTTATTTGCTACTTCTTTAGCTTTTCTTCTTGTCCATATGCTATATAGCATATTACTTATAGTCCATCATAAAAATACTATAATTCATCATTTCAGTGCTATGCTTTTTTTATCATTAACCATTTCTATTGCGGAGAAAAAATGAGATTTTTAATTACTTTGCTTTGTTTGTTTGGGTTTATCAGTTTTCCTGTATTTGCTGATGATATAGAAACTTCTCTGATGGAGCTAAAAGAAAAAAAGAAAACCATGATTTTTAATTCATTTGATCTTAGCGATAGCCAGAGTGAGGTATTTTGGACTATATATTCCGATTATGAAAAGGAATTAATGAATGCAATAAAAGAAGAATTTGAATTAATTCAAAAATATAACGCAAAATATAATGATAATTCAATTACAGAACAAAGCTCCTCTAACATGCTTGCACAAATTTTTAGAATTCAAGGCAGAGAATTACAGATCAAGCAAATCTACCTGGGAAAATTTCAAGAAGTACTTCCTAAAAATGAAGTTTTACGATTTTATCAAATTGATAATAAAGTAAATGCACTTTTAGACGCTGAACTTGCAAAAATAATTCCTCTGGCTGGAACAGATTTGTAGTACACAATCACTAAACAAGCTACAACCCTGTTAGCTTCTTCTCACTGAGTTAGTTTAGAACTCTATTTTTACCTCACGCAATTCTTTCGCAGCGTCTTCCGGGCTAACTGTACTCACAAATAAACCTGACCCTAACTCAAAGCCTGTTGGAATACTGGTGCGTGGGCAAATTTCTAGATGCCATTGATAGCTGGCATCATGTTTTTTAAATTCTTCACCATGTGGAATAGAATGTAAAAAATAGTTGTATTGTGCACCACCGATAACTTTATTTAGTCGCAACATAGTACGTTTTAAGAGTCCAGCAAAATCTTCCAGATCTTCATCACTACAGTTTAAATAATCAGCTTGCGTAAACAGTGGAAATATTTGAACTTCCCACTCAAAGCGACTGGCAAAAGGCTTAATGGCTATAAAACGTTTGGTTTTTTCGATTACATATTGCCCTACATCAATTTTACGCCGCACTTCACCAGATTCTCTATCGTATATGGTAGCTTCAAATGTAAGTGCTTCATCAACAAGGTGTGTAAATATATTCTGATTATATTTTTTATAATGTGCATAGGAATGCTGTAACTCCGTAGCCACATTTTCTGGCACTACCGGCATAGCTACTATTTGACTATGAGTGTGAGCAATACTCGCACCTGCTGCAGGGCCAAAATTTTTAAACACCAAGACATATTTAATACGCGAATCACTAGCATATAACACCTGCATACGATCACGATAAATTTTGAACAAGGCATGCAAATGTTCCTGTGACATATGATCTACATGTATAGAGTGATTGTCATGATCAATGACGACTTCATGACGGCCATAACCATCAATAACGTGCTGTAAACCAAAACTTAGGTTTTGTGAAATCTGTCGATCACTTAATACTGGAAATAAATTCTCTACGATGCGTATATTCCACTCATCTTCATTTGGCCAACTAGAAATCGTCGGTGGAGTCTTGTCTTCGTTACCTTTGCAGAACGGACACTTCTCTACTCTCGATACGGTGCTAGTTTCAAAAGGCTTTTCATCTTTCCGAGGTCGTAGTCCACGTGCAGTGGACACCAATACGGACTCAGTTGGAACAATCGGATTGATACGTATTTCTCGTAATTCTTTATTATTTTGGTCTTTCATTTATCAAGTAAGTTATAGTTTTCTGTTTTTTAAGATACAGCAAAGGTATCTCAAAGAAATTAAAAAAGCCAAACAGACAATTGAATGATTAGATAAGTTATTGCAGTACCCAATTTAGTAGCCTGTTGAATATCAAATTTCATCAACCCTCACATTCCTGATAGTCCATCTTATCGCACACTTGAGTATGCATTTTCTTGCAAGATTATCGAAATTGGTGCTAAAACATGCTGAATATATAACAATCTCCCCTTCTCGAATTCAAGGCGCACATAAATGCATGGGCTAAATGACCTTAAAGTCTTAATTAAATCCAAAACCCCGATTGTGGTCATAGAGACTCATGATGAAGCACAAGTGCTGAAATTATTTACTAAATTAGTTGTGGAGTTTCCAAGTCAGCTTTACAAATGGGCGGTAACGGAAGGCCTGCAAAGAATAGATATACAAGACATGCGCCCACAGGCTTTTAATAAGGAGCCATTAGAAGCATTACGGCATATTCGAGGTGGGTCTAAATCTGGGATTTATCTATTTATGGATTTTCACCCTTATATTGAAGATCCATTTAATATTCGCACGATTAAAGAAATAGCTCTGAAGTATGACGAAAACCCTAATACGCTGGTATTTGTAAGCCATAACTTGAAAATACCTGCTGAGCTAGAAAAGTTTGTTGCTCATTTCGAATTACATCTACCGACCACAAAAGAGCTCTCTAACATCGTTATTCAAGAAGCTATTCGTTGGCAAGGTAAAAATACTACTCAGCATGTCATCCAGGACAACGGCGTAGTTGAATTATTAGCACGAAATCTGACCGGCCTGCCTGAACAAGATGTGCGAAGACTTGCACGTAACGCAATTGCTGAAGATGGTGCGCTCACGACATCAGATTTGCCTGAAATCATGGCTGCAAAATATCGCCTATTAAGTAAAGACAATGGCTTGTCTTTTGAATATGACACGGCAAAGTTTTCAGATGTTGCAGGTATGAAAAAATTAAAAAAATGGCTAGAGCAACGCAGAGAAGTTTTTATCTCTGAGAAACCACCCAAAGGTTTAGACCGACCGAAAGGAGTTTTACTTATCGGTGTGCAAGGTAGTGGAAAAAGTTTAACGGCTAAGGCCATAGCAGGAGTATGGGGCTTACCTTTATTACGCTTAGACATGGGAAGCCTGTTCAATAAATTTATAGGCGAAACCGAAAAAAATCTTCGTGATGCAATCAAAACAGCTGAAGTAATGTCGCCATGTGTCTTGTGGATCGATGAAATTGAAAAAGGCATTAGTTCTGGAGACGACACCACGGGTACCAGTGATCGAGTTCTGGGTACAATTTTGACCTGGATGGCGGAACGTAAACACCCTGTATTTTTAGCAATAACTGCAAATAATATTGAAGCATTACCTCCTGAATTAATACGCAAAGGCCGTTTAGATGAAATCTTCTTCGTTGACTTACCCGACCAGGAAACTAGACAAGAAATATTTCGAATTCATTTGAATAAACGCGATATTCCTGAAGATAAGTTTGATTTGCATAGACTTGCACACATCAGCAAAGGATTCTCGGGCGCTGAAATTGAACAAGCAGTTGTATCTTCACTCTATGCAGCGCATGCAGAAGGTTCTCCGTTAAAGCAAATTCAATTACTGGAGGAACTGCTAAGCACTAAGCCACTATCGGTGGTGATGGCAGAAAAAGTTGAAAAATTAAGAAATTGGGCAAGCACACGTACTGTGAGCGCTAATTAATCATTTAGTTTAGAAGCTTGTATCTATATATAGCTCAACACCATTTAAAAACATCTGTACTGCAAGCACAATTAAAATCATGCCCATGAGCTTTTCTAATATTCGGGCTGCCTTCTCACCAATAAATTTAAAAAACCATGGTGATGGAACCAAAATAATTGCTGCAAGACCCCACGAAATAGATAAGGCGATTACCCAAGTTATTGTATTAGCCGGTTGACTACTCCCCAATATCAGCACAATGGCAATTGTTGCTGGACCCGCTATTAATGGCATTGCGAGGGGAACGAAGAACGGCTCTTCATTACCATCTACCATCTTCATGCCAATTCCTGGAAAAACCATACCCAAGGCCACCAATAAAAGAATGATACCACCCGCTATATGCAATGTAGAAACTCTGAGATTTAAATATGACAGAACGTAGTTGCCTAATATCAAAAACCCAAATAATAATATATATGCGAAAACCAGTTCCCTGATTATTATTTTTACACTTTCATGCGCAGGTTTATTTTTTAAAATCGTATTAAATACTGGCAAATTTCCAACTGGGTCCATCATTAGAAATAATAATACTGTTGCCTGAATTAAGTTCATTTTTAATTCTACTAAATAATGTAATTAAAACTCACAGCTCTTGTAAAATCCTACCGCTCCTGTTGTAAACGTTTGCAAATTACTAGACATGTTTTGTGCGAAGTGCACAACATTTAAATAATTGCCATCTATCGAAAATAGCAATTCTCTTTTTTCTCCATGACCATCCCAATTAATATATGTGTTGGTAAGTAACACTTCTACATCTTCTACGGCCATAAACTGTTCCCAATCTACTTCTACTTGATCCGCATTCTGAGACAAGTACAGACTCATATAATTATCTTTTGCTTGATCAAGCTGTTGCCTTTTATCAGCTGAAATGTCAAGTATTGCTAGTTTATGCTTACCTATATATAAATGATCAATACGCCATAATAATCCGATATTCAAACTAAATGTGGCCGTTTCACCAAGTTCATTACTACGATCCATAATTTCGACTTTAGAGCTCAATGCGCCACCCGGCAATTTACATTTAAAAGTTTCGCTTTCAGCCATATAGTACCCATGACTTAAGTGCCCATTAAGTAATAGCAATGCGCATGATGTTGTGGAGAAAATGACTGTTGGAATTAAAAATAGTTTTAAATAGATATTTGGAATTTGAAGCATTCTTAGAAAAGGCATATTAGAAATACTGGCACATATGAAAGCTCTATAGAATGACCACTATACTAGTAATTTAAAAACAGGTTTTTACTGCAACAATTGGTCTAACAAGTCGCCTAATTCATTTTTTACTTCTTTATTGAGCAGTAATCTGTTGCGCTCATCAACTACCTTGGTTACATAACCACAGTGAAGATTGTTATTTTGAAATTTCTTTACAAATATTTTCTTTTCGATCGGCGATAAGTTTTTATAGTCACTTTGTATGCCAACACTTGATCTTATTCTATCCAACTCTTTTATAATCTTCGGCTTATAAAGTCTCGCGGTTTGTTTATCTTGAACCTTTTCTAACAACAAACCCAATTGAGCATACTCTTGCGCGAAGCTCTCTTTTTCAGTAAATACATTTTCGCCCGCAAAAACTAGAGGCGAAAATATTAGTAGCCATATGGCAATATATTTATTCGTAGATCTTCCGTAAGGCATAAATAAATTAGTCATTACTGCGCCCCAGGTGGCTTTAATGGTGGGCCGCCCATAATCAGATCTAATACGTTTCGCAATGCCCATGCTTGATCATGATGATCTTCAGACTCAGCCGCCTTGTTAAGACCGACCTGTAATGCATCACTCAAATTTTTACAATCGTCTTTAATTTGAAACAGTAATTTATATACTGTTCCTTCATAAATCCGTTTCGTTAAACTTACTCCTCCCGCATTGAACACACGAGTGCCAAGCTGGATGGTCTCAGCGGTAGTAAGAAGTACATTAGCAAAATGTGGACAGTTTTCTTTTAAGTCTGCTTTAAATTGTTGTGGATCCAACTCAGCTTCTTCATAAACCTTAAGTTGCCTCTTAAGTATTTCATCTGAATTTATATTAGACACTTCAGTTTCATTCTGATTGTCTAAACATGCAGAGCAAATAAATATAAGTACAATTGCTAAAATCTGGTTTTTAATTAGCATAGCTGATCCTTTTATTGTGCTAAGCATCATATCAGACATAAAAAAGGGCACAAAAAGCGCCCTTTTAACATTCATGTGAAGAATCTAGCTCTCGGATGATTCAAATACTGTTTTATAGACAATACCAGCTAGTATTGCACCTATGATAGGTGCTACCCAGAATAACCACAATTGTCCGACCGCTGCATTTTGAATACCGGTAAACATCTCGACTATTGCGGGTCCAGTGCTTCTTGCAGGATTCACAGATGTATTGGTTACAGAAATTGAAATCAAGTGAATCAGCGTTAGACAAAGACCAATTGCTATTGGTGCAAAACCTGCAGGTGCACGTTTATCTGTTACGCCAATAATGACCATTAAGAATATAAAAGTCATTACCACTTCAGTAACTAGAGCAGACATCATCGTGTAACCGCCAGGAGAATGTGCGGCATATCCATTAGATGCTAAGCCACCATAACTTCCATCACCACTTGCAATGATGTACAAAATTATTGCAGCAAGCATTGCACCCAAAACCTGGGCTACGATATAGGGCAGTAAATGCGCAGCAGGGAAACGACCTGCAGCCATTAAACCAAATGAAACTGCCGGATTTAAGTGGCATCCAGAAATGTGGCCTATGGCATAAGCCATAGTAACGACCGTTAGGCCAAACGCTAATGAAACACCAACTAAACCAATTCCCAATGGGAAATGTATGCTTTCACCAATCATTGCACCATTAGAAACAAATGTTGCTGCCAGTACAGCACTACCACAACCACCGAGCACTAACCAAAACGTGCCGATGAATTCGGCAACCAGACTTTTAGATAATGGCATAACTATCCTCCTATA
>CAZAOO010000010.1:29324-99132 GCA_964486815.1 uncultured Thiotrichales bacterium
TATTAATTATAATTTCACCACTTAGTGATAATTAAGTTAGGTGAGGCTGCAATCTACATGGCAAATTTACACTTGTATATGCATGAAACATTAGTTTTCAAAATCGATTGATAGACTCATATCAAGAGGTAGCAGAATAACAATCATTGATTGCATTCATTAATTAAATTTATTAGTGCTGCGGGATGAGAAGACTAATTTAATTAGATTCTCGAGACTTGCTAGTAATTTTGCTTACTTAATGGGTTATGGGCTTAATGAGTTATGAACAGTTTCTGAAACATTTGATAATCGTAATCTTCATTTGCAACAGCAATTAAAACATTTCAGAAGAGTCTACTTCCGTTTTAGCATTCACTTTAGAATTACGGGTTGGAATATGATCGCCGGTAATCATTTGATCAAATGTCATACCTGGACCTACCATAGGGTAAACTCCTGCATCTGGATCAATCATTACTTCAATAAATGCAGGGCCAGGAAAGCCCATGAATTCTTTGATAACGCTCGATAGTTTCGCTTTATCTTCTAAACGCACAGCATATTCATAGCCATCAGCTTCAGCAGCTTTAATGAAGTCTTTTTTATGCAATGATTTATCACTCGCAGATAAACGGCCTTTGAAGAATAATTTTTGCCATTGCTTCACCATGCCGTCACCAAGATTATTCAGTACAACTACTTTAATAGGAAGCTGATAAGTAGTTACGGTTTCTAATTCTCCTAGATTCATACGAATACTGGCATCACCATCAATATCAATAACTACCAAGTTTGGTTTTGCAAACTGTGCGCCAATAGCAGCGGGTAAACCAAAACCCATGGTTCCCATACTTCCAGACGTTAACCAAAGCCTAGGTGATTTAAAATCAAAATACTGTGCCGCCCACATCTGATGTTGGCCAACGCCTGTACTAATTATAGCTTCACCCTTGGCATGCTTATTTAACTCTTCAATTACAGCGTAAGGTTGAATATAGTCGCTTTGTTTATCGTAATTCATTGCATAAGTACTCTTAAGCTCTGCAACATGCTTATGCCAATCAGAAAAATCATTTGAAACTTTTGCTTTATTCACTCCGTAATCAAATAACTTATTCATTGCTTGTGGCAACAAACCCACATGGTTCCAATCAACAGTTTTAACCTTATGAATTTCTGATGGGTCAATATCAAAATGTGCAATAAATTTTGCATTAGGAGCAAACTTGGGTGGAACAGCAGCAACTCGGTCATCAAACCTTGCACCAATAGCCATTAGAAAATCACAATCATCCACAGCATAGTTTGCAAATGCTGTGCCATGCATACCCAACATATGTAAAGAATGCGGCTGGGTTGTATCACATGCACCAATTCCCATTAATGTAGTTACTGCAGGGATATTGAATTTATCTGCAAACTTACGCACTTCTGCATGTGCATTGGCATTAATAACACCCCCGCCTGCATAGATAAGTGGACGTTTTGATTTAGCAAATGCGGCATAAAAAGACTCGCAGTCTTCATCAGTTAATAGATTTTCAGCAACCTCGGCTATACGTTCTCGGTAACCACGAATAGGCAACTGACCCTTACCTTGAAATACGCCTTCCCAATTTTGAACATCTTTAGGAATATCGATTACCACTGGTCCCGGCCTACCGGTACGTGCGATTTCAAATGCAGTACGGATCGTGACTTCAAGTTTTGTCGGATCAGTAATCAAGAAAATATGCTTAGCCACTGCACCCATAATGTTAGCAATCGGTGCTTCTTGAAAACCGTCACTACCTATGGCAGGAGTAGGTACCTGACCACAAATAACAACAATCGGTGTTGAGTCCGCCATACAATCGCGAACCGGAGTAACTGTATTGGTAGCACCCGGACCTGAAGTCACCATTACTACACCAACTTTTCCGCTTGCACGTGCATAGCCTGATGCCATAAAACCAGCACCTTGCTCATTTGCAGGAACAATTAACGGCATGGCTTCATTAGTTTCAGCATTGAAACGAAATACTGCATCGTAGGTTGGCAGTATAGCGCCGCCACTATAACCAAAAATCACATCAGTACCTTCTTGCGCAAGAACCTGCACAATGATATCCGAGCCGGTCATTTTTGTGCCTGCGAGTGGATGGTTATCTTGTTTGGCTAATACTTGTTGCATAAATTTGAGGTTACTACGTTACGTGTTTTATATTGACTATAACGTTAAACTTGTAACAGACCAAGCCACCTCTATTGGCTAGTTTCCAAAAATGTAAATGCAATAAAAAAAAGGCCCTCTTACGAGGGCCTTTCATACGTACTTATAAAGCTAGATTTAGCCAACAGAGCTCACGGCTTTTTTGGCGTTTTATATTCTGCTTCTTTCTGGAATGGTTGCCAGGTAGTTTCATAGCCTACGAAACCCTTGTCATTGGCTTCCATCTGGCGTGTTTTGAAATAACTAGCCTCGCCCTCAGGAACCTTAGGTCTAGTATTTTTTTGCTCACTCATAAATCACCTTTCACTTGAAAAAAGAATTTCTTCGATCCGCCAATTGTAACAAATTAGCACTACCTGATGACACTTTCTCTTTATGTATAGTAAAAACATATCTATAGCGAGCCATCACTCAATGAGTTACCGGAGATAAAATAAGGTCTTCGTCACAGATAATCTGCTTAAATTTAGAGATGAGATTCGTTTTGTACAGCCAATGGAGCCAGCTGCCTGAAAGTGCCAACATATTGTTTTCAGAGCGCGAGCAGGAGTCACTATTTTTTTCCCGAATCTGGTTAGAAAACCTAACTAAGCATGCGCTAGCCAAGAATCAAATCATATTATTGGCTTGTGTGGAAGATAATGGCAGCTTTTTAGCCATTCTGCCAATGATCAGGCACTCAGAGGGTAACTTGAGTTCTTTGAGTAATAACTTCAGCTCTTTATATACTCTGTTGATCTGCAATAACGGCCAACGGGATACCATCCTAACTTGCCTAGTTAATGGCCTAGTTAATGGGCTGGCTAATGGCCGGGTTAATGTTATGGCTAATAGTTTGACCCAGATGATGCCCGTGCAATCCATGCTGCTTGAACCCATTGATGCAAACGACAGTAATTTATTTCGGTTGCGTCAATTAATGGAGTCCTGTGGATTTCAAAGCCATCCCTACTTTCGCTTTTATAACTGGATGCATCGATTAAATGGACAATCATTCGATGAATACATGGCAGAACGACCTGCCAATCTACGCAATACGATTAGGCGCAAGCAACGTAAGCTGGAACGTGAATACGGTTACGACATCCGCTTGTATAAGGATACCGGGATTCACGACTCTCTAATAGATAAGGCTCTGGCTGATTACCATGCAATTTATAAAACAAGCTGGAAAACCAATGAATTCTTTTGCGACTTTACACCCGCTTTAGTGAGGAGCTTGTCTCGATTGGGCTGGTCACGACTTGCAATTCTATATGTCAGCGAAAAACCCGTGGCCGCTCAGATATGGTTTGTGGTTCACGGCAAAGCGTATATCTATAGGCTTGTGTTTGATGAAAACTGGAAGCGTTACTCACCCGGATCAATTCTGACTCAGTATTTAATGCGTTATGTGATCGAAACCGACAAGGTTTCAGAAATCGACTTTCTTACTGGCAATGAGCGATACAAGCAGGACTGGATGACAATACGCCGAGAACGGTTAGGTATACGTTTTGCAAAACAATCCGAACAAAAAAATAGCTTTCGTCGAACTACCCAGACTCTGAAAAAACTACTGTCTCGCAGTTAAAGTAAACGCACCAAGCGTTTCACAATTACCCTTAGCTAAATGGATCATCCGACAACATGATCGTGATATAGGGTGCATAAGTTAATACCGCGCCCTGGCTTGATCCGAGTTCGTTAAATACAGTAGCAACTTTAACTAATTTTGAGTGATCTTGCGGGGCCAGTTTGAGTGAATCCAGAGCCGTTATCAAGGGTTGGATTTCCTCATTGTGTACATATGTATTCAGCATATTAATCGCATTCTCTATGCCTGCAACACTGACAGTCTTGGCTTTGCTGATATCTGCAGGAGAATGTTCACTAAACTCGGGTGGTTCTTCGTATAAATTACCATTAAGTATTGTGGGTTTAGCCGTAACAGTAATGCCGGAAATAGCATTGTATTCCGCTAACGCTCTTTGCTTAAGTGTGTTAACAAAATCATTAAATTCAGTCACATTGGGTCGGGACAAAGCCAGGGATAACAATGTTTCACCATTTACGCGGCTAACGAATTCCAGGTGTGATCGTGTTATCACAGGCTCAGGATTGAGCACTGCCAAGGTTACACTCAGCATTTCTTCTTTACGTGACCTAACACAAACATAAACCTGATCGTCAACAATCTCATATTCGCGTGTGCCTTTGAACAGGTGTTTTTGAGTAAGCTTGGTGCTCATATCATTCAGAGTTTTAATGCCTTATACATAATTTCTGAGCCACACCATTTCTGAGCCACACCACAGGCTAATTTTTTAATCCAGCAAATGCAGCATATTCCATCTTGGCTTTAGCTTTGATGGCGTCTACAAACGCATTGAATTCTTTTGCATTGGGCTTATTCAAATACAGCGACAGTAGCGGCCTACACTTCACGCGACTATGAAACTCTACTCGCGACTTACTGATAATGGGTTCAGGGTTAATCATAGCTAACTCAACTTCAAAATCTTTATTTTCATCCAGCAGACTAGTGACTTTGATTTTAATAATATCATCGCGTAACTCGAACTCTCGCCTACCATACAAAATATGTTTTTGAATTAATTTTTGCATCGTCGTGAATATGTTTTATCAGCTATTAGGCTAATTAACCGTACCGAACATTTCTATCATTTCAGAGACTTCAAGTGTGCCGTTAATTTCCAGAAATGGACATGATTTCGCTGCCTCAAGTGCGGCTCGCATAGATTCAAACCTGAGGATACTCATACCCGACATAAGTGTAGTGGTTCCTTGCTCTGTCTTGCCATCAGGATGCACGGTATGTGTATCCTTAAAAGGTATGGCGGGACTGACAACCGCATCACCTAAAGCAGATAACCATCCTTGATACCTCTCGAAATGCTGCTTGCCCTCTTCAGGGTTGTTAGGGGTATCTCCCCCCAGGTAAATGAAGATGTATTGTGGCATGAAGAATATCCTCGCGTTTCTATTTTTACTTTATGACTAAAGTTTCTGGCTAAAATAATGATACAGCGTTGTTGCTGAGCTGTTATTGGCGTATTGAATGTCTGATCTATTTCATTACTTGTACTTTACTTGTAAATGTGAATTTTTCTAGATCACTAAATATAGTGAATACCATCCCTGCGCGTATGCAATGCCGGCTGATCTTCTGTAACACCACGCAACCTCGCTTCGACGCATAAGGCATTCATCAGCACCTGATCCACAACTTCAGGATAAAGCTGATAAAAGCGCTTAACCTCAAGGGCATAGGGACGTGCGTTAATTTCCAGCTGTTTTCGCTGCTGTTGATTCAGCCCATGAAGCATTAATAAACGTGGTGACTGACGTGACAGGTAGCGTTGGCATAAATCGTTAGCTTCTTGCTCTTGCCAGTCTTCGGTTAGCATAAATGTCGGAAACACTTGCTCTTCATTGATACTTCGGGTGAACCACTTCGCTTTTGGGTTAATACTGGCTCTCTCGGCAACCAAGCGTTCCAAGCGGTAATTGACAGGTGCTGACGAAGAAGATTTTTCATCTTCGGTCATTTCAATCGGCATAACCGCCGCGGGTAATGCTGTCCACTCCGGTCGTGATGGATAAGCATCCATCTGCACTGAATCTTTAGCAGAAAAAATTAATGCCAGTGGTGATTGATCCTTGGCATCCAGCAACCAGTACTCAAAGTGGTCTGCAGCCGGAAACGGTAATGAGACATCCGCGAGAAAATCAGTTAATTCCAGTATTCGCTCATCAACAGTTTGTGTTTTATCTTGTACATTATTTGGTGCATGATTTGGCCCGTTTGTTGGAGATGAGCCTATATTCTTCTGTCGAATATCACTGTCACTAATGGTAACAGCACGCCGATAACTAAGTTTAGTACTCTGACTGTCATTGCCCACATGTAGAAATTGAATTTCCCAACTTTGGCCGTCGATCGTTAATGCACGTGCACGCTCAGATTCAGCGATTTGTGCCTGTCCATAATATGGAGGCAGAAGACGTTGGGAATAGATTTTAATCATGACTATTCACTTTACACCTGAAGTAATTTTACTAGTGCTTTAGACTGGTCTCGACGTTCTTCAGCCAGTTGCTGATAATGCGTCAATTCCACACTGGCAAACAATTTTGCAATATCATCAAATTCGGATTCCGCCTTCATCGCCATATCGACATAATCTGACTCCTCTGCAAGAGCGTGCAATGCAGAAGCACGATTCGCGGTGACCATTGCCCACATCATCGGCACATCCTCTTTTGGCAATGCTTTTAACGTTGCATCATAAATGGGAATGGATTCCTCAAGCGATGGAATATCTTCTTCATGCGTACCCAATGCCTGTAATGCAACGGCTAGGTTGTTTTGTGTAACGGCCCATCCATAGGCTGATTTATCTGGCGTGCGTTCAACCATGGCGTTACGCATCACAACCACCGCTTGTTCCAAGGTACGTGGCCCTCTGCGATGAACACCTAGCAAACAAAGCACATTGCCAACACTAGACAAAGCTGCAGCCCAATCATCCGGGTGTTCATCTCTCTTCAGTGCGGTAGAAGCCTGTTTATAAATCTCACCAGCCTGCTTTAAGATATTCAGATCATCCTCAAGTTGACCAATTGTTTGCATAACAAAACCAAGGCTATATTGAGTGCTGGCCCACTCGAATGGCGTGTCTTCAAAAGTACGAACTTCTAGTGCTTGTTCATAAGACATCGCAGCTTGCTCAAGAAAATGTGAACTGCCACTACGTTGTCCAATGAAGCCCATCACATCACCAATGTTGTGATGAACCGCAGACCACCTCACAGGGTCGTCGTCTTTTTCAACCATCATCTGCAAACCCTGGAATAGTTCTATCGCCTGCTGAAAAACATGCGCTCCACCCAGTCTTAGTTCTCTAACATCTGCTGCATCAACTAGCGTATTTTGTGAATTTGCCCACTCAATTAGCGACTCTTTATTTTGTGCTAACTCAAAGAAAGTATCGCCATAACGATCAATCGCCTGAGAGAGAGCACCACGAACTGGTGAATCACTATCAAGCAACTCTATCAGATAGCGTGCTTTATTCTGATAACGCCATACCATTGGCACCCCTAGACCCGGGGTTAATAGTGTTTCAGCATACAAATTCTGGGGCAAAATGTTTCTCCGTCAGATCAACATTATTAACTTACGAGAACTCATCTAAAAAAGGAAGATTTTGTCCGCGTTTATAAACAAGGGGCGAGGCTCGAGATTTTCGAAAAGCGCAGTTTATACATAGGTAAATGAGCATTTAAGAAAATTGAGAACGACGCATCAACACAATAGATTAATTTTGAGATGGTTCTAATTAATTGGCACTACTTTTTGATCCGATCCTACAATTTCATTGATATCAGGTTCGGCATTTACCGGGCCACCCGCTTCAATTTCTTTGTCTGTAGCATCGCGCACAGTAAGAATCTCAAGTTTGAAAATAACCTCTCGACCACAGAGTGGATTATTACCATCAATAGTCACCGACTTTTCATCAACTCGAGTAACTAGAAAACTTTTATTATTACCCTGCTCGTTTTCCATCAGTATCGACAACCCTACTTCTCGATATTCTTCAGGGACGTTATCAATATGGTCAGTGAACACTAAAGCCTCATCACGTGGGCCATAGATTTTATTACAATCAATCGGAACATGAATCACGTCACCAACCATTTTACCTTTCAGTTCTGCAGTTACTTGTGGTGCAAGGGCTTCAGTAACGCCATGAATATAGCCAATCGGGAACTCGACCATCGTCAGAATAGCCTCGGTTTTCAAATCAATAACTTTGTAGGTTAGCTCGACAAACTTACCATCGCTGATCACATTCTTGTTAATTTCATTCATGTTTAAATTCCATATCGTTATTATTTAAAATAACAAGTTCTATTCAGCTTATTAACTTAGCAAGTGGTTGAAAAATTATCAGGTGAGTGCGAGACAAGGCAAAAATGATCGAGAAAATGGAGTTTATATGACATAAAGAGTATTTTGAGGTCATTATTTAACGCCGTATCGTGCCAGCTGCTGAGGGTTTTCAGCCACTTGCTAAAAGACAGATGCGCCGAAAATCCTTACCTCACCTTTCTCATACCCAAGCACCATGCGTCCGAGCCATTCACCTGCTTTCTTGCTGCTGCTCACGCGATATAAAACCGTTACATGCTCACCACGACGAATAAGACCAAGGTAGTCATAGTCTGTATTTAAACTTCTTGTCAACTCACTTTTAGCAAACTGTTTACCGACTTCAACTTCATTCAGGCCAAATAACAAATCATAGGAAAACATACGAATAAATTTTCCATATTCACCTTCGTTGGAATACTTGATGAGGTCATCCCACATCGGATTCGCAATCGCTAGGATTTCGTCGTCTGTTTTTTCAATAATGTTCATGTGAAACTCTAATACATTTGTTTATTGCAAAAAAATATTTGCAGCTGCAAAAATGAAAAAAGACCAACAGTTGTTGATCTTTATTACTACAATCAAAATTAGAGGCCTCTATATCTAGAGGCCTCATAATTTAATGATTTAAGCAGCAGCCTTTTTCTCTTCATCACCTACCAGGTGATAACAAGGTGCTTTTTCCATGGTGTACTCACCTGTCTCTGGATCGCGACGAGAAACCGTTAGTACATGCCAATTAGCATCATCTAGCTTCATGGCGTCACCACGGTAGTAGTAACCAGGCCAACGGGTTTCCTTGCGGAACAAGGTGTGTTGCAAAACAGCTTCTGATGAAAGTTGACGATGCTTAAGCTCCCATGCACGTAGCAGTTCATGGATGTCTTCTGCAGCAATCTTCTCTAGATCTTCTTCCAGAGCCTTCATTTTCTTGAGACCGATATTGAGCAGCTTTTCGTTAGTCATGTAGCTAACCGTTACACCACCGGCGTACTCGTCCATCAGCTTTTGCAAGCGATCAAGACCCTGACGTGGGTTGATGTAATTAGGGTTAACACTACCCGCAGTAATCTCATTACGATAGATTTTATAATGCTCCATCGGCTTGAAGATTTCTTTGCCGCGCTTATCGATCTGTTCCTGAGAAACCTTAATACCTTCTGCTTTGCCATCGTCGATGTACTTACAAGCAGCTTTGGCCGCCAGGCGGCCTTCGGTAAAGGAACCCGATGAAAATGCGTGTGGCGTACCACCTGCAGCATCACCCGCACCAAATAAACCTTCAACAGTAGTCATACGGTTGTAGCCCCAGAAGTATTCTTCTGGTGATAAATCTTCTGGACCTGAAACCCATGCACCGCAACCGGTAGCATGCGAACCCATAACATATGGTTCTGAGGTAGTTAGCTCAGGATTTTCGTACTTAGGATCTACGTCAGTAGCCGCCCAAAGTACTGCCTGGCCCACAGTCATACCTAAGAAGTTGTGCCAACCAATCTCCTCAAGATGAGGGTCCTGGAAGGCTTCCATGGTTACCATGTGAATGGGGCCACGACCTGCGTTTACTTCAGAGATAAACGCATGATTGCGCAAACAAGTTGGAATAGGCTTGTGTGATAAGTGTTGTCCTTCGGTATCCAGGTATTCTTTACCTACCATTTTCGATAGTTCAGGGAACCACTTGGATTCATACTCTTCACCCATACCGTTCTGAGTGTAGGTCTTGAGATGCAAGAAGTATGCACCTACAGGCCCATAACCATCCTTGAAACGTGCCAAAACAATACGGTTTTCCATCTGCGTCATTTTGCAACCCGCACCAATCATCAAACCATAGGCTGAACCCGATGACCATGGCGCATACCAGACACGACCCGCACCTTCACCTACTGAGCGTGGCTTGAAGATGTTCGAGGCGCCACCGGCAGCACAGATAACGGTCTTGGATTTGAATACATGGTAGTTGCCGGTACGTACGTTGAAACCAACCGCACCCGCTACACGATTTTCTTTTGCTTCGTCCATCAACATATGGGTTAAACAAATACGGTTGAATACTTCATCCGCCGATTTCTTTGCAGCACCTGCAACGATAGGCTTGTAAGATTCACCGTGAATCATAATCTGCCATCGTCCCTCACGCTGATAAGCACCGGTCTTAGGATCGCGCATTAACGGCAGACCCCACTCTTCAAATTGATGCACCGCTGAGTCTACGTGTCTAGCCATATCAAATAGCAAATCTTCACGTACCATGCCCATCAAATCCATACGAGCATAACGAACGTGATCTTCAGGATTATTTTCACCCCAACGGGTTCCCATATAGGTGTTGATCGCGTACAAGCCCTGTGCAACTGCACCGGAACGATCAATATTAGCCTTCTCGGCGATGACGATTTTCTTGTCCTGACCCCAGTACCTTGCTTCAAAAGCAGCGCCTGTGCCCGCCATACCGGCACCCGCTACTAGGATGTCGATGTTATCTTCAACAATAGTTTTGTAAGCCATTAGTAGTACACCCCTGCTTTCAATTCCAAACCGTTCGACTCAAGCGTATGCAATCCACCTTCGTCCATACGAATATATTTTGGTTCGTTGAAAAGTAATTGACTATCCACCATATCTTTACTTGGAGCAGCCTCTTTAGACAACTCAGGAATCGCTGTGCCCCAGGGCTTGGTAGTAATAGGTGCTAGCAAATTCATGTCTTTTTTGCCATTGCGAGATTTAATACGCCAAGCGATAACACCTTTTTCCTCATCACGGATTACCCGTACCGAGTGACCAAGAGGAGCAAAGTCTGCATAACCTCGTACGTCAATTGCATTGTGGGGACAAGCCTTAACACAGGAGTAACACTCCCAGCACATGTTTGGCTCAATGTTGTAAGCACGTCGAGTAGTTGTGTCGATGTGCATGATGTCTGAAGGGCAGATATCTACGCAATGTCCACAACCATCACAGCGAGTCATATATACGAAAGTAGGCATAATTTTTTTCTCTCTAAAATTCGTTACTGATAAAATTTAAAATTAAAAATGACGTGGAGCTTCACTCTTGATACCAAGCCCCATGTTCGGTGGATTGGTGCCCATATATTCAGGAATATCCGGGAATCTTGCCTGTAAAGCAGGATCCGAAAGATCTCCTAATTCAGGTAGATTCTCATATGAACCGTCTGCCTTGATACAACGCTTTTGGTATGCAGCCGCAGGCTTGAAGAACATATGTGCAAATTTAGACCATAAAACCGTGCTAAATAAAATTGTGCTACACGCAATGAACAGCACTAAGAAGATCATGTTGAGTAAGCCGCCGCTAGCCTGCGTAGCAGACCATAGCAATGCGAATGTACCCATAGTGATTAGCCCGACAATGAAGATGTCACCGCGCCCATTAAAATTGTACCACTTAACCCCTTCTGAAGAGACGTCTACACGGATGAAGAACCAGAACCAGTAACCACCCAGACAAAGCATGATTGCACCGATGTGCCATAAAGCTGTCAATGCTGTTGGTGCCGCTTCTACTGGAGCGATATAGCCAAAAATTAGCCATACGGTAGTCGCAACAAAAATGATGAAGCCATACATTGTTAATAAATGAGATATACGACGACGCGTGCTTTTAAATTCACCCGAGGTTAAAACCTCATTCGCCACGGTAGCCACTGCAAGTGATGCTTTCTCGCCACTACCTAAAGTGCGCTTGGCGTTCTTTTTAGCTTTTTCAGCATTTTCAAAAAAGTACTTGGCACTCTTTTTATGCAGCATGTCGAGAATTGTGCCACCAACAACCATAATAAACATGAGTATGATGTAAGCTTGGATGATTGATGGCGAAATTACGGTCGAAAGTTCCGCAAAGGGATTTATTGAAAACATTATTAAGGATTTCCGCTAAGTTATTTTTTTTTGGGTGTTAAGTCTGCTGGCTAAACTGTAACAATTCAATATAAATAAAGTAATAGCGGTTTTAGTTACCCTTATAACAATGCCATTTAAATTGTTGATATAGGTATAGCAACTATTAGGCTACGACTTTTATTGATCATATCTACAGGAGATCGATTTTCCAACTAGCTGTACAACACAATCAAACAACCCTATGTAATATACCCATATAAATAAGCCATAGATTTAACCCGTTCCAATTCGCTAAATCAGGCATATCCACTAGAATCAGCTAATCACCATTAAGAACCATTCTCTATGCAAGCAAAATCGTTTAAACCAGAAGAATATTTTATTGAAAATGAACCCTACTATGAGCCGGTGGGTAGTGAAATTGATATCTTTGAAGCAGCCTATTCGAACCAGTTACCGGTATTACTGAAAGGCCCCACAGGATGCGGGAAAACCCGCTTTATGGAATACATGGGTTGGAAATTGAAAAGACCGCTCATTACCGTCTCTTGTCATGATGATTTAACTGCATCAGATTTAGTAGGCAGATATTTGGTCACTGGTGGCGAAACCGTTTGGATTGATGGACCACTAGCTCGCTCCGTTCGTGCGGGAAGCATCTGCTATCTGGATGAGATTGTTGAAGCGCGAAAAGACACAACTGTGGTAATCCATCCACTTTGTGATGACAGAAGAGTATTACCGATGGAAAAACTCGGCGAATTATTAGAAGCGCCACCCGAATTCTGCATGGCGATTTCTTACAATCCGGGATACCAAAGTGTACTTAAAGATTTAAAGCAAAGTACTCGACAACGTTTTGTAGCCCTGGAGTTTGATTATCTAGACGCGGCTACAGAACAAAAAATCGTCGAAAAAGAAACCGGTGTTGACGCCAACACTGCCAAACTACTTGTTAAGTTTGCAAAAATGACACGCAATCTAAAAGGCAGTGGTTTAGACGAAGGTGCAAGTACGCGATTGTTGGTACATGCTGGAAAATTGATTGTAACCGGCGTTAACCCGGTTACGGCATGCTCTAGCTGTATATCCCAGGCACTTACGGATGATGCTGAAATGATAACCGCGGTAAATGAATTAAGTTCTTCGGTATTTTAATCAAAGCCATCTAATTATAATCAGTCGTATACATACACTCTCTACATTATCTTTACCAATACTTGACTTGGTAAACCTATTTGCAAATAGATGATATTCGTTAACTTTAACTAGCAATAGAAAAAACGCGGCTTTAAAGCCGCGTTTAATTTAGCATTAAATTAATTTAGTACTCTATAGAAAGATATAACACTACAAAGCATCCCATGTAGTCATAATGGTTGCTTCAAATCCTGCCATACATAAATCTTCATCTACATCAATTTGCACCATCCCTCCAGCCATCGCAGTTACAGTCAGGTTGGATGCACTTCCTGTAATCGTGAGCACACCTGCAGTGGGTGGTGAAATATCATCAAGTTCAACAAAATAATCATCAATCTCGCTTGCACCTGCATCATACAAATCTTCCATACCACTAAAAAGTGTAGCAGGAGTTTGTGCTGACACTATTCCGGCAAGCTCAGTGCTAGCAACTTCAAGGGCAGCCGCAGGGTTTACATTTAAAGTATACATAGCAGGATTAGTCGTAACATTCATTGCAGTAGACACAATATTTGCATTCTCAATCGAGGCACACTCCCCACCGCTATCTGCAAAAGTAAGCATAGTATTAGTTGCAGTCGAAGTTAGATTTACCCCTGCAGCTGAGAAAGCAACCGTTGCTGTAACATCCCCTTCAGCGGCTACATCAATATTACTATCTGTAACTCTTAAGTTATCTGAGCTTTCGGTAATAACGAAATCCCAATTATTAGCATTGGCGAGATTACCAGCTTCTCCTACAACAATTTCATTAATAGCTGTATACGTTCCAGTAAAATTCCCATTTATAGTTGAACCTGTATCCAAACAGTTAGCAAAATCTACTGATAGTTGATCACCTACCGATATAGGATTAAAGCCTACTAAAGTAACTGTTGATGACCCACCCACATTTTCACATGGACTAATAAAAGGATTAGCAGCTAATACCTGATTATTTAAAATAATGAAATCACTACCTGCATTAGCAAATGCCAAGACGGTTTGAATAGCGCCTTTCACTTCACTTACAACTGCCTCAGCATTCACTGCGATTATAGCTACTGCAGCAGTCGGGAGCACACAGGTTGCTGGATCGATAAAGCCGTTGCTAATACCTGTACCGCCTCCACCCCCACCTACGCCACTTCCACAGGCGAATAATACCGTTGATAGAAAAATCGCTGAAATTCCATTTTTTAAAGATCGTATTTACCCCTCCCAAATGATTCTTGTGAATATAAATATACAAATAATCACAATAAAATTTCTAGCTTATTATTACAACCTCATTTATTAACTTTAATGATAATTAACTTACTTATAATAGTGAATTATATTTTCTCATTAACTCTCACTGTTAAAGTTAAGTTTAAGATGGTCATAATAGTAATTCTGTAATACAAAATAGTTGGAATACTGTTGCAACATAATGCAATCAAGATGATTTAGAATTAATTAGTAACTCGCTTCGAATTCAACAGAATAAAATAATCCATGCTTGAAATAGCGACTTCGATGCAACAGAATTTATACATCCAAACTTTTACTCATTAATTTAACTAAGGAATAACATGTCAAACGATATAACAAGCAGAAAAGGTGAAGTAGTTGGTCAGTGGGATGGTGAAGACGTTAATGATCTCATGAAAGAATTAGCGCGTATTAAAAAAGAACTAAAAGGAGATCGAGTTGAGCACACCGGTATCCCGCACAAAGACCAGTTTCCTGAAGATTTCGTAGGATTCACTGCTTATGTAATGTGGGCAGTAGACAAAAAAGAGCAATGTTTAACAGGTTCTGGCGCGAATCGTATAGAGCCAGCCGCACAAATTCGTGAATTTTATGCAAATGATATTGCTAAGGATGCAGTAGGACGTGCGCGCGATTAGTTAAATATTATCCATGTTTGCCGGAATTAATTCCGGCAATGCTAGTATTTCTAGTTTAATTTTAAACCTGAAATTAATTGGCTTACCGGTGATGGAGCCTGCACTTTGCCCACGATCGTTTCATTAAGCGAAACCTCTCCCACCTGGATATGTGGCCATAGTTCTTCTAACAACTTCAGCACCATCAACATTCCCTGTCTTTCTTTTTCATCTTCTTGTTTGAGTGCAGCAACTTGAATATGAAGCGAACTAATGTGTTTTAAAAATACATCTGCCTGTTCTTGTAATGCCAAATTTTGGAATTCTTGTTTGAAATCAACGTGGATCTCACGATCGTCTGAGTCATCATAAGATATAATTTTAAATTTTAACGGCCCTTCAATATCCATATCTGCTCAATAGTAATTTTTATTTTGGTGTAGCGTAAACCTGAGTCCAATATCTATTTATATGTGCAATACCGGTCTGAGTGTACGCCCTGGACATCATATTGCTACAGTGACCTGGACTACTCAACCAATCATTGACAACCTGCCCTATACTTTCTTGGTTATGCGCAATATTTTCAGCAACGGCACGCCATGCATAGTTCGCTTTATGTATGCGCTCTGCCAGCGTATCGCCATTTGAACTGAGGTGTTCTAAAAACTGATGCTTAAACATGTCTTGAGAATGTTTTTGTGCTGCTTGATTTAATTTATCATTCAATATTAAAGGCGATGCTGCGGGAAAATATTCTTTGCCACACTTCCTGCCCTTCGCACGAGCAATGTTTACTTGTTGCAAGAATTGATGACGAAAATCATTTGTTATAGGGGCTTTTACATTATTTTCAAGCGTCGCTGATTGTGGTGATGCACAACTCACAAGGAATACCGAAACTACTGCAAATGCACTTAGCTTTACCATTAGATGGTATATAGATCGATCAATACTGTTTTCAATACCTTTGCATCCTTAATACTCAAACTATGTAAACTTTTTACCTGATAGGTTTTACTTCTACCTCTTAATGCAAAAACTTTATTCATATCTTGGCTACTGCTCGGTACAACAAAATCTTGCATGTAATCTTGAGATTCTTCACGCACTATAGAGTAGTAGTGTGCTTGCGGATGCTCTTGGTAATTGAGCCAACCAATTAAATTGTCAGAACGATCCGGACTTAAATCAAAAAACAAACCCTGTGAACGATAGATTTTTTCAAGACCCGGAATTCCATCCACCCAAACCAATACATTCTCAGTAACGGTTTGTGCAATAGCTGCATTCATGGTGCCTAAATGCGGACTGGCAATCGTTATTAGAGCACTGAGATTTTGTAGTGGATTTTGAACCATATACAAACGTGCAACTATTCCACCCGCAGAATGACCTACAAGAATAATTTGTTCATCTTTGTGTCTGTGTTGAACATACTTTATGTAATGATCCAGCCACTTCACTTGTTTATCAATAGATTGTTCACTAGGTAGCTCTACACTATATACGCGCCGCAGATTTGAGGATTTTTTCTTACTGGCCTGAACCCTGTCGCCCTGAATACTTAGCACTCCAGAATTGTTCCAACCTACCGCATCCAGCTGATCGGAAATTCCTGAACGTTGCCATTCCTGACTGGAACCCAAATAACCATGCAGCAATAAAACTGTATCAGCACAACTAACCGACGGCGCAGCAATAATGGCTAAATTAATAATTAAGTATAAAAACGTTACGCGCAGCTTCATAAACCAAATAAGTTGAAAAAGTTAAATAAGTCAGTGATATTTCTTAATAGACTACATTTGAGTAATACGATTCAAGCTAGTTCCTGATAAAGCTTAAACAATATATTTTCACATGCATAAAAAAGCCGACCTGATGTTGCCATCAAGGTCGGCTTTTGAAACTGTCCGTATTAGTAGTTTCTTCCTTAGAAATTTAGTTTTAAAACTTAAAAAAGTTTAATAGTTAAAAGAAATACTAATGACATAAATACCGTTAAACCAGCTGTTTCAATCCAAAGTGTGGTAACGGTGTCGTCTACCTTCGCAAAAAAGTTTTCCATAACTTGTTCCTCAATAAAATGGTTTAAATCTTTAATGAGGTTGATCATACTTGTATATTAGAGTTTTATAATATTCCTATATAGATAGATTCTTAAATAATATATAACTAATTGTTTTATATAGTAATAATAATTCAAGCAAAGATGAACGGTATATCCTTTAAGACGTGTACATGGGTAAAAATTTATTCAATCTCAACCAACCTCTCACAAAGCGATAGATCCACCAAACTATAGTAATGCCCAACATTGGATAACCGATAGGTATGCCAATGATTGTAAAAATTAGGAAACCTGCCAAGGTTGACCACAACAAACCCCACCAAAAAGTTTTAATTTGCCAACGAAAGTGACTCTCTAAAATTGAGCCTTTTACTTCACTTCTTTTAAAGTAATTTATAATCACTCCGATAATAGGTGTAAAGCCAACAAATGCTATGGCTTGTAATAAGTAGACTAAAGTAGTGATGTCTTTTAAATTTTCATAATTCTCGATACCGGTACTAAGAATTTGCGAATGTTCTACTTGTGTTTCATTCTCCGACATATTTAACTCCTCGATCGAAATTAATCACTTAATGCATTCCGTATACACTTGCGCAACTGCGGAATAGTTTTACTCTCAAACTAACTATTTTTCCTCAACCATAATGTATTTCTTGGCGAAGGATGCGGTAGCGGGAAAAATTTAGGTGCATAATTTTCCAGTTTGTAACTGTCTCTGTAACCGTCCCACTACCATAATATTTCGAATCACTTAAATAATAATTTTGCGCATACTGCCCAATAAGTAATGTTAGTTTTGTATTTGGCAAAAACGCCATTAGTTTTTTATGCCATAACTTCGCACATTCCTCTCTTGGTGGTAAATCACCCGATTTGCCTTTGCCTGGGTAATAAAATCCCATAGGAATAATCGTAATTTTAGCCGGATTATAAAATACTTCATCATCAACATTCATCCATTCACGCAAACGCTTGCCGCTAGGATCATCCCATGGTACTCCGCTTGCATGAACTTTTGTTCCGGGTGCTTGGCCAATTATTAGAATTTTAGCGCTGCGTTTAGCGCGCAATACAGGGTTGGGCCCTAAAGATAACTCAGCTTCGCACACGCGACATGCTCGCACCTCTAGCAATATCTTATCCAGTTTGGTAGCTGCAGCCATAGCAAATCTACCTCTCTACTGTTGTTTTAAGCCTGTCCGTTTGGGACGTATAAGATACGCACTGATCACTTGAACAATTTTTGAATATGGAAAGTCTTCAATATTGATAAATTTTTTCTCGGCGTCGGTTATCACAGCATCAATATCTTCAACTTTCTCAGCCTCTTCATCGATGAGTTGTTTCTGCAAACCAAGTAGCCCACCATTTTGTATTTTTATTTCCTGTGCGTGCCCTAGCGCTTGTACATCAATACGCTGGATAGCGAAACGCGCATTACTATGCAGGTGGGTAATAATCTGCCCACAGCGGTTAAGGCTGGATTTTGAAGTGCAGGCCACTCCTTCACGATCAGCTAAATTAAAACGCTGCGATTTACTACAATTGCATGCACGAGAGTTGATGGCCTTCTCGAACACACAACGATTAGGGTTTATATTGGAATAGGTTTCTTTATACTGCTTCTCATCCATAATAGGAAACTATAAAAATGGCATAAGCATAGATATAAGCATAGTTATAAGCGTGGATAAATTATTTTTCCCATTCACGTATAATGGGTGCATCGCGTGTAGCACTGAGCCGTTGTTCCGCTTCAAATTCGTCTTCAGCAAAAATCATTTTTAGGGCTATACGGTTATCTTTATCAAAATCCAAGCGTCGCTCGCGAATATATTTTTTTGCCTGCTTGAATTCATCATATTTTTCTAAACATTCAAGTTCTTTAACTGCACCTGTGGAACCTGAAGTGATTTTATATATAAAGTACGGCATGATTTAACTATCTACAATATTTGTCTAATTAAACTAAAAAACATGGAAAAAGAAACTTCTTTCGTTGATGTCACATCTGTAAATGATCTGCCAATAGGCAAAACCAAACGCTTTACAACTGATAATGGAGACATCTTACTGGCCAACGTTGATGGCAAAATATATGCCGTTGACGATATGTGTACACATGAAGACTCCTCATTGTCTTTGGGCTGCCTCAAAGGTGAACTGGTTTATTGCACGCTGCATGGCAGTCGCTTCAACGTTCGTACTGGTGAACCGATGGAAGAACCTGCAACCGAAGCGCTGCAACGTTATAGCGTGCGTATACAAAATGATCGAATCGAAATTTGTCTTAAGCCAATAAAGTAAAGCAATTCCCATATGCGATATTGGGGCAAGATTGCTATATTTCAAGATAAACCTTGCTTAAATTACCTTTTTTAGCCACATTGTTTTACGTTAAGCTGCTGTTTCTTAAGGCACTAAACTGCTTTCATGCAGTCTTATTCATACGCTTTAAACGAGTAAGGGTCAAATATGGAAGAATATTCAACACTGATACAAACCATTGCTTTGACGATGGGTGTTGCCTGGGCGAGTGGTATAAATTTATATGGCACCCTGCTTGCGTTAGGGGTTATGTCCAACACAGGTTATGTAGATTTACCGGTTGATTTACAACTGGTCGGTGACCCACTGGTAATTACCGCGGCTGCACTAATGTATGCAGTTGAATTTTTTGCAGATAAAATTCCCGGTGTTGATACCGGATGGGACACTCTACATACTTTTGTGCGCATACCTGCAGGTGCATTACTCGCAGCCGGAGCCATTGGAGATGTAACTCCAGCAGCAGAAATGGCAGCAGCCATCGTTGGCGGTAGTATTGCAGCAGGTACACATTTTACCAAAGCGGGCAGTCGCGTAATGATCAACACATCACCCGAACCCGTATCCAACTGGGCAGCTTCGATTACAGAAGACATTGCTGTTTTCACAGGCTTGTGGGCCGCAATTGCGCACCCTTATGTATTCATAGGATTACTTATAGCGTTTATCATTTTAATGATTTGGTTACTACCAAAACTATGGCGTGGTATTAAAAAGATAATTCAATTCTTTATCAATTTATTCGGCAAAAATTCAGAGGATTCTCCTGATACAAATCTACCTGTAATCAAATAGATTTCAATGGCTAATCCTGACGTTTAAATAACGCCAAGATGCCCTCGCATAACCAGATTAAAACCTTCAACACCTAGATATGATCAGACATAGTCAGACATAGATAGTTGCTTTTTATCAATCGCCCCTCTATGTTGCGAACACACATTATTTTTTTTGTTATTTAAAAACGTTAAACCAGATGAGCAATTGGATTGAAGGAAAGGTAGTAGAGAATAAGCATTGGACAGATTTGCTTTATTCATTACGCATTGAAGCGAACATTGACCCGTTTATTGCAGGACAGTATGGCCGCCTTGGCCTGGAAATTGATGATCAAATTGTCGGTCGGCCTTACTCATTTGTAAATGCACCTGATGAGCCCTTACTCGAATTTTATTCAATCAAGGTGTCCGAAGGCCCGCTTTCACCTAAATTAGCTGATTTAGAGGCTGGCGATTATATATATATTGATAAACGCGTGAATGGATTTTTTACTCTAAATGAAGTGCCCGAAGGCCGCGATATGTGGATGCTGGCCACCGGCACCGCACTAGGTCCATTCTTATCCATTCTAAATTCAAAAGAAGTCTGGCAGCGTTTCGAAAATATCGTGTTAGTGCATGCAGTAAGATTTGCAAATGAACTAACCTATCAAGACACTGCTGCTATTCTAAAAGCTACATTCAAGGATCGTTTTCAAATGATTCCTTTTGTAAGTCGCGAAAAAACTGATTTTGCACTATCAGGACGCATACCAGCATCTATTAGCAATGGGCAACTTGAAGATAAAGCAAATATGCAATTTTCCGCAGCATACTCTCAAGTAATGATGTGCGGTAATCCAGATATGCTTGTAGATACACGTAACGCGCTTAAAGAAAAAGGTCTGAAGAAAAATTTACGCCGCAGTCCAGGTCAGATCACGACAGAATCATATTGGTAAGCATGGAGAGATATGTATTTTGATCACAACATGCGCCGTATCAATGTTGCATCAAATTAAATTTTCTTTAATTTGATTTCTGCTTACAGAATACAATCAATAGCGGCATATACTCGCTGAATAATTTAAGCCTTGTATAAGGTGAATATGCCTATGGCGATAAATCCTACTCCTGCAATATAATGCAAAAACCTTTGATTTATATATTCGGATAATAAGCTACCGGCTAATACTCCTATAGCAGATGCTATGATTAGAGCTGCTGACGCAGCTAAAAAAACCGTATATCTACTTACATCTTTATCAGCTGCGAAAAGCACTGTTGCTAACTGAGTTTTATCTCCAAGTTCTGCAACGAAAATAGATAAAAATATTGCGAGAAATATCTTCCAGTCCATATCTTATTAATCTTTATTTATGTTATATAATTTGAAACGAACGCTTATGCATGTTCTGCACATCATCCATACCTTTATGACTAATCCATCCTCTCGAGATGTCTGCGAAGTTGATCTATGGTTTTCAATTATTAAATTTGATTTCAAGCCACAACATATATATTTAATTGGATCTGGATGTTTTGCATTATATTTTACGCCAATTAATGACTCATGAAACACCTGAAGAGAGTTTGATCAAGAATAAAAAAGAACAGTAGAATATCTTGTTGGAAATTACTTAATGCCCACTATCGAGTACTGGCAGGCATAAAAAAGCCCCACCCCCGCTAAGGTTAGGTGAGGCTTTTAGAAACTTTTGCGAAAACGAACGTTATTGACTAGCTTTACGTCGAGTCCATCCTAAGCCCAATAAACCAAGACCTAATAGAGCCATAGTAGCGGGTTCAGGAACAGAAACGGTTGAAGTTGATACACCGGTAAGATTGCCGGTATCAATATTGATACCAAAAATATTTGTAAAAGAGGCTAAATAATTGACTACCCCGCCAGAATTGCTCAAACCTGGGATCAACCCGATAAGACTAATGGTTGTACCAAAAAAACCGCTGCCAGTACTGGAGCCAAAAAGATCATTACCTAGAGGGCCAGTGAAGAGAGGGTTCAAGCTGTTGTATGTATTTCCAAACGAAGAGAACAACACATTGGAAGCTACATTAGTGTCAGCATTGAAATCGAAGCCACCGGTTGTTGCACCACCTGAGAACGTCCAGGTAACTGGTATAGCATAAGCACTGCTGCTGATACAAAGGATAAATAGTATAAGTGATAGTTTTGCCTTCATTTCTCGAAACTCCTTTTAATATTAATATTAATATTCTACGTCCGTTAATTGCAGATAAAAATCAGTTGTACGTAATATTAAGTAATGGGAGTGTAGCAGTAATTATTTTAAATAACAACAACTTCCTAAGGCAATATATTATAGATACTGTATATGAGGCCGATATCTAACTCACTGTTTTTAAAAAATAAATAAACTCTTTTATGTTATTAGGATAATCTACTGATGGATTTTTGAGTAAATCACCTCTTCCGGCCAGTTTGTGAGCACATGGATGCACGAATATGAGTCGCATCTTGGAAGGAAGCTTTCAAATTAAATTCTTTTACAGCAAACAATGTAGTGGCACCACCGGTTGGATGCAGGCAATGAGCAAAATACACCAGCGTGATAGAAATGCCTACAATTGCTGCTGCATCAATTTGTTCAGTACCTATATACTTGGCGCAACTAACCCCCGAAAAACGCAGACAATAAATGCCCCGCCAACACATTTCACGGTTGTGTTGGTGGACTATGCAGCGCGGCAAAAAGCAAACGAGCCCATTGATGCTACGACAAAAAGAGTAGTTATATCATCCAAGATCAACAACCTACTCACTAGATAAACCCCTGCAATTCCACAAAAGCCAGCAAGTCCTGAAATGATGCCTTCTTTTAGATCCATCTTCTGTGTCGTAATGCCAAGAAATGCTAAAACCTTATTATTATCCATAGCCGTCACAGTTATATCTTGCAGTTAGAAAAAAATAATGATGCCTTTTTGTAGATAAAGTTTATTGAAAAACTGCTTCTTGCGGCTCATCAAATACTAATAGAAATTGCAAAACTTTTTATAACAAAAAGCTTTTAATTATCATATAACTTTTTTTCTTCATAGATAAACACTTCGGCTAAAAACGTATAGGCTTCAGCCCATGCCGCTAATATTTTTTTATCTAACGCATCACCCAACACATCTTGCATCGCCGCCAATAATAATTGACCAACAATTGGATAATGTTCAGGCAAAACTTTAGCATTAACATGTTTTTTAGAAATTACCGCAATAGCAGGTGCCAGCTGTTCAATTTCATCAATGTTTTGGGCATACGCTAACACGGCACCCGCAAGACGTTCCGCCTGACCATCTCTGGTATTCGCAAATAATGCTTTAAGCTCCGGCTGTTCATTCGCCATGCGTTCATACATCCTAGTCGTGATTTCCACACCGTATTCTTGCAACGCAGGTGCGGTCGATTTAATGATTGCTTTAGTGTTTTCGTTTAACATTATTAAATTCCTATAACATCTATATATTATAGATGTTATAATATCGCTATACTTAAATACATGTCAAACCGAGTAAATTTCTAGGTAAACCACTATGCGTCTTACTCAATTCACTGATTACTCATTACGAGTCCTTATTTACCTAGCACTTCACCCAGAAGAACGCGTCACCATCGATCAACTCACCGATGCATATGATGTTTCAAGGCATCATATACGGTCCGTTGTGCATCACCTAGCAAAGCTAGGTTACATAGAATCCAGACAAGGTAAAGGTGGCGGTGTAGCATTAGCATTAAAGCCAGAAGAAGTATCAATAAGGGAAATAGTAGAAAATACCGAAAACGATTTTTATATCGTTGAATGTTTTAATCCGGATGGAAGTGCTTGTCCGATTGAACCGTTATGTGTTTTAAAACAAGCATTATCAAATGCTTCAAAGAGTTTTTTACAGACCTTAGAGGAATACACAATTGAAGATTTAATTAAGAATAAAAGATCTCAACTGAGTAGCTTGTTAGAAATTACTTAATGAAAGCTTTAGGCCAGAAGCAAATATTCCATTACTTACCAATCCATGTCCTCAATATGCCTGCGAAGTTGGCCAACGGTTTTGAATTTCTTCAAAATTAAATTTGATTTCAAACCACAACATATATATTTAATCGGATCTGGATGTTTTGCATAATATTTTGTGCCTCCAAGTGATTCATGAAGCACCTGGATCAGGGTTAAAATATCAAATCTGCGGCTTTCACGTTTTGACCCTTTTGCTGAAAATAAATCTACCAATTTTAGATCAAACTCTAAGCCAAATTTATTAACAATGATGTTATCGGAATGCAGATCACCGTGATATTCATTCAGACCATGTATGCATTCTATGCCTTTAGTAAGTGCATACAGAAGATGTAAGGCCTGGAATGGCGTTAGGCGCTTGCCTGGAAATAATTTGATAAATTCGGAAAGTAACTGCCCTTCAACATATTCAGATATCAATACCGTTACTGGTATTCTTTTGAATACAAAACTTTCTTTAGTGTGATACTGGATGAGTATCTGACATTGCCTAAGCTTATGCAGTTTTTGCGCGTTAAATTTAACCGCGCGATCTTTTTCATTACGATTTGGATAAAATAACTTCGCGGCGCGCTCGATTCCGGTACTGATCTCACGAATCTTATATACCTCACCCTCATAACCGCCACCAAGCTTAGAAAGTATTTCATACTTTTTAGCAATAACACGCCCTGCAGGAAGATTAAACTCAGCGAATTTTGATTTGCTGCTGGGTGGAGTCATTTTCTGAATACATTATTATTCTTGCTAAATTACTTAGCGTTATTGCTAATGATATTTTTTAGGGTAATTGAAATCTATTAATTCGCCTGAGTGTGCTGAAATAGTACCCCAGGAACTCTTATTAAATTGAATTTGTGCAATCGAACATGTCGGCATGTTATCTATTTTAGCATTACTTAGATAGTTACTTAACACTGTAAATCCGGGATTATGACCAACCAACATCACTTGATTAAATTGATCATTAATCTGATTTACTAGATTCACTAACACATCAAGACCTGCTTCATAAATATATGCATTATGCGCTATCTGATCAACATCAAATCCAATCTCCTCCGCTATGATCCGAGCCGTTGTAATTGCCCTTATTGCTGGGCTAGAAATAATAGCCTCGACACTATATTTTTTATCTGCAAGACGTCGCCCCATTTCGGGCGCTACTCTTAGACCTCTATCATTCAGTGGTCGATCGAAGTCATTTAAATTTTCATTCCCCCAACTGGATTTAGCATGCCGCACTAAAGTTAATATAAGTGGCTTCATTTTTTATGCTATTGATACCTTTAACGACAGTGATTTCCGTTACTATACAAAATATTACCACTCCACAGCACCCGAATACTCTAGCGCTACTGTTTGTATACAATAATCTCATGGTTAAAATATTCGTATAAATTTTGATCAACCATAACTCATTCCAAATGACTCTCGGGTTTGTATAACACAAGCTCTTATAATGATGTCATGCCTAAGCAAGTAAATAAAACAGCATAACTTATTGTGTGCAAACTCAAAAATGTGTTCTTCAATATTGGTCATTTTAAGCATTTCATATAGTGACAATAAAAATATCATTCGCTATACCGTTTAGCACAAGGGAAGCTCACCCACGAACCTGCCGAGCTTTTCTAACGCGAGTGCAATTCAGCCAGCCGTTCCCTGAAATTTACTTCATCAGAAGTATTTGTAACCGCCCAATCAAATCTCTAGCTATGTAACCACTAGCAGTTTCTGCTCATGCTAGCAGCTGTTGTCCGCGTTCTAGTTATGGATTTCATTCTAAAAATAATTTTTGTATATATTTTTATACATTTTTATATGAGGGGTCCGAATGGATAAATTTAAAAATTTAGATAAATCTTCACTGCATTCAGATATAGAAAGTGGTTTTTTGAAAAAGACACCAAAAGTGATCTACCTTCTTCTGCAAGCAGGCGAAAGTTTTTAGGCAGCGTTGGAGCTGCCCCATTAGCAATAGGTGCTACAGGGTTGCCATTTGCAAGTTCAACTGCTGAAGCAAGCAGGCGACGTATCAGAAATGGGGATGCACTTACTCCTTTTGACCCAAGTGGACGTGCATCTCGTTCACTTAAACTGCGTGTGCGTTCAGCTTTACGCCAATATAAACGCAGTATCCGCAGATTGAACCAAAGTGGAGAAAGTTCGCTGCATGTAAACAATGGAGATGAAAATAATCTCGAAGGTTTCATCGGCAATTTCCATAAAGGTTTAAAGCAAAATGATTTGGGTGAAGTAAATCGCAGAGCATACTTCCGTCTACTACGCGCACTTCGAACCGGCAGAACTAGAGACTTGGCAAGAATAGAATTGGGTTGCCCAGATCCTTCCTTACAACGTCGTTTAGTGAATCCGCTTGCAGGTCTTGCTTTTCAAGGACTCGGTGTGGACTCTCATTTTCAAACTATACCTCCCGCGCCTAGCTTCAGTAGTGAAGTTGCAGGTGCAGAAATGGTTGAATCCTATTGGGCTGCGTTATTACGTGACGTTCCATTTGACCAGTATGAAGGCAATCAATTAGCTATAGACGCAGCGGCAGAACTTAATTCCCTTCCTGGTAAGGATGGAATGATGGACATTAAGGATAAAGTGACTCCGAAAAATTTATTCCGTTCCGGGTTACCGGGTTCTGAATTAGGCCCATTTGCGTCACAATTAATTCTTAAAGAAGTGCCATATGGTGTTCAAGGTTTTGGTCAAGAGTGTTCGACGCGTCAGTCCGGTCTGGACTTCATGACAACATATGAAAACTGGCTGGATATCCAACGCGGTTGTGCACAGGATCCGGGCCTGGATATCTATGATCCGGTGCGGCGTTTTTATTACACCGGACGTATAGCAGCCTCTTTTGTACAAATCGACGCCTTAGCTCAGGCATACTTTAATGCTTCGGTAATTTTACTAACACCACCTTCTGCAGTAGGCCAGTTTGGAATGAATGCAGGTTTTGGTGG
The DNA here is from genome assembly GCA_964486815.1 of uncultured Thiotrichales bacterium. Classification (GTDB taxonomy): domain Bacteria; phylum Pseudomonadota; class Gammaproteobacteria; order UBA4575; family UBA4575; genus JABDMD01. The sequence goes on from CAZAOO010000010.1 coordinate 56,581, forward strand.
TATTGGCGCACCGTTTGATCCTAATAATCCCTACTTTGGTTCCGCAGTTGGTGGAGGCGTTGGAGATTCTTCAGGCTTTAGTGGTGCTGCACGTGTATCTGAAGGTCTGGCAACTTTCGGGCCACCGCAAATACTCACCTTGTTGTGGGCTGTTTCCGGAACGGCTGCCCAGTACCAATGGTTCCAGAAATGGAACGTGCATCGCCGATTGAGGCCAGAAGCTTATGGCGGACGCGTACATAATATGTTGACGGATAAAGCACGTTACCCAATTCCTAATAACTTGCTTGATTCACAGGCGTTGAAAGAAACATTTAGTCGCTATGGTACTTTCTTGCTGCCGATGGCCTTCCCTGAAGGATCGCCCACTCATCCATCATATGGTGCGGGGCATGCAAGTGTAGCCGGTGCTTGTGTCACCATACTAAAAGCGGTCTTCGATGAAGATGCGATCATTGATAACCCAGTTCAGCCAAGTGAAGACGGTACAACATTAGTACCCTACACGGGTGGCGACACACTGACAGTTGGCGGTGAACTTAATAAGCTTGCCGGCAATGTTGGTTGTGGACGAAACTTTGGTTGTGTTCACTGGCGCTCTGATAATGCTGCTTCTTATCGTTTAGGTGAAGAATTTGCTATTCAGTATATGCGTGATCTAGCCGAGACTGCACTTGAGCCATTCAATGGTTATAACCTTACAACTTTTGATGGAGAAAGAATTACTATTTAAAATCGGTAAAGAAGTAAGTAAGAAGGGCGGTCTTATACGGGTCGCCCTTTTTTTACTCAGCTCAAAACTAAACTATTCAAAACTAAACAATGCAAATATCTTGAATTTAACGAAACCTTTAACATGGTTATACCTTTAACATGGTTATATTGATGACTTACCTTATCGAGTAGCAAGCAGAATGAATACTTTTCGTATCGAAATTCTTATTTTCTCCATTATGTTTGCACTAAGTGTCATAGCATTTACACTTCCTGCAACTCATGCCCAGGAAAAAACTACAACACTCCACAAAACCGAACCTGCAAATCTGCCGTCTGCAAACGCGGCTACTTCAAAAGATGGAAGGTATATCGCATTTCACTCTGCTGCTAGTAATCTTGTTTCGAATGATACAAATAACAAGCAGGATATTTTTGTGTACGACCGGGAAGCAAAATTAATGGAACGTGTTTCCGTTAGCTCCGATGGTGCACAAGCTAATAATTACTCCTTACGCCCCAGCATTTCAGGTGATGGTCGTTACATAGCGTTTATGTCGTACGCTAGTAACTTGGTAGGCAATGACCATAATCATCAACTAGATGTATATGTGCATGACCGTCACGAAAAAACTACACAGTTGGTATCGGTATCAAAAGATGGAGCTGCAGGCAACACCAAGTCTATGAATCCGGTAATTTCTGCGGATGGGCACCATGTTGCATTTGAATCGTTCGCAAATAACTTGATTGAAGAAGACATTAACGAAAACCCAGATATTTTCGTGCGCAATATTATCGAAAATAAAACCGAAGTCGTGTCATTAAGCTCCCGCGGTCAACAAGCAAATCACGGTTCATCCAATCCAGCCATATCAGCTAACGGTAGGTATGTATTATTTCAATCGCCAGCCCGCAATTTAGTACCCGTTGATAACAAGCGAAGTGATGAAGATGAGTGGAATTTTTCTGATGTCTTTTTACGTGATCGAGAGTTAGGTATAACAGAAATTATCTCCGTAAACATAGAAGGCAAACCCGGTAATCATCCTTCTAGTAAACCCAGAGTGTCGCAGAATGGTCGCTTTGTAGCATTCGCTTCCATGGCAACAGACCTTGTAGAAAATTACCCTGATGGCCGCTTAGAGCTGTCTGGAAAAGGTTTTACTGCAAGACGTATAGATATTTATGCTCGAGACCGGGAAATGAATATTACTAAACTGGTTTCGGAATCATTAAAAGGTGGACCTGGAAATCATCAGTCACAAGCACCTAAAATTTCAGCAGATGGCCAATTCGTTACATTTCAATCCGCTGCAAGTAATCTCACAAAGACTATTATGCCCGGCACAACCATCAATATCTTTCAACGCGATATTGTGAATAATGAAACAACTTTAGTCTCCGCATTTAATGGACCACAAGAAAGCAATGTAATGTCCGCACATTCAGCTGTCACGCAAGATGGTAACTTCGTTGTATTTGACACCAACTATGGACATCATGGCGCGGAACTCGCAAATAAGTCAGATGTAATTGAATTGATATCCCATGCTAAGCAAATTCAAAATAGTAGCGCAACCAAAGCTAGCCCTAAAAATAAAGACGAATAATTATATATTTTCGCCAGGAGATTTGGCGTAATGTTTTGCCTCGTTCCAGTTCATACATCTTAATATATCGAATTCAAGACAAAGCTTTCACGTTTGGAATTTTTTACTGGAAAACTAGTAATTAAAAATCAGACTTTATACCAAATTAAACAACTGCGAAAAATAAATATCACCCAGACAATCAGCATACAGGCCAAACCTAACATTGATGCATAATCTCTAAATTTTGAGTGTGCATGAAAGCTATCAACATATATCACATGTTCGCTAATAAACCTGCCTTGCAATGAAATTCGCTCAACATTTTCAGCTTCAATATTCTGCAATGATATCAGCTCATCAAATGATGACTTGAGCTTAGCTTTACCGTCAATTTGCATATAGGTATTTCTATCAATCTCAATTTCCTTACCCATCCTATTTTCGATATCCTTTAAGGTTGCAATGAAATGATTGTCTGCTGAATATATAGATTGCATAAAGGCTAATGGCAGAGCGAGCCACATCAATAAAAGTATAGAACTAAGACTTATAGTAGTTAAGCTAACCTTAAATTCCTGACAATTAGGTTGAATCGTTTTTCTTATGTTTATAACAAAATACAGTATTCCTGCCCCTGTCAGCAAATAAGTACCTACACTCTCAGGCCAAAAAAGATCAAATCTAAGCAGCTTCCACTCAAATGGGGCAAACAATTGCACACCATTAGCCCATTTAATTTGTACAGCATCTAACAACAAATGCAGCAAGCACCCAATGACAAGAATAATAAACACTTTAATGTGTTGCTTAGCCAACATAGCAAGTGCGGCGCAAAGAACAACACATAACAACAATGTAGATTGAGCTATGCAGTAAGCACGTAGATCATATAGATCTATTGAAAATGGAAGTGTTTTTACAATTCGTTGCAATATCCAGGGAAGATCTGGAATAACACAGGCTAAATAAATCCACTTGAAATCAGAATGGGCTATTACCGCTCTGGTGAATAAACCATTTATCGCAAAATGCGCAATCGTATTTGGCATAGCTTCGAAACACTTACAAAATCTTGATTATTTTCCTAATAGATTATTTTTTAGATCTTGTTGAACTGGCATATCACCGAGCCAAATTGCATATAACGCTGCAGAAAAATCTTTACTTTCGATACTACCCAATACATTTCCATTTTTAGAGACTTGAGTTTTATTATGGGGAACAAATGCAAACTCAAAAACATCGCCTTTTTTAATTGGCTGTTCAAGCCACGATAAAAACATCTCAACTTCTGTTTCGATCGGTGCAATATTACCCTTGGTTGATTTCTCAAAGCCTTCATGCGTTGCTTTAATCATTTTTTCAGAGGTGATTTTTGATGAAGTAATACTCAACCGCATGCACAAGGCTTGTTGCATATTGAGCAACTGATCCTCATCAGCTATTTTTTGTTGCGTGTAAAGCGATGCAACATAAAGTTTAATAAAGAATTTTTTTCTATCACCATATCCATTTAACTGCAAAGCTTGCTCAGCACAAGTTGCTGTTGCAGCAATAACTACTTTCCCGGAATTATCTGCTGAGGCAATGGATCCACTGGATGCGAATAGCACTATGAGCAAAAAAATTGATTTATTGAGCATGTCACACCTACCCGTTTTTGCATTAGATAAGAATATCGTAGCATGGAATATTCATGCATTTAGCCAAACAAACAAAGCAGACAAGCAAACATGAAAATTTATTACCAATGCTACGCAGAGTTACGTGCTTTTTCCCCCAAATATCCACCGTGATGACGCCTACCAAAGTCTTCAGGTGTAAAGCCTTTTAGCTCCATGAGTAACAATGCTAAAGCATCGCTGATAGCCAGCATTGCCGCCATACTTGAAGTTGGTGTTAACTGAAATAAACAGGCCTCCTTTATTGAGCCCATATCTAATACCACATCGCTTAATTCACGTAATTCTGAATCTGGGTGCGAAGTTATACCAATAACAGTATGCAAGCCTAGCTCTCGACCGCCCGCCAAGACATCTAATACTTCTTTTGTTTTACCGCTGGTAGAAAATGCCACGATAGCATCGTTCTCCTCAATGATACCTAAGTCTCCGTGGGCCGCTTCCCCGGGATGAACAAATGATGCAGGTGTACCGGTAGAACACAGTGTTGCCGAAAACTTATGCGCAATATGACCCGCTTTACCCATGCCCGTCGTTAGCACTTTACCCTTGCATGCGTGTAATAAATTTACTGCACGCTCAAATTCATCATTAACAGGAATCGATAAGATTGCTTGGGCTTCTTGTGAAAAGATTTCTGCTACGCGTTTTTTAATATCCATAAAATGTAGAAATATAAATAAGTAATCTTTAAAAGCACAGCCCGTTAAGATGCCAGCGAGGCAAATTCGTTTCGCAAGTTGGCAAAAAACCAGCTTGCCAGAAATTGTCAGATGTCATGTGTGATTCTTGTTGTAACTCTTTCGTCATTTTCTCAAGCCTTTCGATACGTTCATGAGTATGTGGATGAGTACGCAATAATGAAGGTTCAGGAAGCTTACGTCCAGGCAGCATAACCTTTTGCAATAATCCTGCATGTAATTTTTCAATTTTCTTTAAAGCCGTAGACAATGAATGAGGGTCTTTCGTCAAATCAACCGCTCCAACATCGGCATCATATTCTCTAGCGCGTGACAAACCGAGCTGCATAAGTGCAGTTATATTGGGTGCAAATATCAGTAATGCTATCGCTAACCAAGAAAAATTACTTTTGCCCATAATAATTAATGGCAAATTTAACAACAACATAATCTGTCCTATACCGGATAAAAAGTGAGTAACGCGCATAATGGTATCCGCCATGCTCATCACTCTGATGTCATTGTTTTTAATATGGCTGATTTCATGCGCCAATACCGCAGTGATCTCGTTACCATTTAGTGCACGCAATATTCCATCTGTAACACCTATTAATGCATTATTTCTTGTGCCGGTAGCAAATGCATTAATCATCTGAATTGGTATATAATAAAGCTGTGGGATATTTAGTAATCCTGCACGCTTGCTCAGATCTTCAACAATGTTGAATAATTGTGTATCTTCCTCTACCGCAACAGGTTTGACCTTATACATTCGTAATACTAATTTCGGAGTGACACGCGGGCCTGCTGAAATAAAAAATATACCGCCGAAAACAAGTATTACTAAGCCGATCGCCCCAAACAACAAATAACCAATCAATCCGAGTAATATCACCATTCCACTTATCAATAGAATAGTATGTAAATCATTCTGTACACGATGAGAAATCATTTTATAAATCTTTATGTTTATTAAGCTGTTACTGGCGATCGCACTCTTTTATATAGCCGCTATGATAGCAATTTATTTTGCACAGGCACTATTTATCTATGCACCACAAATACCGACAAGAGAATTAGTCGCAACTCCAACTGATATTGGCCTTGAGTATGAGAGCCTAAATTTAAAAACCATAGATAACGAAATTATTAATACCTGGTACATACCTGCAAATAATTCTGAAACCGATTTTACAAAAACAGTACTTTTCTTTCATGGCAACGCAGGCAATATTTCACACCGTTTAGAAACCATTAAAATTTATAATAATCTTGGACTGAATTTCTTGATTATTGACTATCGAGGTTTCGGTTTGAGTACTGGCAAGCCAAGCGAACAGGGAACCTATATCGATGCAGATGCCGCTTGGGAATATCTGATCGAGAAAAGAAAATTGGAACCACAAGAAATCATTATTGCAGGACGCTCTTTAGGTGGAGGGGTTGCGGCTGAACTGGCTAAAAAAGTACGTCCCGCCATGTTAATTCTAGAATCAACCTTTACCTCAATGACTGAAGTCTCTGCAAAACATTACCCATTCATGCCTACAAGTTTAATCGTGAAACACGAGTATGAGACATATTTGAAATTAAAAGATATTCACTGCCCCATAATCATTGCACATAGTAAAAAAGATGAAGTCATTCCTTATGCACATAGTCAACGCAACTTTGCGGCTGCCAATAAACCTAAGCAATTTATAGATTTACACGGTGGGCACGGCGGTGGATTTTTACTATCTAAACAACAATACATTGAGGGTTTACAACGGGCATTTAAGCAAATGTTATAACTTACTTTGCCACAATCGGATTAGATATCTTACCGATCCCTTCAATTTCACAAGCCACTACATCACCAGGCATTAAATACTCGGGCGGATTACGAACATACCCCACTCCACTCGGAGTCCCGGTTGCTATAATATCTCCAGCCTCAAGCATCATGCCTTGCGATAAAGTTTCAATCACACTTGCCACATCAAAAATTTGATATTTGGTATTTGAATCCTGCTTAATCTCATTATTCACCCAGCTTTTTAAATCCAGCTTCTGCGGATCTGCAATTTCATCAGCGGTTACAATCCACGGACCCATTGGACATGCGCCTGTAAAACTTTTGCCAACAAAAAACTGTTTATGCCTTTTTTGAATATCGCGCGCCGAAACATCATTAATAATGCTGTAACCAAATACGTGCTGCATGGCTTTTTCTTTTGTAATACCTTGACCCGGTTTACCAATAATAACCGCTAATTCGACCTCCCAATCCATCTTGTCTGAGATCTCAAGGTCGACTGGAATATTAGCATAAGGACCATTCATGCTAGATGCAGCTTTGGTAAATACGATCGGGTATTTAGGCAGTTTTGGCGCCTCTAACGCCTTGCCAGCAGTCTCTTCAACATGCTCTATATAATTCCAACCTAAACACATAATATTTTGCCTAGGTCTTGGAATAGGCGACATAAGTTCAACCTTCTTAAGTGGCAGCCACTCATCAGCAGCTGTGTTGGCAACTATATTTTTTAAAGTTTGTAAGGATTCTGCTCCAGCATCGATCAACTCTAGCACGCTGTTGATGTCGCTTGGCCATTCCTTACTCATAGCAGGGAATAAGACCGAATTGTCTTGCACTACTGTAAGATGAACTTGATCATGGTATTTACATGTGGCGATATGCATTTTTAAATACTTTAGAATTATTAGAAAGAATATTTTTATATAAGTAATTGTAATCACAACAATACATATGAATCTAGTTATTTAACATTTATATAAACTTTATAACTATCTACTAAGGCAATTAAAATGAAAAAAATTATATTAGTCTCTGCGATTATTGCCTTAATCGTTAGTTTTTTTGTTTTTGATTTACATCAATATTTAGACTTTGCATATATAAAATCCAAACAACAAGTTATAGCAGATTATTATCAAGCCAACCCACTACAAAGTATTGTAATTTTCTTTGTAGTGTATGTTTTAGCCACTAGTTTTTCTATTCCTGGTGCAAGCATCCTATCCTTGCTCGCTGGGGCAATATTTGGTTTGTTGCTAGGAAGCATATTGGTAATTTTTGCTGCCACCATTGGTGCCACCATTGCCTTTTGGCTAGCACGTTATTTGTTAGGCAATACCATTCAAGAACGTTATGCAGATAAATTTAAAACCATTAATGCAGGTGTAAAAAAAGACGGTGCATTTTATTTGCTTACTTTGAGACTGTTGCCGATTTTTCCATTTTTTATTATCAATGTGTTAATGGGCCTCACGCCTATACGTACCATCACCTATGTAGTCACTAGTTTCTTCGGCATGCTTGCCGGAACTATGATTTATGTAAACGTTGGTACACAGCTGGCTAACCTGGAATCAGTAGGTGGCATATTAACGCCTAAGATCTGGAGCGCTTTTATACTACTTGCGATTTTTCCATGGATAACGAAATTTATAATTAATTTCATTAAACGCAGACGTATCTATGCAGGTTTTAATAAACCTAACAATTTTGATTACAATTTGGCAGTTATCGGCGCAGGTTCCGCAGGACTGGTTTCTGCATATATTGCCGCAGCGGTTAAAGCCAAAGTAGTGCTTATAGAAAGACATAAAATGGGTGGTGACTGCTTAAATACGGGCTGTGTGCCATCTAAGGCATTGATACGCTCTGCTAAATTTATCTCGCAAGTAAATAATGCCGAAAGATATGGAATAAAATCAGCAAAAGTAGATTTTGATTTCAAAGATGTGATGAAGCGCGTTCAAAATGTAATTAAAGACATAGAACCTCATGACTCAGTTGAACGTTACACAAACCTTGGTGTGGAATGCATGCAAGGAGAAGCAAAGTTAAAAGATCCCTGGACGGTAGAAGTAAATGGCAAAACCTTTACCAGTAAAAATATTATCTTGGCTACCGGTGCCGAGCCTTTTGTGCCACCCATCCCTGGCTTAGATAAAGTTAAATATCACACCTCGGACACGATCTGGAACTTAGATGAACTGCCTAAGAATATGGCAGTACTAGGTGGTGGGCCAATAGGTTGCGAGTTGGCTCAATGTTTCGCTCGTTTAGGCGCACAAGTTAGCTTGGTAGAAATGGCGCCAAGAATAATGTTAATGGAAGATTCAGAAATTTCTTCCATGGTTGAAAAAAGCCTGATAGCAGATGGTGTGAATCTATTAACCAATCATACTGCCAGTGAAGTTACACAAGAAGCAACAATACAAAATGAAAGTACTGGCACACTCGTCTGCACAATAGATGGTGAAGAAAAACTGGTTCCATTTGATGTGTTACTGGTAGCCGTAGGCCGAAAAGCTCGAGGCAGTGACGTTTGGAGTGAAAGCTTGGATATAGAACAACGTAAAAATGGAACATTAGAAGTAAATGAATTTTTACAAACCAATTATCCAAATATTTATGCATGTGGTGATGTAACGGGTCCATATCAACTCACCCATACCGCAGCACATCAAGCCTGGTATACCAGCGTTAACTCTTTATTTGGTAGCTTTAAAAAATTTCGTGTTGACTACTCTGTAATCCCCTGGTGCACCTTCACAGAACCTGAAGTGGCTCATGTTGGAATAAACGAACAACAAGCAAAAGATAAAAATATTCAATACGAGGTAACAAGATTCGATATCGGAGAGTTAGACCGTGCCATTGCAGATGGCGAGGCGCACGGTGTTGTTAAAGTGCTCACTAAACCTGGTAAAGACAAAATCTTGGGTGTTACTATTGTTGGCGACCATGCAGGAGATTTAATCAGTGAATATGTATCTGCGATGAAACATGGGCTAGGGTTAAATAAGATACTTGGCACTATTCATATTTACCCAACATTGGCCGAAGCCAATAAATATGCTGCTGGTGAATGGAAGCGAGCCCATGCTCCGGAACGTTTACTTAACTGGCTAGAAAAATTTCATACCTTCGCACGCAAATAGATTAGTTATTAAGAATACATATGCACGAAACTATTCACTTACTTAAAAAAACAGATTTCCCTAAAATTAATCGTAGCAAGGTTGAAACCCTGCAAGTTAATTTAGGCTATGAATGCAACCAAAGCTGTACACATTGCCATGTAGATGCCGGACCGAATAGAAAAGAAATGATGACAGCGGATAACATCAAAGTGGTTGCCGAGTATATGCAAGCACAAGATATCAGTATCCTAGATCTCACCGGCGGTGCCCCCGAGCTGCACTCACAATTTAGAGAATTGGTAAAAATTGCACACAGTCAATCACGCCATGTGATTGATCGTTGTAACCTAACCATTCTTGAAGAACCCCATCAGGAAGACTTAGCAGAATTTTTAGCGGAGCATAATGTGGAAGTGGTGGCTTCTTTGCCTTGTTACCTGGAAGAAAACGTAGATAAGCAACGAGGTAAAGGCGTATTTGGTAAAAGCATACGTGGCCTACAAGTTCTCAATAAGCTTGGCTATGGCAAGAGCGATGAAAACCTTAAACTCACCCTGGTATACAATCCGCAAGGACCCGAATTACCGCCCTCACAGGAATCTTTGAAAAAAGACTATACAAAATTACTCGCCAAGGAATATGACATCAGTTTTGACCACTTGTTTACCATTACCAACATGCCGATAAAAAGGTTTGGCAGCATGTTAGTCAGTAAAGGTAAATTTGAAGAGTACATGCAATTGTTGCGTAGCGCTTATAGCGCTGAAAACCTTCAGTCCGTTATGTGTCGTACCATGCTAAGTGTAGATTGGCAGGGATATGTATATGACTGTGACTTTAACCAAATGCTGGGTATGCCCCTACCCCACAATGATCAAATTCGCACACACTTATCTGAAATTATGCAAACGGATCTTGAAGATAATGAAATTATGATTGCTGATCATTGCTATGGCTGTACAGCTGGACAGGGCAGTAGTTGTGGTGGTGCCCTAAATTAATAAAAAATTATTTGTACAGATTCATTACCCTTACATTTCCCCAGTTTTTTAATCCGTTTATCCCCAACATATTCTGAACTCAGAGGGTGTCTTCCTGTACAATTGAGTTTATGACTCGGTTACTATTTTTCTTATTAGCAGTATTATGTATATCAACAACGTTTGCACAAAACCCAGAAACTAAATCTGATTCCAATAATAAACCCAGCAATGAGTCCAATAATCAGGCCACAAATAAATCTACGAATAAACCCGCAAATAAACAAGACACAGAACAGCCACGCAAAGGCCCGCCACCTTCTATTGTGGTCGTTGAGAAAGCGGTTCAGGAAAGTATTGCGCCAACTGCTTTATATAGCGCCACAGTGATCAGTCGTGATGATGCAAATTTATCTGCTGAGCTAGCTGGACGTATAACCTGGGTAGCTGAAGTGGGTGATCGAATTCAGGCGGGTGACCCAGTAGTTAAGCTCGATGACATTTTCATCAAACAGCAAATCATTGAGGAAAATTCGATTATTCAAAGTGAAAAAGCAAAATTTGATTTGCACTCTAAAGAAGTAAAACGATTTACTGAACTACTTGAACAAAATAATGTAGCCCGCAGTCAACTTGACCAAGCCATATCTGATCAAGCCGTTGCACGCAGTAACATGACTTCAGCAAGAGCGCGATTTGCACAAGCAGATGAACGCTTACGCCGCACCAGTATTGTTGCACCTTTCAATGGCGTGGTATATGAACGACTGCTACAGACTGGAGAATGGGCTAACAACGGTACGACTATTATACGTTTAGTGAGTGACAGTAATCTTGAAATACAAGCTCATATTCCTGCCAGCAGCTTACGTTTTATCAGCATCGGTGCACCACTAAATTATGTACATGGTTCGAATAATGGTGTTGGTAAAGTTCGAGCACTGGTGCCTATAGGTGGAGATACCTCACGTTTATATGAACTGAGAATTACAGCAGAAAGTGAATCACTCGTTGCTGGTAAATTACTACGCATTGCCATTCCAACTGAACATGAACGTGAAGCAATACTAGTTCCACGCGATGCGCTGGTTTTACGCAGGGAAGGTGTTTATGTATTTCGAGTTAACGAAGACTCCATAGCTGAGCGTATTCAAGTTGAAACAGGTATAGCTGATTTAAAACGCATTGAAGTTATTGGTGGAATTCATGCTGATGATCAGGTTATCACTCGTGGTGGTGAAAATCTTCGTCCTGGCATGACGGTGACCGTTCAACCATACCAAGCAGGTACATAAATTAGCTGTTCTAGTGAATTTTCTGATGACTTTCCCTGTATGACTTTTTTGAAGCCGGCGCTTGATAATCCTGTCGCGACACTCGTTGGCTGTATTTTAGTGAGCATTTTTGGAGTGCTTTCACTTGGCCAGCTTCCGATACAACTTACACCGGAAATCGAACAACCCGAAATTGTTGTAACAACCAATTGGCGAGCAGCTGCGCCGGAAGAAGTTGAATCTGAAATAATTGAACCGCAAGAAAAACAATTACGTGGTTTGCCTGGAATGAAAGAGTTACTTTCAGAGGCCAGCAATGGCAGCGGCAAAATCACCATTACATTCGAAGTCGACTTTGATTTAAATCGTGCGCTTATTGAAGTAATTAACCGTCTAAACCGCGTGCCCAGTTACCCAGAAGATGCCGATGAGCCGGTTCTCAGTACTGCCGGCGGGCGAGGAAGACCGATCGCCTGGTTCATTATCAAACCCAACGAAGGCAACACTCGTTCCATTGAAACCTATAAAGACTTTGTAGAGGAGGTGGTACAAACTCGTTTTGAACGTGTGCAAGGGGTCGCCCTTTCCGAGGTGCGCGGTGGCAATGAGTATGAACTACGCATCACTATTGACCCATACAAAGCAGCGGGTTTAGGTGTGGATTTACCCAACGCAGCAAGACTGGCGGGTGGTAACGATGATGTTTCCGGGGGAACCGCTAATGTTGGTAAACGTCGTTATACCTTACGTTATACGGGCACTCTCACACCACAACAATTAGGCGAGCTCAACCTAGAATGGCGTGACGGCAAAGCTATCACACTTCGTGATATCGCAGACATAGAGATACGTACAGTTGATCGCAATAATTTTGTAATTACCAAAGGCGAGCAGTCAATTGCGGTTAACGCCTATCGAGAAGCGGGTGTAAATGTGCTCGATACCATGCGCGACATACAAAATGCTGTGGCAGAAATTAAAGATGGCCCATTTAAACGCGCTAACTTAAATATAGAGCAGGTGTATGACGAAACGGTTTACATAGATAGTGCAATTGAATTACTACGTAACAACTTAGCGATTGGCGTATTACTAGCAGTAATTATTCTATGGTGGTTTTTAAGAAAACTACGTGCAACATTAATCGTCACACTTACTATTCCCTTGTGCTTATTCGTTACTTTCATGGTTATGCAGGCCACCGGCCGCACGATGAATGTAATTTCACTCGCGGGTATGGCTTTTGCGGTCGGTATGGTGATGGATGCTGCAATAATTGTGCTTGAAAATATAGTGCGCATGCGTGAACGTGGCATGTCTGCCCTGCAAGCAGCTTTAGAAGGCACAAAACAGGTATGGCCAGCATTACTTGCGTCAACATTAACTACCGTTGCAATTTTTTTACCGATCATCTTTTTAAAAGATCAAAGTGGCCAATTATTTTCTGATCTTGCAGTAGCCATATCTGCTTCGATTACAACTTCCTTAATAGTTGCCTGCATTGTCATTCCCACTGCAATGTACAAATTCACTGCAGAAATCAAATTAGAAGACATACACACCTCATGGTGGGATCGTGCTACTGCATTTATCATGAATGTAACGCAAACACCTACTCTACGTGCAGTTTGGATTTTAAGCTTAATTGGTATTGCAGCCGCCACAACATATATTGCTTTCCCTAAAACTGATTATCTACCAACCGGCAATCGTAATTTGGTATTTGGCATTGTTGTCCCACCTCCCGGTGTAAATATTGATCATATTGAACAGGAAATGGGAAATGTTATTGCACAACGCATGCAACCGTATATAGATGGCGCCAAGGAACCGAAAATTAAACACTATTTTTTCGTTGCCAGTGCAGGTTCAATCTTTATGGGTGCGCGCGCTGAAAACCCAAATAAAGAACAAGTCGACCAAACCCTAGATATAGTGCGTAACGCTATATCCGGTTTTCCTGATACTTTTGCGATAGTACAAAAAGCTTCATTATTCAGCGGTGTCGGCGGTCGCACCGAGGTAGATATCAATATTCAAGGTAACGACATTGATAGTTTACTGCGTGCCGCACAAGTTGGGTTTATAACCATACCGCAAGTCTTTGGTCCACAAACTAGAGCGCGCCCTCGACCCGGATTACAGCTCGCCGAACCAGAACTACAACTCATTCCTAAAGAAGATCGTATTGTTGAAGCGGGTTGGGATCGCTCCACTATGGCAAATGTTACTCGCTTACTAGGTCAGGGATTATTTGTTGGAGAATATTTTAATGGTGAAGAAAAACTCGACATCATTGCACGCATTCAGCCTTGGCAAACTCCTGAAGAACTCGCGGCCATACCTTTACATACTCCCTCTAGCGGAGTTTTACCTGTAAGTGAATTGCTTGATATTAAGCGTACAGCTGGACCGGACCTTATTCGACGCTTAGATCGCCGTCGTACCGTTACATTAGAATTACGCCCACCACAAGACATGCCTTTAGAAATAGCGTTAACTAAGATCAAGCAAGAAATTATCCCGTTAATGGAACAGGAACTTCCTGATGATGGTGAGATTCGTCTTAGTGGTTCCGCTGATAATTTAAAGACCGCAATAACAAGCTTTGTTAGTAGTTTTATTTTAGCAGTAGTAATTCTATATTTATTAATCAGTGCGCTATTCCGTTCTTTTATAGATAGTTTGCTAGTAATTCTAGCGTTACCACTTGCAACCGTTGGTGGTGTGTTGATGCTGCGCTATCTCGGACTACCTGCTGACTTGCTGACCATGCTAGGCTTTATTATCTTATTGGGACTAGTAGTAAACAATGCGATCTTACTGGTGCATCAGGCGCGTATTTCTGAACGGGAAGGAAAGTCACGTCAAGATGCGGTACGAGAATCTGTGCGTGTTCGTTTACGGCCTATACTTATGAGCACTTTAACCAGCATTTTTGGAATGTTGCCATTATTATTAATTCCTGGTGCAGGCACAGAACTTTATAAAGGTCTAGCGGGGGTAATTGTCGGTGGCATGTTTATTAGCACAGTATTTACTCTGATCTTATTGCCAAGCCTGTTACAGTTAGGCAATACAAAAAAAGATATTCAACCCGCAACATAAAGAGTTTGTTTTGATTAAGCATATCTTCTTTTTCACACTATTGGTTTCTGCAAGCCTTGCATTTATTTTTTTACTTAAGCCGTTCTTTGAACCTATCTTATGGGCAATTTCTTTTGCGGTATTATTTTCTCCATTACACAAATTCATTCTTAGTAAATTTGAAGGTAGGCACTCACTCAGCGCTTTCATAACCTTACTATTAATTTTGTTCACAGTGGTGGTGCCTGCAACCACTTTATCTATAGCTGTGGTCAATGAAGGTAGTGATTTATATAGCGATATACGTGATGGTGTATATGATTTCTCCAAACCAATCGCCTGGGTACAAAAAAGCTTGCCTATAGTCAGCGAATCGTTAAGTAAAGTAGGCATCGACTTTGAGAAACTTAAAGAAGGCCTCTCTGATACCGCACTAAATTCAAGTCAATGGGTAGCTACTAATTTGCTTAGTATAGGACAAAACGCATTGACCTTTACGGTAATGTTTTTACTGATGCTTTACATGTTGTTTTTCTTCTTGCGTGATGGTCGCAAAATTGTTGAGCTCATCATTCGTGTTCTACCTATCGGTGATGATGCTGTGCGTCATCTATTGTCAAAATTTGCGGAAGTCTCTCGCGCGACAATTAAAGGCACTTTAGTAGTTGGTGTCGTTCAAGGAACGCTTGGTGGCATTATGTTTGCATTGCTGGGTATCGAGTCTGCGGTGTTCTGGGGAGTCGTTATGATCGGTTTATCCATTCTACCTGCAGTTGGCTCTGCTTTAGTATGGGGCCCGGCAGCAATAATTTTTCTTGCGAACGGAGATTGGGGCAAGGCACTTATATTATTTGGAGTTGGTGCACTTATCATCGGTATGGTCGATAATGTTTTACGCCCCATATTAGTTGGTCGAGATACTAAAATGCCTGACTACTTAATATTACTCAGTACCTTGGGCGGTTTAGGTTTATTTGGTCTATCAGGCTTTGTAATTGGTCCTATTATTGCTGCCTTTTTCTTAGCTATTTGGGTAATGTTTGAAACCGAATATCATCCAGACTCAATTAAGTAAACTCATACACACAAGAAAGCCAGCTGCACAACATAACGGGCTTTTTTATTTGAAAATATTTTTTTATTGAAAATTAAACTCTATACCCATTGAGAGAAAATCAGCTCTATCTAAGTCATCCACATCTATGCCTTCATATTCAGCACGCAGAGACACCTGTTCATTGAAATTAAACCTTGCTCCCAAACCATAAGATAAATCTGTTCCGTCTTCATCATCTGAAGTTCCAAAAGCTTTAACCTTCGCATCCCAAAACGCAAAACCCAATTTAGCAAATAAATCAAACCTATCTGCTATGGGTGCAATGCCTACTAAACTTAGCCCAAAAGTATCAAATTCAACTTCGGTGTTTACTCCTGCAACGTTATCTTCGGTATCACCAAATACAGTGTAATTAGCTTCTACAGCGAAATTAGGATGAAATTGATAACCGCCAAATGCCTTAAAACCGGTGTCCTCATCCTCAAAATCATCGCCCGCAAAAACATTATCTTCCTCAATAGTATTCTCACCAACACTAGCACCGAGATAAAACTTATTTTCTGCGGCGTAAGCTTGTGAAAACAATATAAACGACAAAAATAAAGTGATTAAATAAAAAGAATATTTATGCATTACCCTGACCTCTTTATGATTATTCTAGAAGCTAGTAGGACTGTAAGAGCTGTTGAATAGTTAGAAAATTCGCAGCCTAAAACGATGAACGTCATATTTTTAGGGTTGAACGGTCAAATACGACCAGGATAGACAAAATTTATTATTATTTTGAAGCTTGTTTGACGCCCATATTGAATAAAGCAGAACCAGAAAGGCTCATACCGCCATCGCATACAACTTGTGAGCCAGTAATGTAACTCGCCAATGGTGAAGACAAAAATACTGCTACCTGGCCAATTTCCTCTGCTAAACCTAATCGTCTTAGTGGAATCGATTGCAACATCATATGTTTTTGTTTTTCATCGGTAAGACGTTTTACCCCTTCTGTTCCTTCAATCGGACCAGGTACTACTGTATTCACACGTATGCCAAATGGACCCCGTTCTAAAGCAAGATTTTTCGCCAGATTTTCGATCCCTGCTTTGGCAGCGCCTGCATGCGCCTGGTGGGAATATGGCATATACGCCTGCCCCGCTGAAACCATTAATACACAGCCTTTGGTTTCTTTTAATTGTTCAAACGCTGCACGTGTAGCGTTAAACGTACCGATTAAATCTATATCGACTACCGTACGAAATGCATTCGCACTCATTTCATTTGCAGCACATAAAAAATTTCCTGCTGCACCACAAACCAAGTCTGTTATCGGCCCTAATGACACTTGTATTTGATCACAAGTATCTTGCAAAGCATCGTAATCTCGAACATCAGCCACAACTGTAATGTTTTTACTCCTAGTGCTTCCAACTCACTTTTTGCATGATCCAGTTTTTCCTCAGTACGACCACAAATTGCAACTTTCGCACCCACTGCAGCATAGCTTTTGGCAATCCCTAGATTAATGCCACTACCACCACCTGTCACGAACACAGTTCGATCTGCAAAGACTTCACGCGGGAAATATTCAGAAATTTTCATTTAAAGTTTTCTATTATTGTAAAAGCAGTCATTATATCCATACTGCCAAAACAGATATCACCACCTCTACCGTGAAGTAAGTTTAATCTCAATTCTTCTATTCTTAGTATAAGCAGCTTCTGTTTTTTCATCATCTAAAGGATGAAATTCTCCAAATCCTGTAGCGGCAAGACGTTTTGCCGGTACATCTTGTGTAATCATATACCTAACAATCGCCAAGGCACGTGCTGTTGATAATTCCCAGTTGGATGGATACTCTTCAGTGTTAATCGACCTGCGGTCAGTATGACCATCGATGCGTACAATCCAATCGATATCTGTAGGTATATTGGCGGATACATTGTTAAGCGTTTCAGAAAGTTTCTTTACTTGGGCTTTACCTTTTTCACCCAACTCTGCAGAACCACTTTCAAAAAACAATTCTGATTGCAACACAAATCGGTCGCCCACTACTTGAATATTAGGATTTTCTCCCAATACTTCACGTAATCGGCCAAAGAAGTCAGAGCGATATCTCGCCAGTTCTTGAGCTTTTTCTGCCAAGGCAACATTTAGCTTCTCTGCAAGACTTTCAACACTTGCAGACTCTACATCTAACTCAAGACCCAAAGCTTTAGATACGGTACCTAGTTGAGTGCGCAATGCTTTTATTTGTCGATTGAGTATTTCAACCTGAGCGAGGGATTTTGCAGAAACTTCTTGCTCGGCACGAAAGGCTGCATCATTTTCTTGTGACGAGGTTATAAGTTTTGCCACATCACTTTCTAACTGGTCACGCATTTCCATAAGCAAATCTACATCTGCCTGCAATAGTTCATTACTCTTACTTTTTAATGCAAGCTGTGACTTTAGTTCGCCAATAGATTCTTGCAAACCTTCACTGGCTGTCTTCTCTAACGCGAGTAATTCGGCAAGATGTATAACTTGCCGATCGAGCTTTACCAAAGTCTTTTCTTTGCCGGTTAATGCGTCACTTAAATAAAACTGCCCAATTGAAAATATTAACAAAAGAAAAATAATTACCATCAATAAAGCCGCTAAGGCATCAACAAATCCAGGCCAAATATTAACTGTACGTCTTGTTGAAAATGCATAAGACATCGTTATTCGCTTACTCCGTTACTTGCTTTACTTGGGTCACTTGGATTGCTGCTGATTAGCTAATGATGTGCTTATCGTGCGCGTAAGGATGCGCAGTTCTTTTCTCAATTCTTCTGAGAATGGTTGTTGATCGCGTCGTAAATATTCAGCAACCTCAGCCATTTGTTGAGTAAGGGTAAGCATATGAGAATCCAGTCTTGAACGCTCATTATTCTGACTACTCAGCTCTCTTTGTAGACTGTTAATTCCATCTGCAGTTTGTTCTAGCAATGCTTGTACGTATGCCGGCATAGATGTTTCACCGTCGCCCGACAAAGACCCTGATGACAAATAGGTAATACCAGAAAGCCATTCTTCCAGTTCGTTGAAAAATCTTCTTTGCGCATGCCCTGCTTGCAAATCCAAGAAGCCCAGTACCAAAGAACCTGCTAGACCAAACAAAGAGGAACTGAATGCAACACCCATACCAGACAGAGGTTGTTGTAATCCGGCCTTCAGATTCTCGAACAATAACAGGCTGTCTTCTCCATTCCCTGTCATACCTTTAATAACATCACTTACTGAACTTACCGTAGCCAATAAGCCCCAAAAAGTGCCCAGCAAACCCAAAAAGATAAGCAGCCCAATCAAATAACGCGATATATCACGTGACTCTTCTAAACGACTACCAATGCTATCCAGCAAAGACCGCATTGACATGGTAGAAAGCGTTAATTGATCATTATCTTTCTTCGACAACATTCGCGCCATAGGAGCCAGCAATGGAGTGATTACCTGTGGTTTTTTTATACCACCAGAATTACGATAATCCTCTATCCATGAAATTTCTTTATACAGCTTTAATACTTGTTGAAAATTATGTGCAATACCAATAATAAGCACTAGTGCAATTAAGGCGTTAAACCATGGGTTTGTTTTAAATGCAAATTCAACAGGTTGATAAACAAATGTAATTGCTATCGCAGTAGCAAACACAAACGCCACCATCCACATTAAAATATTATACGGTCTAGTCATGACTTAGTTTTCAAAAGTGTTAACAAATGTTCAAAACAAATATTTTATAGCCACCTTAAAATAAGCCCTAAAGCAACAAAAATTACGCTAAACAGATATGAAACTAATTTGGCATTGCCACACTATTTTTCTTTTTTATCCAATGCGCGATGCCATGTTTAACATTATACACCTCTTTATATCCAACCACGCTTGTTAAATAATTGCCAAGTTGCTTTGTACGGCCACCAGAGTGGCATATCAAAACTAACGGTTCATCTTTATTGGCTATTTCTGCTACCTTTGCAAGCCAGGTATTTAGATCATACTTACCTTGGTCATCATAAAACATAAGTAAGTGACTACCTTTTACAACACCCGTTTTATTCCATTCAGACGGTGCTCGTACATCAATTACTGCAACACCACTCTCCATTAATTTTTTAAGTTCCTGGTCATCAATATTTTGCAGTTCATTTGCATAAACACTGCTTACAAGGAAAATATATATACAGCCAAAAATAAATTTACTTATTAACGAATTCATTTATATCTATTTCCTATTTTCTGAAATTAAGTCATATGCTTTTTGAATTTCTTGTGTTTTATTCGTGGCAATTTCAATCATCTCTTCAGGCAAGCCCTTAGAAATTAATTTATCTGGGTGATTTTGACTCATCAACCTTCGATAAGCTTTTTTCACTTCCGCATCCGTAGCGGATTCTGTCACACCTATAATCTTATACGCATCTTCAAGAGCAGTCGAAGATGACGCATAAGAACCATTTGTACTATACGACTGTCGGCTACGCTGACTCGCAAACAACATTGATTCCAGTTGAGCCAATAAAACTTTTGGATAGCCCAAGACGTCACAAATATGATCTAGAATTTGCTCTTCTCGGTTATTTTTACTTCCATCTGCATAAACTGCTTGTAGCTGAATCTCAACAAACATCTGGATCAACGCAGTTTTACCGTTACATTCTTGAAGAAAATCGCCGAGCACTTCATCCAGATCAAAATCTTCTTGCTTACCCTGATTAAAATGCTCAATTGCGGCGATACGTTGCTCTTTTGCTAAACGCATTTGCTGCATGACTTGCTCTGCCAATCGTATTTCTTGTACTGAAACACGACCATCAGACTTGGATATGTGCCCCATTACCGAAAACGTAGCAGTAAAAAATGCAACCTGGGTTCGTCCTTGTGAACCACGATTAAAGCCTGCGCCTGCGCCATCGCCTTTAAAAGAGCGAGTGCGGTCTAACTGGTGCCCTAAAAACACTCCGATAATCGCACCAATTATATCACCTAAGGCATAGCCTAATGCACCGCCCAGCAATTTACCCCACCATTTCATATATAGTTTTCAATGTAGTTAATTTTGTTTTAGTTATATCTGCTTTACTTTATCTTACTGCACAAGTACGAAATCCGGCTAACACGTCATTACGATGTGGTCCGTAATAATTTCGCAATGTACTACGTAGCATGCGACTACGTGTCGTCCATGCGCCGCCACGCAAAACTTTTGCTTCACTGAACAAGGGCCGAGAGTATTCACTATACCAATCTGGTGAAAATCCTGGATAAGGCTCAAATGTAGATGCTGTCCACTCCCATACATTACCAAACATTTGCCTACAGCCAAATGCACTGTCACTTTCAGAATAGGCAAATACATCAACTGTACCTAAATTTGCACAGTCCAAGTTAGCATAGATATTATCCATGTCGATGCTTGAAAAATACTCATATTTTAGATATTGATTTTTATTTATTACATTAGGGTTACAAGTAGCGGCAAACTCCCATTCTGTTTCAGTTGGTAAACGCCTATTAGACCATTTGCAAAATGCTTGGGCTTCATGCCAACTTACATGTATGACTGCATGATTCAACTCAAGAGGCAGATATTGGTCAAATACTTTTGTATACCATTCACCATCTGAGTCTTTTTTCCAATAAACCGGATGTTCAAGATTTTCTTTTTTTCGCCACTGCCAAGCCTCTTCACTCCAGTAATGTTCTTGTTTATAACCACCTGTTTCTACAAATTCTAGATATTGATCATTACTTACTGCATATTTTGCAATTTTAAATGGTGCTACATTTACCTCATGCGCCCATTTTTCATTATCAAAAATGAATTCATCTTTTCGCGCTGCACCCAACATAAATGAACCACCAGGAATAGTTATATCTTCATTAATATTCCTTGTCTGATTATCTAGCGAACAAGCAGACTCTTTGCATTCAATAAATTCAGGTTTTGGATACGACAATATTTGACGTGTACATATAAATGCTTCGTTATGCATGTCCTCGTGAAATAGCGCTAGTAAATAAAAATATTTAGCATAATTATTAAGCTCAAGCGTTTTAAGCAACTCAAGTTCAAGCTGTAAAACTTTACTCATATACTCGAATGTATTTTCAAGACTAGGTAAAGACAGGTTCCAACGATCCTTATGCTGAATATTGATTGAGTCAAATAACTCATCCGCTTTTTCATTTACTGCTGATTGCCCACCTAGGTGACGCAACACCCATGTTTCATGAAAATAAGCAGCATGCGCAATTTCCCATTTCAATGGATTGACTGTCGGTAAAATCTTACCCATCAGCTCTTCTTCACTTAGCCCCTCTACTAATGCCAATGACCGGCTTCGCACATCAATGAGTGCTTTAGAAATGTTATCAACCGTGGCGTCTTGGTAATTCATAGTAAAGAAAAGTAATGAGATGTATTCACTAACCATACAATAGCGGTATGATATTTACACGCATGAAGATACTGCTTATCACGCCTGCATTACCTAAGTCACGTGCCGGGAATCGCGTTACAGCCTCTCGCTGGGAATCGATATTGACTGAGTTAGGGCATAATGTAATGGTAAAAGCGAGTTGCGATGACATCACTCGAATAAGTAGTAATTTTGACGCCATGCTTGCTCTACATGCATGGCGTAGCGCATCTTCAATAAATTATTATAAACAGAATTTCCCACAAAAACCCCTGATCGTTGCGCTCACTGGCACAGATCTTTATAAGTTCGTAAACACTCACCCTAAAACTACATTACGCTCTATTGATCAAGCGAATGCTTTAATTACTCTTCATGATTTAGCCTATTTAGTTTTGCCAAAAGCCGCGCAATCAAAAGTTCACGTAATCTATCAGTCAGCTAATTTCATTAAGCGAAAGATTAATAAAAATAAACGCTACTTTGACATATGTGTAATCGGTCATTTACGCAAGGAAAAAGATCCACTACGCACTGCATATGCAGTACGCAAACTGCCTGATGATTCACGTATTAGAGTTTTACATTATGGCAAGGCGCATAATCCTATTTGGGCTGCACGTGCTGAAAGAGAAATGCAGAAAAACACACGCTATAAATGGCACGGCGAAGTACCTCACTGGAAAATTAATAAATTATATGCAAGTGCTAGCTTAATGGTACTGAGCTCAGAAATGGAAGGCGGGGCTAATGTAATTTCAGAATGTTGTGCGGCGGGGTTACCGGTAATTGCATCAAAAATAGAGGGTTCAGTGGGTTTACTCGGGAAAACATACCCCGGCTATTACCCATATAGTGATACAGAGTCTTTGCGAAGCTTACTTATAAAGGCTGAAAATGATGAAAAGTATCTGACTAAACTTACCAAAGTCTGTCAAGCAAAAACAAATTTATTTAGCTATGAGAATGAGAAAAATAATCTAAAAAAACTATTTAATAACTATATATAAATATTTCAAATATCAAATATCAAATTTTCTTAATTAGGTCCATTAACCTGTCTGCATTAAGCGACTTTTACGTCAATAAACCATCATGTGGTTAATCTTTGAGCATGCATCAAAACTTTTAATTCGTAACATAATAAAGTTTTAATTGAATACGCGTAGCACAAAGCGTAGCTTAGCAACTGTAGATGTATTATATGTTGTTTAGAATCGCAAGCTGCTAAACAATCACTGTAGATCGACCTGGCGTAACTTAATATCAATGCCTTGAGAAAGTAGAACCCTACTCAACAAGGCAAATTAACATCAACACGTAAGGCTCGGCACATATTACATCTCATAAAAAATAAGCCTGCACTGAAAGCCCGCCTCACACTAAAATAGCGGGCTTTCTTTTGTTTGAATACATTTAAAACTTATAAACGATGCAATTGTTTATCGTGTAACTTTCTTAAAGCTAGCAAAGCTAATACCGCGCCCAACAAAGCCAGCCCCATATCGGATTGCGTGTCCCATACATAGCCTTGAGTTCCCAAAAAAGCTTCTGCGTCTTCACCTACTACAAGTGCCGCCCACCATTCTATAAGTTCATAAAAAGCACTAAACGCTAAGCAGAAACAAACAATGAAAAAGAACTGCCAAAAAGAATTTGGAATAATGTTTTTACGAATTATGATTTCCCTTGCGATTAATGCTGGCACAAATCCTTGTACAAAATGTCCAACTTTATCGTAATTGTTACGCGCAAAACCAAACCAGTCTTTAAAATAGTCAAATAACGGAACTTCTGCATAGGTATAGTGTGCGCCCACCATTAAAATCAGTGAGTGCACAAGTATCAGAAAATATACCAGTGGTGTTAAACGAAAACGGTTATAGCTTACTGCTAGCACGACAATACCAATCAGTGCCGGTAATACTTCTAGAAACCATGTTAGTTGATCCTTAGGTTGTATCCCTGACCAAATAAGTACAGCAAAAAATACTGCCAGCCAAATAATCCTGTTAATCATTACGGATAATCATTTAAACATTGATCATTATCCTCTCAACCGCATTATCAAATTGCTCTACCTTGCCAATTACGCAGGTATCTTGATAACCAAGCTTGAGCAACTCAGCAATGCAAGCATCTTCATGATGACCGGGCACTGCCGCGAGTAAGCCCCCAGCGGTTTGCGGATCAAATAGCAGCGGGTAAAGTTGATGCTTGACGGCTACTTCCTGATTTTTAATTGCACGTCTTAATCGAAGATTTGAAGGCTGCAAAGAACTGAATATGCCAAGATGCATGCTTTCTAGCGCACCATCAAGAACAGGTAAACTATTTATATCTATACTAATATCAACTTGTCCGGCACGCACCATTTCCACCAAATGGCCAAGCACGCCGAAACCCGTTACATCTGTACATGCATGCACATTATATTGATATAAACATTGTGCAGCGGCATGATTTGAAAATATCATTGACTCTATTGCTTCAGTTATCCATCGCCCCTTAGCCTTACCACGCATATCTGCAGCAAATAATGCGCCTGTACCTACCGGTTTTGTAATGATGATTACATCACCGATTTGCATTCCGCCCTTGGCCAAAAGCTTTTGTTTTTCAATTAAACCCGTAACACTAAGACCAAACGATAATTCAACCCCTTCGCTAGAATGACCACCAATAAGTGCTGCATTATGTTGATTTAAAATCTGCAAAGCTCCTTGCATCATTTGATGCAGCTGTTGTTCAACAATGCGTTCCTTACCATAGGGCACTGTAGCAATCGCCATGGCTGCTTGCGCCTCGGCACCCATAGCAAAAATATCTCCTAAACTATGATTTGCAGCTACTTGCCCAAATACGTAAGGGTCATCAATAAATGAGCGAAAATAATCTACTGACTGAACTTGCACTTTACCAGGTGGCACTTCAAGCACAGCAGCATCATCAGGTGCATCCAAGCCTAAAATTACATCATCACGCTTTACAGTGGTTAGTTGATTCACCACTCTGCTCAACACATTACTTCCAACTTTTGCTCCGCATCCACCACAACGCAAAGCTATTGCAGATATATCTTCGAGCTCATCAGGAGTAGCTAATTCACTATAAATTGACATTTTTTCATTTTCCATTTCCGGAAGCTGGTTATAGTTACGCATAAACTCACGATCAATATAATCTTTTAGCCTCCATACCCAAGCGCCTTCAAAAGTAAAAATTCCGCGTGAACCTATTGCACACTTATCACCTGTACTGATCAAACTTAAAAAGCTTATTTGTGGCACATGTTTTTTAAGTATTTTATTAGTCAGTGCGCGCCTAATATTTTTATATAACGGCGGGCCTTGTCTAACCGCAAACACACCTGACTTTGGTCTTGGGTAATTTGTGACGGTTGCTATGTCACCTGCAGCAAATACATCCTTATGGGATACCGATTGCAATGAATCATTGACTAGAACAAAACCTTTATCATCCACAGCAAGCCCTGATTTTTTATACCAAGTTGGAGATGAAGCATGGGTTGCCCAAATTATTGCATCAGCACTAACCATCTCTCCAGAATCCAGCTCAATCTTATTCTCATCAACTCGCTTAGCTTTACTGCCTTTATGAATGGTTACACCTCGTTCCGATAGCACACGTCTAAATCGTTTTTGAATCGAAGCATTATGCGTAGCCAGGATCGGCCCACTGCCTGCGATTAATTCAAACTTGAGCAACTCAACAGATAATTCATTCTTCTTTAACAATTGCTGCAAATGAAATTGCGTTGCCAACGCAACTTCTATCCCGCCCGCCCCAGAACCCACCACTACAACTTTAAACTCACCCTTACTCTCAAGAGCGTTATGCATTAACTCGTCCCAACCCAATAAGAACTCATTAATAGGTTTGACAGCTAAAGCATGTTGTTTAGATCCTGGAACTTCTATGTGCGAAGGTGTAGAACCTGTATTAATAGAAAGCACGTCATAATTAATTGCTGGTCGGTCACCGCATATAACTAACTTTTCTTCAGGCTTTAGAAAGGTAGCTGAAGCATGTATTAAACGCACACCTGCAAACCTTGCAAGTGGCCGAAGATCTATATGACTTTCATCATAGCTATAATGACCAGCAATATAGCCTGGCAACATCCCGGAGTAAGGCGTATGCACATCGCGTGTAATCAAGGTGATTTGCAAACCCTCAATAGGATTCATGCCAAACTTTTTCAGCACTGCAACATGGCTATGTCCACCGCCGATCAGCACTAGATCCTTAATTACTGGAGTATTTTTAGCTGCCTGCAAAATAAACCCTTTTCTATTTAACCCGATCGAAAGCTTATTACGTTTATAGGTTTAACAGGCCTTATTAACCATAAAATTAAAGGAATTCGATATGATGACTGTTACCAATGTGAACGAGAGATATCTAAAATGTGGATTATTATTGATTTTATTAACGCTTAGTTTAACAGTTCCCTGCCTAGCATCGAGCAAATTCGACCAAAACTACCAACCAATTGAAATTGAGATCATCTCTGATAATGGCAAGAAATTCTCGATTTACCCGCTTAGCCAAAGACATCTGAAAAACGAATACCGTTCTTATGTAGAGGCTATTGATGGAGAAAATTACTCACTTAGTATACGCAACCACTCTAACCAACGTATTGGCTTAGTCATTGCCGTAGATGGACGCAAAATTATTTCTGGCAAAAAATCTAAGCTTAAACACAATGAAAATATGTACATATTAAGCCCTTATGAAACCCAGTCATACTCGGGTTGGCGCACTAGCAGTAAGGATATTCATCGTTTTTATTTTACCGATGTCGAAGATTCTTATGCTCAAGCATTTGATGATGATTCTGCTATGGGAGTCATCGCCGTTGCAGTATTTGAGGAAAAACTACCTTTATTTACCAGACACGATAAAAAACAAAGTATTAATAAACCACAAGCGTCTTCAAAAAACCGTTCTCCAAGCTCCACCACAGCCAATGATTCAGTAGCGAGAGAATCAGCTGAAACAGAAGCAGGCACTGGCTTTGGTGAGCATGCTACCTCGCATGTGCGCCGCGTACAATTCAATGCAAAACACAATGCGCTCGCAAAAAACTTTTACAAATACGAATGGCGTGAAACCTTATGTCAAAAGAACATTATTGATTGTGGATATCGCCACTATCCAGAAAAAAACAATCGCTTTTGGTCCACAGATGATCATGAAGTAGGCTATGCACCATACCCACCTAAGCGTCATTAGTAACAATTAATTAGGCTGATTTTATTTATGTAGATTATTTGTTTAGAAAACTTTTGCGGTAATGGTAGTGCAGTTTTGAAACCCAACTGTAAGCACTAACCACAGTTGGATTTTATATCTGATTGTAATTCCAGTTTTCTTGCTTCTATTTGATCATCAGAAGTGTAAATTCTTTCGCCCGTCTCTTCATCTAACTCATACCAGCGATAGTTACCCTGGGTATAGCCATTTAACTGATCCTGCATCGCATTACACAGCTTTTGTTTTTTATCTTTTTCTTGTTGGGCTTGCTGGCGCTTTTCTTGTCGCTCTAAACGTTCAGAAGTAAGGTAATTTACATATTTTTTTTGTTCCAGCAAACGTTGTTCTACGCTTTGACTACCCTGAACAACATTATTATTTACATCGTTACCATTGTCATTTTGGCCAAGCGTTTTTGCACCGGTTTTGATATTTACTTTTTGTGCTTGGGAACTAATCTTGCGGTCGCTGAAATGAACTTTGCCATCAGCATCGACCCATTTGAAAATTTCTGCCTGTGCTGTACTACTCAGGATAATTAATCCTAGTAACACCAATACTGCTTTTGCAATTCTCTTCATACCGTCACTTCCTGTTCGGATACTCAACTCGAAAAGTAATTGTGCAGGAACTGATCAAATGTTTGTGTGTCGGAAGCCTCAATTTGTCCTTGTTTTTCAACCGACTGTCGAACATGGTTTTTGAAAAAAATCATATCTTTTTCGCTTAACCTATTGTTACGCAATTGTTTTTCATGTTGTTTAGATATCCGATTGGCAAATTCAAAAAAGCACTCCTGATTGTCACGCATATCCTGCAATACTCTTGCCGAAGGCGTCAGACGCGAATCCTCTATTTTTGCTTGCTGATATTCCAATGCTTGCATGTATTTAGTTGTATTATTTTGTTCATCTAGAATTGAACATATAGATTGCATCTCATTTAGTAGCTCACGACCCCAACTTTGCAGAGAAACTTGTTGTTGTTGCTTAACAAGCTTGAGTTCAGGATCACGGCCATTGTGTGCCACCTTACTATCATTATTATCAATAGCCTCACATTCAGTTTTATCGATTAGAGGGCTATCTTGTAATAAGCAAAACAACATGAGCGCTTCAAGAAAATAGAGTTGTATTTCACTCACACCTAATGGTTCATATAAATTAAGGTCCAACGATCTTAGTTCAATATATTGCACACCTCTTTTAGCAAGTGCATGTACCGGTTTTTCATTTTTAACTAAAGGCTGTTTAGGCCGAATCGTACTGTAGTACTCGTTTTCAATTTGCAGAATATTGGCATTCAACTGGCGGTATTCACCATCAACCTTTACACCAATTTTTTCATATTCAGGGCAAGGTGTCTGAATCGCCTTGGTTAAACATTTAATATAAGAAGGCAGGCTGTCGTAACAAGCTTGAACACCAGTCTCATTTTCTTTTTTATTGGTATAACCAATATCACCCATGCGTAATGTAGTTGCATACGGTAAGTAATAGGTATTACTGTCATACTTTTCAAGTCTTTTAGGCTGCCCGCTTAAAAAGGTTTTACATATCGCAGGTGAAGCACCAAATAAATAAAATACCAACCAGCCATAACGCTTTAAGTTTCGAATCAAACCAAAGTATTGTTCAGAAATAAAATCTTGAAGTGGCACTTTTCCTTGTCTAAGCGACTGGTAATAATAGAGCCAAAATTTATCCTGCAATGAATAATTAAAGTGTACCCCCGCAATAGCCTGCATCATTTTGCCATAACGATGCCCCAAACCGCGCCGGTATACGGTCTTCATCATGCCTGAGTTAGAAGTACCGTATTGCGCAATCGGAATTCCATCTTCGCCTGCAACTACGCATGGCATACTGGCATTCCAAAGTGATTCCTCTTCTAGTTGTGAATAGACAAATTGATGTATCTTTTGCAAACACTCTAGCGCAGCAGATACCCCCTGTTCAGGAGGGGTAATCAATTCCAATAATGCTTCTGAAAAATCTGTGGTGATAAATGGATTTGTTAACGCTGACCCCAATGATGCTGGGTGGGGCTGCTGGGACAAGCTGCCATCGTTATCCACACGCAAACATTCTTTCTCTATCCCGATACTGCCACCAGTCAAAAGATGAAATTGCTGGTCCTTACCAATATCAGATAACGTATTATGTAGTTGCTTATACATTTATAATTATTTTAAGAACCATGAACTACCAGAAAATATTTATTGGCAAGATAAGTATACTGACAAAATAATTGCAACATGGATTTTTATCAAACACCCATTCATCCCTGTGGTTATTTACCTAACCAATACAGTCTCAACATTTTCGCTGATCCGAGCGAAGAAATATCTACCCAAACATATAGCTGGTTAATTAACTATGGTTTTCGTAGAAACGGTAGCCACCTTTATCGCCCACAGTGTCCAGAATGTAATGCATGCGTACCAACACGAGTATGCATAGATGAATTCAAGCCCAATCGATCACAAAAGCGTGTGCTGAAACTTAATCAAGATATTGAAATATGTAAAGTACAAAATGGCTTCAAACAAGAACATTTTGATTTATACACGAAGTATCTTCAGAGTCGTCACAGCGATGGCCCCATGAGCCAGTCCACGCAAAGTGATTACGAAGAATTTATACTGGGCACCTGGTCAGAGACGCACTTGCTCGAATTTCGCTTAGGAGAACAATTAATTTCAGTAGCCGTCTTCGACATGCTGCCGCAAGGCTTATCAGCGGTCTATACCTTTTTCGATGCTGAATATGAAAAACGAGGGCTAGGCACCCTAGCAATCCTGCAACTCATTCAACGCACAAAAGCATTAGAGCTGCCTTATTTATATCTTGGTTACTGGATAGAAGAAAGCCGAAAAATGAATTACAAAGCTAACTTCAAGCCAGTCGAAGGATATTTAAATAAAACTTGGCAAAAACTTGCTGTAGAGAAAAATAAAGAAGGTTCTTAGGCTAGTAGTTTTGCAGACTTATGCTTGTTGGATAGCTTTATATTTTCTTAGATCAATAACTTAAACAATCATTATCTATTTAAACTTTTGTGCATCTTAGGCCAGAAGCTTTGAATACCGTGGTTGTTAGATTCTGCTCAACTTAGGCCAAAAGATCGTGTAATTCATTCCACTGGAACGCTATGGGAAAGTCTTAGGCTAATAATTTAAAAATTTGTACTTGTTAGATACATTC
Organism: uncultured Thiotrichales bacterium; assembly: GCA_964486815.1. GTDB lineage: Bacteria > Pseudomonadota > Gammaproteobacteria > UBA4575 > UBA4575 > JABDMD01. Next base: position 87,517 of record CAZAOO010000010.1, read on the forward strand.
TGTTTATCTTAGGCCAAAAGCTTGTGGAGGTTCTGCCACTTGAATGCCATAGGAAAGTCTTAGGCCAAAAGATCGTGTAATTGATTCCACTGAAATGCATGGCCTGGATCGGTCTTTCTCCCCGGTGCAATATCTGAGTGCCCGACAATATCTTCTTTACGTAAAGACGGATAAGCCATCCTGAGCGAATCAACCAGTGTAGCTAGCACCAAATACTGCACTTCATCGTAAGGCTTTTCATCAGTGCCTTCCAACTCAATACCAATCGCAAAGTCATTACAATTTTCACAACCCTTATATTCCGACTTACCTGCATGCCATGCACGTTTATTAAAAGGCACAAACTGCACTACTTCTCCATCACGTCTAATCAAAATATGTGCAGAGACTTTATGATCTTTAATCTCTTCAAAGTAAGGATGTTCGTTAGGGTCTAATTGATTAGTAAACAGCTGTTCAATATACAGCCCACCAAACTCATTCGGTGGCAAACTGATGTTATGCACCACCACTAAAGAAAGCAACGTACCGTCAGGTCGCTCATCAAAATTAGGTGAAGGTACATAACGCACCCCAACAACGGTGTGGCTGGCAGGATCAACTCTCATAAACTATTTACTATTTTACACACCCAGATTAGAAAATTTAGCTCTAATACTTGAACTAATAAGCGTCAGCGCAACATATATCATGGGTTGTGTAAGTTGTTATATATAAATTTCATTAAACCAGCCTTTATTAAAAAGAACAAAAAAATCCATGCTCGCAGCTAGCAATATGTGCAAATAAATACCTATAGCAATCCAGCACAAAAATATGCTACCAAAAAATGAAGAGATAGTTTCAGGAGTTGGCTTAACCAGATGAATTAACATATAAGGAATAGATGTTAACAGTATAGCTGCCCATGCATTTATTAACCTAAGAAATGCATGCAGCATAAAGCCCGTAAAAGTCAATCTGTCCGATTCGTGCGTCTTGGTTAAGTGGCGCGTGTCGCGTCAACCGGTAACCCTATCTCTATTCTCATTGCGAACCTACGTTATTTTAATTTTGCACTTCCGTTCAGCTTCACGTTAGGTCAGTGCATGGATGCGCCAACCTAACGACCAAGCTGTGCTGCCGGAGTGAAGCGCAGCGTAACGGAGGTCAGAACGAGCGCCTTGTTATGTGTTTGTAGATTGATGACCTTAAACATTTATACGTTTAACAGGATATGCCCAATAAATACCATCTTCTTTAACTACATCAGATATAAAATAGAAACTAGATTTTATATGCTTTATTTTTACCTCTTCACCTTCTTTAGCTACTGGCATGGCAAATTTTACTGTTGGTTCTGCAATAGCGATACAGAGCTTGTAATCGCCGTTGATAACTAAATTGATATTTTTTAATGAATCATTAAAGCCGGTGCTTGAATCTGTGGCGTGTTCCCATGCATCGCAAAGAACAATGTAGCGAAGTTCTCCATTGTGCTTTTCTTTAAAATGCTCCCATACATTAAACATGACAAGCTTCTTGTCTTCATTGACACCGCTCCATGCCCAATATGGATTAGTCATTTTGAATCCATTTTTTTCAAAAAATCGAAGTCTACTTACATTTTCCATACGGTTTTCTTCTTTTTACACATAACGTGAAGCTGAACGGCTATTCATTTTCATGGATGAATCCATGAAAATGAATCGTCCGATTCGGGCGTCTTTTGTTAGGTGGCGCGTTCGCGTCACCGGTGGGTCGGGCTTCATGCTCCTTGCGAACCTCCAAAGCTTCAATCTCGCATTCCTCGGTCAGCTTCACGTTAGGCCGGCGCATGGATGCGCCGGCCTAACTATTAATACTGTGCATTTTTGGGTCGTAAGCAGACATTATATACCAGCCACAAAAAAGGCCCCGCATTGCGAGGCCTTAGACTAATAGCGAAAGTGGTAAGAACGATTACATCATGCCGCCCATGCCACCCATGCCAGCCATGCCAGCCATGTCTTCCATCGCTGGGCCATGATTATGATCATCTTTCGCCGGTGCATCTGCCACCATGGCTTGAGTAGTAATCATTAAGCCTGCAATTGAAGCCGCATTTTGCAATGCGGTGCGAGACACTTTAGTTGGGTCAAGAATACCCATCTTAATCATATCGCCAAACTCACCTGTTGCGGCGTTGTAACCATAGTTACCTTTGCCTTCGTCTACTTTTGCAAGGATTACCGAAGCTTCTTCACCAGCATTAGTAACGATTTGACGTAAAGGCTCTTCCATTGCACGTCGTGCAATACCGATACCCAGATCTTGCTCATGGTTGTCGCCTTTTAAGCCATCAAGTGCCTTACGAGCACGTAACAACGCAACACCACCACCAGGGACCACACCTTCTTCAACTGCTGCTCGAGTTGCATGCAATGCATCTTCAACACGTGCTTTTTTCTCTTTCATTTCAACTTCAGTTGCCGCACCTACTTTGATTACTGCAACACCACCGGCAAGTTTTGCCATGCGCTCTTGTAGTTTTTCTTTGTCGTAGTCAGAAGTTGCTTCTTCAATTTGCGCTTTGATTTGATCAACGCGACCTTTGATATCTTTGGCTTTACCAGCTCCGTCAACGATAGTGGTATTTTCTTTAGAAATATTCACTCGTTTTGCAGTGCCAAGGTCATCAAGTGTTGCTTTCTCTAGAGATAAGCCTACTTCTTCTGCAATTACAGTACCGCCAGTCAATACTGCGATATCTTGCAACATAGCTTTACGGCGATCACCAAAACCAGGAGCTTTCACTGCACACACTTTAACGATGCCACGAATAGTGTTCACAACTAACGTTGCTAATGCTTCACCTTCAACATCTTCAGCAATAATTAATAATGGACGACCTGCTTTTGCAACACCTTCTAACAATGGTAACAACTCACGGATGTTAGAAACCTTTTTGTCATGCAAAAGAATGAACGGGTTTTCCATGTCAGCAGTCATGCTGTCTTGGTTATTGATAAAATATGGGGATAGGTAGCCACGATCGAACTGCATGCCTTCAACCACTTCAAGCTCATTGGTTAATGCATTACCTTCTTCAACAGTAATAACACCTTCTTTACCAACCTTGTCCATTGACTCGGCAATAATGTCGCCGATAGATGCATCAGTGTTTGCTGAGATACTGCCTACTTGAGCGATCGCTTTACTATCCGTACAAGGCTTAGACAATTTATGTAGTTCTTCTACTGCTACGATTACCGCTTTATCTAGACCACGTTTAAGATCCATTGGGTTCATGCCTGCTGCAACCGCTTTCATACCTTCACGAACAATTGCTTGTGCAAGTACGGTAGCAGTCGTGGTTCCATCACCTGCGATGTCAGATGTTTGAGAAGCAACTTCCTTCACCATCTGTGCACCCATGTTTTCAAACTTGCCTGCAAGTTCGATTTCTTTAGCAACCGATACACCGTCTTTAGTTACCGTTGGTGCACCAAATGATTTATCTAATACAACATTGCGGCCTTTAGGACCTAATGTTGCCTTTACTGCATTCGCTAGAATGTTGACACCATGTGCCATACGCTGTCTAGCGTCTTCGCCAAAAAGTACTTCTTTTGCGCTCATGATTTATTCCTTCCTAAATTCGTGATTTTTTACAAAAATTATTTCTTTTCAATGACAGCCATGATGTCGTCTTCACGCATCACTAATAACTCGTCGCCATCTACTTTCACTTCGGTGCCGGAATACTTGCCAAACAAGACTTCGTCACCCTTTTTCACGTCTAACTTGCGGACATCACCATTTTCAGTAATTTTTCCATTACCTACTGCAACGACTTTGCCTTTAATTGGTTTTTCTGTAGCGGAATCAGGAATCACAATGCCACCCGGGCTAGTTTTTTCCTCTTCCATACGCTTGACGACCACACGGTCATGCAAAGGACGTAATTTCATAGACACCTCCTAATAAGGGGTTAAATTAATAATTTTAAATGGTTTATGTGGGTGATATTTTTTGTTAGCACTCTCACCCTCTGAGTGCTAATCATACGAGTGCGCTTTTTGAAGTCAAGTGTTTTCTATGTTTATCGCTGTTAAAACTATTTTAGTCTTCTTGTTTAGTCTTCTTGACGCTGAGTAACTTCACCTTCAATGACGTTGCCAGATTTATTACTGGTATGACTGCCAGAACGATCTCTTGTACCGGGACCTTGAGTAGGAGGCACACCCATACCACTCATATTCATACTCGCCATAGGATTAAATCGCTTCACTAAGAACGTCGCAATCGGTCGGCGAGAAAATGGCAGCAAGCAGATAAAACCGATCAGGTCGGTAAAAAAACCAGGCGTGAGTAATAACGCGCCACCCACTAACAAAGCCACACCTTCTAAAATTTCATTGGCAGGCACCCTACCCTCACTAAGTGCTTGATTAAAACGCATATAAGTCTGCGATCCTTGGCTGCGCAGTAAGGTTGCACCAATAACTGCGGTCAATACTACAAGCGCGATGGTGGGCAACCAGTCTATGATGCCTGCCACTTGGATTAATAAATAAATTTCAAGGATTGGGATTGCCAGAAATAAGGCCATTAATATTGGGAAAATACGAATACGGGCTGAGGGCATACAATAAGTATTCTTAAGATTATAGTGGTTTGGGATAAGCGCGATGACACTATGCTGGCAATATGAGGGCATGTCGCCCAAACTTCAACTCTCATTATGATTTAATCACTAACAGTACGTTAAACCTGTATATATGCGTTCACCGATCCTGGTACTAACCACTTTTCCTGATATCGCCACCGCTCAGCGGCTGGCAGAAGGATTGGTGCAGGCTAAGCTAGCCGCTTGTGTAAATATTATACCTGCTGGGCAATCCATCTATATGTGGGAAGACAAACTTTGCAATGAAACGGAACATTTAGCGGTCATTAAGACTACAGATAATTGCTACGATAAAATTGAGTTATACATTCAAGCACAACACCCGTACGAACTTCCAGAGATTATTACAACTCCAATAACTAATGCATCAAAAGATTATTTAACTTGGTTAACCACAAACACTACATCATGAAAATATTACGCATTTCACTGTTATTACTGTTCTCTTTTTTCTACAGCATTGCATGGGCCGAAAGCCCAATTTCAAGCCTGTCTGGTGATGAAGAAGAAGAGTTCTTGGATCCCGAGATTGCTTTTGTAGTTACCGCCACAGCAGGGGACAACAACAGCATCAAAACCAATTGGCTGATTCAAGATGGTTATTACTTATATAAAGACAAGATAAGCGTTACTCCGGCGGATGAATCACAAATAAGCTTAGGCGAACTGCCGTTACCGAAAGGCAAAGAAAAAGAAGACGAGTTCTTTGGTCTGATTGTAAGTATTGATCATGAATTTAATGCCGAAATACCGATTACTAATTTAGCAGCCAATACCAAAGCAGTAGATTTGGTTTTTAAATATCAAGGCTGCGCAAAAGCCGGTCTGTGTTATCCACCAATCACTAAAACGATTTCGGTTAATTTAGATTCTTCTAGCGGTGGTATTGCAGCTGCTAGCACTACAGGTGGTGTCAACGCAAACACGTCTTCGGGTGGTTCGGGTGCTGAATTTACCTCTGAGCAAGATAAGATTGCTGGCACCCTGGCTTCAGGAAAAATGTTATTTACAATCTTATTCTTTTTTGGTCTCGGATTGTTACTCGCGTTTACGCCGTGTGTGTTTCCTATGATTCCAATTCTGTCCAGCATTATAGTTGGTCAGGGCGATAACATATCCACTTCAAAAGCATTTTCATTATCGCTGGTGTATGTATTAGCAATGGCGGTTACCTATACGGTCGCAGGAGTAATCGTTGGCTTATCAGGCGAAAACATTCAAATCTGGTTCCAAAATCCATGGGTACTAAGTGTATTCGCGGGCATATTCGTACTACTTTCTTTAGCTATGTTTGGCTTTTACGAATTGCAAATGCCTAGCGGCATTCAAAACAAATTAAACAACCTCAGTTCTGGTGCTAAACAAGGCTCTTATATTGGTGCTGGCATTATGGGTTTACTTTCTGCACTTATTGTTGGCCCATGTGTAACTGCACCTTTGATTGGTGCACTTATTTATATTGCCGAAACCGGTAATGCTTGGGTAGGTGGTATTGCATTATTCTCGCTAAGTATGGGCATGGGTGCACCGTTACTTGCAATTGGAACCTCAGCAGGAAAATTCTTACCAAAGGCCGGAGCCTGGATGGATGCGGTGAAAGCCGTGTTTGGTGTATTACTACTTGGCTTAGCCATATGGATGCTAGAGAGATTTTTACCTGCTCCAATTATATTACTTCTTGCGGGTGCGTTATTAATTGTTTCAGCCATCTATCTTGGCGCTCTGGATGCTATAAAAGAAGGTGCAACGGGCTGGTCTAAATTATGGAAGGGTCTGGGACTCATTTCACTGGTATATGGTGGCATCCTAGTCATTGGTGCCGCGGGCGGTAGTAATAGTTTATTGCAACCACTTCAAGGTATCGCTAGTACTCAGCAAGTTGCCAGCAATGGTAATGACACGCATACAGCATCTAGTTCTAAACATGCGTTGCCGTTTCAACAAATAAAAGGCGTTGATGGATTACAAGTAGCACTTGCTCAAGCTGCCAAAGAAGGCCGCCCAGTAATGTTAGATTTTTATGCAGATTGGTGTATATCTTGTAAAGAAATGGAAGCCTTCACTTTCAGTAATGGTGAAGTGCAAAAGTCTTTGAATAATTTTGTCATGCTGCAAGCCGATGTCACAAAAAATGACAAGCTAGATAAAGCACTATTGAAAGAACTAGGTTTATTCGGCCCACCTGCAATTTTATTTTATGGTCATGCCGGCAATGAACTTCGTAACTACCGTGTCGTCGGCTTTATGGATGCTGGAAAGTTTTCATCACATGTAGAAAACTTCAAACAAACTAGCACTATAGCTTTAAATCCTTAACAGGTTCTAAGCAATAACTGCGGTTTAAAATCTAGTAAGCTTTACCCGTTAGGAATTACTAGTCAGGCTTTACTAGACAACATACCCATCAGCCACAATAATTTTGTGGTCATTCAGCTGTAAGCTAAACTAGACTTTTCCGGCCTGTTGATAACGGCGTGCACTATACTTAGCATTTGCGTCTAATATTAAATAACTAAGCAAAAGAGAACTTAGCCTATAGTATTTATATGGATATCAACCTAGATACCGGAAAACTGATTGTTTTTGTCGCGGGACTGCTACTGTTCCTTGCTGTTGAAACTTTTTTCCCTGCACGACCCTGGCGCAACTCGCGTTTCAAACGTATGTCCTTTCATGCTGGGGTAGCTGTATTAAACACCGTAACCATTCGCATTCTTGCTTATGTGCCTTTCCTTCTTTGGGTGGTTTATGTCGAAGAAGAAGGCTGGGGCTTGTCGCGTTGGTTCGGCTTCATTGGTTGGACCGAAATTATATTGTCAATCGTGGTACTCGATTTTTTCGATTACATTTGGCATCGCGCAAATCATCGCGTAACGACTCTATGGCGTTTTCATAAGGCACACCACTCCGATACAGAAATGGATGTCACTACAGCACTGCGGTTTCATCCCACCGAACTACTCGTATCTTCCTTCATGAAAGCCCTCTGGGTGGTAATATGGGGACCTACTGTTGTGGCTTGGTTCCTCTTTGAAGCACTTATCAGTTTATGTGCGCAATTCCATCACAGCAATATGGATTTTCCAGACTGGATAGAACGTTGGCTTGCATGGATTATCGTTACACCACGTTTTCACACTTCCCATCATGCTGTAGACCGACGCTATGGCGACGCTAATTTCTCAACTATTTTTAGTATTTGGGATCGGATATTTGGTACTTATTCACAACTCGATAAAGATGGCGCAACCACACACGCCGAAGATGCATTAGGACTGCCCGAATCCCGAGAATTAGCTTTCTCACCCATTGCCTGGTTGTTAGAGCCATTTCGGAATCGCAACCTAGACTTAGACTCTGGACGCACTGCCAAGGCAGTACCTGATGCTAGAGAACCCAGTTAGAACACTAGGGTTATTTATAACTAAAAATGTAGATGAACGAACTAACCAGGAGTTGAATGATGAACATATTAAAATTACTAGCCACTCTGTTACTTACCCTGTATCTAATTGTTGCGTGCAGTAGTGGTAATCACGAACACGCAGGAGATGAGGCCGAGAAAGAACATGCAGGTGATGCTGCCGAAACTAAAGAACACGCAGGTGATGAAGCCGAGAAAAAAGAACATGGCGGTGAGGCTGCTGAAGAAAAGTAGTTCACTCGCGCATATAAATTGCTTTGCAAATAATTAATAAACGCCTTTTAGGCAAACAACCAGGAGTATGTATGATGAAAATATTAAAAATATTAGCAACACTAACACTATTGATAACACCTTTAATGATGGTTAATGCCGGTGAACATGGTGGTAAAGCAGCTGATAAGAAAGAGCACGGTGGCGAAGCGGCCGAGATGAAAGAACATGCAGGTGACGAAGCCGAGATGAAAGAACATGCAGGTGATGAAGCCGAGATGAAAGAACATGCAGGTGATGAAGCCGAGATGAAAGAACATGCAGGTGACGAAGCTGAAGAAAGATAAGTAACACTCGACACGCATGCCCCCGAATGTATTTATATGAGAATAAAAAGATGAAAAGTTTAGTCATACTAACTACTAGTTTAATTATTGGATTATCAATAACCCTCGGGGGCAGCGCGTTTGCTGATACCTCAGTTAAAAACCATGATGTACACCCAAGTTCGGATAAATCACCTCGCAAGTATTACGTAGAAGATATTAAAGAAGCCATGCTGAAGCACATTGCAGCTAAAGCCGATGTCGATGGCATTTTTCATTTACGTGACGATAAAACGGGCGAAATGCTGGCATTGCGATTTGTCAAAATTCACGACCCGGTGCGGAAAATTAATAACAGCACCTATTTTGCATGCACCGATTTCCATGTCGTAGGAGAACCTAAAAAATTATATGACATAGACTTCTGGATGAACCCTGTAACGGGTGAGCTTAAAATTTATGATACCAAAGTACATAAAGAACCACGCAAGTCCCTTCTCTATGGTTGGTATAAACAACCACGGTATACCTTTGTGAATGATCGCGTTATTTCCCTTTACTAAATACTCGAACTTTTATTACTGGCCAGAATTGGATGAGCCTTCATTCAACAATATTGTTCAATGTTGGTATAGACGGTCTATTTTAAAACCTGAGCGGTATGAATATCTGCATTATCAAATAAAAGCCTTGATAAAGTAGCAAAAGTTCAATTACAAGGATGTAAGAACGTGAATACTCGTACCCATCGACGATCTGGAGAGGATCGAAGAATTGCTAACCTAAACGTAACTTTCCCTTTGCGTGATAGCAGAGGAATTATTGTTGCCAAAGATAGGCGCATGAGTTGCGATCGTAGAACGGATGGTTTGGAACTCACCGAAACCAATCTTTCGCAAAAAGTTTTCCAGGCGATATATAAAAAATATCTGCCTTTTGATTCATGAATATCAACAGACGCGTTATGAAATTATTTAGCGCGCTTTGCTTAACATGCCTAACAAGTATTTGTTTTGCTTCGGAGAATAACAAAGTAATAGAACCGATTATTACTCAGCCCGAACCTGTTGAGATGGTTATGTTATGTCCTGACGACAGTCAACATGAAGGCGAGCTCATCCCCAAATGAACAATCAATGGTAACTGAACAATCAATGGGGTCAGACACGATTGATTTTGTTAATTTCGGCATTCTGTCATCGTTTTGTCGGTTAAACTTAGCTTCACACCTTGAAACATATTGAAACATATTGAAACATATTGAAACATATAACTAACCATACTCCCCGTAAAGAATATCGTGGCAGGCGGACCATAATGATTTAAACTAAGCAGGTGGGGAGTACATGTGGAAAGTCTAGAAAACTCACTCTAGGTTGCCAAATCAATCGTGTCTGACCCCATTGATTGTACGACTGCATTTATCTTTGTTCTAAAAACTGTTCAATAGTAATGTTGATGTCTTTAGCAATTTGTCTTAATAAGATGGGAGATAAGTCACGACCAGGATGATAGGGAACGGTTGTACAACGACCATCTGCATGGCGATATTGTTTATGTGAACCACGTTGACGGACTTCTTCAAATCCTAACGCTTTGAGGATTTTGGTGACTTCTCGTGGTTTTAAAACGGGTAGCTTGGGTGCCACTTACACCACTACCGTTTGTGTTCCGATAAACTCTGCCTCAAGCACAGGTTCGCCATCTTCTAGTAACATCCCGATGACTTCTTTTAGATTCTTTTGAAGTTCATCCATAGTTTCACCTTGGCTATGTGCTCCTGCAAAGCCAGGAATAAATCCCACATAGAGACCGGTATTCGAACAGCGCTCCACAACAGCGGTATAAGTATGCATTGATCTTATTTCTTTCATTGAAAACATCGTTATTTTAGCAGCTAAGAAGCCAGAAAGGCAGCCGCTTAAAACGGAAACAAGCAACTTCGAGCGAGCCATTTAAAGTGAAATGAGTCTTATAGCATGGATACCAAACAATCGAGTCAACAATGGCTTCATGGAGTGGCATAAAACACTTCTTAACTATGGGTTGATATTAAACCTCTTTTGAAGTGTCCGGAAAACCCAGGCTGGCTTAGACACGATTGATTTTGTTAATTTCGGCATTCTGTCATCGTTTTGTCGGTTAAACTTAGCTTCACACCTTGAAACATATAACTTACCATACTCCTCGTAAAGAATATCGTGGCAGGCGGGCCATAATGATTTAAACTAAGCAGGTGGGGGAGTTCATGTGGAAAGTCTAGAAAACTCACTCTAGGTTGCCAAATCAATCGTGTCTGACCCCATTGATTTGCGCATATGAATAAGTATTAATTCCACCTCTTAATCCAATCGGATCACTCTGCATATAGCGCCCATCATTTGGGTTGTAATCTCTAAAGTAGTTGTAATGCAGGTTCGATTCTGCATCAAAGTACTGACCCGGGAAACGTAGATTATTCGTGAGGGTGTTAACGGTAATATTTGTCTCACCAAACGGTTCGTAATCCGCACTCCATACGACAGCTTTATTACCATCGGTAATGACTTGTGGGGTGTCTAAATGATTAGTGTGTGTGTAAAAAACTCCTTGTCCTGCCGTATTGGTGGCCACAAATATAATAGCATCAGCAATAACATCTCCTGATGATCCCGTACCCAAAGTCACCGAACTATTTTGGTTTAGAGTATACGTCCCCAATAAATTCCTACCCGTGCCGTTAGTTTGTTGATCCACCGTGACAACGTCATGTCCAGTAGTATGGTTAATCGTGTACGTTGCATCGGATGCATGAGCTATATCTTGAGTCCACTTTGCATAGACATCGTAGTTATAAGTTCCAACCGGAACTACGTTCCACGTAAAAGTGCTTAAATCTTGGGTAGGCACTAATTTAACCGCATCGACAATGATGTAACCGTTGGCTTGATCTGAGATGAACACTTTAAGAATCAATAGGGTCAGACTCGATTGATTTTAATTGCTTCAGGCATTTTGCTTTC
>CAZAOO010000011.1:0-96829 GCA_964486815.1 uncultured Thiotrichales bacterium
GAAACCCCGGCTGAAAAATTTAACCAGTGTGTTGCAGCGATCACTTGAGACAGCAGTCATTAGCTGACATTTACGTAGTAAGAGCTATGTCGTAACGAATATAAAAAACACTGTTATTCCTCAGCACTAATGCCAACAAAGCCCACCATGCGTGAAATCTTTTCGCCCCCTCTTTCCACAAAGTACTGTCCGTGCTGAACCATTTCATTACCATCAGGGCCCAATCCACTGAAGGCGACTGTAGCGCGAGTCATTCCAACAGTTGTATCGCGTGCAACAACATTAGCTGACCAGCCAGGTGCATTTGCACTGAACATACCAACATATTCACTTAGTGCGTCAATGCCTTTTATAGTCTGCGATGTGCGGGGATCATCGTACTGTATGTTAGCGGCTACTACGCTGGTAATTTTTTCAAGTCGTGCGCCTGCTGATTCAAGTTTCCACGCATCGAAGAAAGTAGAGATCGGGTCAGACTGAAGTGTACTGAAAAAGATGGACATCATAATGAATTTATATATTAATGAAATGTTTGTAAATTATATTATACAAAATACAAGTTTCCTATTAGATTTAGCTGAATGCAAAGAGAAGATAAAAAACTTCAACCTAGAATTAAAAGTTTTTCATAGTGATGGCTTGTAAAAGTTAAATTTCAACAGTTAGATTTATGATTCTTTCAACAAACCTCGCCACTCTTTTAAAATCTCATAAATTAGGTTCGATGCATCGCCTGATACCCCCACCAAAATCAAATTAAATGCAGGTTTACTAGTAGCCACCCTCTTATAGATTCCATTCTTACTAATTTTTTCTTGAATTAAGGTTAGAACTTAAAACAACCAAGACATATAGGGCACTTCAATTTGGCATAGCCCTTCGATTGGTTGGAACTAATATTTCCTAAGTAACCAAATAAATAGGGTTTAGCAGGTGGGCCAAATTCACGCCAAACTTCTAGTTTACTGAGGTGAGTGGACCCAACCGCTTTGCTACAATCATTTCATAATTTCTAGAGTTCACTAGAAACATAACGTTAAATTTACTTAGGGACAAAAAATAAACCTCAATTACATAATAAATACTTTTTATCTGACCGATAAGGAATTCTACAAAAATTAAATATTCTTAATATAAGAATTGTAATAGCTATTAAATAATTATGGTCTACTAGTTATAAACAAAGAATTGGAGTAAGAAAAATGAAGTACCTTTTAGCAGCTTTTATTTTACTCATGCCATTAACCAATGTTTTCGGAATTGGTGGCGGTCGTGGCTTTGAAGATGGTCTATTTTTTGGATCAGATCTTGATCGTAATGAACGCTTAGATCGGGATGAAGCGAAAAATGTTTATAACCTGGCAGAAAAAGATGTTTTTGATCGATTTGATGAAGATTCTAATGGTTTGATTGATCGTGCGGAATTTCGCGAATTCCTACAGCTGTCCCCTTGGACAGATTCGTTTGTACATCCAAGTGAAAAGTAATAGTTTAAAACATCATTATCGTCTCGCAAAAAATATGACGGAGTGTACAAAACGCGTATAAACCCATGAACTAAAGGGCTTTATGTGAGCTAGTGCAAGCCAAATGAAGCCCTTATTCATTAGTATTTGCTTTCAGTAGTATTTATATACAGCCGCACCAATTTATAAAGGTAGTTGGCATAAAATAGCTGTATTTTTTATTTTTCTTTGGAAGGAAATCAACAAATGAAAGCGTTCAGTATCGTATCTTTAATTCTTACTGGTTGTGTTTTTGCTGCCACAGCAAACGCAACGGTATACACCTATAACTCAAATTCAGCTGGCATATTCAGCAACCCTAGTGTCAATCCCAAAGGCTACGGGTATGATTCGATTTCTGCATCTTATAATAATGTGAACAACTTGTTTTCCTGGCAGGTTGATTACAATGCAGCAGGAGCAGCTGCGGGACCAGAAGGTTTTTGGTTAGTTATCAGCGATGGTGAAAACCCTAAGTCTAATGTGAATGAGTACACCATGTACTATGGTGACTATGGTACTGGCAATTTATCTGCTTACGTTTATAACGGACAAAACGGCCCGAATGCTTGGACCAGTAATCCTTTTATTGGTGACTACTCTGCAGCCACCTACGGAAATGGCACAGATGTATTTGGATTCAGTCTTGATGCAACTTCTATGAATGCTATGAACTTTGGAGCTGATTGGGACGGTACACAGTTTGCTGACAACATTGGCATTTGGTTCCACCCTATTTGGGATTTAGATTCAAAATTTAAAAAGAACGGCAAAATCAAAAAATTTAATCCTAAGTCTGCATACTGGTATGACACACATAATGATGGTGACTGTGGAACTAACGATCTCGGTTGTGTGACAGCAGAAGTTCCTGAACCAACATCACTTGCACTAATGAGTCTTGGTCTATTAGGACTAAGTGCAACAAGAAAGAAAAAATTATTTAAGTAATTAGATTATTAAAAAAGCCAGCAGAAGCTGGCTTTTTTATTTAACTGGTAAATTCTGACTCTTGTAGATTCAGGCTGGTAGATTCAGATTGGCGTTGATTAGACCCTAAAAACTATTTGGCAAATCTGGAAAAGCATCTGCAACAGCAAGATGTTTTATTTCTCCTTGATGAATATTAAGGGCGTTATGCATACCTTTGCTCTCATTCAGAAAAGCTTCTAGACCTAAATTACATAGTTTGCGAATATAGGGCAGTGTTGCGTTACATAATGCCTGACTGCTTGTGCGCGATACAGCTCCTGGAATATTAGTCACACAATAATGTACAACCCCGTCAATTACATATACAGGATCATGATGCGTTGTCGGCTTGCTGGTTTCAAAACAACCACCTTGATCAATCGCCACATCCACCAGCACGGTTCCTGGTTGCATTTTTTTAAGTAGGTCTCGACTAATCAATCTAGGTGCACGTGCGCCAGGTATGAGTAATGCTCCTATGATTAAATCAGATTTGAGTGCCCACTGTTCAATCGCGTGAGGATCTGAATAAACTGTAGTTACACTATCTGGCAAGATATCATCGATATAATGAAGCTTTTCAATATCAATATCCATAATAATGACATTTGCACCCATGCCCGCAGCAATTCTTGCGGCGTTCGTACCCACAACACCTGCTCCAAGTATCAGCACATTAGCCGGTGCAACACCCGCTACGCCACCAAGCAATACTCCTCTTCCTTGCATAGGATTTTCAAGACATTTTGCACCCGCTTGAATCGACATTTTACCGGCTACTTCGCTCATGGGTTTTAACAATGGCAACTGATTGTGGTCATCACTCAGCGTCTCATAAGCTAATGCAGTAATATTCTTTTGTAAACATGCTTTAGTTAGTTGCTCTGAACTCGCAAAGTGGAAATACCCAAATACTATTTGTGAAGCAGTGTATTTTTCTATCTCTGAAATCTGCGGCTCTTTAACTTTTACAATAAGCTCAGCTTCGCGAATAATGGCACTAGCTGAATCTATAATCTTTGCTCCAGCATCTAGATATTCTCTATCCGCGTAGCCACTACTTATCCCCGCTTGTGTTTCAATCATTACCTCATGGCCATCTTCAATAAGCAAATGTACGCCTACAGGAAGAAGTGCGACACGGTATTCGTCTTCTTTTATTTCTTTTGGTATTCCAATTTTCATATACTGCAAGTTTAGAGAATAATTTATAAAATAAGTTTCCAGATATCCTCTAATACTGATTTTAAGTATGTACAAAATCTTGCTGCATCGGCACCATTAATTACACGGTGGTCATAAGACAATGACAAGGGCAATAGCTTATGTTGCTCTATTCTAGAAGCAAGGATTTCATCTTTCACCATCATTTTGGATAATCCTAAAATAGCGACTTCAGGTGGATTAATAATTGGTGTGAAATATTTGCCACCTAAATTTCCTAAACTGGAGATCGTCATGCTCGCTCCACCCATATGCTTTGGAGTAAGTTTTCTTTGTTTTGCCAGGTTACTGATCTCTATCAGCTCTACAGCAAGTTGCTCAATAGATTTCTTATTCACATCACGTAATACTGGTACAAATAAACCATATTCGGTATCCACGGCTATACCAAGATGGAAAAAATCTTTATAGATAAGCGTTTCAGACACGCTATCAAGCGAAGAGTTGAATTGTGGAAATTTCTTTAAGGCTGCAACCAGTGCTTTAGCAACAAACACAAGTGGTGTGAGCTTGATTTTCTTATCTGCTAATTCATTAGCTAATTGCTTGCGATGCAATTCTAACTGTGTGACATCTGCCTGATCAAAATGCGTAACATGAGGAATGCTTTGCCATGCATTCAGCATATTATTCGCTGTTAACTTCTGAATTTTAGTTAATTCTTTTGCAGTAGACTCTCCATATTTTGAAAAATCCAATGCTTTTGCAGGTTTTGCACCCGCTATGCGAGTACTTTGCAGCCCTTCGCGTACGTGTTGTTGAATATCCTCTTTGATGATCCTTCGATTTCGCCCGCTTCCCTGCACGTTGTCTAAATTTACACCCAACTCACGCGCATATTTATTGCTAGCAGGGCTGGCATAGGCTGTAGTACCTGAAACTTGGCCCGAAGCCTTATCCGAAGAAGCCTGGTCGGAGGCCTGGCCTGATACATGACCCGAGGCCTGACCTGATACTTGGCTACTAACACTACTTGTAACGGTTGTCTTATCTGAGGCTTGATTAATTGAAGATTGATTAGCTACAGATTGTTCTGCATGTTCGCTACTTTCATGAGATGAATTGGATAAGTTTTCTGTTTGTGATGCCACGCTATCTGTAACAACCTTGAGGGAAATCAATGCATCACCCTCTTTAATTTTGCCGCCATCCTGAACGATAACCTCTTGCACTATACCTGCATGTGGCGAGGGATAATCCATCATGGCTTTTTCGCTTTCAATCGTGACTAGAGGTTGATTGACTTCCACCTCATCACCTTTTTTAACCAATACTTCTACCACATCAACAGAATCAAATTCCGCAATATCCGTAATTGAAATGGTTTTAACTTCTTCACTTACTTCTCTAGCTTTGCCTGTAGGTTGATTATTTATTGATGGATTAAGATTGGCATTATTATCTTTTTGTGACTCAGCAGCAGCTTGTTGTTTAGAAATATTCGAGTCTTGTAGAGAGTTTTGTGATGAAGCTACCTTGAGGGTAATTAAAGTATCACCTTCTTTAATTTTTCCGCCATCCTTGACAATTACTTGTTCGACTACACCCGCAAGTGGCGAAGGATAATCCATCATGGCTTTTTCGCTCTCGATTGTAATCAATGGCTGATCAATAGCCACCTCATCACCCGCTTTTACTAATATCTCAACCACATCAACAGAATCAAATTCTGCAATATCAGTAATCACAATGTTTTTTATATCGCTCAAAACACACTCTAGTTAAATATTAAGATATCGCTGGATCAGCTTTATCGGGATCGATGCCATATTTTTGCATCGCTGTGGTTAAGATTGATTTTTCAAACGCGCCTTCTTCAATCAAACTATGCAGAGCTGCAATCACGATGTAATGCGCGTTAACTTCAAAATGATAGCGTAGCTGCTTTCGCGTATCGCTGCGCCCGAATCCATCTGTACCTAATACCACATAGTTTGATTTTATATATGGACGAATTTGATCTGCATATATTTTCATATAATCCGAAGCAGCAATCACTGGCCCTTTTTTATCATTCAGGCATTTTTCAACATAAGACATTTTTTGTTCTGCATCGGGATGCAACATATTCCAACGTTGCACTTCCATGCCATCGCGACGCAAGCGATTGAAACTGGTAACACTCCATATGTCTGAGGTTATAGAAAAGTCTTTCTCTAATAATTCAGCTGCAACAATCACTTCACGTAAAATTGCTCCACTGCCCAGAAGTTGAACGTGGTGAGCTTTCGCTGGAGTAGTTTGCAAACTATACATACCACTAATGATTCCCTCTTCACAACCTTCAGGCATAGCAGGTTGTGCGTAGTTCTCATTCATGACAGTTATGTAGTAGTAGTAATCTTCCTTATTCACAAACATGGTTTGCAGCCCATGATGAACAATTACTGCAAGCTCATATGCATATGTTGGGTCATAGGCACGGCAATTTGGAATGGTTGAGGCTAGTAAATGACTGTGGCCATCCTGGTGTTGCAGACCTTCACCCGCTAAGGTCGTTCTGCCGGCGGTACCTCCAATTAAGAACCCACGTGCACGACTGTCTCCAGCTGCCCAAGCCAAGTCCCCAATACGCTGGAAACCAAACATAGAGTAATAAATATAAAACGGAATCATAGGAATATCGTGATTACTATAGGAGGTTGCTGCAGCAATCCATGAGGACATGGCACCCGCTTCATTGATGCCTTCTTCCAAAATTTGTCCGGCTTGATCTTCACGGTAATACATCACTTGGTCTGCATCTACCGGGTCATATAGCTGACCTTTATGCGCATAGATTCCCAAACTTCGAAACAGTCCTTCCATACCAAACGTGCGCGCTTCATCTGGCACGATTGGAACCACATATTTTGCAATCGCTTTATCCCGCGTTAACGCAATCAAGATCCTTACGAACGACATAGTGGTAGAATTCTCTCTGCCGTCACTTCCTGAAATTACATCTTTAAAGACTTCGATCGATGGAATTTCTAAATTAATCTCACTTTGATTACGTTTTGGCAATTCGCCTTGCAATTTTTCACGTAACTGCTTCATATATAACATTTCAGGGCTATCGGCTGGTGGCTTATAGAAAGGCACTTCTTCCAACTCTTCATCACTAATTGGAATACGATATCGATCACGAAATGCTTGAAGAGAATCTTTAGTCGGCTTCTTTAACTGGTGGGCAATGTTCATGCTCTCACCACTTTTGCCTAGCCCATAACCTTTAACAGTCTTGGCTAAAATCACAGTCGGTTGCCCCGTATGTTTCACTGCTGCGGCATAGGCTGCATAGACTTTTTGTTGGTCATGGCCACCACGATTTAATCGCCAGATATCATCGTCGGTCATGTTTTCAATTATTCTTTCCAGCTCTGGGTATTTACCAAAAAAATGTTCACGTACATACTTGCCACCTTTAGCACGATAATTTTGGTAATCGCCATCCAATGCTTCTTCCATACGCTTACGCAAAAAACCGTCTTTATCTTTAGCCAGCAGAGGATCCCAATTCTCACCCCACACCACCTTAATAACATTCCAACCTGCACCACGAAACACGCCTTCTAATTCTTGAATTATTTTTCCATTACCTCGCACCGGCCCATCCAAACGCTGCAAGTTACAATTTATTACAAAAATTAAATTATCTAAATCTTCGCGGGCTGCCAAAGATATGGCGCCCAGTGATTCAGGCTCGTCCATTTCACCATCACCAGTAAACACCCATACTTTGCGATTACTTTTATCGATGATGCCGCGATCATGCAGATACTCCATGAAACGTGCTTGATAGATCCCCATAATTCCAGACAAACCCATCGATACCGTTGGAAATTGCCAAAAGTCTTTCATCAACCATGGGTGAGGATAGGAAGACAATCCTTTGCCTTCAACTTCGCGACGGTAATTTTGTAATTGTTCTTCACTTAAACGACCTTCCAAAAAGGCTCGTGCATAAACACCTGGTGCAGCATGTCCCTGAAAATAAACACAATCCCCGGCAAAATCTTTTCTTGCCGGACGAAAGAAATGATTGAAACCAATACTCATTAGTGTTGCGGAAGAAGCATAAGTAGAGATATGCCCACCAAGTTCGGGAAATTTTTTATTAGCTCTAATTACAGTGGCTAAGGCATTCCAACGCTCTAAGGAACGCACTCTATGCTCCATTCTTGGATCACCCGGTAATCGCTCTTCTTCGTCGACAGGAATTGTATTAACGTATGCAGTAGTATTTCTAAATGGCAGATTTACGCCTGCCAATCGAGCGTCAGTTATGAGTTGTTCTATGATGAAGTGCGCACGATCCTCTCCATCATGCTCAATGATTGCACGTAAAGAATCTATCCATTCTCGTGTTTCTTGCGGGTCAATATCGTTCATCTGGCCATTTGTGTTGTAGATCATTACGCTGGTTACCTTGAATACTAGGCAATACTAATTCATGACGATAAGATACCGACAATATTAAGTATTTTTGAAAGCATTAGTACCAAAAACCTTTCATCTAAAGTAAGAAATAATACTCTACTCTATATTCAATAGTCCCTGAACAACTTTATATACTTACTTTGACCGTCAAAAAATATGTCATCTTCAATTAATACAGGACTTGGCTTAGCAATGACCGGAGGAGGTGCTCGAGCTGCCTATCAAGTCGGTGTGTTACGTCACATTTGTAATAGACATGATGAATTCCGGCCTCCAATCATCACGGGTATTTCAGCTGGTGCAGTCAATGCTGCGCACCTTGCTGCTTATCAAGGAACATTTTGTGAGGCTGTTGAACAGTTAACAGAACTATGGCAGGAGCTCACAACGGATAAAGTATTTCATACCGATAGTGGATTTTTCTTTTTAAATTTTTTCCGTTGGGGTTTGAGTTTTATTCTTGGCGGTAGCCACATGGGACCACGAAAACGTGGTTTGCTAGATAGTGATCCACTACGACATTTTTTAGAAAAAAAATTAGCCTCTAAAGCTAGCGATAGAATTTATGGTATTCAAGAAAACATTGATAACGGTCTTTTGCAAGTATTAGGTATCTCAAGCACGAACTATGGAACGGGAAAATCCATCACATGGGTACAAGGAAATGTGCAAAACCACTGGCAAAGACCAAGAAGACGAAGTGAAAGCGCTGAAATTACCATTGAGCATGTCATGGCATCCACCGCATTGCCTTTGATTTTTCCTGCTATCAAACTGGATGATGGCTGGCATGGTGACGGAGGTATACGTTCTATTGCACCGCTATCACCCACCATGCATTTAGGTGCAAAAAAAATATTGGCTATTTCCACGCGTTATCGTGGTGGTGAAGTTGTTCCTGATGAGACTATGATAGGAGAATTTGCACCGGTAGCACAAATCATTGGTATTTTACTCGATTCCATATTTTTAGATTTACTTGATTATGATGCTGCAAACATGAGTCGCATCAATATGCTCTATGATCAGGTAAATGAACAAACACGCAAAGAATTGAATAAAGTTGAGTTATTAATTCTTCGACCTAGCGAAGATTTAGGAAAGCTAGCCGGCCAATATGAGGTAAAGCTACCGCAGCCATTTCGATATTTCACACGTGGCTTTGGTACCAAAGATACCAAAAGTCCGGACTCACTTTCTTTATTGATGTTTCAGCCAGATTATTTAAATCGATTAATCGAACTTGGCGAAAAAGATGCAGCACAAAATGCAGAACAAATTGAGAAATTTTTAACTGTGTAGAACCTGAAAAAGTTGCACATAAGATTTGATAAACCCAGGTCTAAAGCCTAGATATAAGAAAGCCCCGTGGATCCATCCACAAGGCTTTCAAGTTTGCCACTGGAGTTGGAACAATGTGGCAAAGAAATAGTAACTCTTTTTATCGATAAGTGGTAGAAAAGCATGAACAAACGGTTGTATTATTATGTTTTTACAGAGTTTTAACGCGAAAGTGTGATGCTCTTCACATTATGAATTAGTCGCGCGCTTAATTAGTTGTTTAAGTTTTAACCGCACCTTATACAAATTTTTCGATTAAATTAATTCTTGAGTTCATTCACTCGTTTCAGTGTTCCTGAAATTTCTTCATTTTGATTCATACATAAGTAAGGCAGACCGAGTTCATCTAACCAGGCAGAACCACACTGTTCACCTTTAAGCATTGCAATGGTTGAAGAAGTTCCTGCCACTACACATTGTTCAGCAACCACAGTAGTGCTGGCTAAACTATTTACGGGCCATCCGGTATGTGGATTTAAAATATGTGCATAACGGACACCATTCACCACCATGAAACGTTCATAGTCACCACTGCTTGCCAATCCACCTTTCGATAACATCACAAATGACATTGGCATACTAGGATTACGTGGATGACGAATGCCTACTTTCCAAGGTTTACCATCAGAGTGTGGGCCGATAATAGCAATATCACCGCCAAGATTTACAAGTCCTCCTTTTATACCAGCATCACGGCAAAAATTTGCTGCAACATCTGCTGCATATTCTTTTACATAGCCACCGAAATCCAGTTCCATACCTGCTAATGGTAAACATAATATTGGGGGGCTCCAATGTAATTTGTTCCAACCAATTAAAGGTAATAAACAATCTATTTCTTTTTGAGCGGGTATTTTATTAGCTCGAAAATCCCATGCTTTACGCAAAATTCCAGATGTAATATCAAACAAACCCGAACTCTGCTGATAACCTACTTGTGCATAATTAAGTAGTAACGCAGTTTCATTATCCACTTCAATACCGCTGTTACTTCCAGCACTGTTATTGATTTTTGAAGTAATGCTGTCCTCAAGATAACGGGAATATTTTTTTTCCAAACGAAGCACTTCTGCAATAGCTTCTTTCGCAACCCGCTCTGCAGAGGTTTCTTTTTCTGCATAGAGTCGTAATTCGCAGGGCGAACCCATAGCTTTAAAAGGGAAAGTGAAGAGTTCCAAACAAGAAACTCCGGTAATCAATAGAAAGTAAAGTTTACTAAATTTTCTGCAACAACAGGAAAATTAAAAACTATAATCCATGCCAAATGTAAATTGAGTGTAATCAAGCAAAGCTGGGTTTTCCACATCTACACTTTGTATTGAATAGGACTTATCACTAAGATATCGTTCCACTCCCAGCTTGACCGTCCAATCACCAATCGTTTCGGATAAGCCTAGTCGAAATGCAATCGATCCATATGGTGATAAACGATAATCACTTGAATATTCACCATCTGCGCGTGCCTGCGTATAGAACGGCTCATAAAAATCAGCCTGTGTTTGGCTGTAATAACGAATCGAGGTATCAAACGCCCAACCACTCTCCGTTACCTTATGTAAGCCAAGATCTAGAGTATGCGAACGTACATTCCAGTCATCATAATAAAAACGATAATCCACATGGAAAGCCGCTGCAAATAATTCTGAATACCTGCGCAAACGAGTTGACCAAGTATATTGCGTTCTCTCATCTGGGCGACTGTCTGGCAAGTTTCCAGTTGGAAGAAATACTTGCTTATATGGGTCTGACAAAAAACCATCAAATATAGATACGCCCAATGTAGATTGAATAATAGTATGCTTATTGATGACTTGATTGATGGTACCAAAGAACGTGTAATTTTCTTTATCTTCATTGTTAACACGCACTACACCTGCTTCTTGTGTAGGGTCTATTTCATCGAAAGAGACCGATACACCACCACTAATTGAAGTAGATTTATTCGGGAACTCATAGTCAACTTGCACACCTCCAAACACGGCGGTGTAATCTTTTTCTTTTGAATAACCGATGTTAGGTGAGATCGTAAACTTTTCCCCAAAGTACTGTGCACCTACGCGGTAGTCGTAACGTGTGTCATCAATGGTCGCGCCACTCATTACTACCAAAGGATCACCATTTGCATCCGGTCGAACAAACCAGGGTGAGGAACCACTCATATCATCATAGACAAACCCAGTGGTGATTTGCCATTTATCATTTATGGGGTAAAGAAACTGAACCTGTAAAACATCAATTTCATAACGATCGCGATCGCCGGCATTGGGATCTGAATCACCGCTAGGAATTGAGTCTTCATCATAGCGTGTGTACTGCAAAGAGAGTTTAGGTTCATTCGCTGCAACGGCCGCACTGACCGTTGGGCTAATTCCTGGTAATGCCATTGCTGCAGTGGTTAGTGCAGCCAATGCTGGGCTGATGCCGTTATTTTTTTTACTCATTAAAGAATTGTCTAAATTTGTTAGTAAAGAGAGAAGTTTGCTTTAATTGCAGCCGCAACCTCCACCGCCAGCACCGTATCCACCCGAAGATCCTTCTTTACTAAAGTAGACGTGTTCTTGTAACTGGCCCATTAACGGATCAGGCTCCCAAGCCATTTCAGGCTTTGCCAAAATACCTCTTTCCCATGGACTTACAGAACTACAAGAAAATGTAAATAAACACAATGTAATTACTAATGAAACTCGAATAAATGATTTCATATATGCAAATGTTTTAGTTAATAAAAACATAACGATTTTAAGCCTTAATACTTATTCTGCAATCAACTTTTCAATTTCAACTCTAAGTTTTTCTATATCGCCCTCTTTAAAGGCAGCATGTACATATTTTACAACACCATTTTTATCGACCAAAAAAGAAGTAGGCATTGCCTTGACGCCAAATACGCCTGGCAAAACACCCTTAGGGTCTTTTGCAATTGGGAAAGCTACAGGATGCTTTGATAAGAACTTTTTAGCATCATCGGTGTTTTCATCAACATTAATCGCTAGGATCTCAAAGTCGGTAGTGCCGATTTCTCTTCGTAACTCATCATACAAAGGGAATGATTTAAGGCATGGCGGGCACCACGAAGCCCAAAAATCGATTAATACAACTTTGCCACGATATTCATTAACGGTAACATTGTTATTGCCATCAATAGAGCGTGCTTTAAAAGAAGGCACAGTATCGCCAACAGAAATTGCGGATGCGCTGAATGGTAGAAATATAAACACCATTAATATTAATTTGCTTAGGAAACGTGAACTCATTTTTATACCTCTATGTTTTAATGAATAAATCATCGCTATTTGATTGATTTATTTTTAATTCGTTTAATTTCTACTCAATCATTCCGATAACAATGTGAAGAATTGCACATTTAAAAAATTAGCTTGCTATGAATTATTAAGTATTGATTCATAAAAATAACCAGATAACGCACTGAATGGGTTTAAATTTCGGACTAAGCAAATAGATTCGCATGCCCTCAAGTGAAAAGCACAAATTTATATAACGATTAAAATCCAACTCCAGTGGATAATCATTGCAATCGAAACTATACAAGCTGGAATGATTACCGAAGCGCCATTAGTCCGGAAAACTGAGCACCTTATCTCTGAACGAAGACAGTCACTTATTAAATTGAATCTCTGGCTATATTTTCATAGCAGGAACAAAATGGCCTGCACAATGACCATCTCTTGTGCAGGCATTAAATTATATTTTGAAAGTACTTAGAACAGAGTTAGCTGCTGGCAGTAATCGCCTGATCAAGATCCGCGATGATGTCTGCTGCATCTTCTAAACCGATAGATAAACGCACCACATCAGGTCCTGCACCAGCTGATATTTGCTGCTTTTCAGTAAGTTGACGATGTGTTGTAGAGGCAGGATGAATAATCAATGAACGTGTATCGCCAATGTTTGCAAGATGCGAGAGTAACTTGCATTTACTTACAATTCCTAAACCCATGTCGTAGCCGCCTTTTACCCCAAAGGTGAATACTGCGCCTGCTCCATCAGGGCAATATTTTTTGGCTAACGCATGAAACTCACTATCCGGAAGACCCGCATAAGATACCCAAGTGACTTGTGAATTTCCTTGTAGCCACTTCGCCACCTCTAGAGCATTATCAGCATGCTTTCGCATACGCAATGGCAGTGTTTCAGCACCTGTGATAGATAAGTATGCATTCATCGGTGCCATAGTAGGACCCAAATCACGCAAACCTACTGCAATACAAAACACTGCATAGGCCATATTACCAAAAGTTTTATGGAAATTTAGTCCTTGGTATGCCTCACAGTTTTTTGTCAGACCTGGGAATTTGTCATTTTGCGACCAATCAAAATTACCACTATCTACAACGACTCCACCCATGGCATTGCCGTGGCCAGAAATAAACTTCGTCGTTGAGTGCACGACAATATCTGCACCAAATTCAATCGGTCGACATAATGCGGGGGATGGCAGTGTGTTATCAACAATTAGTGGTATACCAGATTCATGAGCAATATTTGCAATGGCTTCAATATCACAGACTACACCGCCCGGATTTGCCAAACTCTCAGTAAACACCGCTTTGGTTTTCTCATTAATCGCTTTACGAATGTTTTCAGGATCGGTGGGGTCAACAAAATTAACTTTCCAACCAAATTTTTTAAAACTATGGCCAAACTGGGTGATCGATCCACCATAAAGTTTATTAGAAGCCACAAATTCATCACCGCTATTCATTAGAGCAAATAACGCAAGTAGTTGTGCGGAATGCCCGGAGGCAGTACAGACAGCTGCAACTCCACCTTCAAGACTTGCTATTCTATCTTGCAGGACACTCGTAGTTGGATTGGTTAGGCGCGAGTAAATAAAACCAAATTCTTCTAAACCAAATAACCTTGCAGCATGATCTGCATCTTTGAATACAAAAGCTGTGGATTGATGAATGGGTGTCCCACGTGCACCGGTTGTAGGGTCAGGCGCAGCACCTGCATGAATGGCACGTGTTGAAAATCCTTGCTCTTGCTTATTGCTCACATTTACTCCTTAAAGATAGATTTTATATTTATGACGATTAGTATTAGTAAAATTTATGTCCCGTTATTCCAGCTTTTCTTGCTGGAAGGTATTTTATTCTAGCTCGAGTTAGGTCCCCGGGTTAGGCCCGAGTTTGGCCTGGCTAACCCGGTTTGACCGCAGTTAGACTTAAGTTAGGCGCGGTATTTTGTGAATTGAATTGTAGGCGCATAGATATATTTTGACCAGTTTTCATGCATGTTTACTCAAAATCGATAAATTTGTTCAAGTCAGATTATAAAAATTAGGCGCAAGACTAGACTGATAATCAATTAATAATATCAAGCCGATATCTTGAATAAGCCCTCACAAATATATGGTATTAGCCAATTTGCTCAACATTTCTATCAACTTGTTTATCAAATTGGCAAGATTTACACGATTTGTTCAAATACCACGGCTAATAACTGAACAGATTCCTTGGTAAATTTGTCAGGTACTATATTATTAGTCATCAGAGAGCCGACTGCTTTACAGATACATGAATACTGTTTTCCCAAATAATAAAACCCAAACCGAAGCACCTTCTTCAGGCTCGCTTACGTCTAAAACAATTCTTAAAAGTACTTACGCATCCATAAATGCTGCTCTAGAAAGTGATAAAAAATTAATCCTAATTACAGGTAACAATAATCAGGGTAAAACTGCATTACTAAACACAATTAATAAAGATATTGCCACAAGGCATCGTGTTATTACGCTATCAGGCAAAGATTTACCTTTCCTGGACAAGTCTAAAAATAACAGCAGTACCGAACTAAATAATGTGCAGGACTTTATATTAGAGTCCACAGATTTGGGGGATAAGTTAGTAGTCATTTTGAATGATGCCCACTGCTTACCGATTAGTTTTTTAAGTGGGCTAGTTGAGAGTACTAAAAATTTAGAACTTAAAAATAACAATTTACAGCTAATCTTATCAGGACCGTTAAATTTCAAAGATCAGCTTTTAGCAGTTGAACAGATAGATGCAAAGGATGTTACGCATTGCCTAATAGATTGCCTAAACAACGAAGAAATTCAGACTTATATACAGAACAAAACTTACAAAATTGCTTCAAATATAAAACAGCTTAAATTTGACTCGAATACGCTACTAGCCATTGAAAATTTTGTTCAATCTAATCAGCAATTATTAGATTTAATTCTTGAATGGTGTGCTGCAATTGTTAAGAAAGACCAACTAACCAGCATGACCTCACAAGTTGTAAACCATGCTATTAGCTATGCTAAACAGTTTTCAAAAGATAAAAATATACCTTTGTCTAGCTCTTATCCTCCTTTTCATGAGGTATATAAATATATCAACGACATCCAGTCCTCTAGCAAGGCAAATAATAAGCCAGACAAAAAAACAACTAAAACAGTTTCAAAAAATTCAGTTAAAAAGACAGACACAAGCAAGGTTGCGTTTCAAAAAACCAAAATTCCAATAATTTCAGCTAGTGCTCCACCTCATGCGAAACGCAAACAACATAGGAAAGTGAATGAGCATGAAGATGAAGCTATGCCTACCAATTGGGTCCCTTCAGGAAAGTTAAAACGCAGCAAAAAAAATTCTTTCTCGGCTACAACAGGATTAATTACATTTCTGCTACTGGCTTTCATGGTATTCATTGCTTTCCAAATCTGGCCAGATTCCAAGCAAGTAAATCTGCCTAAACCAGCCATTGCAGAAAATAAACAAAATGAAGTAATCGTTGCTGAACAAAAACTTGTCGATGAAATAACGCTCAATACAGATAGTGCCAATTCCCCTACTAGCAGCGCCTCTAAAATTTCCAGCACCAGTATTGGCCAGGTGGTTGAAGACACAATAGATCAAAATATGACTGCTGCTGAAGTTTCTGTTATGTCTATTAATATGGATAAAACAGATGGAGTAAATCCTGAATCTGAAAAAGCTGCATTAGATACCGTTAATAATCTTGAGAATGAGAGCAAAGCCGACATGATGAGTGAGGGAAGCGCACTCATAATTAATCCAAAAGATCAGAACAATCTTATCGATAAGCCCAGCAACCTACCCGTCAACATAGCAAGTCAAATAACAGGCATCAAACCAACCGAAGAAGCAGAGCAAATAAACCCAGCAGAAATAAAGCCAGAAATAAAGAGAGAAGTTAAACAAGATATAAAAGAAGAAATAAGTCCAGAAATTAAAGCTGAAACAACAGCATTATTGTCACAATCGGAATTATCTGAATTATTCGCATTAGCAAAAGTTCAGATTGAAAATAAACAACTATCAACACCTACTGGTAACAATGCGCTTGAAACCTATCAAAAAATTCTTGCTACCTTTCCTAACAATAAACAAGCTACTGCAGGCATCAAAAATGTACATGATATATATTTAGGCTGGGCTAATTACTATTTGCAACAGAATGATCTTGGTCGCGCTAAAAACTTCTATAACAAAGCATTAGGTATAAACCCAAGCAATACCGTAGCTATAACAAATCTACAAGTTATTGCTCAACAAGAAGCAGCTGTTAACAAATCAGTTGCTAATGCAGAGCTACATAAAAAATCCGCTCGATTAGATTTTCCGGTAAGCGATCCTCCCAACAAAATTAAAACTTTGCTTGCCACTGCAAATGAAAAGATGCTGCAAATAAATTCAGACATAAATGCAAATAATCGTAACTATAGAACCTATCAAGAAGCGCAAACTATATACCATGATGTTTTGAGGTCTGAACCGCAAAATCAACAAGCCCTAGAGGGTCTAAGCAAAATAAAAATGTACTATGCCAATTGGGCTGAATTACAAATTCAAAACAAGAATTATAATATTGCATTATTTTTATATGGTCAGGCTCTTTCTATTGAGCCGAATAATTCACAATTCAATCAACGCATTGAGCAAGTAAAAGCACTCAAGAAAGCTCTTTAAAAAACTTCTTAAAACTCATCACCAAATACTAACCGGATTTATAATGGACAATACTTCTTCTTCCACATTATTGGTTGTGCAAGTTAATGGAACGCCTATGCTTGAATATGATAGAGCAAAATTACTTAGCCCGGTTCAAAAACAATCATTAGTGTTAATGGAAGAAAAACTAAATCAAGGGTTAATACTTGCTAACGAAAATGTGCCAAATCCCAGTCTTGAGCAACGTGTAGAATTTGTGGCGGCTAATTTGATTTCTGCTGTGTTAAACGATGAAGAAGTACTCGCCGCAGCAAGCTGTGCGTATATCGCAAATGCACTACCTGAACTAAAACAAGTCAAAGCACTAGAAAAAAACGGTGAAGTATCAATAGAACTTATCTTTGACCGTGAGTACCAGCCAGAAGAAATACTGACTTTTGTGCCGCCAGGCCAATATAAACAATAATCAGTATCGACAATAACTAGCTACGCGGGCCAGGCTATAGGCTACCTACCTAAGGGCGATATAGTGTGAATGCTTTTTAGTGCTTACTCCAAATCAGCACGGCTGCGCCCACGACTAAAATAAATAGTGCTACAAGTAAATTAACAGACATCCAAATTGTCCTTATTCAATTATTTAATTCGTAACTACTATATATAAGTTAAATTAGTTAAAAGAAGTGCACCAGATCAGTTCATAAAATATACCGACAAAGCCTTGATCATTCTGTGGCTTAGTCCTTATGCAAATCTGAGAGTAATAATTTTCTATCGATCATTTATTACATTAGTTACGACATGACTATAGTTTCAATGAAACTTTCTGATTATTAAATTAATGGCATCGCGATCTCTGTCTGTATTATTTTTAATAAATCCAATAAATTCAACAATATACATGCTATTCTCAGCAGTGTTGTAATTTAACAACAATCTTAGGCACATTAGGGCTTGTGTGTATTTCACTGCATATATCAAGAATTACTCATAATTACCTGTTTGCAGTAAAACTTTTTCTTATTTTGTTGCAAAAATACAACGTATTTCTGTTGACTTGCGTCACATAGAGAGGCAATCTGTCGTACAAATACAACGTTGTTGTATTTAGTTTGTATGATTTGTTGTTAAGGATGCAGCAGTTCAATACAGATAGAGAGAATACATACAGAGGGAGGGAAGCACATCTTATTTCTTGTTTAAAAGACTTTATTTAATTAATAGGGGTTGTTACCAAAAAAGTATGAACAATCTCAACAGGAAAAATACTCGAGTATTTTTCTTTTATCTTTAAATCTTAGTTAAGAAGAGGAGTATCTTCATGAAAACTAAACTATTAGGCGCAGCACTTGCACTTGGCCTAGCGGTAACGCCATTGGCGTCGATCGCAGCAGGTGGAGTTGGCGGTGGTAACGCTAATTCAAGCTGGACCATCTACGGATGGCAAAACTATTCATATAACTTCATAGACAATGACACTCGCGAGTTTGATCGCATTGATATGAACGCTGCAAACATTGGTTTTGCTGCAAGTATCGACACTGGTGTTTCTGTTGGCGGAACTGCGGTAAAAGCAAACGTTCAATGTGAGCAATTTACCCCTTTCCAACAATTTGCTGGTGGTACTGGCTGGTGTAACCGTAACTCTAAATTAAGCCTTTCTGGCCCTTGGGGTGAAATCGGTTATGCAATTTGGTTACTACCTTTCAACGAAATGGTTGCTCAGTGGGTTGACCCTTTCTATGATGCGGGTCTTGACTCATCATCTTCTATCATGGGTACTTCTGGTCTAGCAAGTAACTTCTATAATGGTGGAACCTTTGATGATACGACTCTAGGTGGTGACTTTGATTATTCAAATTTCTCAATCTATGATGCGCAATTTAGCCGTCGCCAAGAAAACTTGCTTCATTGGTGGAGCCCAAACTGGAACGGCTTTAACGCTCGCCTAGCAGTCACTGCGGGTAACCGTGACGAAGCCAATGGCGACCTTGACCCACGTATCTGGTCTACAGGTGTATCTTATACCACTGATATTGGTAACAACAATCTTTGGTTTGCAGCTACTTATGAAAAGCATGATGAGTGGACAGCAGCGTCAAACAATCAACTACAAGGTTTTGCAAATGAGCCTTCTGCTGCTTTAGGCGCTGGCACTTGTACTGACTCTGATGATGATGCATGGCGTATAGCGACACGATGGATTGGTTCTTTCGGTGCTACTTCTGTTACTTTAGCTGCAATGTATGAAGAACTATCATGGGAAGCTGATTGTTCTTTCGATACTCTTCTTGCAGACTTAGAAGTAGATCATTGGATGGCTTCTGCAAAAATTGATTTTGCTGGCCCAATGGACCTACGTATTTCATACATGAATGCGGATGAGTATGAGTGTGGTAGTGGTAGTGGTGCAGCATGTGTTGAAGATGACACTGATGCGCATGCATTTAACATTGGTCTTTTCTACACCATGCCTGCAGGCACTGAACTTCGCTTGGTTTACTCAGAAGTAGACAACGAAGACAATGCTACTTATGACTTTGGTATCAATGGCTCTGGCGTTGCTCAGGGTGACAAAGCTACTGCAATCGGCATTGGTATGGTTCAGTGGTTCTAAATTGACGTAGAACAATATTCAACCATATAAAAATAGGCGTCTTAGGGCGCCTATTTTTTTGCCCATGTATGTAACAGATATATTCAATAATGAACCTTCTTTATTGGTAGAGACTCAAATTATCTATTACACTCCAGTCGTAATTTAATAATCCTATATTTGAAATGTCCAATAAATACATACCATTCTTCATACTCTTATGCTTATTTATCTCAACTTCTACGTTTGCAGATTGCTCGCGTGAAGATATTCAGTTTTATCTTGATAAGGGTTTTACCCAAGAACAGGTTACACAGTTATGTTCCACATCAAACAATGGTAACGACTCACCTGATTACACTCCTTACCAGCAACAAGTAATTATTTATAAAGAAGGTGGTGAAGCACCTGGGCTTAAGGATGGTCTAACCAAAGAAGAACGCGAAGCAGTTAGCGTCATTAATGCTGGAGGTAACATCTCTAAGTTACAAGTAACACCACAAAATATTAGTTACTCCGCAAAAGTCTGTATAATTTCAGCTAACAGCCCAGAGGTAGATCAGCGTTACAAAGACTGCATAGATGTTGACTTCGTTGTACAAAGAAAAGACTTAATCGTGTCATCTTCTGGTAAAAAACTTTTATTGTTTGGTAACCAATATGTATTACTTGAAGGCATTATTGACGCAAAGCCGAAACGTGCCTGGGAAGATTACCCAATTGATGTACGCCGAGCTCTAAAACGCAATTTTGAATGGCAAGAAACAGGCAAAAAGACGAAATTCCCTGTAGATGGTGATTATTCAGTAACCAGGCTTGTTAATGCATTTAGAACGCTTGCTGAAACATACGGAGAAAATGAAGAAACAAACCAAGTTGCAGCAACACAAGATGATGATGAAACTAAAGAAGTGGTTGCTGAACCCAAAGAAGATAAGAAAAAGAAGTGGTGGAATCCGTTTGATTAGTTTTTTGCAACATACAGCTGTGGTCTCTGTTACATTGGGTTACATTCAGTTACTTTAGTTGACTAATCTATACAACATGCTCTCTTAGCCTGCGATAGGGTTTAGCCTGCTAAGCTGCGCTTGCAATGGCCGGATTATTGAATAATATCCTTATATAGATCTTTCCATTCGGGGTTATTTTCTTCTATCAGCTCAAGTTTCTTTTTTCTTGAACCAGATTTTATTTGTTTCTCTCTTTGGATAGCTGAGAACATGTCTTGATGCAATTCGCACCAGACAAGTCTATGAACATTGTATTTTTTTGTAAAGCCATCAACTAATTTATGATTATACTGATAAGTTCTTTTAACTAGATTACTTGTAACACCGGTGTAAATAGTTCCATTACGTTTATTTGCAAGAATATATACGCATAGCGATTTTTTAGTATTCATGCACCACTCTCAAATACACCCCAAATACACGATGTCATTGCGAACGAAGTGAAGCAATCCAGTAATGAAATAAATATCTTTTTAGCGTTCTATGCTGAGGCACTCGGCTACACCTGATTTAAAGTAAGCCTTTTAAAATAAACTATAAATCACCTTATTCTGTATGCATAGTATTAAACATAAAATATGATAAATATTGGCCGCAATTTATCTTATTAACTAGATTGCTTCACTCTGTTCGCAATGACGTTAATAACAAAGTATTTAATTGCTAATGTCATGAATCAATAATGATGCTCCCGTCATAGACTTGGGCTGAGAAATTCCCATTAATTCTAAAATGGTCGGTGCCACCGCACTTAGACCTTTGCCATTAGCCAAATTCCAAGCACCATCATCAATCACTAAACAGGGTACCGGGTAAGTCGTGTGTTGGGTGTGAGGTTCTTTGGTGCGCGGGTCGATCATCTCATCACAATTGCCATGATCTGACGTCAACAACACCGATACGTCTTTCGCTTTTGCAGCATCCAATACGCGCCCAACATGTAGATCGAGTGCTTCTAATGCCGCGATGATGGCTTCTTTGATTGCCGTATGGCCCACCATATCGGCATTCGCAAAGTTCACCACGATCAGCGCATAATTTTCATTGTTAATAGCTTTAATGGCTTCATCGGCTACTTCTTCTGCACTCATTTCGGGTTGTAAATCATAGGTGGCTACTTTTGGAGAAGACACCATTTTGCGATCTTCGCCCTCATAAGCATCTTCATGCCCACCGTTTAAAAAGTAGGTTACGTGAGGATATTTTTCTGTTTCCGCACAGTGAAACTGATGTAAACCATGCTTGGAGATTACTTCTGCCAGATTAGTCTCTGGTTTACGTGGTGCAAATATGACTGAGCCAAGATACTCTTTACTATACTTGGTCATTTTAGTGAGTTTGATAGGTTTATAACCTGGACCCCGGTCAAAAGCTCTAAACTCATCTTTAGCTAGTGCTTTACTGATTTGACGCGGTCGATCATTACGAAAATTGGTAAAGATTACCTCTGATTCCGAAGTTAAAGGCAAGGCATTACCCAAAATAGAAGGCTTAATAAATTCATCAGTTTCGCCACGCGTATAAGCCTTATCTATCGCATTCATTGCATCCGTGCATTCCTCGCCTTTTAACAGTACTAATGCTTCCCAAGCCTTAAGAGTGCGATCCCATCTACGATCCCGATCCATGGCAAAGTAACGGCCCATTACGGTTGCGATGGAACCATTTACGTCAATTAGTGCTTCCTGTAAACGCTTGATATATTTTTTTGCACTTTTTGGTGCCGTGTCGCGACCATCCGTAATGACATGTAGCACAGGTCTTATTTGTACTTCACGGCATAACTTAATCAGAGCCAAGGTATGATTAATATGCGAATGAACTCCGCCATCAGACATTAAACCGATAATGTGAATATAACCTTCTTTCTTCTTTGCATTTTCCAATGCACGGCGTAGTGCCGACATTTCATAAAAACTTCCATCGGCAATCGCTTCATTAATACGGATCAAATCTTGATTAATGATAGCGCCACAGCCAATCGTCATATGGCCTACTTCAGAATTACCCATTTGCCCTGGCGGCAAACCTACCGCTTCGCCTGAAGCCTCTAATACAGTATGTGGATAATTAGAAAAATATTCATCTAAATTAGGTGTATTTGCTTGCAACACAGCATTATTAGATTTGCTAGGGTTTGTACCAAAGCCATCGAGAATCAGCAGCAAGGCACGTTTACGTAAAGTTACTTTTTTTTCCACAATCCAAATCGTTATATTGTTAATACTTTTGGTTTTAATAAATAAAAATCAATCTTTATTTTTATCAGATTCATCTAATAGTTCGTCATCATCTATTTCAATATCATATGCTTGATCACCTTTCCCATGGCTTAAAGCTGAAAAACGTGGTTCTTGACGTTCAGCACTCTCTATGTCATCTGTACGCTTATTATTGATCATTATGCGCGACATTAATAAACCTAGTTCAAATAAAAGCCATACCGGTATAGCTAATAAAAATTGTGAAATGATATCCGGTGGCGTGAGTAACATTCCTATAACAAAAGCACCTACAATTACATATGGACGTTTTGCAGCCAGTTGGTCAGATGTGGTCACGCCTAATTTAACCAGCACAAAAGTAATGATAGGCACTTCAAATGCTACACCAAAGGCGATAAATATTTTCATCACAAAATCTAGGTAACGGCCAATATCGGTCATCACCGCAACCCCTTCAGGTGCGACACGCGTAAAAAATGCAAACATCAAAGGAAAGACAACAAAATACGCAAACGCCATACCGACATAAAATAGGATTGAGCTCGATACAATAATCGGTAATGCTAGACGCTTCTCATGGGTGTAGAGACCTGGCGCGATAAATCCCCAGACATGATAAAGAATGATGGGTATCGACAATACAATACTCAGTACAAATACTAGTTTAAACGGTGTAAGAAAAGGTGAGGCAACATCAATAGCTACCATTGAGCTGCCTTCCGGCATATGCGCCATTAAAGGGCCTGCTAAATATCCATACAGATCATTTGCAAACATAAACAAGCACATAAACACCAACATCACACTGCCGACAATCCATAGTAGGCGGCTACGCAATTCATAAAGATGCGTTA
The DNA here is from genome assembly GCA_964486815.1 of uncultured Thiotrichales bacterium. GTDB lineage: Bacteria > Pseudomonadota > Gammaproteobacteria > UBA4575 > UBA4575 > JABDMD01. Next base: position 24,090 of record CAZAOO010000011.1, read on the forward strand.
AAAGTGTTTCGTGTTTTGGATTACTGTCAGAGGTATCGTTAGGGGTTGTCATGTTTGGAAGGATTGCTGGTTTGCTGGCCTGAATCTAGGCCAGATTCTAGACTAGATTCAGGACTACTTTCTTGACCACTTTCTTGGCTGAGTGACAACTCGCGCTGTTTGGTTGATTCAATATGTTTTTCAACGGCTCGAATTAATTCAGAATCTCCTTGCTCTTCATCTTCAAAATCTAATTCTTTTTCTATTTCAGTTTGAGTGCTCTTAAGCATTTCCTTAAGCTCACCAATTTCACTTTGCTGTTTTTCTAAGATTTCTTTTAGTTCGGCTGCTTTGATTTCAGATTCAATATCAGAACGAACACTCGCGATCATTCGCCTAGCTTTACCCACCCATTTACCAATCTGTCCGGCTAAGGCAGGCAAACGCTCTGGCCCAACAACCAAAAGCGCTACCACCATAACAATTGCAAGTTCCCAAAATCCAAAATCAAACATAGTTGTTTATGATTTTATGGATTCATTCTTTAGGTTTGGTTTCGTCCGATTCAGACTGAGTTGTATCGTCTTCGTCCTTCATGGACTTTTTGAAATTTTTAACCGCACCACCTATATCACCACCCATATTACGTAATTTTTTTGTGCCAAAAATCAGTAATACAATGACGAGTACAATCAGTAATTGCCAAGGGCTAATTCCCATAATCTTAACTCCTATAAAACTTTAATAAGTATTTATTATCAAGCTGATAAATTACAACCGCTTTACTAGCGTTGTGCTTTTTCTACCAACCCAGAAATCCCGAAGCGTTGGTTTAATTCTTCCAGAACATCTTCATGGCTCAACTTCTTTTGCGCTAAAAGAACCATGCAGTGGAACCATAAATCAGCAACCTCATGTATTAAATGTTCTGCATCATCTTTTTTTGCAGCCTCTATCGTTTCTCCCGTCTCTTCATCAATCTTATCTAGAATTTTTTCTAGACCAGCTTCATATAAGCTTGCTACATAAGATTCATCTGGTCTTGCTGATTTGCGCTGCTCAAGTATCACTGCTAACCTTTGCAAGGTTTCATTGTTGCTCATAATTATCTTCTCACCACGATCCCTTGCTCCGCCATATAATTTTTGGCTTGTTGGATAGTATATTCACCAAAGTGAAATATGCTAGCCGCCAGCACTGCATCTGCCTTGCCTATTGTCACGCCCTCAGCCAAATGAGCCAACGTGCCTACTCCCCCAGAGGCGATAACGGGAATACCAACGGCCTCACTGATGGCTCGTGTCAGCTGCAAATCAAATCCGATCTTTGTACCATCTCTATCCATGCTGGTTAGTAAAATCTCACCAGCACCAAAGTCTTGCATCTTCTGGGCCCATTCTAGCGCATCTAACCCTGTAGGCTTACGTCCGCCATGGGTAAATATTTCCCATCTCGGTAATTCACCCTCATTACTTACTTGTTTTGCATCAATGGCCACTACGATGCATTGTGAGCCCACTTTATCACTAGCCTGTTTTACAAATTCCGGGTTAAATACTGCGGCTGTGTTTATCCCAACTTTGTCAGCACCAGCATTTAAGAGCGTTCGAATATCTTCTACCTTTCGAATACCCCCACCTACTGTGAGCGGAATAAATACTTCAGTGGCTACTTGCTCTACTACATGAACCATCGTAGCACGGTTGTCTGAACTTGCCGTGATATCTAAAAAGGTTATCTCATCTGCTCCTTCATGATCATAACGCTTAGCAATCTCAACAGGATCTCCGGCATCACGAATGTCAACAAATTTGACGCCTTTGACTACTCGTCCTGCATCTACATCCAGACAAGGAATTATACGTTTAGCAAGAGGCATAGTTTAGAATCTTTAATGAAATAATCTCTATGCAACAACAGAGGTAATGTCTGTCATTTCATAAACATTTATTTAGTAATTATTATGATTGATATGAATCAGCAAGCTTTTGTGCATGTTGAAATTCTATCGTGCCTTCATACAGTGCTCGACCAACAATGACACCGATGATACCTTCTTCATCACACTCACATAAGCGTTTGATATCATTTTCATCGGTTACACCACCTGAAGCAATTACAGGAATATGAATTGCAGCAGAAAGTTCTGCAGTGGATTCGACATTTACTCCTTGCATCATGCCGTCTCTGCTGATATCGGTAAACACGATTGCAGCAACACCATCCGCTTCAAAATGTTGCGCCATATCAATCACATCATGATGGGATAATTTCGACCAACCATCGATAGCCACTTTGCCATCTTTAGCATCTAAACCGACGATGATGTGGCCTGGAAATTCTAAACAAAGATCATTAATAAAATGCGGTGCACTAACGGCTTTAGTGCCAATAATTACATATTGAACACCTACATCTAAATAAGCTTGCACGGTGTCTTCATCACGTATTCCACCGCCCACTTGAATTTCTAGTTTAGGATGATTCTCGGCAATACTATGAATAATTTCGCGGTTTACCGGCCCACCTGACGCAGCGCCATCTAAATCTACGATATGCAAGCGTTTTGCTCCAGCTTCCACCCAGCGGTCTGCTACCGCTACAGGGTTTTCAGAAAAAACCGTTACATCATCCATGCCGCCTTGTCGTAAGCGCACACATTTACCATCTTTCAAGTCAATTGCAGGTATAACAATCATGATTTAATTAACAGTGTTACTGCCATTCCAGTTTAAAAAGTTTTTTAGTAATTGCAAACCATCTCGAGCACTTTTCTCAGGATGGCATTGCATCGCAAACACATTGTCTTGTGCGATTACTGAAGTAAATGTCGGGCCATAATTTGTGGTGCCCGCGATTAAACTATCGTTTTCTGTTGCCACGAAATAACTATGCACAAAATAAAAATAACTAGACTCTGAAATATCTTTCCATAATGGGTGGCTTTGCTGTTGTTCAATACAGTTCCAACCCATATGTGGAACTTTAAAGTTATTATCACCCGAGCCTATCGATAAATGGTTACCAAAGTATTTCACACTGCCTTTATATATACCTAAACAGTCAATACCATCATTTTCTTCGCTCATTTGCATCAGCACTTGCATACCCATGCATATGCCTAGAAAAGGTTTTTGATTTGCAGCGTCGATGATTGCTGATGTTAAGTCGCATTCTTGTAGAGCAGACATACAATCTTTTGCGGCACCCTGACCAGGAAATATTACTTTGTCACTGGCAACAATTTCATCAGCATTAGAAGTAACAACAATTTTATCCTTCGGTCTGGCAACATGTTCAACCGCCTTGGTAACAGAGTATAAATTACCCATACCGTAATCAATAATGGCAATATTGCTCATAACTATTTAGCGTTTGAAATTTACAAGCTTCCTTTAGTGGATGGAATTATTCCTTGCATACGCTCATCTGGTGCAGCCGCCATTCGTAGTGCCCGTCCAAATGCTTTGAAGACAGTCTCTGCAATGTGGTGAGAATTCACTCCAGTTAAACTATCAATATGCAAGGTTACATTTGCATGATTTACAAAACCTTGAAAAAACTCATGGGTTAAATCTACATCGAAATCCCCCACACGAGCACGCGTAAAGTCAACATGGAATTCTAGACCTGGTCTGCCTGAAAAATCGATGACCACACGCGATAATGCTTCATCCAACGGCACATAGGCATGGCCATAACGCACAATTCCTTTTTTATCGCCAATCGCCTGGCTAAAGGCCTGGCCTAAAGTTATGCCGACATCTTCCACCGTATGATGCGCGTCAATTTCAAGATCACCTTTCGCTGCAATGCTTAGATCCAGCATGCCATGGCGGGCAATTTGATCAAGCATATGCTCGAAAAATGGCAGTCCAGTACTTAGTGAAGACTTGCCGGTGCCATCAAGGTTTAACTGAATCGAAATTTGAGTTTCGTTGGTGTTGCGTTCAACGCTAGCAGTTCGTGCGGTCACAGGAATTGTTATGGTTTTCGTTAATAGTAAGTAGGTTTAATAAAGCTTTTCTTTTAAATTTTTTGTATATATTTTGCATATTCTTTGTATATACTTTTATATTTCTAACCAGAAAGTTACTGGTCCATCATTGACTAGATGTACCTGCATATCCGCAGCAAACTTTCCTGATGAAACTTTAGCATAATCTGCTTTTAATTTGTCCAAAAAATAATCAAACAACCGTTTACCATGATCTGCGGTTGCGGCAGCGGAAAAATTTGGCCTCAACCCTTTTGTGGTATCTGCCGCAAGTGTAAATTGTGGCACTACCAGTATATCGCCGCCTACTTGTTTAACGTTTTTATTAATTTTGTCATTTTCATCAGCAAACATTCGATAATCCAAGACTCGCTGCTGCATCAAAACTGCTGACTTCTCAGTATCCTGTTTCTGCACTGCTAAAAATATTAAAATCCCTTTATTAGCACTTGCAACATTATCGCCATCAATCACTACACTTGCATTAATAACACGTTGTAGCAAAGCAATCATGACAATAACTTTGTAAATTTTTGTGTGGCACGCAGCAACGCATCCACATTCTCCTTCTCGGTTGCAGAATGCCCTGATTTTGGTGTAATGATTAATTCAGCAGCGGGCCAAGCCTGCTTTAATAAATATGCTTGCTCAATAGGACACACCACATCATATCGGCCATGCACGATCACACCTGGTATATCCTGTAGCTTATAAGCATCTTCAAGTAATTGATTGTTACGCATAAATGAATGATTCACAAAATAGTGGCATTCAATTCGTGCTAAACTTAACGCTGTATGTGGGTCAGCGAAATGCTCTATAACACTATCCTTAGCGACTAAATTTGAAGTGCTGCCTTCCCATTTAGACCATGCACGAGCTGCCTCGATTTGCTTTTCGTCATCACTTGAAATTAAACGCTTATAATATGCTGAAACCAGATCATTGCGCTCAGCTTGCGGAATCACATTTATATAGTTTTGCCAAAGGTCGGGGTAAATGTAGCTAGCCCCGTCCTGGTAAAACCACTGGATATCACGTTGTCGACAAAGAAAAATACCCCTCAATATCAAACCAGATACGCATTCTGTGTGAGCTTGTGCATAGGCTAAGGCCAGGGTAGAACCCCAGGACCCACCAAATACCAACCATGTTTTTATCTTTAGGTGTGCGCGTATGGTTTCTATATCTGTGACTAAATGCTGTGTGGTGTTTTCAAGCAGTTCGGCATGCGGTGTTGAACGACCACAACCACGTTGATCAAATAAAATAATTCGATATAGCTCAGGATCAAAAAATCTACGCTGAAATGGTTCACAAGCAGCACCTGGTCCACCGTGTAAAAAAACTACCGGGATGCCCTGTGGGTTGCCGCATTCTTCAATCCACAATGTATGAAATTCCGAAACTCTGAGCTGGAATTGGTGATAGGGCTCTATTTCAGGATATAAATCCAATAATTCCATTTTTATCTATAAGTTATTTTTAGCTCGCAGTCATCTTTTTTGTGCAACTAATAAAGCGCTATCACGCAAGCCTTTTTTAACATCTCCTACTGTTCCATTCTCTTGATATATCAAAACATGTAATGGTGAAAATAATGCTAACAACTCATTAGACTGCAATCTATATACAGGATTGCCCGGACCATTATCAGTTACTTTTTCATTAATAAAGGTTTGATAATACAACAAGCCATTTGGCCTTAGTGCAGCAATTATATCTTGCACTATAGTTCTCTCCAGATAGTAACTGACGCAAATTACATCAAATGAATGGGCGGCTGGCGGCTGTTGCTCTACATTCCTAACTTCAGTCGTTATCGATAAACCACTTTTCTTACAGCGTGCTTGTAGACGCAGTATTGCATTTTCAGATATGTCCCATGCATGAGTTTGCAAGCCAGTGTTTGCTAAAAATTGAGCATTACCGCCCAAGCCACAGGCAAGGTCCAACGCTATCCCAAATTTGGGGAGCAAATAAGAATACTCATGCAAGACAAACACAGCTTTGGTTTTTTGCTCTGACTCAGTTTGGTCGTAAGTGGCATAAATATCATTCCACTTCTTTTCAGTAAAATGGTCCGCCATGAATAAATTAGCGTCGCCAGAATGCAGGTGTAAGCACAACCAACAAAGTAAAAATTTCTAATCGTCCCAGCAACATACCCAAACATAACACCCATTTACTAAAATCATTAATACTGGTGTAGTTTGCACCCACTTCTCCTAATCCTGGTCCTAAATTATTGAGTGTTGCTGCCACCGCAGAAAAAGCCGTGACTTGATCCAAACCAGATGCCATTAATAGCAAAAGCATCACAACAAATACAGCGATGTACGCTGAAAAGAAACCCCAAACCGCTTCAATAATTCGGCCGTCGACGGGTTTTGTACCTATTTTCACTGCTATTTTTGCATTAGGGTGAATCAAGCGCATCATTTCACGCATGCCTTGCTTTGCGAGTAATAACACACGAATTACCTTCATGCCGCCACCCGTTGAACCCGCACAGCCGCCAATAAAACTTGCCAGAATAAGCAATAGTGGTAAAAAACTCGGCCATAAACTATATTGAGAAGTAGTAAAGCCAGCTGTAGTTGCAATGGATACGGTATGAAAAACTGCTTTTAAAAAAGCATCTCCTATGCTTAGGTAGACTTCATTTACACGCAAAAATAGTGTTGTGATAATTGTGATAGAAATAATTACCAAGAAGTACGTTTTAAATTCTGCATCTTGAAAATAATGTCGCAAACTCTGTGACTTCCAGGTTATAAAATGCAGCCCAAAATTTAAACCAGATAACAACATGAAGATAATGGCTACGGTTTCAATCGCTACACTACGAAAATACCCTATACTTTCGTCATGGGTTGAGAAACCTCCAATTGCCACGGTTGAGAAACTATGGCCTATCGCATCAAATACTGACATGCCCGCCAACCAGTAGCCAAGTGCACAGGCGATAGTTAATGACAGGTAGATATACCAAAGTGCTTTCGCAGTCTCTTTAATACGTGGCGTTAATTTAGTATCTTTAACAGGTCCTGGTGTCTCTGCACGATAAAGTTGCATACCGCCGACACCCAAAATAGGCAAAATGGCAACTGCCAAGACAATTATTCCCATGCCGCCCAACCACTGCAGCGCTTGGCGATAAAACAAAATTGATTTCGGTAATTCATCAAGGTTTACGATTACCGTTGCGCCTGTAGTCGTTAAGCCTGAAATAGATTCAAAAATAGAATCTGTGATGCCGATAGAAACAGAATTACTCAGCCACAGTGGCAGTGCGCCAAAAAGCCCGAGAACTGTCCAAAATAAAACAACGATTAAAAATCCATCGCGTAAACGCAGATCATCTCTGGCACTACGAACTGGATACCACAGTAGCAATCCGGTTAAGAGTGTAATTAGAAATGCTACCGCAAATGGAGCATATGCATGTTCTGCATAAATAACGTCAACTAGAATTGGCGGCAACATGGTAAAGCTAAACCACGCAAGCAAGATACCTAGAACACGCTGAATTATTTGTCTTTGCATGTAAGTACTTGTGAATAAATATTTGAGAAAATATCTAAAAGTGCCAGATATCTAAAATACAAATAATAAAGTATTTCGTTATATAAAAGTTGCGCTGACTTGAAATAGCCGTTCAATATCTTTAACTGCAGACTTGTCTGCCAAAAACATAATTACGTGATCTTCAGACTCTATAATGATATTTGCTTCAGCCATTATTACTTCCTCGCCTCGTGCTATAGCGCCGATAGCTGCGCCATTTGGAAGGTTGATTTGCTCTATTTTACGCCCGACAACTTTTGAAGTCTTTTTGTCGCCGTGTGCTACCGCTTCAATCGCTTCCGCTGCACCTCGACGTAATGAATGCACCGAAACAATATCGCCTTTACGCACATGGGTAAGCAAAGTACCTAAAGTTACTTGTTGAGGTGAAATAGCAATATCAATTATGCCACTTTCAACTAAATCCACATAACTTGGGCGATTTATAAGTGACATTACTTTATTTGCCCCTAAACGTTTTGCCAGCATCGCAGAAAGTATGTTTGCTTCATCATCGTTGGTAAGCGCACAAAAAACATCCATATTTTCAATATTCTCTTCTCGTAACATATCTTGGTCTGCTGCATCACCCTGTAAAACAATAGTTTTGTTGAGTGCCTCTGATAAATAATTAGCACGGTCAGGGGAACGCTCGATTATTTTAACTTGATACTGATTTTCAAGAGACTTAGCAAGATGCAATCCGATATTGCCGCCACCAGCTAGTAAAATCCGTTTATAAGGTTTATTTGTGCCGCGTAATTGCGTAGTAATCTCAGTAGCGTTGGAAGATGAAGCGAGAAAAAATACCTCGTCATTAGTTTGTATATGCCCTTCGCTATGCAGCGTAATGGACTTATTGTTACGATAAATTGCAACTACTTTAGCTTCAGTTTCTGGCATGTCTTGCCAAATTTCATCAACTCGCTTGCCACTTAGTGGCCCATTCAGTTCCGCGCGCATGGCTAAAAGTTTAACTTTGCCATCTGCGAAATCTAACACTTGCAAAGAGCCCGGGTGCTCAATCAAACGTTGTATATATTGTGAAATTAAATGCTCGGGACTAATTAATACATCCACTGGTAAAGCTTCTTGCACAAATAAATCACTATAGGTGAGATATTCCACCGCACGAATACGAGCAATTTTAGTAGGTGTATGAAATAAAGTATAAGCCACCTGACACGCAACCATATTGGTTTCATCACTATTGGTAAGAGCGACAACCATATCGGCATCTTTGGCGCCCGCTTGAGCAAGTACTGATGGATGCGACGCTTCACCTACGATAGTACGCAAATCGGCCCGATCTTGAATGTCTTGTAAAACGCTAGCGTTAGTATCCACTAGGGTTATATCGTTATTTTCATTTGCCAGGCTAAGCGCTAAAGATCCGCCAACCTGGCCTGCACCTAAGATTATGATTTTCATATAAAATTTACTCCAGCCTGCAATAAAAATATGGCTGTTTACAGGCGGCGCAGGATAGGCGCGTTATTTAATAGTTGCAAGCCCTTTTCTATATACGCGTCTATACGCGCGTTTATGTAGATTCTTTGGTATTAATGCCTAATGCACGCAATTTGCGATAAAGGTGAGTACGCTCCAGCCCAACACGTTCAGATAATTTACTTATAATGCCGTCTACCTGTTCCAGCTGGTATAAAAAATAGCTGCGTTCAAACGATTCACGAGCTTCTCTAAGCGGCAGTTGATAAAGTTCTTCATATTCGGATGAACTTATTGTCGCTCCAGTCGCCTGTTCTGCACTTTGTTCTTCAATAGCGGTTTCTACTTCTTTGGCTGATACCTCATCTGCTGAACTTAAAATAAGTAATCTTTGGACTAAGTTTTTAAGCTCGCGAATATTCCCGGGCCAGGTGTAATGAAGCAATCTATTTTGAGCTGCAATGGCAAAATTTCGATATGGATAATTTTCTTTTGAACAATAGTAATCAGTGTAGTACCTCAATAACTCAGGGACATCTTGCAAGTGCTCACGCAATGCTGGAATACGAACCGGTATAACATTTAGCAAGAAAAATAACTCGTCATCAAACCGATCTGTCTTAACAGCAGCCTGTAAATCTGTCTGTGTTGCGGTCATTATTCGCACATCTAATTTTTGTGCACTTACACCACCAATACGCCTGTATTGTTTCTTTTGTAATAAGTGAGCCAAAATCTTCTGGCCTTGTGAATTCAGTTTTGCAACATTATTGATAAAAATTGTGCCGCCTTTGCATAACTCTAAAATACCTGCGGTAACCATCTCATTTTCTTCTGTTCCACATAACTGCTTGGCGGATTCGCGACTATTAAAGTTATCTTCATTAAGAGTTATAAATCGCTTGGATTTTCTCGTACTTAACGAATGTACAAAATTAGCAAATGCTTTTTTACCGACTCCAGACTCGCCTTTAATCAGTAAAACATTATCATGTGCAGCTAATTTTTTAGCTTGCTCACGCAGAGATTGAATGGCTAGACTAGACCCAATTGGCATCTCTATGGAATCACTTGAGGAAGTTGACTCCGCGTTTTTTACACCCGCCTCTAATGCTCGCTTTACACTTACTAGCAACTTCGCCATGGTCAAGGGCTTTTCAATAAAATCATATGCACCAAGGCGAGTAGCCTCAATCGCTGTTTCGACCGTTCCGTGTCCTGACATCATTACCACCGGGCAATCGATACTGCCACTATCTTGCCAATCTTTGAGCAAGCTAATACCATCCTCTCCAGGCATCCAGATGTCGAGTAATACCAAGTCGGGTTGTTGGCTATCCGCATGTTTTCTTGCAACCGTTGTATTTTCAGCGACACTTACCTTATATCCTTCATCCATCAAAATTTCTTGTACCAGATTTCGAATATCGGGCTCGTCATCAACTACTAATATGCTTGCTTGGCTCATGCCGCATCTCCTTGGCTACGTGCAGTTATTCCATCTGCATCAATAATATTTGCTTTCGCAATGCTCAAAGGAATGCGAATTTTTATCCGCGCACCTTTATCGGGTGCATTTTCTGCACGTATGGTGCCGCCATGTTCTTCAACAATTTTCTTAACAATCGCAAGGCCAAGGCCATTGCCTGTATTTTTCGTTGTTACATAAGGTTCAAACAATCGTTCTAGCAAGTCATTAGGAAAACCCGGACCATCATCTACCACCACAAGACTGGCAAATGGAACACCGCTTATTTCAAAGCATCGCGTTGTGATGCTTACTTGAGCATATTCTTTAGGTTTATCCAGCATGGCTTCAAATGCATTCTTGATTAAATTATGCATAAGCTGGCGAAGGCGTGTACTGTCACCCAAAATTAATGGTGGGTGTTCATCAAGTGAAATAACAACTTCAAAGTCATGTGCATTGTTTTGATAAAGCTCAACAACTTCAGAAATTAATTTATTCAGGTCCAAGGGTGTTTTTTCTATTTGCGGGACACGTGCATAGTCTGCAAAGTCATTTACCATTTCCTTCATAGACTCAACCTGTTGCACAATTGTGGTAGTAGCACGATCGAGAATACTCCTTTCATGCTGGTCAAGTTCTGGTAAAATTTTTCGACGTAAACGTTCGGCTGATAATTGAATCGGAGTTAACGGGTTTTTAATTTCATGTGCCAAACGACGTGCTACCTCACCCCAAGCCGAATCACGTTGTGCGCTAATTAGCTGTGTTATGTCGTCAAATACCAGAGCATAACCACTTTGCTCTTGCTCACCCGGCAGCATTACACCACGACACATTAATATTTTGCTTTGAAACTTATTGCCTTTTGTACCACCTAGTAATTTCACTTCGGTTTGCCACTTTTGATCACTTCCTTGCAACATAGGAACGATCTGGTCACAAAAACTTTTAAGGTTTTCATGCCCCATTGCCAACTGTGCAACATCACGCCCGATATATTCATTTATATCCATTTTCAAAATTTGTGAAGCCGTTGCATTAGCAGTCTTTATTACTAACTTATGATCTAGACTAATAACACCCGAGGACAAATTTTCTAAAATAGTCTGCAAGTAGTTACGCTGGCTATCGATTAAGCGCTGACTTAATTTAGCCTTATCGCGCGCTAAAGATAGGCGCTCTGTCATCTGGTTAAAGGATGCCGCCAACATTCCAAGATCGTCATTACCTTCAACAGGAATTTTTTTATGAAATTCTCCCTCAGCAACTGCTTTGGTGCCTTGCGCAAGATCTTTAATCGGTTCTACTAATCTTCTTGCAGAATAGAACGCAGCCCATACAGCAAACAAGATCCCAAGTAATAAAACTAAAGTAATGATTAAGACAAAATTTTGCTTAAGTGGTGTACGCAAATAAACTAGTTCATTATATTTACCAAACCCTTCTTGTACACTTAGTGCTAAGTCACTAATGCGATCTGAAATCGGGTATAACACCTGTACCATGCGCATTTCTGTGGTGATACCAGAAGCGTTCATAGGAAATACAAGACGCACATGCAAACCCGAATCTTTTACAGGATCCAAACCCACATAAGTTTCACCCTCGCTTACCAAACGCATAACTGTCTCACCAGGTAGTCTAGGTACAACCGCCGCCCCGACTTCACCTCCATAAGCAATTATATTACTACTGCGCGTAAACATAACAATTTCTGCAGCACCGCTACGTCGCAATAAATCATTAATTACTAATGGTGCATCTAGAGATGTCGTTCGTGAAAGCTCTCTAACCATAGGCTCGGTCTGTTGTCGCAATTGCCGCATATGCAAATCTAGGGAGGAACGACTAAGGTCTACAGAATCTTGCAGTGCTTTTTCTACATCGACATCAAACCAACTATCTACACCTTCCTGTATAAGCCACATAGAAAATGTATAAACAATCCCGACTGGAACCATAGCCAGCAATACAAACATTAATAACAGCCTTAACGTTAACCGCGAACCGGGCTGACGTCTCAGCACCTGCATTCCTAGCCGGTATACGTTAACTATAATTAATAATAAGAATACACCCAATAAAAATACATTAAACGGGAATAACCAATAGTGAAGTTCTTCAAAACTGGTTTCGCTACGCGTGGCATCGGCCAATAAAAAAAGTGAAGCCATCAATAAACTGAATAAAAGTATGATTGGCCATATGCGGAGAATTGTTTGTTTTTCTATAGCGGCCATTCATACCATCCACTATCTAAACGCCATTTAGGTGAGAAGTAGCTTTTCATCCTTAACGGCAACGGTAATTTGCTAGTAAGTAACTGGGAGCGCAGTTGCACAACATATTTTTCTTGATCATTCAAATAATCAGCTTCAGCAATATACATCGCTGAAACTCGGCCTTGCTGAACCAGAACAGACTGTAAATCAGGAAAACTATCACTCTCTCCAGTTTCAAGATTTTCTAAAACGTATTGTTTACTAAGAATGTGGTACTTAAGTAAATGTGTTTTCATAGTAGTAGCGATTACTTTATCCCAAAGCCACTTCTGCAAAGAAACTACTTGCACCTCAACTTGAAATAGCAACGGTATGCCATTTACCAAAGCCTCTCTTACTTCGCTATTTAAGCGATAAGCTATTTCTGCATCCAAACGCAATTCATTTTTTAGTTCCGTAACATTCAGGTAATTCACTTCAATCGCACTGGTTTTAGACAACGCTGAATTGTTCATGAAGATATTCATAAACACGATAATGCACATGGTCAACAACACACCACTTACACTCAGTGTTGACACAGTTTTCATAGCACGGCCTTGGCTGGACTCATTGCAGGAGCAGAACTGAAACAAAGCCCATCTACATCATGGGCATTAAGAAAATCTTGTGCGTTGATAATTTTACTCCCAGCTAACTGCAGGCTAACTAATCTCAAAACGCCTTCGCCAGTTACCACCTCGATACTTTTCTTCTTATTTACCAGGATAGATCCTGAAACTTTATCACTGATTTTATCACTCAGTTCTGCCTGCCAAATTCTTACGCGTTGTTGATGAAGGTATGTATAGGCAACTGGCCAGGCATTGTAGGCCCGGACTTTGCGCTCTATTTCTGTTGCAGTTTGTTGCCAATCAATATTGGTTTCTTGCTTGCTGATTTTTTTTGCATAACTAACTTTGCTTTCATCTTGCAAGCGAGCAATCAGGTTGCCGGCTTGCAGATTCTCTAAACAGCTTACAATCTCACAAGCAGACATTCCTGCAAGACGATCATGCAACATGGAACCGGTATCACCTAGATTAATATCACACTCGAACTGTTGCAAAACGGGCCCTGAATCCAGGCCTTCTTTCATTTGCATGATACTAATGCCGGATTTCACATCACCAGCAATGATTGAACGTTGAATAGGAGCTGCTCCTCGCCACTTTGGCAACAGTGATGCATGTATATTGATACAACCAAGCTTAGGGATGGATAGCACTTGTTTGGGTAAAAGCAATCCATAAGCAGACACCAGCATTACATCTGCTTGCAGATCTTTAATTAGAGAAATTTGTTCTTGCTCTAGACGTTGCGGTTGGTAGACAGGAATATCCGCATCCACAGCGAGTTGTTTCACAGGGCCATAGTTGATTTTACGTCCGCGGCCAGCAGGCCTATCTGGCTGTGTAAAAACTGCAACGACTCGGTGTTTACTATCGATACATGCTTGCAGCGCGGTTGCAGCAAAATCTGGTGTACCTGCAAAAATAATATTTAAGGCTTTGCTCATTTTAATTATGCAGTTATTAAGTATTGTGCCGAAATTGAAGTAAATACATAGATATTACCAGAAGCTCAGTTTTGCACTACTTAGATTACATGCTGTTAATCACACTTTGTTAATTACATTATGTCTTCAGATAATGTTGGCAGAGTGAGGAGATTCATTTTTATCTACGCTATCCAATTTCTTTGCTTTAAGCATTTTCTTTTTTATACGTTGCATTTTTAGTGGTGACAGATAATCAACGAATAGTTTGCCATCTAAATGATCCACTTCATGCTGAATGCAAACCGCGAGTAAACCATCTGCATGCAACGTAAACTCGCTACCTTGTTGATCAAGCGCTTGCACGCTGATGTTTTCAGCACGACGCACTGTTTCAAAGATTCCCGGAACGGATAAACAGCCTTCCTGCATTTCTTCCTCGCCATCTTTAGCAGTAATCACAGGATTAATTAGACACACGGGCTCAGACTTATTCTCAGATACATCCAAAACGATGATCTGTTGCTGTATATTCACCTGGGTGGCAGCCAAACCAATGCCCGGGGCGTGGTACATGGTCTCCAACATATCATTCACCGTCTGTCGGACCTGATCATTCACCTCATCGACTGGGATTGCCTTTTTCCTCAAACGTGGGTCAGGAAAGTGTAAAATTTCTATTAGCGCCATTAAGTTACACAATAGTTATAAATTAATTTAGTATTGCCATATATGCTCAAATATAAGATACCCTTATATTTATTAGGGCTATACACTAGTATAAAAGTATTGCTAGCTAGTTTAGCAAAAAATCTTCTATAACAACGGATTAAGGATCACCATGCTGGGGAAATTCAAGTATCACGGCACATTTTTAACACTGTTTATTGCAAGCCTAATTGCAGTAATCGTCATGGCTTGCACTACTACACCTGAGGCCAATAACGGTAGCTCATCCGACGATATTGAGTTAGGTGAACCTAGCGTTGATATTGATACTTCAGAAGCCCAGGGCTTACTGGCGTCAGGCGAACCACGTTTAGAAGATTTGCCCGTATCTCCTCAACAACATAACGTTGAATTCAAAGCTTCCGCCCCGGAACAATACACTGTCGTACCAGGTGATACTTTGTGGGATCTATCCAACCGATTTTTAGTAGAACCATGGTACTGGCCAGAAATCTGGTATCTAAATCCACAGATTAACAACCCGCACCTTATCTACCCTGGCGATGTAATTTCTATTTTTTATGTGGGCGGTAAACCTTATTTGACCGTAGGTGATGGACCACGGGTTACTAAGCTTTCACCAAGCGTGCGAAGTTCAGATATAGATGATCAGATTTATGAAATCGCTATTCCGGCTATCCAGCAATTTATTATTCGACCAAGGGTTGTAAGTGAAGAAACGCTTGATTCAGCACCCTATATCTTGAGCTCAATCGAGGAAAGACTAGCATTTGGTGCCGGTGATCTCGTCTATGCACGCGGCTTCGACGGTGAACCTCAAGGACAATATACCGTTTTCCGCAAAGGCGAAGCATTATATGACCCTGAATCTGATGAATTGCTCGGCTATGAAGCGATTATAGTCGGCGACGGTGAAGTTATACGAGCTGGTGACCCTGCGACCTTCGATTTAACCCAGACAAAGCGTGAAGTATTACGTGGGGATCGCTTATTACCGGTTGATTTTGGAGAGATTGATACAGAATTCGTACCCCATGCACCTCCTGAAGGCACTCACGGTCATGTAATCTCTTTATATGATGCCATCAGCCAAGTTGGCGCCTTTCAAGTGATCACAGTTAGCCTTGGTGAGCGCAATGGTATCGAGAAAGGCCATGTACTAGGTATTAACCAGGCAGGTCGTGTCGTGGCAGACCCATTTGAAAAACCCGGTTCATTAGTCGACGTTGAATTACCTGACGAAAGTGCAGGACGTGCAATGGTATTTCGTACTTTTGAAAAAGTGAGTTATGCATTAATTATGGAAACCTCGAGATCGATTCAAAAAGGTGACTCTGCTACAAATCCTTAGAATTACGGTTTTCTTAAATAAAATTATCTGTTAGACGTGCAAGATTTCCTTGTGCGTCTTTTCGTTTCTACCTATTTGTCGCTACAATTCATAGCTGGGGAAATAAACTAGTAGCGGCTCATGCAAAAACTTGAAGATTGGCTTTCTCTTATACACGTAGACAAGCTAGGCCCTGTCACCTTACAAAAACTACTCTCGCATTTTTCCACAGCCGATAAAATCTTACAGGCTACCCGCAACGAACTTCAGTCACTCGGTATTAGTAATGCCATTATTGAAGGCATACAAGCACCAAAAGAACAAGCCATACAACGTGACTTAGCTTGGCTTGAGCATGAAAACCATCATTTGCTTACTATTCAAGACAATGCTTACCCGCATCTATTAAGACAAATATCTGACCCGCCTATTGTTCTGTATGTCTTGGGAAAACCAGAACTCGCTGCGAATCTTTTATCAGAACCACAGCTGAGTATCGTCGGTAGTCGCAATAGCAGTGCATATGGGAAAGAAATTGCTACTTCATTTTCGCAGAAGCTGGCGGCTAGCGGTCTTGTTATAACAAGCGGATTAGCCAGTGGTGTTGATGGTGCAGCGCATCAAGGTGCTTTACAAAGCGGAATCGGAAGCACCATAGCGGTTACTGCATGTGGCTTGGATCGTGTTTACCCTGCTGAACACCGCCAACTTGCAGAACAGATATCTCAGCGTGGATTGCTTATATCCGAGTTCCCGATAGGCACATCGCCCATGCCCGGGCACTTTCCCAGACGCAACCGCATTATCAGTGGGCTTAGTTTAGGCACACTGGTAGTTGAAGCTTCTATGAAAAGTGGTTCTCTGATTACAGCACGTTTGGCCACAGAGCAAGGTCGTGAAGTATTTGCTATCCCTGGATCAATACACAATCCATTGTCGAAAGGTGGACATGCGTTAATCCGAAATGGAGCAAAACTGGTTGAGACAGTTGAAGATATTCTAGAAGAACTCAAACATCACATCGATATAGACGCATTAAATAGCAATCCTTTTCAGACAGAGAATATCAATCACGAGGAAGAATTAGATCCACAGCATAAAATTGTTTTAGCAAGCATGGGCCATGAACCGATAAGTATTGATGCTTTAATCGAGAAAAGTGGTTTAAAAGTTGAAGAGGTCTCCTCTATCCTTTTGATTTTAGAGCTGAATAACCAAGTTACACACCATGGAAACGGTGTATATATTCGACGCAACAGCTTTTAATAACTCGTACCTTGTTGAGAATTATTTTCTGAAAATTTTTATCTTATACAGAAATTCTGACAAGAATAGCGCCCTAGGCATTTACAAACACATTAGAAACGCGTAATAGTTCGCCGCTACAGGTACTTAATACAGTAGTTGCATATCAAATGAGTAAAAATTTAGTCATTGTAGAGTCTCCAGCCAAAGCCAAGACGATTGAAAAATATCTAGGCAAAGACTTCAGCGTACTTGCTTCAGTAGGTCACGTACGAGATTTATTATCAAAGAATGGTGCAGTAGATCCAGATAATGAATTTGAAATGAAGTATGAGATTAAAGAGGATAGCGAAAAGCATATCAACGCTATCGTAAAGGCGCTAAAAAATTCTGATGTTCTGCACCTTGCCACTGACCCGGACCGTGAAGGTGAAGCAATTTCCTGGCACATTTATGAAATATTAAAAGAACGCGGCCTGCTAAAAGACAAAGACGTACGACGAGTGGTATTTCATGAAATTACCAAACGCGCCGTTAGTGAAGCTATTGAGCACCCAAGAGAGCTCTCTTACGACTTGATCCATGCCTATCTTGTGCGCCGTGCATTAGATCACCTTATCGGTTTCAATCTCTCGCCATTACTTTGGAAAAAAATCAGACGCGGTTTATCCGCAGGCCGCGTGCAAAGCCCTGCTTTACGATTACTTTGTGAGCGAGAGAATGAAATTGAAAAATTTGACCCACAAGAATATTGGACTATTGAAGCTGATTGTGAAAAAGACCAGCAGGAATTTCTATCCAAACTAAATATATATAAAGACAAGAAGCTTGAACAGTTTGACATAAATAATGAGAGCGATGCCTTCGCTGCCAAACAACTATTAGATAAAAATGCTAACGGCAAACTGGTAGTTAAAACGGTTGACAAAAAAGAGCGCAAACGTAACCCCGCCGCACCTTTCACTACTTCTACTTTGCAGCAAGAAGCGGTGCGCAAACTACGATTTTCAGCAAAAAAGACTATGGCCGTCGCGCAAGCCTTATATCAAGGTAAAGAATTAGAAGATGGGGCGGTTGGTTTAATCACCTATATGCGTACCGACTCCGTTGTACTCGGCCAGGAAGCACTGGATGAATTGCGTGATTATATTGTGCAGCGTTATGGTAAAGATAACTTGCCTAGTGAAGTACGGGAGTTTAAAACCAAGTCCAAAAACGCACAAGAAGCGCACGAAGCCATACGTCCTACCTCTTTCATGCGCACGCCAGAAGAGGTTAAAAAGTTTCTTAGTGCTGATGAGATGAAACTTTATTCTCTTATCTGGAAACGGGCCGTTGCCAGTCAGATGACTCATGCTACCTTGGATTTAGTCGCAGTTGAGTTTGCTTGTGGGGATGGAAATATATTTCGTTCTACCGGTTCATCAATCAAAGATCCAGGCTTTATGCAAGTTTATCAAGAAGGTATGGATGACAACAAAGAAGAAGCAGATGACCGCATGCTTCCAATATTAGAAGTTGGCGAAAGCGTAAATCTTCATCAAATAAGAACTGAACAACACTTTACTGAACCACCGCCTCGCTTTACTGAAGCAACTTTAGTTAAGACTTTAGAAGAGTTTGGAATTGGTCGTCCTTCAACTTACGCCAGCATCATCTCGACATTACAGTATCGTGAATATGCCGAAGTCGAGAGTCGCCGATTTACTCCTACGGAAATGGGAAGATTGGTAAATGATTTTCTTACAAAACATTTCACACAGTATGTAGATTATGATTTTACCGCCCACTTGGAAGATGAATTAGACGAAATTTCTCGCGGCGAAAAAGAATGGGTGCCGGTTATGCGCACTTATTGGAAACCGCTCATAAAACTGGTTGAAGAAAAAGAAGGTAGTGTTACACGCGAAGAGGCCGTACAGGCACGAGAGTTAGGAACGGATCCCAAGTCGGGCAAACCTGTCAGTGTACGTATGGGCCGTTACGGACCATTTGTGATTATTGGTACAAAAGAAGACGAGGAAAAGCCAAAGTTCGCTGGCCTACTACCCGGTCAAAAGATGGCAGACGTAACTTTTGAACAAGCAATGGAATTGTTCAAGTTACCAAGAGATTTGGGTGAAACCGATGATGACGGCACCATATCAACCAGCATAGGACGCTTCGGTCCATATGTTAAGTACGGTAGCAAATACGTTTCAATTAAAAAAGACAGTGGTGATGACCCGTACACCATCACACTTGAACGTGCTTTAGAATTAGTGGCTGAGAAAAAGAAAGCCGATGCGGAGAAGCTTATCAACCATTGGCAAGAAGAAGGTATACAGGTTCTTAATGGCCGTTATGGACCTTATGTAACGGATGGTAACAAGAATGTAAAAATTCCAAAAGATACCGAACCCAAATCCCTCAGTCTCGAAGATTGTCAAAAAATGATTGCCGAGGCGCCAGAAAAGAAATGGGGCCGCAAAAAGAAAGCGGCTAAGAAGAAAGTTGCGCCGAAAAAGAAAGCCGCAACTAAAAAGAAAAAATCGGCAGCGAAGAAAAAAGCCACAACCAGAAAAAAATCAGCTAAGAAGAAAGTTGCGCCGAAAAAGTCGGCCAAGAAATCTACAAAAACTAGCGACGAAGGTAACTCCGCAGAATAACCGTGCTTGCCAATCAAGTTTCTCAGGCTAAAGTTATTTTACGTCACGGTGGCGTAGTCGCTTATTCAACAGAAACCGTTTTAGGATTGGGATGTGACCCAAACAACGAGAATGCAGTAAACAGAATACTATGGCTAAAAAATCGTGCTATTGAAAATGGTCTAATCATACTCGTTACAAACATCAACTCTTTGCAGCAATACACACCGACATTATCTGACACTCAAGTCTCTGAAATTGAGCCAGCACAAAACACCACGTGGTTAGTACCGGCTAATGAAAACGCACCTAAATGGATTACTGGTCGACATACCTCTATCGCCATACGAATTTCACATCATCCAGTCGTCCAACAGCTTTGCAATACAAAAAATGCCATCGTCTCAACTAGTGCAAATATTTCTGCTTATAAAACTCTTAAAAACAGAGCAGAAATTTGGAATTGGTTTGGACCCCATGTAGATTATGTAATGATAGATACTGATGCTATTGGCAGCGGTAGATCAAGTGAAATACGCGACTTGCTCAGCGGCAAAAAATTAAGGTAGACAATAGAGCATCAAAGAACAAGTACAAACACCATGCAGCAAAATATAGATAAAGTTAAAAACTATTTGTTAGCCCTACAAGACCGCAATTGCGAGTTGTTAGAAAAACAAGACAGTATTTCTAAATTTAAAGAAGATAACTGGGAACGTAAAGAAGGTGGCGGTGGACGAACACGCATTTTACAAAATGGTGCAGTATTTGAACAAGCTGGCGTAGGTTTTTCGCATGTTTTTGGTGATCAACTCCCACCCGCGGCCACAACACAAAGATCCGATCTTGCGGGACGTAGCTTTCAGGCTATGGGGGTGTCATTAGTCATTCACCCGAACAACCCGTTTGTACCCACTTCACATTGTAATGTGCGTTTTTTCATTGCTGAAAAAGAAAACGAAGCAGCAGTATGGTGGTTTGGCGGTGGTTTTGATTTAACTCCTTACTATGGATTTACAGAAGATGCGATCTTTTGGCATCAAACCGCCAAACAAGCCTGCGATCAAGTAGATAGATCTTTGTACCCAAAATTTAAACAATGGTGTGATGACTATTTCTTCCTGAAGCATCGCAACGAAGCTCGCGGGGTAGGTGGATTATTTTTTGATGATTACAATGATGACGGGTTTGATAACAGTTTTACATTATTCAAAAGCATTGGTGACCATTTTCTCAAAGCTTATTTACCCATTGTCGATCGTCGAAAAAACCATCCTTTCAATGAGCAGCAAAAAAACTTCCAGCTGTATCGGCGCGGTCGTTATGTAGAATTTAATTTAGTCTATGACCGTGGCACCTTATTTGGCTTACAGTCGGGTGGACGAACCGAGTCTATTTTAATGTCATTACCGCCTCAAGTGCGTTGGCAATATAACTGGCAACCAGAACCGGGTAGTGATGAAGAAAAGCTATATAAAGACTTTTTACCTACCAGAGATTGGCTTCAGGATAATCGCTAAATCCGCAGCAAAACAAGACTAGAATTAGGCCGCTAAGCCTATTATTAAATCCGTTTACGCTTGGCTATTACATACTTTACCGCCATTAGTGTCTCAGCTTTGCTAAGATCCCAGCTAACATAAGCAGTCAGATAATCTATAAGTAAAAGCTCGGCCTAATAATATGAGTGAATATCCCTATATAAGAATGCGGCGCATGCGCACAGACGCTTTCTCGCGCGAATTACAGCGCGAGCATCGTGTGCACGTAAGTGATTTGATTTATCCAGTGTTTGTCATGGAAGGCAAGTCCTCACGCCAAGCCGTGCCATCGATGCCAGGAGTTGAGCGCATGACTGTGAATGAGCTGGTTAAAGAGGCCAAGCAAATACATGCTTTAGGCATTCCCTCGATGGCGATTTTTCCGGTTGTAGGCATGGAGAAAAAATCTGAGCAAGCTGAAGAGGCCTTCAATGAGGATGGCTTGGCACAACGTGCTATCACAGCGATAAAAGATGCCGTTCCGGAATTAGGGGTTATAAGTGATGTCGCCTTAGATCCATTCACTACCCATGGGCAAGATGGCTTGATCGATGACAAGGGCTATGTGTTGAATGATGAAACGGTAGAAGTGTTAAGCAAACAAGCTTTGTCCCATGCACAAGCCGGTGCGGATATTGTCGCACCATCAGACATGATGGATGGTCGCGTAGGAGACATTCGTAGCGTGTTAGAAAATAATGATTTCCGTAACACCAAGATTTTGGCTTACTCTGCAAAATATGCTTCAAGTTTTTATGGCCCGTTTCGAGATGCGGTAGGCTCTGCTGCAAACCTGGCTGGTAGTAATAAATATACTTATCAAATGGATCCCGCAAATTCTGATGAAGCTTTGCATGAAGTAGCACTGGATATCAGCGAAGGTGCAGACATGGTAATGGTTAAACCAGGTATGCCATATTTAGATATCGTTCGCCGTGTAAAAGACGAATTTAAAATGCCAACCTTTGTGTACCAAGTGAGTGGTGAATACAGCATGCTAAAAGCAGCAGCTCAAAATGGCTGGTTAGACGAACAAGCTTGTGTTATGGAGTCTCTACTATGTATTAAACGCGCAGGTGCAGATGCTATTCTTACCTACTATGCTAAAGACGTAGCACAGTGGCTTAGCAAATAAGTTGGCAACATACATTTGTGTCCACATCAGAAACTAACTCTAAAATATATCCTTCCATAGGCCAGCATATAGGCCTATCTATAGACCAGTATGCAGTGATCGGTAATCCTGTCGAGCACAGCAAATCCCCAGACATTCATCTTTTGTTTGCTGACCAAACCGGCGAACAGCTTAATTATGAAAAAATACTTGCCGATGAAGGTAAGTTTTCAAAAGCCGTGACTGATTTTTTTGCCAATGGTGGCAAAGGGCTGAATGTGACCGTACCTTTTAAAAAAGATGCCTGTGAGTTTGTTGATGAGCTTAGTGACTATGCTAAACACGCTAAAGCGGTAAACACCATTTATAAAAATGACGATGGGAAATTTATTGGTGACAACACAGACGGTATTGGTTTATTGCGTGATTTAAAAAAGACTCTACGAATATCTATAATCAATAAAAGAATATTAATCGTCGGTGCAGGCGGTGCCACACAAGGTATTATTGAGCCTTTATTGAATGAACAACCCTCTGAGTTAATCATCGCTAACCGTACTGTAAGTAAAGCGGAAGTTATTGCCGAGCAGTTCAAGGAGTTTGCTCAAAATAAAAATGCCGTTAAGTGCTGTGCACTAAATAAAATTCCAAAACAGCCATTTGACTTGGTGTTGCATGCCACTTCTGCAGGCCTACAAGGTAACAACGTTGAGCTACCACCAGAAATAATTGGTCCAATTACCTGTTGTTATGATCTTTTATACAGCGACCAGGACACCCCGTTTATGGCCTGGGCACGAAGTCATAATGCTGAAAAAGTTATAGATGGCTTCGGTATGTTATTGGAACAAGCCGCGGAAGCATTTTATTTATGGCGTGGTATACGCCCTGATACTGCTATGGCCTATCATTACTTTCGCCCAGACATAGCACCAAAACCAAGTTTATAAATTAACCGTGATTCAACATATTAAAAAGCCCCAAGGAAAATTCAGCAAGATCGATACTGATCGATTAGGCTTATATGCAAAACTCGTTCGTCTCGACAAACCGATCGGAATTTTATTATTACTCTGGCCCACACTTTGGGCCTTGTTTATCGCAGCTGAAGGTATTCCAAATATAACCATTCTGATCGTCTTCATCCTTGGAGTAGTACTGACTCGTTCTGCGGGTTGTGCAATTAATGATTATGCGGATCGAAATATTGATCGCTTTGTAGGTCGCACAAGAGGCCGTCCACTTGCCGCAGGTTTAATAGAACCTAAAGAAGCACTCATTGTTGCCGCAGTTCTAGGACTCATCGCGTTCATAATGGCATTGGTGTTTCTTAACAAACTCACCATTTACTTTGCCATGGGTGCAGCTTTGTTAGCGGCAACGTATCCTTTTATGAAGCGTTTGCATTTTTTACCCCAAGTGCATCTCGGTATTGCCTTCGCCGTTTCCATACCCATGGCCTTCACCGCCGTTACTGATGCATACCCTACACCGGTTGCTTGGTTATTGTTCACTGCGGCAGTAATTTGGACTACTGCCTATGACACCTTGTATGCCATGGTTGATCGTGAAGATGATATTAAATTTGGTGTGAAATCCACAGCAATATTATTTGGCCCCATGGACAAAGCCGCGATTGGCATGATGCAGTTTTTAGTTTTACTGTGTTTAATATTAGTCGGCATCAACACCAACATGAGTTGGATTTATTATGTGGGGCTTGCAGCAGCCAGCTTGTCTTTTATTTACCAACAAGTACTTATTAAACACCGTTTTCCTAATCGTTGTTTTTATGCATTTTTAAATAATAATTATTTTGGCATACTGGTGTTTATAGGGATATTTACTCACTACTGGTTAGACAAATGATCGCTTCGATGGGCAGATGGGTAAGAGGAGGACGCGAAAGAACGAGTCTTTTATACCTCCTAATATATTCGCGAAAAGACCTATAATTTATTTATCGCTGTACTGCATGACCACAATAATAATGAGTAAATACAGTACGTTAATGCAATAGATGTGATCAATATCACATATTGATTAAATAGTGTTAACGCTTAGGTTGTTAGCGTCACTATTGATATATACAGGTAAATAAATATCTGCCAGATTGTTGTCGTATTGAATTCAATAATCATTTCTAGGAGAAATGAACATGAGAACATTAACCAAATCCGCGACCGCCCTGTTGGCGGTAGCGATGATCTTTATATCGACAAGTGCCCTGGCCATATCTATTTCAGGTACGATTGGTTTTGGTGGTGACTGGACTCGTACAGGTAATACGATTGATCTTGTCGATGGCAGCCTGATGTAGAAATAGTCAGTGGTGATCTGGCCTCGTTCATTAATGTTAATGACGTGACTAATTTCAATGATCTGACTTTCAACCCATTTGTAGCCAGCCACAACCTATGGAATCTATGCGGATTTTCATTTGCCCTGCAAACCGTGAATACCGTGTTCGACAACGGTGGCCAATTCATTATTCTTCAAGGCACCGGTGTGCTGAGTGGCAATGGGTTTACGGATACCACCACCGATTGGGACCTATCCACCAATAATCTTACCTTCTCGACTTCGAATGTCACGCAGGATCCTGTGAACGTTCCTGAGCCAGCACCATTTTATTGCTTGGATTAGGCATGCTAGGCATGGTCGGTGCAAAGAAAGCACGACGTTCTTAACGATACGATCATCAACTTGCTTGTCAGCAGACAAGTAGACTTGAAAGATTCAACAAGCCCCGCACTTCGGTACGGGCTTTTTTTATGTACAACTATTATGTAATAAGCTAAGCGATAGGTTTGCAGTAATTAAAGATTACATTACCTGATTATCTATATGTATTACCGGCTATTGTAGCAAGACGGAAATCAATACCAAACAACATCAAACAACCCGGGCTATACACCAAACCCCAACACTCCGCGCCCCAGCTTTCTTAAAACACTTCGCCACTTCATTGACTGTATTTCCTGTGGTCATCACATCATCAATAATGCACACATATTTGTTTTTAAATATCTTTGAATTATTTTTTAACGAAAAAGCACCTTTCACATTTTTGTGACGTTGCTTTGCAGGCAACTCCATTTGTGCACTGGTATCGCGATTACGATACACAGCATTGTAATCAAGTTCACTCTTATATTCTTCGACATATTCACCGACCAATCCACCGGCCAATCCTTTGCTTACGATGCGCGCAATTTCCAATGCCTGGTTGTAACCCCGCTGCTGCATGCGTTTTTTATGCAATGGCACAGGAATAATTAACTCAGGAACCTCTAATTGCATGCCCTTAATATGTTGCAATAATAATTGTGCAAGTAACTTGCCTTGATTAAGTTTTTGGTTAAACTTGAATTGATAAATAGCATCACGAATAAAGCCATCAAACTGAAAGGGGGTTGAGGCATGATCAAAATGCAAATCACGATTTATGCATGCTCCACATACACTGGCATTGCTGTTTGCTAACGGTAATGCACAACGAGAGCAGGTAAATTTCACCCAGGGTAATCTTTGTAAGCATCTTTCACATAAATCCATGCCGTTATGCCCAGCATCATTGCAATGCAGACAAACTTTCGGATAAATAATTGCACCTGCTTTTTTAACAGCAGAAGTAACTAACTGCAGCCTAGTAGTCATACTTAATAATCATACCTGAGAAGCCATGCTTTTATTGACACCCCACTGCAAAAGATTAGACTTGTTCGACACCATTATCGTTAACCATTACGGCAAAGCAAATCTATGCAATCTGGAACCCAAACTACTCGCAACGACTGGGAAAAACACGAGGTCTTAGACCTGTATCAACTGCCATTTAACGATTTACTGTATTTAGCGCACCGTATTTTCCGTGAAAACCATGATCCCAATAAGATACAAGTCAGCACCCTTCTCTCGGTAAAGACCGGCTCTTGCTCGGAAGACTGTTCCTACTGCCCACAAAGTGGCCACTACGATACAGAGATTGAGAAAGAACGTTTACTGTCTCTTGATGAGGTCAAACGAAATGCAACAGCTGCCAGAGAAGCCGGGGCTTCAAGATTTTGCATGGGAGCCGCTTGGCGTAATCCTTCAGATAAAAACTTAGAGCAAGTTATTAAAATGATCGAGGTGGTTAAGGACCTGGGCCTTGAAACTTGTGTAACCGTTGGCATGCTGACCGAACCGCAAGCACAGAAATTAAAAATTGCAGGACTGGATTATTACAATCACAACCTGGATACCTCTCCAGAATTTTATGGCAGTGTAATTACCACCCGTACTTACCAGAATCGCTTAGATACCTTAGAGCATGTTCGAAACTCCGGTATCAATGTTTGCAGTGGTGGCATTTTAGGTATGGGCGAATCTCGCGAAGATCGAGCGGGATTATTATTGCAGCTTGCCAACCTGCCTCAACATCCCGAATCCGTACCGATCAATATGTTAATAAAAATCAAAGGTACGCCACTTGAGCACGTAGATGACCTTGACCCGTTTGAATTCATTCGCACCATTGCGATTGCGCGTATCTTAATGCCGAAAACCTATGTGCGTTTATCGGCAGGACGTGAAGAAATGAATGAACAGACACAAGCGTTATGCTTTTTCGCTGGAGCGAATTCGATATTTTATGGTGAAACTTTATTAACGGCTAAAAACCCTGAGACCGAGAAAGACCGAGCATTATTTAACAAGCTTGGCATTGAAGCAGATAGTGTTAATAAGCCCGTTAATAAGCTTGTTAATTCTGCTCTTCATTCTGAGGTTGATGCCCAGAATGATAACAAGATTGATGCGGACCAGGTTGCTGTCGTTAATTAAGCTTATTACTTTGCTATGAGTGATCTAGCAACCGCGCTAGATAAACTTCGACTCGATAATCTATATCGTAGTCGTAAAGTAACTTCCTCGGCCCAGCAAGTTGAACCGGTTATCAATGGACAAAAAGTTTTATCTTTTTGTAGTAACGATTATCTTGGTTTAGCCAATCACCCAAAAGTAATTCAACGCTTGGTTAATGCTGCACAAGCAAGTGGGGTTGGTTCCGGTGCTTCACACCTCATCACGGGGCATCACGAAAGCCATGCGGCTTTAGAAGAGGAATTGGCTGAATTTATTGGTTGTGAACAAGCATTGTTATTTTCAACTGGCTATATGGCGAATTTGGGAGTCGTCAGTGCTTTAGCTACACGTAACAGCAGTATATTCGCAGACAAACTAAATCATGCTTCGCTGAATGATGCAGCGTTGTTATCTCGTGCAAAATTAATTCGCTATGCACATCAAGCAACCGATCAGTTAGAAAAAAATATTGCAACAGAAGAAAAAGCTAACAAATTCATTTGTACCGATGGTGTATTCAGTATGGACGGCACGATCACTCCGGTTAAAAAATTGCAGTCGATCGCTAAAACACATAACGCTACATTAATCATCGATGATGCGCATGGCATCGGCGTAGTTGGCAAACAAGGCAAGGGCTGTACTGAAGGTTTATTATCTAATGATGATATTTTAATTGGTACATTGGGTAAGGCATTTGGCACATTTGGCGCTTTCGTTGCTGGCAAACAAGAAACCATTGAATGGATTATTCAAAAAGCACACAGCTATATTTATACCACTGCGCTACCGCCCGCCATCGCAGAAGCGACACGGGCTAGCCTTCAACTGATCAAAGAAGAAGCCTGGCGCAGAGAACATTTACAAACGTTGATTGAATATTTTCAAGAACGATGCAAACAAGTTGGTATAAAAGTTTCTGCATCAGAAACACCTATTCAACCCATCATTTTGGGATCATCAGAAACTGCATTAGAGATTAGTAAGAATCTTTTAGCTACCGGAATACTCGTACCGGCTATTCGCCCACCAACCGTTCCTAATAACAGCGCAAGATTGAGAATTAGCTTTTCTGCAGAGCATACAAAAGAGCAGGTTGAACAACTTATAATTGCTCTTGAACAATTAGTTATATAATTATTTCCGTAATAATCAACAAGATATAAAGCCAATAAGTTAGCTTGCTTTTTCAAGTATTGCTGCATACAGTTCTGCTCTCTCTTAAAACTATAAAAACCTCAGGAGGAATTAGCATGGGAATGGTAAGTGAATTTAAAGAATTCGTCACCAAAGGCAATATGATGGATATGGCCACGGGTATCATTATTGGTGCCGCAGTAACGGCAGTAGTAGGTTCAATGGTTGATGATCTAATTATGCCAATTATTGGCTTATTAACCGGTGGAGTTGACTTTAGTCATCTTAGTGTCGTGCTAGGAGAAGGCGAAAATGCAGCAAAATTTGGTTATGGTGCATTCATACAAGCATTGATTAACTTCCTAATCATCTCTTTTGTGATCTTTATGATTATAAAGGCAGTAAACAGTATGAAGAAAAAAGAAGAAGAAAAGCCAGCAGCCCCATCTGAAGACGTTGTTTTGTTACGCGAAATTCGTGACAGCTTAAAAAAGTAAGTAAGTGAAAATAAGAATATTCAAATAAATTTCTTATTTTAAAAGATCAAAAAGCCTGGGTAATTAACTTTAGCCAGGCTTTTTTATTTCTAATCTATTTCTGAGTGTTTTACAAATGGCCCAATGTAGCTAGAGAAGTTACATCATTGCCTATGATTAAATGATCTAAGACTTTGATGTCCACCAAAGACAAAGCATCACGTAAGGTATGGGTAATATTAATATCAGACTGACTTGGCTTTGAGTCGCCGGATGGGTGGTTATGGGCAAGGATAATGGCATTGGCATTATGTCTCAAGGCTTGCTTCAGGACTTCTCTTGGATGTACTTCCGCACTATTCAGACTACCTTTAAAAAGTTCTTCAAATTTAATCACACGGTTTTTGGTATCTAAAAACAAACAGGAAAATACTTCTTTTTTATAGTCTCGCATACGCATCAGCAAAAATTGTTTTGCATCTTCGGGGTTAGTTAGAGGCCCTTCACGTTCTAAAGATTCACGTAAAAATCTTCGTGACATTTCTAAACATGCTTGTAACTGGGTAAATTTAGCAACGCCCAAGCCTTTAGCCTGACAAAATGTTTCCAGGTCGGCGCACAGCAACTGACGCAAACTCCCAAAACTAGTCAATAGCTCGCGTGCTAAATCCAAAGCAGATTTTCCTTTTACACCGGTGCGTAAAAATATTGCCAGTAACTCCGCATCTGAAAGTGCATTTGCACCTTGATCTAACAAACGCTCGCGTGGTCTTTCCCCCTCAGGCCAATCGGTTATCGCCATATATACCCCTTAATATTATCTTTTCTCATAAGTCTTTGATAATTATGGAATGAATAATGACCAAAGGCTTATAAGGCTTGGTTAGCTGTGTATAGAATTAAAGCATTTTCTTATACATATTTGGTAAACTTAACACTATGTCTTTAGCCAATAAAAATATCTTGCTCGGTGTGAGTGGTGGAATTGCTGCATATAAAAGTGCCGAGCTAGTGCGTGAACTTGTGCGCGCCAAAGCGCAAGTGCGCGTCATCATGACGCGCTCTGCTAAAGAATTTATCACCCCGTTAACGTTTCAAGCATTATCAGGAAACCCTGTATTAAGCGATGAATTTGAATATGCTGAAGCGGCTAATGGCATGGATCATATCGCATTAGCTCGCTGGGCTGATGTAATGCTTATTGCACCTGCAAGTGCAAACACTCTGGCTAAATTAACCCATGGTGGTGCAGATGATTTGCTCAGTACCACCTGTTTAGCCACCAAAGCTACCATTGCACTTGCACCAGCTATGAATCAGGCGATGTGGGCCAATAGTGCAACTCAAGACAACGTTGAACTATTGAGTCAACGAGGCTTTGTATTTTTTGGACCGGCTGCCGGCTCACAAGCTTGTGGTGATGTCGGTGAAGGACGAATGTTTGAACCACATCAGTTAGTACTTTCATTAAGTAATTTATTCAATACCGGTGAACTCACCGGTATCAACATAATGGTAACCGCTGGCCCCACTCGGGAACCTATTGATCCTGTACGTTATATCAGTAATCGCAGTTCGGGACGCATGGGTTACGCCATAGCCGAAGCGGCTCATGACGCCGGTGCTAATGTACAACTTATTACCGGGCCGGTTTCAATAGCGGTGCCTGAAGGTATTGAAAGCATTTCTGTTTTAACTGCACAGGAAATGTTTGCAGCGGTACAAGCTGATATTGAAGATAAACAAATTTTTATAAGCTGTGCTGCTGTTGCAGATTATCGACCGGTAGCTAAGCAACCTGAAAAAATCAAAAAACTTCACGATGGCTTATCTGTAAAAATGGTACGTAATCCAGATATTATTGCTGAAGTGGCTAAATATCATAACAGGCCTTTTGTTGTGGGTTTTGCTGCTGAAACACGTGATCTTGAAAGATATGCCAAGCAAAAATTAGAACGCAAGCGCCTGGATATGATTGCTGGTAATGATGTTTCTGATACAAGTATTGGTTTCGACAGCACTGAAAATGCATTAGAGATATTTTGGGCAGGTGGACATTGCTCACTAGAGCGTGATACAAAAACAAAAATAGCGCGACGACTCATCGGTCTAATCGCAGAACGTTATGCAAGCACAGATAAGAGAAGCAATGTCACAATACTCAAAAACGCAAAAGACAGAGGTCAGAATACTCGATAGCCGAATTGGCAAAGAAATCCCTTTACCCGCTTATGCTACCATTGGCTCGGCTGGTATGGATTTACGCGCTTGTATGGATGCATCGATTTCTTTATCACCTGGTGAAACAGTATTAATTCCAACTGGCATCTCTATCTACATACAAAATCCAGGTCTCGCTGCAACCATTTTACCGCGTTCAGGCTTAGGCCATAAGCATGGCATTGTATTAGGAAATCTAGTCGGACTGATTGATTCGGATTACCAAGGGCCATTAATGGTCTCTTTGTGGAATCGTGGCCATCAGCCTTATGATATCAATGTAGGTGATCGCATTGCACAGCTGGTTATCATTCCCATAGTACAAACAAAATTCGAGATTGTTGAAGAGTTCACGGCTACAGATCGTGGTGAAGGTGGTTTTGGCCACACTGGCAACGCATAAAGTTTGCTAATTTATAATTTTTCTAACGTATTTGGTCTTAACTTTACCTGGCGATACCAAACTAACTATATACTTTATATATGAATATCGATCCTCATATTTTTCGTGCTTACGATATACGTGGTGTCGTAGAAACGGCATTAAAACCTGAAGTAGTAGCACTGATTGGGCAAGCTCTCGGCTCCTTGTATCCTAATAGCAACACCGTTGTAGTAGCCAGAGACGGTAGAAACTCCAGCAAACAATTAGTGGATAAGCTAAGTCAGGGTTTGCAAGCTGGTGGCTCCAAGGTTATAGATATTGGTGAGGTGCCAACACCGGTGTTGTATTACGCCACGCACAAACTTGGCACAGGTGCTGGAGTGATGGTGACGGGTAGCCACAACCCGCCTGAATATAATGGCCTGAAAATGGTCATGGATGGGAAAACCCTACATGGTGAAGACATACAGGCTATTCATCAATGCATCATTAAGAATGAACTCAAAACAGATGCGGGTAGTTTTAAAACAGAAGACCTTCTAGATACCTACATTTCAAGAATATGCTCAGACATAAAACTGGCTCGCTCACTGCGTATTGGTATTGATTGTGGTAACGGTGTTGCGGGTCCCGCTGCGCTTACATTATTTAAAAAACTGGGTTGCGAAATTTTTGATTTATATTGCAACGTAGATGGGAATTTCCCTAACCACCACCCTAACCCTAGTGATGCAAAGAATTTACAAGACTTAATTTCATGTGTGGAAAAAAATAATTTAGATTTAGGTCTTGCCTTTGATGGTGATGGTGATCGTGTTGGGGTAATAGATAACAAAGGTGGGATCTTGTGGGCAGATCGTCAGATGATGCTTTACGCACGCGACGTGCTTTCCAGAAAGCCGGGGTCGAAGATAATTTTTGATGTTAAGTCATCTAGGAATCTGGCCACAGTGATTGAAGAAGCGGGTGGTGAAGCCATTATGTGGAAGACAGGTCATTCTTTTATCAAAAATAAAATGGCAGAAACTGGAGCGGAATTGGCGGGAGAAATGAGTGGCCACATCTTTTTCAAAGAACGTTGGTACGGCTTTGATGATGCACTATATAGTGCAGCCCGTTTACTTGAAATTGTAGCGAAACAAAATTTATCTTCTAGTGAATTATTCGCAACCTTACCAAATTCTCTCAGTACGCCAGAAATTAATCTGCGCTTTGATGAAGATGGTGCGCAACACGACTTTATGCAAAAATTTGCCAGTACTGTTGATTTGCCAAATGCAAAGATTACTACCATAGACGGGATACGCGCTGATTATGAAAATGGTTGGGGCCTTGTGCGTGCTTCCAATACAACACCTTCATTGGTAATTCGATTTGAAGCAGATAATGAAAGTGTAATTGAGATGATCAAGAATGACTTTCGTCAACAGATGACTAAAACTGACGCAAGTATCAAATTACCATTTTAAATACTTTTGCCAGTAAACATATCAATTCAAGATGCAAGCAAGCAGCGCAGAAACTATAGCTAGAGTATTGACCGAAGCGCTACCATACATTCAAAAGTTTTCAGGCAAAACCATCGTCATAAAATATGGTGGCAACGCAATGATCGATGAAGATCTGAAGAGCAGCTTTGCACGCGACATGGTATTGCTAAAACAGGTGGGTATTAATCCTGTAATAGTGCATGGTGGCGGTCCTCAAATTGGACAAACATTAGAAAAACTAGGCAAAAAATCCGAGTTCATTGATGGTATGCGTGTCACTGATGATGAAACTATGGATGTTGTAGAAGAAGTACTAGGCAGAATTGTTAACAAACAGATAGTCGATCTCATCACTCAACATGGTGGCAATGCAAAAGGGTTAATGGGTAAAGATCATGAAATGGTTTTAGCTGAACGCTTGACGATTACACGCTATTCTCCAGAACTTGGTACACTTGTGATTTTAGATCTAGGTCATGTTGGCAATGTAACAAAAGTTAATCCAGCTATCCTGATAAAGTTAAATGCAGAACGTGTCATACCTGTAATCGCCCCTATAGGCCTGGGTAATGGCGGTGAGTCATTAAATATCAATGCCGACATTGTAGCGGGTAAAATTGCTTCAGCGTTGCAAGCAGAAAAACTTATCCTGCTAACTAATACACCGGGAGTTCAAAAAGATGGTGAATTGTTAACCGGTCTAAAATACGAAGAGATAAAACAACTTATCGCTAACGAAGTAATTAATGGTGGGATGCTGCCTAAAGTAAATTGTGCTTGGGATGCAATTTCTTCAGGTGTGAATACAGCACATATTATTGATGGCCGTGTTCAACATGCAGTATTGCTAGAACTTTTAACTGATCGAGGTGTAGGGACCTTACTCAGCAACTAGTTCAGGTTCTTTCAATTCTATATAGCGATTAATATCTCCAGCAAATCGCTTCTTTATCACCAGCTTTTCTTTTTCTTTTATAGCAAGAATATCTTCCACATTAACAAGCTGTTCTTTGTAGTGACTACGGCTTTTAATTAACCAAGGCGGGGTATCTTGACCATTTGCTTTGAATCTTTGTTCTGAGGAATTTAGTTCTTCAAGCTTTTTAGTAAACTTAATTTTGCGTAGCTTAGTGATTTTAATTGCAGATTCGACGGTCTCAATACGCTCATCTCGCACTAATTCTATATCTTCTACTGTCAGATACATCGCCATCAACACATTGTCTCTTCGTTCTAACTCCTTGGTCTTTTGCTGCTTCTCTTCTTCTAGTTTAGCGAGACGTTGTGCTTCTTCTAACTCCCCTACCGTTTTAGGTGCAGGAATTGTTTTTACAACACGACCCGTATCATTCAAGAGGTCTTGTTTTTTTTGTGACTCAGCTGGAGGCAAACTGTCGCTGTAATGAATCGTGCCGGTATCATCAACCCAGCGATAAAACTCCGCATGGCTAACCCCCGCCAAGCAAATGACAAGAGTTAATGATAAATATACAAAATGCACAGTTCGTAACATACAGCCAATCGAGTGTTTCACCTAGAATTTCAATAGCAATTTTACTACCATATTCCAGCAAGTTAGAGTCAAATTGGTTAATTTAATCGTGAAACTTTGCTCGCTCGTCATGTCAAGAATCAGCTAAAACAATAACCATTTTAATTATATGGTATTAGCTCGGTATTTAGCCAGATAGTTTTTAATTCTCTCGAGATATTCTGTATACATATTATTTGATTCCGAATACGAGATAAGGTCATTTGCTTTTGCAACCGTTATTACCGATAAGCCTAGATCGCGTTCAACTTGTCCCACCGCTGACACTGCCATCAATGAGGCAGCTTCATTCTCCTGGCTACGTTCTTCTCTATCAAAAGCGATTACTACACCTGTCGCTTTTGCGCCCGATTGGGCAATAATGTCAGCCGCCTCATTGATAGCGGTTCCAGCCGTTATTACATCATCGATTATTAATACTTTTCCACTAAGTTGTGCACCAACAATTTGTCCGCCATCACCATACTTTTTCACTTCTTTGCGGTTAAATGCATAAGCATAATTCCTACCGTGATCACGTGACAGTGTCATCGCGACCGCCACAACTAAAGGTATACCCTTATAAGCAGGACCAAATAACATATCGAATTCTAAATTTGAATCAACTATGGCTTGCGCATAAAACTGGCTTAATTGGTGCAAAGCATTACCATCATTGAACAAACCGGCATTAAAAAAGTACGGACTGACCCGTCCAGACTTAAGTGTGAATTCACCAAATTGTAATACGCCGTGCTCAACCGCAAATTGAATAAATTTAGAGCTATTTTTCATTTCAATTTTTCTTACCAATTTCTCTGGCCAATTTTTCTGGGTAGATACTTTTATTGATTGATCTTTGCTAGTGTACTAAATACTAACTTTATCTGATCTAATCTCATTTATATATGCGCATCATCACTGTCAATGTTAACGGTATACGAGCTGCAGCTCGCAAAGGCTTCTTCGATTGGCTAGAAAAACAAAAAGCAGACATCGTCTGTATACAAGAAACCAAAGCGCAGATTCATCAGCTTGAAGAAAACCCGATCTATTTCCCCAAAGGCTACTTTTGCTATTACGTAGATGCCATAAAAAAAGGCTATAGCGGTGTAGCGATATACAGCAAGCATGAACCAAAAAAAGTGGTACAAAAATACGGTGATGAAGAATTTGATAATGAAGGGCGTTATTTGGAACTACAATTCGATAATCTTGCAGTAGTTTCATTATACGCACCCTCCGGTTCTTCCAGCGAAGAAAGACAAGCAGCCAAATTCCGTTTCATGGAAACTTTTATGAATCATCTGAAAAGTTTAAAGCGACGCAAAAAGGAATACATAATTTGTGGGGATTGGAATATTGCCCATAAAGAAATCGACTTGAAAAACTGGCGAGGCAATAAGAAAAACTCAGGCTTTTTACCTGAAGAACGCGCTTGGTTAGATAACTTATTTGATGATGAAGGCTATATAGATGTATTTAGAGAGATTAATCAAAAAGAAGATCAATACACCTGGTGGTCGAACCGCGGACAGGCTTGGGCTAATAATGTTGGTTGGCGTATCGACTACCATATCGCTACACCAAAATTAAAAGCTACCGCCAAAAAAGTCAGCATCTATAAAGACCAACGCTTTTCTGATCATGCACCCTTGCTAATTGATTACGATCTATAGATTTGAACACTCACCCCGAAAAAATTTCTTGGCTTGAAGCGCTGAGTGTTTATAAAGAAAAAAAGGTTTTGGCCATGCTGTTTCTCGGCTTCTCAGCCGGACTGCCACTTGTACTGGTTTTTGGAACCTTATCTTACTGGTTGCGCAAAGAAGGTATAGATCGCACTACCATTGGTTACATTTCCTGGATCGCGCTGTTATATGGATTTAAATTCGTTTGGGCGCCATTTGTTGATCGCTTAAAAATTCCGTTGCTGGAAAAAACTTTTGGTCAACGCAGAAGTTGGATGTTATTGGCTCAAGCTGGAGTCATTATTGGCTTGTGGGCCATAGCTAGCACAAGTCCTACAGCTGATTTGAGTATGTTAGTTTGGTTTGCATTAATCGTTGCATTTTCATCAGCAACGCAAGATATCAGTATCGATGCCTGGCGAATTGAATCAGTACCGATTAATCAACAAGGCGCTATGGCCGGCACTTATCAACTTGGTTATCGTATCGGCATGCTATTAGCCGGTGCAGGAGCCTTTTTCATTGCCGGCAGTTTTTCCTGGAACATCGCCTATGCCACTATGGGTTGCGCAATGTTTATAGGCGTGATCACTACTTTCATCATTAGCGAACCAGCAAAAATTATTACTCAAGATACCTGGAAAAACGAACAGCGCGTTATTGATTTTCTGCAAGACTCAACACATTTGCCTGAAGTAATTCGCAAGCCTATAGCCTGGTTGCTAGGTGCAGTAGTCTGCCCGTTTGTAGATTTTTTTACGCGTAACGGCGCAGCAGCTGCATTAATCATACTTACTTTTATCAGCATTTTTAAAATGAGCGATATTACTATGGGTGTGATGGCAGGACCGTTTTATGCCGACATGCAATATACCGAGCATCAAATTGCCTGGGCATCAAAAACTTTTGGATTAGTCGTTACAATTCTTGGCGCATTGTTTGGAGGGGTACTAGTGATGCGCTATGGAGTAATGCGCATGATGATAGTCTCTGCATTATTGGTGGCGATTACAAATTTAATTTTTGCCTGGCTAGCCACACAAAAACCAGAAATGCTTCCACTGGTTTTAGTAATAAGTGCAGATAACTTAAGTGGTGGCATTGCGGGTACCAGTTTTATTGCCTACTTATCCAGCTTAACTAACCGTGCTTATACCGCCACTCAATATGCACTGTTTAGTTCCTTCGCTGTACTATTGCCCAAGCTAATCGGTGGATTTTCCGGCAAAGTGGTTGATTCATATGGATATATCGACTTTTTTATCTATGCTGCCGTTTTAGGCGTGCCGGCAATACTGTTATCGAGCTATCTCTGGTACAAGCATTACCATCAGGCATAATAATCAAGAAACTCTAATGTTTTTGAACAAAGCAAATGAGTCTGGGTCGAAATCAATAATAATATTCCTCGGGAGTCGGTTATGAATTATAAATTTAAATGGTTAACTATTGCGTTTTTTACAGTTTTGCTAACAGGAAATTTACAAGCAGGCTGGCTAGATAAGGCTAAAGATTTATTAAATGAATCTGGCGTTAGCACTTCAACATCCGCAAGCAATCTAACGGATGGCGAAATTACTTCCGGCCTTAAAGAAGCGTTAAGTGTAGGCTCCGACTTAGTCGTAAATCAACTCGGTGTTAGTAATGGCTTTAATGCTGATCCAAATATTCGTATTCCACTGCCCAATAGCTTGAAGAAAGTACAGTCCACCCTGGAAAAGGTCGGCATGAGCGGAATGCTGGATGATTTGGAAATACGCTTAAATAGAGCAGCAGAAATTGCAACGCCAAAAGCCAAAGAATTATTCAAAAATGCCATCTCTGCGATGACATTAGATGATGCTCGCAACATCCTGACTGGTGAAAACGATGCAGCCACACGTTACTTTCAAGCAAAAATGACTCCTGATCTAGTTACTGAATTCACGCCTATAGTAAATGACAGTCTTGCTGAGGCAGGTGCTATAAAAAGTTATGATAATGCAATTGGGCAATATAAAAAACTTCCTTTAGTTCCTGATGCAAAAGCAGATTTAAGTAGTTATGTAGTAGAAAAAGGTATGGATGGAATCTTCCATTATCTTGCAGTTGAAGAAGCAAAAATCAGAACCAATCCTGTTGCGCGCACAACAGATTTATTAAAAAAAGTATTTGCTAAATAATTTACTAATATGCAAGTCATCAGCTTTCAATAAAATTAATCTCATTAAAAAGTTTTTTAAGTTTTAAGCCCTTATTTACATTCAAGCGAGCAACATGATTTATTTTACCCAATAGGTGTTCTTTATAGTTTATATGGTTATTTATATTTTGGCTTAAAGGGCCAAAGCGAATACAATTATATAGTGTCGCTTTTAGTTTATCGTAATAACGACGATCAATATTCGTAAAACGATTTACCACAAGACCTGTAATTTTTTGCGCTCTGCTCTGTGTCATTATTCGGCTTTTATGGTGATTTAGTATAAAACCCTCTTCATAGCAAATTGATCAAACCACTGTTTCTAAAAATCTCCAATCCCGTTCATGATTACTAGAAAATGAAAGATCATCAGCATATCTTGAATAACTTAAATTTAAGCTTTTAGCTAGGCCAAAAAGACGGCAATCTAATACTCTTGTAACAGCATTAGCAATAGCTGGAGATGTGGGTGATCCCTGCGGCAAATGCCGCTTTGATAACAAATTTATTTGCTTTTCGTCAATGCACGGCTGGTGTAATCTTTCACTATTACAAGTGTGAGTACTCAGGCCGCAAAGTATTTGAGCAACTTTTCCCTCATATCCAATATATCGATAAAATCGATATACTTTTTGCCAACTAATTGACTGAAAGTAATTTTCAATATCGAAACAAATTACATATTTTTTATTTGTATGTATATCTGCATGCTTAATGCAATCTAATTGTTTTCTAAACCCCATTGCAGCATCGTGGATTGCAGCATATACGACAATCTGGTCTAGAATTTTTCTTTGAATTACTTTTAAATTTACTTTTGGTGCCTCTATTACTCGGGTTCTAGTTCTCTTTTTCTCTTGCGTAAAATAATTGTAGTGAAGTAATTTTTTTGCCCTAAGTTTTGAAGAACGCCATAGGTCTGCATGCCAATTCAATTCGTTAGGATTCAAACCCAACCATACTGCTAAATCACTCTTGTTATCTAGTTTTGGTAAATTTGGGCGCAATAATTCTGAGCTTTTTATACGCTCCAGATTAATAGAAATGACCAGTGGTTTTATCCTATAATATTTAAACCAATTTTTAATAAAGATGAATCACATCTGCAATATCATCTGGTAAGTCTTTTGTAACTAAAATACAAGCTGATAACAGAGTACTGTAATACCATTTACTAGAATATAGATGTTCGCTGAGATGCTTTACGAAAAGCTGTTGGCTTACGTTTGTCATTTCACACTTTATTGATAGAATTTAGTGGCACCCAACCCCTAACAACGCGTGTACATGATTGCATATGATGCAACGTCGTACATGCAACGAAATGTCAACAAATCATTACCTTGGGGTTACCCAAAGCCCCTAATTTTAGGGAAATGCTTGAATGCCTTATAAACATAGCTAGCACATATTAAAAGGTCAATGATGAATTAAGTTTTTATGGAATAATTTCTATTGGGGTGCCGTCTTCCACCGCATTCCAAATTTCGTCCATTTCATGATTCTGAACCGCGATACAACCTTCGGTCCAATCGTCTTCTTTGAATAGCAGTTTGGTTTTTTCAACCCAACTGCTTGGTTGGCCATGAATCATGATCGCACCACCCGGAGTATCACCACGTTCACGAGCATTGCGGTGATCAGACTTACTCGGGTATGAGACGTGAATCGATCGATAGAACTTACTATTCGGGTTACGCCAATCTAAGGTGTATAAACCTTCTGGGGTGCGTGAATCACCTTCGCGTGACTTATGTCCGTCAGGCTGTTTGCCAAGAGCAATTCTATAGGTTTTTAAAACTTCGCTGCCACGATAAAGATATAACTTGCGTTCAGACTTTTTAACCACAACATAGTCAGCCTTATCAATAAGGGTTGCATCGGTGGATGCGGTTACCATGCTATTCAATAAAATCGATATGCAGTACAACACGCTAATAAGAATTTTGATAATATTTCGCGCTTTTAAAAAAAATTTCACGGTTACACTCTCTAGTTATATACATGGTACAGAAAGCGTGGCAAGACTATATTGCCTACCGTTTTATTCTACGGCTGACTGCGCTTACTTTTCACCCATTTTATGATGGGCTCCCACATTTCACGGTCAAGCTCGGTAGCACCAGGTGCCATCTCAAAAATGCCTAGGCCACGTTCTGCGGCTTTAATGTAGTTCTGACTATCTCGCAACATGGTTAAAAAAGGAATGCGTTGTTTGCTCAGCAAGTCATCCAACTCCCAATAAATATTAGTGTAGTCGCGTGAACGGTTTGCAATCAGTGCAAGTTTGGCTTTTTTGTTTTGTACAGGTGATGATTTCTTAATTTCGGCAATAAAGTCGGTAACTGCACGCATATCGATTGGCGAAGGTAATACCGGGATTAAAATAGTTTCTGCTTTATTCAGCATTTTACTTAAGTTGCCGCCATGCATGCCTGCAGGGGCATCATGAATCACAAAATCGGTGTTTCGGCTGGG
Organism: uncultured Thiotrichales bacterium; assembly: GCA_964486815.1. Lineage (GTDB taxonomy): Bacteria > Pseudomonadota > Gammaproteobacteria > UBA4575 > UBA4575 > JABDMD01. The sequence goes on from CAZAOO010000011.1 coordinate 65,300, forward strand.
GCGCTTGGCACTTTTTTTGAATGCCGCTATGCCTTCAATCGGCGAACGAGCAGAAGAACGTGCCGCTAGCCATGCCATGCTACTGCCTTGCTGATCATAATCCATCATCACCACTTTTTTATTTTGCGAAACAAAATATGAAGCCAAATTAGTTGCCACAGTGGATTTTCCAGAGCCACCCTTTGAATTAATCACCATAATGTTGCGCATTTTTTAAACACCTCACGTATGTAGATTGGTAGATGAAGTTTGTCTTAACTGCGCCTACATTCCAAGTGTAATTACCAATGCAATTACCGAGCTCAATTAACTCTTGCTGCATACTAAATGCCTGAAGCATACATCTTCAGCTTTTCATGCTAATTTGAAGCCTTAATCTAGGGGTCAAATAACGATGAGAATTAGAGCATTAGATTGTAGTGACAACTTCGATTATGCTGCCGTTATATTTATATTTTATGGATTTTCAAGAAAGTTAGCTGCAAATCAAAGAATGATGTCTACATAAACTCGGCTATTACTGGAGCATGATCTGACGGCCTTTCGTTACTCCTGGGGGCTTTATCCACCACACTGAAGTTACAACTCGCTTCCATGGAGGTGCTAGCAAGGATGAGATCAATCCTTAAACCAAGGTTTCTAGGAAAGCCACCCGCTCGATAATCCCACCAGCTAAAGGTGTTTTCTTCCTGGTCAAATAACCTAAATGTATCAACAAAACCTAAATCCGTGATGTTCTTAAGAGCTGCACGCTCTTTACTGCTGCATAAGATTTTATCTTTCCAGGCAATCGGATCATGTACGTCTATGTCCTCAGGGGCAATATTAAAATCACCCAATACCACATAATTTGAGTATTTTTTAAGCTCATTTTTAATAAAGGCGGTTACTTTTTCTAGCCAATCTAATTTGTAATCAAATTTATCTGAGCCCACTGCTTTCCCGTTCACTACATATAGATTCAAGACACGTACATCGTCTACGGTAACCGCGAGTATTCTGCGTTGCGGATCATCCAAGCCTTTTACATCTTTAACAACATCACTTGCCTCAAGTTTGGAAAGCACTGCTACACCGTTATAGGTCTTTTGGCCCGAGTACTGAACTTGATAACCGGCTTGCTGAATTTCATCTACTGGAAAATCTTCATCCACCATTTTGGTTTCTTGTAGAGCAAGCACATCAACCTGATTGTCTTCGAGCCACTCCAATACTTGCGGTAATCGAACTCTTAATGAATTAACGTTCCAAGAAGCAATTTTCATAATAGTTAAGCTTTTTAATTAACTCACAAGCGAAAACCATGCAGTCTTTTTTTCATTCGCCAGGAAGAAACCTTTAGCCCGAACAAAAAGCTAACCAGCAAAAATACAGCCCCCAGTCCTAGCGACCATTTATTTAATTCCAGTATTATTATAGGTTTGTTGCCTTGATTGTCAGCTGTCACTGATGTAGACGACCCAATTTGCGAAACATTTTTGTCGGCTAATTGTTTTTGTAATGTTTGATTGTTTTCTTGTAACGAAGATAGCTCTGCCTGTAGTTCCGTAACTTGGACATTTGCAGCCTCACTAGATGAACTAGCACTATTCGACTGTGCCTCATTTCTTAGCTTTACAAGCTCCGCCTCTAGCTGTTTGTTGTTCTCGCTAACAGAAAAATAAAGTAGTTTTGCGGGTGGGTCTTCTACCAGGAATGCCGATTTAACCCAACCAACTGTGACGTCATTGGTTGTTACCTGGGTAAAACCACCTTCAGTAGCAAAAACTTCAACGGAGTCGCCACTATTTATTGTCTGTAAAAGTTCACTATCCGCACTGGCGCTTGAATAAATGCGTAGCTGCAATGAGTCGGTTACATATGCAAATTCTTGTGCATGTAAAGACGCACTAAAAATTACAAAGTAAATGAAAATGTAAAAAGAATTTTTCATTGCTAAGTATTATGCCTCAACTAATTAGGCTATGAATCAAATCTTGCCGATTAGTTTTAAAAAAGTACTGGCTGTTAAAACGACAAATAAAAATGCAAGCCCTGCAGAAATAATGCGGTTTTTACGTGTCATATGTGTTTCAGATTTTGATGAGAGTAAAAATGGCTGGTACTTATTTGTCTGAGGCTTTCTTAGAACATGCATAGGCTTAGGTAATGGGCTTGATAAGCGTTGTTCGATAACAACTTTTTTTGCATCCATCCGTGCTTGTTCCCACTCCTCTGCATCAATTTGGCCATCCCGATTTAAATCATAAGTTGCAAGTTTTTCTTTGTCTTGTTTCAGTTCGCGTAAATATGCTTTTTTAGCCTCTTTTAGGTTATCTTCATTTCCAGTCCCTATGGAATTGTATTGGCCTATCACATATAAAAACTCATATTGATCTATACGTTGTTCAGTATAACGATACTTCTTGCCTGATTGAAAAATAGCACCACTCAAAATATCTAACGGTGAAGTGTGTACTGCAGGTGTTAAACGCTTAGATCCATACCAAGTATTTGAAGAGCTAGGTGTTACGTTTGCCCCATCAGGATCAATCAAACAAGTGCCAGTATCATCTTCTAATGTAAACAACCCATCACTTACTCCACTATCAACGCTGCGCCACTTTTGTTTTGAATGACTGACATATTCTTCAACGGTATACGCATACCAAACACAAGGCTGTCCACTTAATGGTGCACGAATTTCTGGTCCATCTATCCATTTAGCTGTTCCGTGAAGTTCTACATATCCTTGGGGACAGGAGCGAATCTTTGAGGTGGGCATGTCCTCAATTAAACGTGCCCGATGAAACATTCGTAATGCAGCAAGTAGGCATATCACTGCACCAATAAATAATGCAGTTACTAAAAACCAATCGCCACCACTTAAGCGAGTAAGTTCTTGCACAGATGTACTATTGTTTAAATTAACGAGGCCGCAACAATTTAATTAAATAACGCCTTTACATCTACGTCATGAGTTTCAGCGTCTGCAAACTCAAGCAATTCAAATGGATTAAAAGCTAATGCTCTTGCTACTATTAAGTCAGGGAACTGCTCAATACGAACATTGTTGCGATTTACGCTTTCATTATAGAACTCTCGACGGTCTGCAATTGAATTTTCAATGCCTGAAATTCTCTCTTGTAAATGCAGAAAGGTCTCGTTAGCTTTTAGTTCTGGGTAATCTTCTGCTACTGCGAATAGATTGCCCATACCCATGCGCAACATTCCTTCTGCTGCACCCAATGCATTCATATCACCAGACTGTTGGGCATTAGAAACTCTGGAACGCGCTTCCATTACCTTGGTTAACGCTTCTTGTTCATAGCCCATGTATTGTTTACATACTTCGACAAGTTTTGGGATTTCATCGTGGCGTTGTTTAAGTAACACATCAATATTGGACCATGCCTTGCTCACTGCATGCTTGAGGTTTACCAGGTTGTTATAAATAACAATAAAGTAGCCTGCTAAAGCAACTGCGATGGCTAAAAAGATTATGCTACCGATACCCATAAGAACACTCCCAAATATTGAGGCGGATGTATTGGCTTGTAAAACCAAACAGATAAAAAGCTATAGCTTACATTAGCTTGTTTAAAAACTAGTATATCTACCAGTCAAACATAGGCTGGCACACGACCGAACGGCAAACGAATAATTCAGATTAGAATCATGCTAGTGAAGCATCATTTTTAAATGTCGATGTTTGTAGCCGATAATGCGTTCTTTTCTATAAAATCTCGGCGCGGTTCTACTTGATCACCCATTAAGGTTGTGAATACTTCATCTGCTGAAATTGCGTCTTCAATTTTTACTTGCATCATACGTCGCACTTCAGGATCCATTGTGGTTTCCCAAAGTTGGTCCGGATTCATCTCGCCTAAACCTTTATAACGTTGAATGGTTTGTCCACGTTTTGCTTCGTCCATTAGCCAGCCCATCATCTCTACAAAATCATTACTTTCGAGCTTGCGTTCACCTCGTTGAATATACGCTCCTTCTTCGAGCAAACCGTCTAATTGACTAGCAAAGCTTTGCAACAACCTGAAGTCAGCCGAAGTAAAGTAGTCTTCGTTATACACATCGTCTTTAGCCTGGCCATGTACCCACTTAACCACGGTAAGTTGACCAGGAGTATTTTCCCAGTCTTCGGTTACCGTATATTTAGTGCCTGATATCTGTTGTCTATTAAGTTTCTCAGCCATGTTGTTAAACCACTCGCTAAGCTCTGCACGCGATTTATTATCTTCTGTTGATTCAACTTTCGGTGCTGTAATACTCAACATTGAGAGTAAAACCTCGTTTTCATGCTGACGACTTAGTCTTTGAATAGCAGACATAGCAACCACGTGGCTTTTGCTTAATTCTTCCAGCGCACTGCCTGAAATTGGCGGTGCTTTAGCATTAACATGTAAGCTTGCGCCTTCTAAGGCTTGCAGCAATAGATTAGCATTCAGTTCTGCATCGTCTTTGATGTACGTTTCTTGTTTACCTTTTTTAACTTTGTATAGCGGCGGTTGACCGATATAAATATAGCCGCGCTCGATAAGTTCGGGCATTTGTCGATAAAAGAAGGTCAATAATAATGTGCGGATGTGAGAACCATCTACATCTGCATCTGTCATGATAATAATTCTGTGATAACGAAGTTTATCCGGATCGAATTCTTCTTTGCCGATGCCACAACCTAAAGCCATAATTAGGGTTCCTACTTCAACGGAAGACAGCATCTTGTCAAAGCGTGCTTTTTCGACATTAAGAATTTTTCCTTTTAATGGCAAAATAGCCTGCGTGTGACGATCACGCGCCTGTTTTGCGGAGCCACCGGCAGAATCACCCTCCACTAAAAATAGTTCTGATAATGCGGGATCTTTTTCTTGGCAATCTGCTAGTTTTCCCGGCAAACCTGCGACATCCAGTGCGCCCTTCCGTCGTGTCATCTCACGCGCTTTACGCGCCGCTTCACGTGCTCTAGCCGCTTCAACAATCTTATTTACAATCGCTTTCGCTTCTGTAGGGCTTTCCATCAAGAAATCTTGTAGCACTTCGGATACTGCCGAGTCGACCACACCCTTCACCTCTGATGAAACTAATTTATCTTTAGTTTGAGAAGAAAATTTAGGATCAGGGACTTTCACTGACAACACTGCAGTAAGCCCTTCACGTGCATCATCACCCGTCATGGTAATTTTAAATTTCTTGCTGATACCTTGTTTTTCTAGATATTGGTTTAACGAACGAGTAAGCGCTCCTCGTAAGCCCGCTAGGTGGGTACCACCATCTCGTTGTGGAATATTGTTGGTAAAACAAAAGATATTTTCTTGGTAGGAATCATTCCACTGTAAAGCAATTTCTATGCCCATATCTTCTCGCTGAGTATCGGCATAAATCACCGTGTTATGGAGAGGTGTTTTCTTCTTATTGAGATGTTCTACAAACGCTCGAATTCCGCCATCATATTGAAATATATCACTTTTTTCAGATCTCTCATCTTTAAGTTTGATGCAAACTCCAGAATTAAGAAAAGATAATTCGCGTAGGCGTTTAGCTAAAATATCATAATGAAATTCGGTATCCCCAAAGATATCCGGGCTTGGTGTAAAACGAATGGTGGTACCTGTTTTATCTGTTTTATCACCCTGTTCTAAAGGATACTGTGGCTCACCCATTTGATATTCTTGTTTATGCTTATAGCCATTGCGATTGATACTGAGAATCAATCTGGATGATAAAGCATTCACTACCGACACTCCGACGCCATGAAGACCGCCCGACACTTTGTAGGAATTATCATCGAATTTACCGCCAGCATGCAGTACCGTCATAATTACTTCAGCTGCAGATCGATTTTCTTCTTTATGCATATCAACAGGAATGCCGCGACCATCATCAGAAACCGAAACCGAACCATCACTATGGATAATCACCTGAACGTTGTTACAGTGGTCCGCTAAGGCTTCGTCAATGGAGTTATCCACCACCTCAAAGACCATATGATGTAAGCCGGTACCATCGTCGGTATCGCCAATATACATACCCGGGCGCTTTCGCACTGCCTCTAGGCCCTTTAAGACCTTAATATTCGTAGAATCGTATGTCATGCGTACTCGCAAGCAGTTTAAGTGTGCCAATTATAACAATAGTTCAGGTAAGCTGCGCGTGAATTTAAAGACTCGCTTTTCGTCTTGCTGTTTAAATGTTATCTACTGAAAAATAATAACTTTTAATTTTCTTACATTAGTTCACACCCCCCTGTTTCACGTGGAACACTTTACAGTCTTCCCAGCCTTGCAGATTTATCTGCTTCTTTTCAATCGCCGTTATAAATACCTGACAACCCAATGTCTGTAATGCATTCATCAAGGCATGCGCATGCTTTTCGTCAAGTTCCGCACGTATGTCATCTAATAGCACCACGCACTTGCAATTATTAAATTTCTGAATATGGTCAATCTGGGCTAATAGCAATGAGGCCACTATTAATTTTTGTTGCCCTCGTGAGGCGGTTGCGGCTGCATCTTGCTGGTTTAAATATATTTTAAGATCTGCGCGATGAGGCCCGTAGCGAGTGGTTTTACTGAATAGCTCTTGCTCCCTGAAACTGTTCAATAATGTCTCAAGAGAGACTTCAGTTTGCCAACCACGGTGATATTCCAGGTTTAATTGGCATTCTGGTAGTAACATACTGCTATATGTAGAGAAAAATAGGCTAATTTCTTTAAAAATCTCCAATCTTGCTTTATTCAGGTGCTCGCCTAAAGCACTTAACTGAGCCGTCCATACTTTTAATTCATCAGCACTGCAACGATTACGCAATGCTGAATTACGTTGCCGTAGACATTTATTATAGTCACGCCAGATAACAAGAAAATCATGTTTCACGTGAAACGCAGACCAATCAATGTAATTGCGTCGAAACTTACTGCTACCTTGAATTAATTGATGCGAGTCTGGGTGCATGGACAACACAGGCAAATAACTTGCATGGTTTGATATCGAGGCAACCTTTTCTTGGTTACAGTGAAGAATAGTTTGCTTTGATGATTTTTGTACGCCGAGGTGTGTAAAACCTTCTTTTGAAGTTATTTTACCACTTACAATAAGCTCGTTCCTTTGATGCTGGATAAGGGACAAAGTACGGTGTTCACGAAAAGAGCGGCCTCGGCTAAGTACGTCAATAGCCTCTAAAATACTGGTTTTACCTGCACCATTCTCCCCCACAAACAAATTGGCATCTTTCGCAAAAGAAATATCTAAATGTTCAATGATCCTTAAATTGTGAATCAGGAGGGTGTGCAGCGCCAAAGCAAGTAGCTAAACGCACTATAGGCGCATGGGCATTACTACGTAGCGGCTTGCCTGACTTGCGGGTGAAACCATTAATGCACTGCTATTAGCATCTTGAATGATAATTTCTACCTTGTCAGATTCTAAGGCGTTTAGTACATCAAGAAGATATACAACATTGAATCCTACCTCTAGCCGATCACCTTTATACTCGATTTCAATCTCATCTTCCGCTTCTTCATGTTCGGGGTTATGTGCTTGAATAACCATGATGTTATTATCCAAGATTAAACGTATACCCTTATATTTTTCATTTGATAAGATAGATGCTCTGCTAAGCGCTTGTTTAAGAGTAACTTTGTCAATTATTGCACGGTTGTCACATTCTTCCGGCAAAACACGTTGATACTCAGGAAAACGGCCATCAATTAACTTAGATGTGAATTGTAAATTAGTTAAATTAACACGTAAGTGATTTTTGCCGATAGAAATTGTAATTTCATTATCTTCAGAGCTTAGTAGGCGTAACAATTCTTGCACACCCTTGCGAGGTAAAATAATTTGCCGAGAGCCATCAATATCAGATTTATGCTCTAGTTGGGAAAGTGCAAGACGATGACCATCTGTTGCAACCGTACGAATTTGACTTGAATCTAGCTCTATCAATAACCCATTTAAATAATAACGTACATCTTGTTGTGCCATTGCAAACGCAGATTTTTCAATTAAGGATTTAAATTCACCTTCTTTGATTACAACATTTTGATCCAGTTCTAAATCATCAATAGTTGGAAAATCTTCAGCAGGCAAGGTAGCCAATGAAAAACGACTACGGCCGGAGCTGACTTTAATTTTTTCGTTTGAAGAATTGATAGCTATTTTGGATTTATCAGGAAGTGCACGACAAATATCAAGTAACTTCCTTGCGGGTATGGTTGTCGCTCCTTTATCTTCAATTTCCATATCAAGAGTAGCCACGAGTTCTACCTCAAGATCTGTTGCAGTTATAGAAAGTTTTTGATCGCCTCCTCTAAGTAAAAGATTGCTTAATGCAGGCATAGTTTGTCTACGCTCTACAGCACCAATAATTTGCTGGAGAGGTTTTAGAAGGTCTTCACGTATTATAGATAACTGCATATTATATATATTTAGTTATAGTTATAGAGTAGCCACTTTTCTGTGGATAATGTAAATTTATCTTTTTAATTCAATATCTTACTTGGATATTGCTTGGGTAAAAACAGTTTGGTATTGGCACTTTAACACTGGACACATCAGGCATAAGTCTTAGATTTAGTTTTCTGTGCAAATTATATCACCATTTATACACAGCTAATCAACATATCTAGCTGCTGCTGTTTAAATTTGCTTCTAACTACTAAGGCTTCTAAGTAAATTTATGTAGTCATCATTTATGCGAGTGTCGCCTTCACGCAAACTGATAACTTTTCTACAAGCATGTAAAACAGTGGTGTGGTCACGACCACCAAATGCATCGCCAATTTCTGGCAAGCTATGATTGGTTAATTCTTTCGCAAGTGACATAGCTATCTGTCTTGGCCGCGTTATAGAGCGGCTACGTCTGGCAGACAATAAATCTGAAACACGAATTTTAAAATACTCTGCTACTGTTTTTTGAATGTTATCGACGGTAACCAGTTTATCTTGCAAGGCTAACAGATCATGTAAGGCCTCCTTAGCAAAATCTAAGGTAATTGCTGAGCCTGTAAATTGGGCATTTGCGATCACTCTGCGTAGCGCACCCTCAAGTTCCCGTATGTTTGAACGTATCCGTTTACCAATAAAAAATGCAACATCACTGGGTAAATCTATATTTAGTTGCTCTGCCTTGCTCTGCATAATGGCAACGCGAGTTTCTAGTTCCGGTGGTTCAATTGCTTGGGTTAGGCCCCAGCCGAAACGAGATTTTAATCTTTCTTCTAGGCCTTCAACCTCTTTAGGGTAGCGATCACAAGTTAAAATTACCTGGCTCTGTATTTCCAACAAGGAATTAAAGGTATGGAAAAACTCTTCTTGAGAGCGCTCTTTGCCAGCGAAAAACTGGATATCGTCAATCAGCAAAGCGTCAACCGTACGATAAAAACGCTTAAATTCGCTGATGGCATTATGTTGTAAGGCCCTTACCATATCGGAGACAAAGCGTTCAGAGTGCAGGTACAGAATTTTTGTAGCCGGGTTCTGAACCAGCATCTGGTTGCCAATAGCATGTAAAAGATGTGTTTTACCTAAACCAACACCACCGTAAATTAATAACGGGTTATAAGCGGTTCCTGGGTGTCCCGAGACTTGTAAAGCTGCAGCCTTAGGCAGCTGATTAGATTTACCTTCTACAAAGGTGTCGAAAGTGAAATTAGGATTTAAGTTATGGTTGAAATTTTTTAATTTAGCCGAGGTTGCGTTTACAACTTGATTTTTTTCAGCTGTTTCAGAAAATGCCACAGTTTGGAGTGACGCACGTTCACTGCTACCAATTTCTAATGACACTGGCCGGGTTGATGAGCTATTACTGATTCCTGCCAACTCATCAATCCGTGATAGGAAATGGTCGTGTACCCAATCCAGTACAAATCGGTTTGGTGCAAGTAGCGTCAAGCCGCCATTTTCTTCAATGGCATGAAGAGGCCGTATCCAGGTATTGAGTTGTTGTTCGGTTAATTCAGATTCAAGTTTATGAATACATGATTTCCAGAGAATACTAGTCACGCATCTAACTCCAGTATGCTTATAATGGTTATATTTTTGTTGTGGGGGTAGATCAGTCTATCCAGTAATAGGATTGTTATCCACTGTTTAATGTCAGACAATAATCGTTGACAAATGTAAGTAGCGCGACTATTTTTGCGCACCTTATTAGGTAATTATCCTAAGCCTATAAAAGATAGAATAATTAATGTTAATAAATTATATTAATAAATATTAAGTTAAAAATTTTTAAAGTTGAAATAATATGAAGCGTACATATCAACCAAGTAATTTAAAGCGTGCACGAACACACGGATTTAGAGCAAGAATGAAAACTAAAGGTGGTCGTGCTGTAATTAATGCGCGTCGCGCACGAGGTCGCGCACGTCTGTCTGTAGCACACACATAAATTTGCTCATAGAAGATTTTTCGTTTACGCGTCGAGACCGACTGCTAAACGCAAGTCAATTTACAAGAGTCTTCGATCAAGCGACTAAATCGAGCAGCGAATTTTTTACTGTGCTGTCTAGAGAAAATACCGAAGAGCAACCGCGTTTAGGCATAGTGGTAGCTAAGCGCAGAGCAAAACGTTCAGTTGATCGAAATATAATAAAAAGAATAATTAGAGAGAGCTTTCGTTTGCATAAAGCTTCATTGCCTGCAAACGACTTCATTGTAATTTTAAAGCGTCCGATAAAAATCATTAAGCGACCAAATCTTAGAATACAAATGGAAACGCTTTGGAAGCAATATTAAATAATCATGCGAGCAGTAATCAGTAAATTTCTAATTATTTTGATTAAGGCTTATCGCCTTATACTCAGCCCTTGGTTGGGCCAACAATGTAGATTTCACCCAACTTGCTCGCAATTCGCATTACAAGCTATTCAGCTACACGGCCCTTATCGTGGTGGTTGGCTTGCAATCAAGCGATTAGCATCATGCCACCCATGGCATGCAGGTGGAATCGACCCGGTGCCAGAAAACCACGCGAATAAATAAGTTATGGAAAATCAAAGATTCTTTTTGTACATAGGGTTGGCTTTTTTGCTTTACATGATTTGGCTTACTTGGCAACAGGAAAATGCGCCAGCGCCGGTAGCTCAACAAGATTCAATACAACAACAAACTGACGGCTCTCAAAATAACAATAATTATGAAAACTCGGATGATTTGCCCGATGCATTAGATGCGCAACAGTCCGAGAATAACGTAGCGAATGTTGATAATGTTAATGTATCTGCCAAACAAAGTGGTAGTCAAAAAATACATGTGCGCACCGACGTATTAGACTTAATTATTGACACTCGTGGTGGTGACATCAAACAAGTCGAATTACCTACTTATCCCGTATCTTTAGAAAAGCAAGACGAGGCCTTTCGTTTAATGTTCAACGAACAACGAACGTATATTGCTCAATCAGGGTTACGTCATGACAAAATTAGGGGCCAAGCGCTAACGGGCGTCGCGCCAACACACCATGAAATTTATCAAGCAGAGCGAAGTGAGTATCTGCTCGATGACGGTAAAGATGAACTGCAAGTAAAATTAGTGTGGCAAGGTGAAAACGGCATCGTAGTAGAAAAGATATTCACTTTTTACCGTGAGTCCTTTGTGTTTGATGTTAAACATCGTGTGGTAAATAACAGCAACACAGACTGGGTGGGTCGTCAGTACCAACAACTCAGACATAGCCCAGTCCCCGAGAACCGTAGCTGGTTGCGCCTACCAACGTATACCGGCACTGCATATTTTGATGGCGCTTATCATAAACACGCTTTTGACGACATCGATGACAAGCCGATAAACATGCAGGTAGAGGGTGGATGGGTTGCGGTGCTACAACATTACTTTGTGTCTGCGTGGATTCCTGATCCTGAAGAACAAAACCGTTTTTATAGTAAAACAGTCAATACCGCAGGCAACCAACAATTGTTAATAGGCATGCTGTCAAACGCCAAAACGGTTGCACCGAATAGCACAGCCGAATTTAATCGTAGATTATATACTGGGCCCAAGATTCAAAGTGAAATGAAGCAAATAGCAAACGGACTGGATCTAAGTGTTGATTACGGAATGTTTTCTATTATTTCCAAGCCATTATTCTGGTTATTACAATGGTTTCACGATTTGGTTGGAAACTGGGGCTTGGCGATTATTTTAGTTACGGTTGTGGTAAAGCTTATTTTTTATAAATTATCTGAAACGAGTTATAAGTCAATGGCTCGTATGCGCAAGCTACAACCCAGAGTAAAAGCATTGCAAGAACGCTATGCAGATGACAAACAAAAATTGGGACAAGCCACCTGGGAGTTATACCGTAAAGAAAAAGTAAACCCGGCTAAAGGTTGTTTGCCAATTCTTATTCAAATGCCGGTGTTTTTGGCTTTGTATTGGGTGTTAATTGAAAGCGTTGAATTAAGACAGGCGCCGTTTATGCTTTGGATTCATGACCTTTCTTTACGCGATCCAATATTTGTATTGCCATTTTTAATGGGTATTAGCATGTATGTGCAATTTAAATTAAATCCTGCACCACCAGACCCTATGCAGGCGAAAATATTTGCCATGATGCCAATCATGATGACGATCTTTATGGCATTTTTCCCAGCAGGCTTGGTACTGTATTGGCTAGTGAATAATATTCTTTCGATTATTCAACAATATGTAATTACAAAGCGCATAGAAAAAGAAGCGTTTTAAAAACATTACTGCTAAAACCCGTTAACTACTAGAAGGGCGAGCTTTGCCCAAATCTATTCCACAAACGATCGAACAAAAAGAATCGATCTGCGCACTGGCTACGCCAGCCGGTAAAGGTGCTTTGGCAATCGTGCGCTTGTCTGGTAAAGAGGCGCATAAAATTGCAATACAAATTACACGTAAAGAATTAGCCCCGCGTGTTGCTAACTACACGAAGTTTTATGATCAAAGTGGCGCAGTAATTGACCAGGGACTTGCCATCTTTTTTCAAACACCAGCTTCCTTTACCGGCGAGGATATCATCGAATTTCATGGTCATGGTAATCCACTGGTAACAGAGCTGTTACTGAAGTCACTCTGTAACTTGGGGGCTCGTTTAGCGAACCCGGGCGAATTCAGTTTGCGAGCATTTTTAAACAATAAAATTGATTTAACTCAAGCTGAAGCGATAGCGGATTTAATTAATAGCACAACAGAACAAGCAGCACGCACGGCAACACGTTCTTTGCAAGGTGCATTTTCTGAACGTGTTCAAAGCGTTCTTGCACAGTTAATCCAGGTGCGCATGCATATTGAAGCGCATTTGGATTTTCCTGATGAAGAAATAGATCGACAGCAGTCGGCACAGCTTAGTATGCAATTAACCTCATTAGATGACTTCTTAGACAAACTTCTTCAGCAGGCAAAACTGGGTGAGCGTTTACAAACAGGTGCAACTATCGCAATAGCAGGCAAACCCAACGCAGGTAAATCAAGTTTGTTGAATGTATTAGCACAAAGTGATGTGGCGATCGTTACCGAAATTCCTGGAACAACACGCGACCCACTTAGTGCAGATATTGAAATCCATGGTATTGCAGTACGCTTAATAGATACTGCGGGTTTGCGAGTAACTAAAGATATAGTCGAAGTTAAAGGGATTGAGCGTGCACAACAAACATTAGCACAAGCAGATTTAATTTTATGGCTCACAGACGTTAGTAGCGAAGATTCACAAACACCACCAAAAGAAATCGATACTAAAAAAATAATAATTGTGCACAACAAAATAGATTTACAGTACGCCAGTAACCAAAATAATAGTGAAAATATATATATATCAGCAAAAAACAAAATTGGAATAGATGAACTAAAGGATCAACTTGGATTGCGCTTGTTAGGTGATAATGTTTTAAGTGAAAATCGTGACACTCCATTTCTGGCAAGAAACAGGCATGTGATTGCATTACAAAACGCACAAGAAAATTTACGGTCTGCTCAACTGCGGTTAAGCAACGCCTATGAGCTTGAGTTAGCGGCCGAAGATCTACGTTTAGCCCAACAGAATTTGGGGGTAATCACTGGAGAGTTCACGCCAGATGATTTGTTGGGCAAGATCTTCAGTGAATTCTGTATAGGTAAATAATTCTAATGGGTATAGCATGTAAAGGCTCTCGTTTATTTCTTTAGCCTTCAGTACAATAAATAACCATGACAACTAAACATAAACAATACGATGTAACCGTAATCGGAGGCGGGCACGCAGGAACCGAAGCGGCTTTGGTAGCGGCACGTATGGGTGCACAAACCTTGCTGATTACGCATAACATCGAAACTATTGGCCAAATGAGTTGTAACCCGGCCATAGGTGGAATTGGTAAAAGCCATTTAGTAAAAGAAATCGATGCCATGGGCGGAGTGATGGCATTAGCCGCAGATCAGGGTGGCATTCAGTTTCGAGTACTCAATTCTCGCAAGGGCCCAGCAGTTCGAGCGACGCGTGCGCAAGCAGACCGTGTTTTGTATAAAGCCGCAATTCGTCAAAAAGTTGAAAACCAAGTTAACTTACAAATTTTTCAACAGGCGGTTGATGATCTATTAATTGAACAAGATTGTATTCGTGGTGTAGTTACACAAAGCGGGCTGACCTTTTTAGCGCAGTCAGTAGTATTAACTACCGGCACATTCTTAGGCGGCAAGATTCATATTGGCAATGATAATTATTCTGCCGGGCGGGCGGGTGACCCGCCTGCCATTACATTGGCAAATCGTTTACGCGAACTATCATTACGGGTGGGAAGATTAAAAACAGGCACACCACCACGCATAGATGGCCGCAGTATTGATTATTCACAACTCGAAGCACAACCAGGTGATACACCTATACCCGTGTTCTCCTTTATGGGTTCTCGCGAGCTGCATCCCGAACAAGTAAACTGTTTTATTACGTATACCAATGAATCAACACATGAAATTATTAAACAGGATTTAAGTTTATCGCCGATGTACAACGGTAATATTGACAGTACAGGTCCACGTTATTGTCCGTCGATAGAAGATAAAGTTACGCGCTTTGCAGAACGCAACCAACATCAAATCTTTATTGAGCCTGAGGGATTACAAACTCATGAAGTGTATCCAAATGGCATTTCAACCAGCCTACCGTTTGAGACGCAACAAAAATTTGTTCGTTCCGTTAAAGGTTTTGAGAACGCACATATAACGCGTCCGGGTTATGCGATTGAATATGATTATTTTGACCCTAGAGATCTACAGCCAAGTTTAGAAACTAAAGCCATCGAAGGCCTATTTTTTGCTGGGCAAATAAATGGTACAACGGGTTATGAAGAAGCAGCTGCCCAAGGTCTAGTAGCAGGTATCAATGCAGCAAGACGCGTGCAACAACAACAAGCCTGGGTGCCGCGCCGTGACCAAGCTTATATAGGTGTAATGATTGATGATTTAGTTACTAGTGGCACTATCGAGCCATATCGCATGTTTACTAGTCGCGCAGAATTCCGTTTATTGCTGCGCCAGGACAATGCCGATTTACGCTTAAGTGAAACGGCATATGAACTGGGTTGTTTGCCTGCAGAGCAATGGAAAGTGTTTAGCGAAAAACGTGAAGCGCTTGAAATGCAACAACAACGTTTGAAAAGTTGTTTTGTACAGCCGGGTGAGGTTGACGCTAATATAGAAGAAAAAATCTTGGGTAAAAAACTTAAACACGAATACAGCATGTATGAGTTACTACGCAGACCGGAAGTTAATTTTGAAAAATTACAACAACTTAGTAAACAAGATCTCAGTGATATACCTTCGGTAATAAGCGAGCAACTTGAGATACAAGCTAAATATGCAGGCTACATAGAACGTCAAAATGTAGAAGTTGAGAAACTTTCGCTGCAAGAAGAAGTTAAGTTACCACAGAACATGGATTACGCGGCTATTACAGGCTTATCCAATGAGGCGAAACAGAAGCTCACGGAAATTAAGCCGCATACAATCGGGCAGGCTGCGAGAATATCAGGTATCACGCCTGCAACTATTTCATTGTTGCTAGTGCACTTAAAATCTAAAACTGTCCGTAAAAGCGCATAATATAAAACGCTTAGTATAAGTGCTGGCACTATCTAAGCTTAGAAACAACTAAGCAGGCTATGAATTCTTTTGAACTACTAAGCAGTGGTGTGCGTCAATTAAGTATGGATGTGAATGATGAACAGCTTAATTCACTAATGCGTTATGTAGGGCTGTTACAAAAATGGAACAAGACCTATAACTTGACGGCCATTGCAGACACAAACGAGATCGTTACTAAGCACATACTAGATAGTTTATCGGTAGCAGAATACCTTTATGGTAAAAACATAATTGATGTGGGCAGTGGCGCAGGGTTGCCAGGTATACCGTTGGCAATACTTTGCCAAGACAAATTTTTTTCTCTGCTAGATAGCAATATTAAGAAGACGCGCTTTATGCAACAAGCGGTGATTGATCTTGGATTAAAAAATATCCAGGTTATTCATTCACGAGTTGAAAATTACCAGCATACTAGTAACACTAGCGCAGAAATTAACACCTTAATAAGTAGGGCTTTTGCGAGCAGCGAGAAATTTTTTGCGAGTTGTGAAGAATTGCTTGGTTGCATGAACGAGAAAGGGCGGATAATTTTTATGCTAGGCAAACAAAAGCAACTCGTAGCGCTGCCAAATAGATATAATGTAGTAAATACTCATAGCATCAATATTCCTCATCTAGAGGCACATCGACATATCGCTATAGTCGAAAAAATGGGCTTATAAGAACGTATATCAAATGGCAAAAACAATATCGGTCACCAATCAAAAAGGTGGTGTAGGTAAGACCACCACTACGGTTAATTTGGCGGCTTCAATGTCTGCAACCAATCGCCGTGTGCTACTGATAGATCTGGACCCACAGGGTAATGCCACAATGGGCTCGGGTATTGATAAACGTACCATCGAGAGGACAGCAGCAGATGCGATGCTTGGTGAGGCAACCATAAGCGAATGTATTGTACACGACAGCAAGGGTGGTTATGACTTGTTACCAGGCAATGAGCAACTCACCGTTGCAGAAGTTAAATTACTGGATGTCAGAGGCAAAGAATTTAAATTACGCAAAGCCTTGCAAGAAGTCATTGATGATTACGAATATATTTTTATCGATAGCCCACCTTCGCTAAATATGCTGACGGTAAATGGCCTGGTTGCAGCTAATAGCGTCATTATTCCAACACAGTGCGAATATTATGCTTTGGAAGGACTATCCGCGCTTACACAAACTATCGAACGTATTCGTATGTCAGCCAATCCGGAATTAAAAATTGAGGGTTTATTGCGCACCATGTATGACCCGCGAAATAATCTAGCGAATGACGTTTCGGCACAACTCACCTCGCATTTTGGTGACAGCGTATATCGCACTATTATTCCTCGCAATGTCACCCTTGCTGAAGCACCCAGTCATGGTTTACCAGTTTTGCTCTATGACAGACGCTCGCGCGGTGCGTTAGCATACCTGGCATTAGCTGGTGAAATGCTACGTCGTGCAGAAGGACGTGCTGAAGGAAATGTGCCTTCGGCGGCAACGGGTTAAAATCTTTATAATTGAGCTATTACCTAAATTATTATGTTAAAGAAAAAACGCGGTTTAGGATCTTTAGGAGTCGATGTACTACTAAGCGCGGCTAAAACTGAAAATGCAATCAGCAACAGTGATGCCGATAAATCTGCCGGCGCAGATAAATCCTTACAAAGTCTACCTATTGACTTAATCCACCAAAGCCCTTTCCAACCACGGCAAATTATGGAGCCTGAAGCATTAGAAGCATTGGCAAGATCTATTCGACAACAAGGCGTAGTGCAGCCAATTGTGGTTAGAAAATCTGGTGACGGGTATGAATTAATCGCGGGTGAGCGTCGCTGGCGTGCCTCTCAGCAAGCGGGGTTACAAAATATCCCTGCTGTTATAAAAAATGTTAATGATCAAGAAGCGGCCGCAATTGCCATTATAGAAAACCTTCAACGTGAAGATTTAAATCCTCTAGAAGAAGCGCAAGCATTTGCTAATTTAATCGAAAAATTTGGGCTTACCCACCAAGAGGTGGGAGAAGTTATAAGTCGCTCTCGCGCCGCGGTGAGCAATAGTTTGCGTTTATTGGCATTGGCACAACCGGTCAAAGATATGCTCAACCAAGGTGAACTGGAAATGGGCCATGCACGCCCATTATTAGCGCTTAATGAACAACAGCAAATTAAGTGCGCTAAAAATATCATTCAGCGCAAATTATCCGTTCGAGGTGCAGAGGCTTTAGTAAAGCAAACTCTAGAAGGCAGCAGTAAAAAGAATTCGGCGGTAAATTCAGCCAAAGATCCGGATATCTCAAGTATGGAGCATAAGCTGGCAGATCAGCTGGGTACGAGTGTATCCATTCAGCATAGTCAAAATGGTAGTGGACGCCTGCAAATTAGATATACCAACCTTGATGAATTTGAGGGGATCGTTGATAAATTACTTAACTGAAGATAATTACGATTTTTTTTACATTAGCGTGTTTATATAGCATAGTTTCTATTGAGATTTTTTGGGCTAAATTTTATACTTCGCGCCTCTGTTAAAGCTGTTATCAGTCTTGGCCCGTTGATTTAGAGCCGTTAAATAAAAAAGTTAACAATCTTGGTTCAAAATTTAACAATACCATCGCAAATACAAAGCATAATTGTATGGCAATGGCTGATTACTTTTTGTCTAGCGGCAGTTTTATTTGTTGTTAAGCGTGATTATGCTTTATCGGCATTTTTAGGTGGACTGGTTTGTACTGTGCCAAATATGTATTTCGCACGTCAGATATTTACCAAACGCAGAATTGCTGTAGCACATACTTTGTTACGTTCTGTATTTGTAGCAGAATTTATAAAATTGGGTTTAGCCATCGCCTTACTAGCGATAGTGTTAATTAATTATAGGGAAGTTCAACCGATAGCATTATTTGTAACGTACTTCATCACACATTCGTGTATGTGGGCGGTGCCATTAATTACACAACAATCTAAAAGTAAATCTAATAAACCCAAAGATAAACTAAGTAAATACAAACAAACTCTATAAACATCATGGCCGGCGATACAATCAGCTCTACTGAATATATTCAGCACCATTTGACCAATTGGACTTATGGTAAGCATCCTGATGGCCACTGGGGTTTTGCCCACAATGCACAAGAAGCCACAGAAATGGGTTTCTGGGCTATTCACGTTGACAGCATGATTTGGTCGATTTTCCTGGGCGCAGTATTTATCTTTATATTCATGCGCGCTGCGAAAAATATGACTGCCGGGGTTCCCGGTGGATATCAAAACTTTATAGAGTGGGTAGTAGATTTTGTTAACGAGAATGTGCGTGGCTCGTTTAGTGCAAAAAACGATTTGGTCGCACCATTGGCGTTGACGATATTCTTTTGGGTGCTACTGATGAACCTAATGGACTTGGTACCTGTAGATTTAATCCCAAGGATTGCACAAGAAATTGGTGCTGCATTTTTTGGTGCAGATCCACATCATGTCTATTTCAAAATTGTTCCTACTACAGATCCCAACATTACCTTCGGTATGGCATTGGGTATTTTTATCTTGATGCTTTACTATAGTATTAAAATAAAAGGATTAGGCGGATTTTTTGGCGAGCTTGCGTTACAGCCGTTTGGAAAATGGGGCATGCCAGCAAACTTACTATTAGAAGGCATTTCATTAATTTCTAAGCCAGTATCTTTAGCGCTACGTTTATTTGGTAACTTATATGCAGGCGAAATGATCTTTATTTTGATCGCACTGCTATACAGTGGTGGAATTGTGTGGGGAACCCTGGGCGGTTTCTTGCAATTAGGCTGGGCCATATTCCATATTTTGATCATCTTTTTACAAGCATTTATTTTTATGGTGTTGACCATCGTTTATCTGGACATGGCGCACCAAGAGCATCACTAATCGTTTAATCAAGCAATTCTTTACAGGAGAATAAAATGGAAGCAACAGCTCTACTCTATATCGCCGGCGCACTTATGCTAGGCATCGGTGCCGCAGGTGCTGCGGTAGGTATCGGTGTTTTAGGTGGTCGATTCTTAGAAGGTGCTGCACGTCAGCCAGAACTTATCCCAATGCTAAGAACGCAGTTCTTTATTGTAATGGGTCTTGTGGATGCTTTGCCTGTAATCGCGATTGCGATTGGCTTATATGTTCTATTCGCTGTGGCTCCAGGCTTCGGCGCATAAAGATAGTTCAAGCAACAGTATATTTTAAGGTTTACGTATGAACATTAATCTCACTTTGTTTGCACAACTAATCGCATTTGTTGTGTTTGTTTTCTTTTGCATGAGATTTGTCTGGCCACCTATTATTGCGGCTCTTGATGAACGTAGAAAGAAAATTGCGGATGGATTAGCAGAAGCTGAACGTGGCATGAAGCAACAAGAACTTGCTGAGCAAGGTGCTGAAAAGAAATTAGCAGAAGCCAAACAACAAGCATCTGAAATTCTTGGGCAGGCACAAAAGCGCGCTAATGAAATGGTTGATGATGCTAAATCGGTAGCCGTTGAAGAAGGCAATCGCATTAAAGAAGCCGCTCATGCTGAAGTTGAAAAAGAAGTGAATCGAGCTAAAGAAACATTGCGCACTCAGGTAGCAACTATAGCTGTTGCTGGTGCAGAGCGTATATTGAAGAAAGAGATCAATGCTAATGCACACCAAGATATCTTGGATGATCTTGCATCTCAAATATAACCATAATCGGCGCACTAATATTTAATGTCTGAACTCACTACAGCAGCTCGACCATATGCTAGAGCAGCATTTGATATCGCTAATAAGCATAGTGAACAACAACAGTGGACGGATATGTTGGCATTCATAGCTGCAGTAGCTTATGACCCGACGATGACTGCATTGCTAGATAGCCCTGGCTTATCACAAGCACAATCAGCAGAAATGTTTATAACGGTATGTGAAGATAAAATTGATCAGCGCGCTAAAAATTTCATCAAACTGTTAGCTGAAAATGACCGTATTAAATTATTGCCTGAAATTGCAGCATTGTACGAACACTATCGTGCCGAGGCGGAAGGAAGTATTGATGCAGAAGTTATATCTGCAAGTGAAGCAAGCGAAGCACAATTGGCAAAAATAGCAGCTGCTCTTAAAGTGCGGCTAGGTAAAGAAGTGCGCATTACTTCTAGGATAGACCCCAGATTAATTGGCGGCGCAATTATTCGTGCTGGTGATATGGTAATCGATGGCTCGGTTAGTGGGCGTTTGACAAAACTTTCTACAAATTTAACTAATTAAATTAAGCACTGGCTACACTAAAGTGTATACCGGAAGGGTAAACAAGAGGATTTGAAACATGCAACTTAATCCAACAGAAATTAGCGATCTCATTAAAAAACGCATTGAGAATTTTGATGCGGTAGCTGAGGCGCGCACCGAAGGTACAGTAGTTGGTGTAACTGATGGTATCATACGTGTACATGGGCTGGCCGATGTAATGGCAGGTGAAATGTTGGAGTTTCCAAACAACACCTTTGGAATGGCGCTTAACCTGGAGCGCGATTCGGTCGGTGCGGTAGTGCTCGGTGATTACAAACATATTACTGAAGGCGATAAAGTTTCATGCACTGGACGTATTCTTGAAGTGCCGATTGGCCCAGAACTATTGGGTCGCGTTGTGAATTCACTTGGCGAACCTATTGATGGTAAAGGTCCAATCAATACCTCATTAACGGCTCCAATCGAAAAAATCGCACCCGGTGTTATTGAACGTAAGTCGGTTGATCAACCCGTGCAAACTGGTTTGAAATCTATTGATGCCATGGTGCCAATTGGCCGTGGTCAGCGCGAATTAATTATTGGTGACCGCCAAACTGGTAAAACGGCAGTAGCGATAGACGCTATCATTAACCAAAAAGGCACCGGTGTTAAATGTATTTATGTCGCAATCGGCCAAAAGAATTCTTCTGTTGCCAACGTTGTACGTAAATTAGAAGAGCATGATGCAATGGGCCACACCATTATCGTAAATGCAGCAGCAGCTGAGTCAGCTGCGATGCAATACATTGCGCCATATTCTGGTTGCTCGATGGGCGAATATTTCCGTGACCGTGGCGAAGATGCATTAATTATCTATGATGACTTAACCAAACAAGCCTGGGCATATAGACAAGTTTCATTGTTGTTACGTCGTCCGCCGGGTCGTGAAGCGTATCCGGGTGATGTGTTCTATTTGCACTCACGTTTGTTAGAGCGTGCATCACGCGTAAATGCTGAATATGTAGAAGAATTTACAAAAGGTGAAGTGAAAGGCAAGACGGGCTCACTAACTGCATTGCCTATTATTGAAACCCAAGCAGGTGATGTATCCGCGTTCGTACCAACCAATGTAATTTCAATTACCGATGGACAGATCTTCTTGGAAAGTGATTTGTTCAACTCAGGTTTCCGACCAGCTATTAATGCAGGTCTTTCGGTCTCTCGTGTAGGTGGCGCAGCACAAACCAAGATTATTAAAAAGCTTGGTGGTGGCGTGCGATTAGCATTAGCTCAATATCGTGAACTTGCAGCGTTCTCTCAGTTTGCATCAGATCTCGACGAACAAACCAGAAAGCAATTAGAACGTGGTGAGCGGGTAATGGAGTTGATGAAGCAAAATCAATATGCACCATTAGACGTTGCTGAAATGTCCATGTCGCTGTTTGCAGTTGATAAAGGTTATATTGATGATGTCGAAGTAAATAAAGTGGTTGATTTTGAAAAAGCAATGCATGACTTTATGCACTCTCAATATAAAGATTTGCTCGATAACATTAATGATACAGGTGATTACAACGATGAAATCGAAGCCTCGCTCAAGAAAGCTATCGAAGATTTTAAAGCAAAAGGCACCTGGTAGAATTTTAGGGTAGATTTTCAGGTTAAATTTCTGGCTAACAACAGGTAAACCTTTAAGTTAATAAATAATGGCAAACGAAAAAGAAATTAGAACGCAGATTGCGAGTATTAAAAATACTCAAAAGATCACAAAGGCGATGGAAATGGTCGCGGCCAGTAAAATGCGTAAAGCTAAAGACCGTATGAATGCTACCCGGCCTTATTCTGCAAAGATGCGCAATGTAATTGGCCACCTTGCGAATGCAAACACAGAATACAACCATCCTTTCTTGCTTGATCGTCAAGAAGTTAAACGTGTTGGTTACATCATTATTTCAAGTGATCGCGGTTTATGTGGTGGCTTAAATGTGAATCTCTTTAAAGCTGCACTAAAAGATATGCAGCAGTGGCAAAACAAGAATGTAGAAATTGATTTTTGTTTAATCGGCGCAAAAGCTACGCAATTCTTCAAAAAGTTTTCTGCAAATATCGTCTCGCAAGTATCACAACTTGGTGATGAAGTTCATTTAGAAGAGTTAATCGGCACAGTCAAAGCAATGCTAGATGCCTACACCGATGGCAAGATTGATCGTTTGTACCTGGTTGAAAATGAATTTGTTAACTCCATGACCCAACAGCCAAATGTATCTCCTTTACTTCCACTCGCTGCGGAAGATAATGATGAGATGAAACATTATTGGGACTACATTTATGAGCCAGACGCTAAGATGGTATTAGATGGCCTGCTTACGCGTTATGTAGAATCCATTGTTTATCAAGGTGTGGTTGAAAACATAGCGTGCGAAATGTCTGCAAGAATGGTGGCAATGAAAAGTGCATCGGATAATGCCGGTGACCTTATTTCTGATTTGGAGTTGGCTTACAACAAAGCGCGACAAGCAGCGATTACACAAGAAATATCAGAAATTGTGGGTGGTGCAGCAGCGGTGTAGCAACACTGTTTACGCATCTGAATACAAAATTAGAAATACTTTTAATAATTTAAGAGCCAAAGAGGATTTATCATGAGTGCAGGTCAAATTGTTCAAATTATTGGCGCCGTCGTCGACGTCGAGTTTGCACGTGACAATGTGCCAAACGTTTATGATGCGTTAATCGTAGATGAAAAAAAGCTCACGCTAGAAGTACAGCAACAATTAGGCGATGGTATTGTAAGAACTATTGCAATGGGTGCTTCGGATGGTTTACAGCGTGGTCTAAAAGTTTCAAATACAGATGCACCTATCACGGTACCAGTAGGACCTAAAACATTAGGCCGTGTTATGAATGTACTAGGTGAGCCGGTAGATAATGCAGGTGATATTGGTGCCGATACCAGTATGCCGATTCACCGTGCGCCACCAACCTTTGAAGAACAAGCAGGTGGCAATGAGTTATTAGAAACGGGTATTAAAGTAATTGACTTACTTTGTCCATTCGCTAAGGGCGGTAAAATCGGTCTGTTTGGTGGAGCCGGTGTAGGCAAAACCGTAACCATGATGGAGTTAATTAACAACATTGCTAAAAAACATGCCGGTCTTTCCGTGTTCGCCGGTGTTGGTGAACGTACTCGAGAAGGCAATGATTTTTATTATGAAATGAAAGAAGCCAACGTGCTCGACAAAGTGGCGATGGTTTACGGACAGATGAACGAGCCTCCGGGTAACCGTCTTCGAGTTGCACTAACCGGTTTGACCATGGCGGAATACTTCCGTGATGATGGTAAAGATATGTTGTTATTCATCGACAACATCTATCGTTACACGCTTGCGGGAACAGAAGTATCTGCACTGCTTGGACGTATGCCATCTGCGGTGGGTTACCAACCAACGTTGGCTGAAGAAATGGGTACACTGCAAGAACGTATTACCTCAACGAGTGACGGATCCATTACTTCTATTCAAGCCGTATATGTACCCGCGGATGACTTAACTGATCCATCACCTGCAACCACTTTTGCTCACTTGGATGCAACCGTTGTACTATCAAGACAAGTAGCCGAGCTCGGCATATATCCTGCGGTGGATCCTTTAGATTCTACCAGTCGCCAACTGGATCCACTGGTTATTGGTCATGAGCATTACAACACGGCTCGTGCAGTTCAAAATACTTTACAACGTTATAAAGAACTAAAAGATATTATTGCCATTTTGGGTATGGATGAATTATCCGAAGAAGATAAACAAGTTGTATTCCGTGCTCGTAAAATTCAGCGCTTCTTGTCACAACCGTTTTCTGTAGCGGAAGTATTTACCGGTACACCAGGGGCATTGGTTTCTCTACAAGATACAATCTCGAGTTTTAAAGCGATTGTTGATGGTGAATATGATCACCTACCTGAGCAAGCCTTTTATATGCAGGGTGGCATAGAAGACGTGGTTAAGAAGGCTGAGGAGCTGAAATAAAGTGGCTATGACTATTCACCTAGACGTAGTAAGTGCTGAAAAAGAGCTTTTCTCCGGTGTGGTTTCTGCTGTGTTTGCACCTGCAGTTATGGGTGATGTGGGTATTTATCCACGACACACACCTTTAGTTACTGGCTTACGCCCTGGTGAATTAAAGATAGAAGTAGAAGGCCAAGAAGATCAGTATCTTTATGTGTCTGGTGGCATCCTAGAGGTACAGCCAGGTATTGTAACGGTTCTATCTGATACGGCTATTCGAGCTGAAGATCTAGATGAGGCTAAAGCCCTGGAAGCCAAGCAACGTGCAGAAGAAGCACTCAAAGATCAACAAGGTGATTTTGATGCAGCAAAAGCTCAAGCTGAGCTGGTCAGAGCTGCTGAGCAACTGCGCATGATTGAAAGAATGCGCAAAATCCGCAGGTAAAATAAGGCCTTAAATTCTTGTAAAACAGTTTTGCTGGAGCTTATTTAACGGCTTTATCAGGCTGATATCCCCTCTATTCTAATTAAACTTTTCTTTTATTCCTCAGCTTGGCATAAACTGTTGTAAAAGTTGACGCACATAAACACATTTATAATGTGTTACTGATATTCTCCTTCGTTTTATAAACATAGTTAATATATATGGGCTTAGAAATTATCATTCTTGCTGCGGGTAAAGGTACACGTATGTACAGTGATTTACCCAAAGTGCTGCATAAAGTGGCAGGTAAATCAATGTTAGCTCACGTTATAGAGACTGCACAACAACTCTCACCTGATGCAATCCATGTAGTGGTAGGACATGGTGCAGAGCAAGTAAAAGAAACAATTCAAAACGACTCTATTACATGGTGTTTGCAAGAGCAGCAACTGGGCACTGGGCATGCAGTACTACAAGCGTTACCGCATATAAATAATGATCAACAAAATGTTTTAATTTTGTATGGTGATGTGCCATTACTCAAAATTGAAACACTACAACAACTTATTAATGAGTTAGCGAATAAACAATTAGTACTGCTATCTGCGCTTTTAAAAGACCCTACGGGATATGGCCGTATCGTTCGTGCAGCTAATAATCACACTTATTCACAAGGTGAGGTGCAAAGAAACTCAAACAAGCAACCAAGCGATACAAAAAAGAACGTGCAAGCAATTGTTGAACAGAAAGATGCTGATCAAGCAACTTTAAATATTAAAGAAATCAATTCTGGCATATTGGCAGCACAAGCAGGCCACTTGAAAAAGTGGTTAAATAAAGTTAGTAATAACAATGCCCAGCAAGAGTATTATTTAACTGATTGCATAGCATTAGCAGTAAAACAAAGTCAAAAAGTTGAGGCAATTATTTGTAGTGACGAGAATGAAATTCTCGGCGTGAATAATAAAAAGCATCTGTCACAAGTCGAAAGGCTTATGCAGCTACAAATTGCAGAAAATTTAATGTCGAGTGGTGTAACACTTATTGATCCTGCACGTATAGACGTGCGCGGCACACTCAAAACGGGTAAGGATGTTGAGATTGATATCAATAGCGTATTTATCGGTGACAATGAATTAGGTGATGGTGTCTCTATCGGCGCAAATACAATTGTAATCAATTCATATATTCAAGCGGGTACCAATATCCTGGCTAACTGCCACATAGAGAATGCCAATATAGGCGAAAAGTGTGAAATAGGACCATATGCAAGGTTGCGTCCCGATACCGTATTAGCTAAGAATGTGAAAGTGGGCAACTTTGTTGAGATTAAGAAAGCAAATGTCAAAACAGGAAGTAAAATTAACCACTTGAGCTATATCGGTGATAGTGAACTGGGGGAAAATGTTAATATTGGTGCTGGAACCATTACCTGTAATTATGACGGGGCTAACAAACACCGCACTATTATTGGTGATAACGTATTTGTAGGTTCAGATACTCAATTTATCGCCCCGGTAACTATAGGCAATGGAGCAACAATTGGAGCGGGTTCGACAATAACTAAAGACTCTCCTGAACAAAAACTAACATTGGCGCGTAGTAAACAATGCACTATTGATAATTGGCAACGCCCACAAAAAAAACCTAATAAATAAAAACAATTTAAGTAGATTAAAACATATGTGTGGAATTGTTGGAGCAATAGCTAATCGTGATGTATCAGGGGTGTTATTAGAAGGACTGCGTCGATTGGAGTACCGAGGATATGACTCTGCAGGTATGGCCGTACTTACAAACGGTTCTATTGACCGGGTGCGTAGAACAGGCAAAGTAAGTGAGCTAAGTGCGGCACTAGATAAGAAAGCTTTAATTGGTGAGCTGGGAATTGCTCATACACGATGGGCTACACACGGCATTCCAGCAGAAAATAATGCACACCCACATATTTGTAATGGCCGTGTGGCTATCGTTCATAACGGCATCATTGAAAATTTTGAAGCGCTGAAAGCTGAGCAAATTAAGCGAGGATTTAGCTTCACCTCTGAAACAGATACAGAAGTCATTGCTCATCAAATAGTTCACTACCTAGATCAAGAATTATCATTCTATGAAGCAGTCAGTAAAACCATCAAGGATCTAAAAGGTGCTTATGCACTAGGTGTGATTGATGTAAAGGAGCCTAATAAATTAATTGCAGCACGCCACGGTAGTCCACTGGTTTTAGGGCTTGGTGATAAAGGAAATTATATTGCCTCAGATGTTCAAGCTTTACTAAAAGAGACTCAAGAATTTATCTTTTTAGAAAACGGTGATATTGCTGAAATCACACGCGATTCAATAAATATTTTTGATAAATCTGGAGACTCTGTACAGCGCGAATCAAAAATAAGTAAGTTATCAGCTAATGCGGTTGAAAAAGGTGGTTATCCGCATTACATGCTCAAAGAAATATACGAGCAACCACAAGCGATATCAGACACGCTTGAGGGAAGGATAATAAATGGCCGTGTTGCTGAGCAAATATTAGGTCCAAAGGCTAAAGAAATATTAGACCAAACAAAAATAATTCAAATCATTGCCTGTGGCACAAGTTACCATTCAGGATTGATTGCCAAGTTTTGGTTTGAAGAACTGGCAGGTATCCCATGTTTTATCGATGTAGCTAGTGAATTCCGCTACCGTAAACATGTTGTTCAGCCGGGAACATTATTTGTAAGCATTTCTCAATCAGGTGAAACAGCAGATACTTTGGCAGCCTTACAACAATCAAAACTGGAAGATTATGTGGGTTCTTTAGTGATCTGTAATGTACCCGAGAGTTCTTTGGTACGCGAATCAGACCTTGCCTTGATGACACATGCAGGCCCTGAAATTGGTGTTGCTTCTACCAAAGCTTTTACTACACAGCTTGTTGCATTATTGATGTTGGTTATTACTGCAGGCCGGCGACATGGTATGCATGATGAGATGGAAAAAATTCTGGTCCAACAGTTAACCAATTTACCTGCTCGAATAAACAAAGTATTGAGCTTAGACGGTAAAATTAAAAAATTAGCCAAGCACTATGGCGATAAAAGTAATGCCTTATTTCTTGGCCGTGGTTCCCATCACCCAGTAGCTATGGAAGGTGCGCTTAAATTAAAAGAAATTTCATATATACATGCAGAAGCTTATCCAGCAGGTGAACTTAAGCACGGCCCTATAGCTTTAGTAGATGACAAAATGCCCATCATTGCCGTTGCCCCGAATGATGAACTACTGGAAAAATTAAAATCCAACCTTGAAGAGGTGCGAGCACGTGGTGGTGTACTGCATGTATTTGCAGATGCTAGTTCAGGTTTTGTTTCTGAACCAGATACTATCGTTATAGAAGTAGACGCTCCCGATAATGCTGTTGCGCCTATTTTATTCACAATCCCGCTCCAGTTACTGGCTTATCATGTAGCCATTCTAAAGGGTACCGATGTTGATCAACCTCGTAATCTTGCTAAGTCTGTAACAGTCGAATAGTCTTACTATTCTTTAATAAGAGAAGGTTTCGATATGAAAAGATATATTGCTATAACTATTTCATTTTTACTTCTGATTAGTTTGGCAGAATATAGCGTTGCAGGTGATCTTCAAATTGGTCCCAAAGAAGGCACTATATTAGAAGATTTTACCGGTGTAACTATGAACGGTGGTTCATTTCATTTATCTAAGGTAGTTGAAAAAGGCTCTGTAGTTATCGTTATGCTACGTGGTTTCCCGGGCAAACAGTGTCCAGTTTGTTCTACGCAAGTTGCGGGTTATATAGCTAAAGCCAAAGAGTTTGAAGTACAAAGAAATACACCTGTTGTGTTTATATACCCTGGCAAAGTAGACAACTTAAACAAGCGCGCAAAAGAGTTTACAGCGCCTCTTGAAGAACAACGTGATCTACCGAGCAATTTTATTTTTGTAATTGATAGTGACTACGCGATAACAAATCATTTGGGACTTAGATGGGATGCTCCCGATGAAACCGCATACCCGGCAGCATTTGTGATCGATCATGATGGCTATGTTCAGTATTCGAAAGTAAGTGATAATCATCGAGGACGTGCAACAGCAGATGAAATATTAGAGTTTCTGGACATCATTCATTGATATATCTCTGCAAAAAGAGCTCTTTCAAATCAAGAATACTTTCAACATGCTACGCAGACGTTGCTGTCTGGCCAGAATGCTATGCAAGCAATTATCACCGAGTAGTAAAAAGAATATTTATATCTACACAATTTTAAAAATCATTGCTCTAGCTATACTTGGACCATACATGAGTCATACATGGTTCATACTAGAGTATCCAAAGAATTAAAAGGGAGTTGGAAGGGAGAAGTTTCTTTGCAACGCTTGTATGTTTAGAGCTAGGGCAATGAATTTTTTTGTAGTTAAATGTTTACTATAATTAGCAATTCTAGGCCAGATTGGCTATAAGTTAATTTCATTATTTACATTATAATAATCGCTTTTATATATGGTTAATTTGCCCACTGTTAAACAGCTACGTTATTTAATTGCCTTAGAAAAATATTTACATTTTGGTAGAGCAGCTGAGTCATGCTTTGTTACTCAATCTGCTTTTAGTGTGGCGATTAAAGATCTTGAAACACTTCTCAATGTTTCTTTAGTAGACCGTACTAATCGTAGCGTGGTATTCACTTCGACAGGGAAATTAGTAACTCAACAAGCTCGCTTAGCCATATTTGATATGGAAGGTATTGTTGATATAGCGAAGTCCATACAAAAGCCACTTAGCGGCGTGTTGAAAATGGGTATTATCCCAACTATTGCACCTTTTCTATTGCCTAAAATTCTTCCTAAGATTCGTAAAAAATATCCCAAGCTTGAATTATATATAATTGAAGAACAAACCAAAATAATTCATACCATGTTATTAGAAGGCGAGTTAGACGTACTATTGCTTGCGCTACCGTTTGAGCTAATGAACACTGAATCAATCTCAATATTTAATGATCCATTTAAGCTTGCTTATAAAAAAGATACTACATTAATAGATCCAGACAGATTTTCACCTACTAAAAACAATAATGAATCAATTATGCTATTGGCAGATGGACACTGTCTGCGTGATCATGCCTTGAGTGCATGCGGTATTACGCGTAAAGGAAATATAAATAAATTTTCCGCGAGTGGTTTATATAGTTTAATACAGATGGTAAATAGTGACCTGGGTGTTACCTTTATTCCTCAAATGGCAATCGATAGTGGTTTGTTAAAAAATACCAAAGTTCTCACTAAAGATTTGAAAGATAAATCCTATCGTGAAATTGGCTTAGCTTGGCGTAAAGCAAGTGTTAGAAAGCACGAATTTAATTTACTTGCTGATGTAATTCTGGAGACTGTGGGTAAATAACTGGCTGTAAATTATTTTGCTGACTAGGTTTAGTATACAAATAAATAAGTAGTACTGATATACCAATTCCAAGACTGCTAACGATATAAACATTATTTACAAATATAAAAGTAATTGAATAAGATGCAATTATGGATGCAGTTGCAATCCACTTAATTTTCAAAGCAATTACTCGATGCTGTTGCCAGTCTTGTATCGATTTTGAAAAAGATGATTTGTAATACAGCCAATGATGAAAAGCAGGTGAGGATTTAGAAAACGCCCAGCTTGCCAACAGCATAAAACATGTTGATGGTAATAAAGGAAGAAATGCTCCCACAATACCTAAACCTAGAGCCATACTACCGATAGTGTTATAGATGTATTTACTCATTATTCCATAACCTGCTAATAATAAAGTTAGGGGCTATTCCATCTAACGGTTAGTGTTTAGCGTTTTTATAC
>CAZAOO010000012.1:0-88276 GCA_964486815.1 uncultured Thiotrichales bacterium
CATCGATCCTAATGCTACCACTAACGTTAATAGTTTTTTCTTCATGTGTACTCCTCCTATCCTTCAAGTACATGAGGCTATTTATAAACCACAAGTCTTAAAAATGGGTTGGTTTGATTGGTGAAAATAATTTTCCACACTTAATAGTTGTAAAAAAATAACTTTTCTACTAGTTACTTTATAGACCATATAGGCTAAAAGAAGTTTAGAACCTATATGCCTTCTGGTCAGTTTAGCTATTGTAAGAGGAAATGCAAGGGCAAAATAAAGGTGCAGGCGGTATGTGGTGTAAAAATTAAGAATATATTAAAGTACTAAACATCCTAATTTACCCGTATAAAAATGCGGTTAGGATGTTTTTTAATAAATTACTTTAACAAGGCTGGTTATAAAACGAACAGGTAGACATATAGACCTTAAGCAAATTAAATGCTTATTGGATGCATCGATATACAGCAAAAGTTTGTTCACCATTGTCGATCTTTGAAATAGGAGTGACGGTATCGCCCCCCATATTTACCGAACTATTGCGGGCTAAAATTTGTAACTCTTTGGCAATAACCGTTGACTGTCTTGAAACGGTTAGCATCGTTGGTTTAACGCGTACCTTTGTTGCTCCACGTTTTTGACAATTCACAACTTCACCCGAGCTAAGTAAACGCGCTTTTTCGCCACCATGTGTTAGTTTTACGGTTGCACATGCGTTTAATGTAAAGATAGTTATTAATATAAATACGTATTTATTTAACATGATTTAGACCTGATACAGTTTGTTGGTGGAATTATACCTTTGTAGAGTATTCAAGCTACAAAAACATCGGGATATATTCATCCCAATTATAATTACTAAAGTTGTTAGTAATACAATTATCGAAAAAGTTTCCAAAAAAATTCAAGTTAATTATTGAAGCTTGATTTTATCTTTAAGGAAATTATTAAGGCTATCTATCGGAACCTGTTGGGAGTCTGGATCTGCTCGGCCTTTGTATTCTAAATTACCTTGCTTTAAGCCTCGATCACCTACAACCACTCGATGCGGGATTCCCATGAGTTCGTGGTCTGCAAACATTAATCCCACTCGTAGGTCCCTGTCATCAAAAAGAACCTCAAAGCCTAGACCGGTAAGTTCGTTATACAAGCGCTCACAGGTTGATTGTACTGGTTCAGATTTTTTTAAGTTGATAGGAATTAAAGATATCTGAAAAGGTGCGATAGATTCTGGCCAAATAATTCCATGCTCATCAAAATTTTGCTCAATGGCGGCGGCTACGACTCTGGTAACGCCAATACCATAACAACCCATGGTGACAATTTTATCTTTACCGTCTGCATCTAATACGCTAGCTTTGAGCGCTTGACTATACTTGTCGCCTAGCTGAAAAATATGCCCCACCTCGATGCCGCGTTTGATAGCAACAGTGCCTTTGCCATCCGGGCTGGCATCACCGGCAACGATTTTGCGTATATCTACACTAGTGGAGTTATCAAACTTTTTGCAATCCCTTTTCCAGTTTGCGCCTTGATAATGAAAGCCATTTTCATTGGCACCGCAAACAAAGTTGGAGATAGCGGCAGCTGCATGGTCAATCATGACTGGAATATTCAAGTTTAAGGGCCCAATAGAACCTGGTTTGCAATTTATCTTGTTGAGAATTTCTTGCTCGCTAGCAAATTCGAACGGTTCAGCAACGCCTTCTAGTTTTTGAGCTTTAACTGTATTTAGCTCATGATCCCCACGCAGCACAAACGCTATGAGAGTATCGTCAATGCCTTTTACAATTAAGGTTTTAATTATATGTTTTGGACTAACTTTTAGAAAGCTGCATAAATCTTCTATGCTGTGCTGATCAGGCGTTGCTATTTTTGTTAAATCTGATTGGCAGCTATCGCTAGGTCCAGCTGTTCTAAAAGTGGGGGCTAGTTCCACATTAGCGGCGTAATTGCTTTGATCGGAAAAGGCTATCGCATCTTCACCTGAATCTGCTAACACATGAAATTCATGCGAAGCATTGCCACCTATACTACCGGTATCCGCTTCTACCGCGCGAAATTCCAAGCCAAGGCGAGTAAAAATATTATGATAAGCATCGAACATTACGCTATAGGTGTGTTCTAGACTTTCTTTGTTTATATGGAAAGAGTAGGCATCTTTCATGCTAAATTCGCGTGCGCGCATCACGCCAAAGCGAGGACGAATTTCGTCACGGAATTTGGTTTGTATTTGGTAGAAGTTAACTGGTAGTTGTTTATAACTGCGCACTTCCTTACGAACTAAATCAGTAATAACTTCTTCGTGTGTTGGACCATAACAATATTCACGAGCGTGTCGGTCATGTATGCGTAAAAGTTCTGGTCCATACTGATCCCAGCGTTCAGACTCTTGCCAAAGCTCGGAAGGTTGTACCGATGGCATCAATACTTCAATGGCACCAGCATTATTCATTTCTTCACGAATTATATTTTCAACTTTGTGTAAAGTGCGTAGGCCGATCGGCATCCAGGTATAAAGCCCGGCTGCCAGGCGACGAATCATGCCGGCACGCAACATTAACTGATGGCTGATGACTTCTGCGTCAGCGGGTGATTCTTTTAGAGTAGATATAAAAAACTGACTTACACGCATGAGGAATAGTTACTAAGTGGAGGTTAATTTAGTTATTAAGCTGCATAGTAACAAGAAGTCGCCACGATCTATATCGTGGTGATTAAAAATTATTAGATTTTATGCTGAGTGTAGTTGTAGCCTAGCTACAATATTCTGAAACTTGCTCTTGTGTCTCTTGTATCTTGGTCTGGCGTTCTTCTTCAGAAAGTTTTCGGTATATATCGCCATCTTTTACTGTAACTTGTCCACGACTGGTAAGGGACTCCATATTTTTCGTCGCGATTGCACAGTTTTCAACTTTAATTTTATTGCTTTCTTCTTGAACTTGTTTATCGCTCTTTTTCTGAAGTCGGTCTTCACGTCTTTTTTCAAAATCATCATCAGAGTTAGATGAAGTTGCCTCAGCTTTAGCAACTGATGTATTGGCTCCCGTGCTATCTTGATACACCACCTCAAATTCAATACCAGGAGCAGGCGGCGTTTGGCTATATATTACTCTGCCCTCATCGCTCCACTTATAAACAGGCCCGGCATAGGCGGTTGAGCTGATAATCAGAGCCAGACATGCTGCAACTAAAATATTTGGAACCATAGTGTATTTAAAAGTTTAATTTGAATATCGTAAGTCTAGCAAAAATGTGTTGTGTGTGGGTGAATAGTCTAATTCAAGGGGAGTAAGCGGGGCCATTCTGTCGATAAGATATTCACCAACAGCGAAGATTTGTCTGAAATGTGAACCACGTAGGTTGTTGATATTTAAACTATCAAAATCAGTGAGTAAATGTATGAAAGCATTAATTTCATGAGACTTTACAGGGTCATGTAGTGTTATACTTATCCCCTATAAAAAAAATCAATTAGGCTTCAAAGAGGTCTCCATGGCGGATCGACGATTACAGGTATTTTTTACGGTTGCGAAACTGTTGAGTTTTACTAAAGCAGCTGAGACTCTACACATGACCCAGCCAGCGGTCACCTTTCAAGTGCGTCAATTAGAAGAGCATTTTAATACCCGATTATTTGATCGAACACATAACCGCGTGACGCTAACCGAGGCGGGTCGCAAGTCATATGAGTACGCAGAAGAGATTTTTGAACTCTACGCGGAAATGGAAAATTCTATTAAAGAATTAACCGGTGATGTTAGCGGAGTGCTAACGCTAGGCGCCAGCACAACGATTGCTGAATACATGTTGCCAAGCTTGTTAAGTGGGTTTACCAAACAATACCCAGATATTCAGTTACGTCTTAAGGTTTCAAATACCGAGGGCATTGTCTCAATGATTGAAAACAGCATGATTGATTTAGGTATCGTTGAGGGACCGGTTACAAACAAAAACTTATTAGTAGAAGAATGTCGCAAAGATTCTCTTGTAGTTATCGTTCCTAAGGAACATGAATTATCCTCAAAATCTTCAATTACGATGGATGACTTACTTCGTTTTCCTTTTATTAGCCGTGAAGAAGGGTCGGGTACACGCGAAGTAATAATGGACTATGTAGTTAGTCAAGGATTAGATCGTAATAATCTAAATATCAGTTTAGAATTAGGCAGTCCTGAATCTGTGAAGGGAGCGGTGGAGGCCGGTATGGGTGTTTCTATTGTTTCAAAGGTGACTATAGAAAAAGAACTTAAGCTCGACAGCTTATGTAAGATTGATTTGGAGCCAGCACTAGAAAGACCGTTTTCATTTGTTAGACAAAGGCAGAAGTTTAGGTTACATGCAATGGAACAACTGTTAGATTATGCGCGTGGATACTGTAGCCCCTCAAAGTAACATGCATAGCATGGTTTCGATAAAATCATTGTTTCGAAAAAATATTGGTGGCTACCAGTTTTTTTGCAGAGTGATGTACTAATTTATTCTGTTTTCGTTTCTACTTACTCCATCGATATAAAAAAGACAGTTAAATAGCTGTTTTAACAAATGTAGTCGGGACCATATTCTAAGAATAAGCGGATGATTGGATATATAAGAAATTGGTATCAACGGCACTTCTCTGACCCACAGGTAGTCATTCTTGCTTTATTTATCATTACCGGTTTTGCGATTGTTTTGCTGGCGGGGGATTTGCTCGCACCGCTTATCGCTAGCATAGTCATAGCTTACGTTCTAGATGGTGCAGTGGAAATTCTTCGTCGCGGAAAAATCCCTCGATTTTTGGCATTAGGGTTGGTTTTTTTTGTCTTTATTGCAACTTTACTGATTATTATTTTTGCATTGTTGCCAAAGTTGTCTCATCAGTTCACACAGCTTTTTCGCGAATTACCAAATATGATTACTCAGGGCCAAGATCTGATCATGCAATTGCCTGACCGATACCCGAGCATTGCGCAAATTTTTACTGAAGAACAGATTAATGAACTGATCTGGTCAATTCGTTCACAAATAATTTCAGCAGGCCATAATTTTTTTAGCCAACCACTAGAATCTGTAGTTGGATTAATAACTATAATGGTTTATCTGATATTGGTACCACTGCTGGTTTTCTTTTTTCTAAAAGATAAAGACAAGGTGCTAAATTGGTTGGAAGGCTTTTTACCTGCAAATCGTGAGTTAACCAACGAAGTTTGGTTTGAAGTGAATCAAAAAATAGCCAGCTACATACGGGGTAAGTTTTTAGAGGTATTCCTAATTTGGTCGGTTACTTATGTAACATTTGTGTTCTTTGGTTTGCAATATGCGATGTTGCTGTCCTTTTTGGTAGGTATATCGGTCATTATTCCTTATGTGGGTGCAGCAGTAGTGACTATACCAATAGCATTTGTTGCTTATTTCCAATGGGGAATCGGCCCTGAACTGGCATATGTATTGATCGCTTATGCTGTGATTCAATTTTTAGATGGAAATATTCTTGTGCCACTTTTATTTTCAGAAGTGGTTAGCTTGCATCCTGCTGCAATTATTTCAGCCGTAATTGTATTTGGTGGTATCTGGGGCTTGTGGGGAGTGTTTTTTGCTATCCCGCTGGCAACCTTGGTCAATGCCGTGATTAAAGCCTGGCCTTCTAAAAACGACCAAATTAAAAACGATCAAGACCAGGAAATTAAACCGGCATAGTCTTTTCAAGTTAATTATTCTACAGCTGCTTAGCGGTAGTTAATACTTCGTCAACATGATCTTTAACTCTTACTTTTCGCCATTCTTGTCGTAGCACACCTTTTTCATCAATTAAAAAAGTGCTGCGTTCGATGCCGCGAACTTTTTTCCCATACATGTTTTTCATTTTTATTACATCAAATAATTTGCAGAGTTCTTCTTCCGGGTCTGAGATTAATTCACATTTAAAATTGAATTTTTCTTTGAATTTTAAATGTGAACTTAGCGAGTCACGCGACACTCCAAAAATAACCGTGTTTGCACGTTTAAACTTACTATATGCGTCCTGGAAATCTTGGCCTTCGGTTGTGCAGCCCGGAGTGTTATCCTTAGGGTGAAAATATATAACCAGTTTTTGGCCTTTGAAATCAGCTAGTTTAATTTTCTGTTCAGGGGTGGATTGGCAAGTGAAAGCGGAGACTTTCTTGTTTATTTCAACCTGCTTTGTTTTTGAGATTGGCATAAATTATTATCTCTAGTTTTGATCCAGGGCCAATAGGAATGGCATGAATGGGCGTTATATGGAGGATTCCTTGTAATAGTATGTATACATTTGTAATATCGCTCGCTTCATCATTCAACCATCCAATCGAGGTAGCCTGTGTTCAAAGGTAGTATGGTAGCCATAGCAACCCCAATGTATGACGGGGGGGAGGTCGATTACGACTCGCTGGCCAAATATGTAGAGTTTCATATTGAAAATGGGACCGATGCTTTAGTGCCAGCTGGCACAACCGGTGAATCGGCTACGTTAAATCACGAGGAGCATTGTGAGGTAATTCGATTCGTTGTTGAACAGGTAAAAGGACGAATCCCTGTAATTGCAGGCACGGGAGCAAATTCAACGCAAGAAGCGATTGAGCTGACTCAATGTGCTAAAGACGCCGGGGCAGATGCCTGTCTACTGGTTTCACCTTATTATAATAAACCAACGCAAGAAGGTTTGATCCTACATCACCAAGCTATTGCTAAAGCTGTGGCGATACCGCAAATTTTATATAATGTACCAGGGCGTACTGCTGTAGATTTACTGCCGGAGACCGCTATCACATTATCTTCGGTTGATAATATAGTCGGTATTAAAGAGGCAACGGGCGAAATTGAACGCTGCACAAAAATATTATCCGCGTGTCCTGATGACTTTATGTTGATTAGTGGTGATGATAATTCAGCAATGGAATTTCTATTAGCGGGTGGCTGTGGTGTAATCACCGTTACCGGCAATGTGGCGCCTAAACTATTCCATGATATGTGTATGGCTAGTATAGAGGGTGATCGCAATAAAGCGCAGGAACTTAATACTAGATTAGATGGATTGAACAACGACTTGTTTGTTGAGTCCAATCCTATCCCAGTTAAGTGGTGTTTGACGGAAATGGGTCTTTTCCCCACAGGAATAAGGTTACCAATGACTACTTTATCAGAAAAATATCACGATACATTGCGCACTGCTTTAATGGCAGCTGGTTCAATTTAAATAATCACAAACCTATAGAATTTGGATTAAAACTCAGTGCGTAAAATTCTTTTTAATAGTATTTTTTTATCGCTACTACTAATGTTTAGTGGTTGTGGTTTTTTAAAGTTTGGCTCGGACTATTCAGATAGTGGCTCGTCTAACACCCTTGAGGCCCCACCTGATTTGGTAACTCCACAATGGGAAGATAGTTTAGAAATCCCTAAAACCGCTAATGATCGTGTCAGTGCATTAGAAACACAAGGCCCAGCTTTGGGCGCTGCGGTATTACCAGAATTTTTAGATGTGAGGGTTCGCCGTGAAGGGCCTACCACTTGGTTAGAGGTGGATAGTGATCCTGTAACGCTTTGGCCACTGATGCGTAAATTTTGGCAGGAGCAAAGTTATTCAATTGGTGCAGATGAACCTACACTTGGTTATATCGAAACAGAGTGGAAACAAAATACCGATCGCTCCGTTAATACTGAATTAAAGCAAGAAAGCTACGATATTACTGGTGAAAAATTTCGCACACGACTTGAACGACAACCCAATGCAGTCACTAATATCTTTTTAACTCAACGTGGCGCTGAAGTGGCCGCTATTAATCAAGGTAATCAAATTTTATGGAAGCCGCAACCACCTAATGGTGAGCGTGAGGTGGAGATGATGATAAGGCTTATGGAATTTTTGGGCACCTCAAGGCAAGATGCGCAACAAAAGATTGCAGGCGCAGATGCGCAATTTTTATATATAGATATTAAAGATATAGGTGGGGTACCTGTACTAGTAGTGGGGGATATTTTTTCTCGTGTTTGGCGGCGCACAGGTGTGGCACTGGATCGTTCGGGGTTAGCGGTTGAAGATCATGATCGTAATAAAGGTGTTTATTTTGTTGCAGTAGATTTAGCTCCTGCAGGAGCTCCTTCACGGGAAGAAAATACTCAAAAAGCATTTTATGAAATTCATTTGCTAAGTCAGGGGAAGCAAACATTGGTTACTGCACATCAGGTGGATGAAGAAGCAGGTGTAATTGATCCAGATGTGGCTAAGCAATTATTGAAAAGAGTGGTTGCAGCGTACCCGGGTAGTTATCCAAACTCTTAGTTTCTCTTGAGCTTGCATAATATAATGCAGTAATTCTGGCTAAGAAACTTGGTCGGTTGAAATTTGTTGGCTTTTCTTATCCGTAAATTCTTGAATGGATTTCAAAATAGATTTTGCATCTATTCCTGCTTCTTCTAGTAATTCTTCCCGTGATGCATGGTTTTGGTATGCATCAGGTAATCCTAAGTTTTTAATTTTAATGTTTTGACTACTAGCCAATACTTCGTTTACTGCACTACCTGCGCCGCCCAGAATACAGTTGTCTTCAATAGTAAAGATGTAGTCATGGGTTTTTGATATTTTTTTAATTAATGCAGAGTCGATTGGCTTTACAAATCTCATATTCACTACGGTAGCATTGACTGTTTCGCCCACCTGTAGTGCGTCGTATACGGGACTGCCAAAGGCAAGTATCGCAATATGCTTTCCTTCTCGCAGTATTTTTCCTTTACCAATTTCTATTTCTCGCATTTCAGCAGATATGGGCGCACCGGGGCCTGAACCGCGTGGGTAACGCACTGCGGTTGGGCAGTCTTGTAAATGCGCGGTATACAGCATGCGGCGTGTTTCGTTTTCATCTGCTGGTGCCATGACCATCATATTTGGAATGCAGCGCAAGAAAGACAAATCAAAACTTCCTGCATGCGTTTGTCCATCCGGACCCACTACTCCAGCTCGGTCGATTGCAAATACTACAGGCAAGTTCTGTACTGCAACATCATGAATAAGTTGGTCGTATGCACGTTGTAAAAAAGTAGAGTAGATTGCGACGACGGGTTTTAAACCTTCACATGCCATGCCTGCTGCCAGGGTTACGGCATGCTGTTCTGCAATAGCAACATCGATATAACGTTCAGGAAATTTTTTTGAAAACGCGACTAAGCCTGAGCCTTCTCGCATCGCAGGGGTTATAGCCACTACGCGCTCATCTTGTTCGGCTATGTCACATATCCAGTCACTGAATACGTTGGTATAAGTGATTTTAGGTTTCTTGCTGGATTTAACTACGCCTATACTTGGGTCAAATGAAGGTACCGCATGATACCCGACTGGGTCGGTCTCTGCTTTCTCATAGCCTTTGCCTTTACGTGTAACGATATGCAGTAGGCGTGGACCATCCAAGCGTTT
The DNA here is from genome assembly GCA_964486815.1 of uncultured Thiotrichales bacterium. Lineage (GTDB taxonomy): Bacteria > Pseudomonadota > Gammaproteobacteria > UBA4575 > UBA4575 > JABDMD01. The sequence goes on from CAZAOO010000012.1 coordinate 9,398, forward strand.
TAGATTTTGTAATGTTTTAACCAAGCCGGAAACATCATGACCATCGACAGGACCAAAATAATTTAACCCCATTTCTTCAAATAATGTTCCGGGTGCGATCATGCCTTTTACATGCCCTTCGGCACGCTTGGCTAATTCACGAATTGGAGGAATGGGTTCTAATAATTTTTTACTGCTTTCCCGCATGCTGGAAAGTACACGGCCGGAAAGCATACGTGTTAAGTAATTGGTTATCGCACCTACATTTGGTGAGATCGACATTTCATTGTCATTCAGTATGACCAATAAATCGGCTTTGCAGTCACCTAAATGATTGAGCGCTTCATAAGCTAAGCCTGCAGTCAGTCCACCATCACCAATTACTGCTACTACTTTGCGTTTATTACCACTTGCAATAGCCATTCCTAATGCAGCACTAATTGAAGTGCTCGAATGACCTACACCAAAATGATCGTATTCGCTTTCACTGCGTTTGGGGAAAGGTGCAAGCCCACCTTTGGTTCGAATAGAAGTGATTTGATCTTTGCGGCCGGTTAGAATTTTATGTGGATAGCATTGATGTCCTACATCCCAAACGATTCGATCATGAGGTGTGTTGAATACATAATGTAATGCAGTTGTTATTTCGATTGCACCCAAACCTGCAGCGAAGTGTCCGCCACTGCTTGCAACTGAATCAAGTAAATATGCACGCAGTTCTTGTGAAACGGCCGGCAAATGTTGTGCATTCAGTGCACGTAAATCTGCCGGGTATTCAATGTTGTCGAGTAATGGATACTTGTGATTCATTTTTTGATTTTAAGAATTCCGTGTAACCATGTATTTGCTAATCGAGCGTAGATTCTTTGCACGATCATCTAAATGCTCTATTTCATTCAATGCTGCTTGTAACAAATTATTCGCTGTATTTTCAGCTTGTTCTACCCCCACAATGCTAGGGTAAGTAGGTTTATTTTGTGCTGCATCTGAACCCTGTGGTTTACCCAATGTTACGGTATCCGCTTGTATATCAAGGATGTCGTCACGTATCTGGAAGGCTAAGCCTACTTTCTCTGTAAAATGTGCGAAGTGCGCAAAGGTTTCAGGATTGTTCATATCACTTGAGATGACTGCCATGAGTACGCTCGCTTGTATTAATGCTGCGGTTTTAAGCGTGTGCATGGTAATGATTTCATCTTCATTGAGCTGTTTGTTTACTGAGGCTAAATCAATCGCTTGACCTCCTGCCATACCTAGCGAGCCTGAAGATTTGGCGAGTTGTTGGATCATATGAACGCGTTGTTTATATGAGGTATTGTCACTTGCCAACATAGCAAAGGCTAGGGCTTGAATAGCGTCTCCCGCAAGAATCGCAGTGGCTTCATCAAAAGCTTTATGGCAAGTAGGGCGACCACGTCGTAAATCATCATCGTCCATTGCAGGAAGGTCGTCATGAATAAGTGAATAACAATGCATGAGTTCGACCGCGCAAGCGGCGTTATCGAGAGAATCTAGATTGATGCTTAGTGCTTCACCAGTTGCATAAACTAGGGCAGGGCGAATACGTTTACCTCCCCCTAATACCGAATAGCGCATGGCTTCATGTAAGGTTTTTGGAGAATCAGACTCTAGAGGCAGATTTTCGCTAAGCCGTAGGTTGACTCGAATCGCATATTGCTCAAGTAAACGCTCAACTGATACTGTCGTAGCTGCCAATCCTTCAGCTGTCTGTTGATTCATTATTATCGAGATCCTTCTCTAGCCATTTATTATCTTCCTTGCTTAATACTGAAATTTTTTGTTCAGCAGTCTGTAATGCTTGTCGGCACTCGCGCGTCAGCTTGACGCCATCTTCAAAATTCTTTAGAGAGTCTTCTAGTGAGAGATCACCTTTTTCTAATTTATCGACTAATGTTTCCAATTGTTTTAGTGATTTCTCAAAATCGATCGCTTTGCTAGTTGTTTTACGTGCCACAGCTATTTCCTCAATTATTCTTAAGCTTATCTAGAACTATAGTTGAATTTTAATTTAGACAGGTTCATTTTAGTCCGGTCTAGACCTGCCTGGTCTAGTCCAGTTTGGTCCAGTCCAGGACAATCCATATTGACATAATTTTAGAGCTGGTCTAGAGTCACTATCAGTTTAGACTAGTTCTAAATCATATAAATTTATGACAAAATTCATTTTAGATTTTGCCAAAACATCATAGCTGGAGGTAGCGATAATGTCTCTAAAAGGCAGTAAGACAGAAGGTAATTTAAAAGACGCATTTGCGGGTGAGTCACAGGCGAATCGCCGATATCTATATTTCGCAGCTAAAGCTGACGTAGAAGGATACAACGACGTTTCTGCAGTATTCCGTTCAACCGCAGAAGGCGAGACAGGGCATGCTCATGGCCATCTTGAGTATCTAGAAGAGTGTGGTGACCCAGCTACAGGTCTGCCCATTGGTTCAACCTCTGATAACTTAAAAGCGGCTATTGCTGGTGAAACACACGAGTACACGGATATGTACCCGGGCATGGCAAAAACTGCACGCGACGAAAGTTTTGACGAAGTTGCGGATTGGTTTGAGACGCTTGCAAAAGCAGAGCGTTCACATGCGAATCGATTTCAGAAAGCCCTTGATACATTAGATTAGAATCACACTAGACACACTAGATTAGTCTAAGTGACTGAACAGAGGCCTGGACAGAAGTCTGAACAAAAGCCAAACTAGATTTTGCAAATGCACGAATTGTAGTAACACAATTTGTGCATAGCAGAATTTCTAAATCACGCAGGATTAATGTATGAGAGAAGGGAGCTTAGACGCGCCTACACGGCATCCTATCGATTGGAAAGATCCAAAGTTTTACGACCAAGAAGATTTAAATGCTGAGTTAGAACGTGTTTTTGATATCTGTCATGGCTGTAGACGCTGTGTAAGCTTGTGCAATTCTTTTCCAACACTATTTGATCTGGTTGACGAATCAGAAACCATGGAAGTAGATGGTGTTGCAAAAGATGACTACATTAAAGTCGTTGATCAGTGTTATCTCTGTGACTTATGTTTCTTAACTAAATGTCCGTATGTTCCTCCACATGAATGGAATGTCGATTTCCCTCATTTAATGTTGCGCGCCAAAGCCATTAAATTTAAACAGCAGGGAGCTTCTAAGCGTGACAATATGCTTAGCAACACTGATAAAAATGGCAAGTTCTTTGGGATTCCTGTTGTTGCGCAAACTGTAAATGCGGTTAACTATAATTCCCTTGCGCGAAAAGGCATGGAAAAAGTTTTAGGAATCCATCCGGATGCTTATTTGCCAAATTACCAGAGCAAGTCAGCAAAAAAACAATTAGCGAAACATCTAACCTCTGTAAGTTCACCTAAAGCTGTTGGCAGCACAACCGGCAAGGTGGCTATTTATGCAACTTGTTATGGCAATCATAATGAACCAGCTTTGGTTGTAGATTTAATAAAGATATTTGAGCATAACAAGATAGCCACCAAGCTCATTACTCAAGATAAGTGTTGCAGTATGCCTAAGTTAGAGCTAGGTGATTTAGAATCGGTTGAAGCCAACAAAAACCATAACATCCCTATCATGCTGGAACTGATTGATGATGGTTGGGATATCATCGCTCCCATTCCTTCGTGTGTATTAATGTTTAAGCAAGAATTGCCATTGATGTTTCCAGAAGATGAAGCATTAATGAAAGTGCAACAATCTATTTTCGATCCTTTTGAGTATTTAGCGCTCCGACATAAAGGTGATCTTCTAAATACAGACTTTAAAACAACACTTGGTAAAGTTTCTTATCATGCGCCATGTCACTTACGCGTACAGAAGATTGGTAATAAAACCAGAGATATTCTAAATTTGGTGCCAGACACTGAAATTGAACTCATTGAACGTTGTGCAGGACATGATGGCACGTATGCAGTAAAAGAAGAATTTCATGAGATAGCTGTGAAAATCGCACGGCCCGTAGTAAACAAAATTAAAAAGAACGAGCCAAATTATTTTTCCAGTGATTGTCCATTGGCTGGTCATCACTTGGCCAATGGTATTGATAATAATAAATCGTCACCCACACATCCTATAACCTTATTAAAAATCGCATACGGTTTATAATTTATCTAATCTTAAAAATTAATTTATGCAAAAAATAACCAGACAAGATCTCCATTCATTAGAAGATTACTCAGCAATGCGTGATGAGTTTCGTGCACAGATTATTCAACATAAAAAGAATCGCGTCTTGCAAGTCGGTCCCAATGTCACCATGCACTTTGAAGATCGTTTAGTCATGCAATATCAAATTCAAGAAATGCTGCGTGCAGAAAAGATTTTTGAAAGCGAAGGTATTCAAGAAGAGCTGGATGCTTACAATCCAATGATTCCAGATGGCAGTAATTGGAAAGTAACTTTTATGATTGAATTTCCAGATCCTGATGAGCGTGCAGTGCGTTTGAAAGAATTGTTGGGCATTGAAGATGCCACCTATGTACAAGTATCGGGTCACGATAAAGTACAACCTATTTGTGACGAAGATTTGCCACGTGAAACCGCAGAAAAAACATCATCTGTGCATTTTATGCGTTTTGAATTAACGCAAGAAATGATTAAAGCGTTAAAAGAGGGTGCAGCGCTTAGCGTCGGAGTTGATCACCCTAAATATCAACATGGTATAGATGCATTGTCTGGCTCCATCAGAGATTCATTGCTAGCGGATTTAGATTAAATTTTTATTTCTTATTCGCTTCGCCGCCAAGACTGAAGTAGCAGTTGCCGAGTAGCAAATAACTGCCAGATTAATAGTGAGCACATAAGGCGCGAACATGAGGCGCTACATGCATCTATGGAACCATGTTTATTTTCTTTATTTACTGACATCGTAAGAGGAAATTTATAAACTTGAAATAATTTTCTATATATTCTCTCACTCATGCTCCAGTTCTCTTTGCAAGTCTAACCATTTACCATCTACCGTCAGTTTTTAGCAATTTTGCCTTGACTCGTGAGTAGTCGCCAAAATGGTGTTACTTCTGTTACTGACTTGCCTATATCAAGCTCAACTATCGCTGCTTGAGCTGAGATGCGTATAAATATTGCAGAAGATACCGGGCAAGTTGCATCACATTTCCTTCTACGAGCTAATTCTCTCCTCATCCTCTCGATGGATCGTGTTTCACCATACGGTATCTTATTGATGTACTCGTCTACAATTTTTGGAGTCGCGACGAACAGCTTTTGACCTTTCTTAACACCTGCGAAGTCTTTATCTAATACAACCATCTTTGGTTGTTTGTCTGCCTTCAGATGTTCTCTAGCGGATTTAGCCATTTGGTATCCTTTGTCTGTAGTTGTTGATTTCTTTTTACCATGAAACTGGTAAATAAAAAATAATGGCTTATTTTCTTTAAGTATTATAAATAGTTAATCAATATAACCTTGCTAGGCATTTGTTTGATAGATGACTTTCTATACTAGAAATATCACCTTCAATGTTCGGTAAACATTGAGCTTGTTAGAAAACAGAGAATTAGAAATAAGCCGATACAGCAAAACACCATATCGGCTTATTAACAGCGACCTAAAAATCACCTTCTTTGATATACGGATGACTCCATAAAATAAGTTGTATTAGTACAGACTTAATCCATGCTTGATGCATAGCATTTACTTCTTCTTGCGAATGATCGCCTTTCTCAAGAAAGGGCTTTAAGGTTGCTGTAACTGGATATAATAACGCCATAACATAACGATAGTTAATATGATCAACGGACTTCACTTTATCTGTACGATTCTTGCTAACTCGAGTATGTCTTAGTCCAATTTCATACTGATAATTCAACCAATCTTGGTCATACTTCGCATCAGCAGTGTCAAATATCCACTGAATAAATCTTTCCCTTACTCGTGCTAAGTACTCAGCATTCGGTTTACCATTTTCGTCTTGGAAATAGTAAAGCAGATGTGGATTAGATCCTACAAATCCATACCAAGTATCTAGAATTTCCTCAGCATGTGGTTCGAGCACTTTACGACTCTCACGCAGCCAATCAGCATCTTCTTTTGTAAACAACACCGTAGCTTTTAATAACTCCAGATCATCTAAGCTATAAGGTGCAGTTTTGACATCAGGATGACCACGTGTATAGCCAGATATATCACTCGCCGTTGTTACACTAGACAGTGCTAATATAAAAACACCAATTGTTACTAAACATAATATATTTTTCATAATTAGTTCGCCACCTAACTTTTTAATGCAGAAAGGTCTGCACCATGGTTTATGTGAAGTGGAATTCCGTCGCATACGAGCGCAGGGACAGATACTACACCCGCCTGCTCGGCCTCAGGTATGCGGTTGGGTGACTCACCTAAATGTACAATTTCGAGTTGGAAGCGATTAGTATCTATCAAATCCGTAATTTTACTTTCCGCTAATACACATACAGAGCAACCAGCATGGTAAAAAATTGCTGTATTCATAATAGTTCTCCTAAATTAAGATGTTATTTAATATAAGTATCGACTCGATACAAATATTACGCTACACCAATTTAAATCTGCTTGCAAGCATAGTATTTAGTCGATACTATATTTCTATGGATCCTTTTTCAGAAATAGCGGTTCTGATTGAACGCTTGGCTCGAATTGTGCAAAACGATTCGTTTGTAGACGATTTGAAGCCCACTCAGTGGGAAGCGCTTCGTTACTTATCAAAAGCGAATCGATTTTCTTGTAACCCCACAGCATTAACTGCATACCTTGGAGTAACCAAAGGCACAGTCTCTCAAACTATAAATGCACTTGAACGCAAAGGATTGTTAAAGAAAAAAGCGATTGCATCTGACAAGCGCTTAGTTAATCTGTCATTAACTGCAAGGGCTAACAATCTTCTTAAAAATGACCCGCTTAGTGAGATAACTATCGCAGCTTCAAAAATGTCAGTGGCACAACAAACAGATCTTAAAATGGGGCTAAAAAACTTATTAGTTCAAACATTAGATGAGCGACAACGTAAACCATTTGGCGCTTGTAAAACGTGTACATATTTCCAGAAAAATTCTACAGATGGATCACCACATCGCTGCCAACTACTCGAAGTACCGTTATCTGAGGATGATAGTGAAAAAATATGTTTTGAGCAGAAGTTGGCGTGATTACACATATTAATGTAATTTTGACTGGTAAAGTCACAGCCTTTGGTCCAAATGGCCAACTCAGCGCCTATCGAAAATCTCCTGTTGATTCAAATGTGGTGGTAACCACCTTAGGTTTAGACGGTGACGAACAAGCTGATTTAAAAAATCATGGTGGGGAAGACAAGGCGATCTTACATTATGCATTTGATCACTATTCCACATGGCAGAGAGACAAGCCGGGTCTTAAATAACCACTTTCAATATCCTGGAGCGTTTGGTGAGAATCTTTCAACACATGGAATAACAGAGAACCATGTCTGCATCGGTGATCGTTTCAAGCTAGGAAGTGCAGTAGTTGAAGTCAGCCAAGGTAGACAACCCTGTTGGAAACTAGGACATCACTTTGCTGATCAGAATATGCTGCGAGAAGTAATTGAGACTGGGCGCTGTGGTTGGTATTACCGTGTGATAGAAGTAGGTAATGTTCAGGCTGGTGACTCGATTGTATTGCTATCTCGTCCCAATCCAGACTGGACCATCACTAAAGTTTTTAAATTGCTCATTGCAGGAGAGATGTACAATGATGCACTGCGTAAATTAAGTGAAGTAAGTCAACTCTCAAAACATTGGCGTGTGCGTGCACAAAAGCTACTCACAAAAGTTACTTAGAAAAGATTTAATATGATTTACTAATCTTCTATTTGAGTAGTAGATAGACATGAAAATATGTTGTTTTAAGATTTCCAACCAGAAATTTCCCTTGAGTGGTTTAATTCGTCTCTACTTTCGGAAAATGCCGGTCATATAAGTAGACCGATACTATCTTCATTTTTATATATCTTTTCGCTCAGGTGGTTTTTTTGGGGTTGCATCAAATTCAATTTGTTCTGCACCGTTGTAAACAAGAAATGCTTTGCCTTTAGCGCGTGCAATCATGACGATGCCTAGATCGCGCGCAAGTTCTAAGCCCATATTGGTAACGCCAGAACGGGATAATAGAACAGGTATGCCCATGTTGGCAGACTTCATGACCATTTCAGAAGTTAAACGCCCGGTAGTATAAAAAATTTTATCTCCACCTTGTTGATGCTCTAACCACATCCAACCAGAAATGGCATCGGCAGCATTATGTCTGCCTACGTCTTCTACAAATTTTAAGATTTCAGTATCAAAACATAGTGCACAGCCATGCACGGCTCCGGCTTTTTTATAAATATCGTTATGTGTAGTAATTTCTGTCAGCAGAGCATAGATTTTTGATTGTTTTAAATAAACTTTTGGTAACTTTGCATCATATAGTTTATCTAGCGTGCAGCTAAAAATTGTGCCTTGGCCGCATCCTGAGGTAACCGTGCGTTTGCTAAGCTTTTCTTCCCAGTCGGTAATTTCTTTGCCAGGCGTTAAACGTACATCTACTAATTCTTTTTCCCAATCAACGTTTACCGATTCTACGTCCGTTATATTTTCTAACAAACGTTGGTTGCGTAAGTAACCAAGTGTGAGTTCTTCGGGGTGTGTGCCTAGCGTCATTAAAGTGACAATTTCACGATCATTTACTTTTAACGTTAGCGGTGATTCACCCGCTACATGCACATCGCATTGCTCGCCAAACTGGTTAATCGCGCATACTCCATGGGTAGGTGCTAAACCTTGTTGAGACATTTGTGGCCGATATATTTTATCCATATATTTCGTTTATTCCTGTAAAGACTTTTCGATCGCTTCACTAAGTTTGTCTACGCCGATGATCTCTAGTCCGGGAATCTTTTCTTTTGGTTTATTGGCATTGGGGATAATGGCTTTTTTAAAGCCATGTTCTTTGGCTTCTTTCAGGCGTGAGATGCCGTTATAGACTGGGCGTATTTCTCCTGTAAGCCCGACTTCACCAAACACAATCAGATTTCGATCGAGCGGTTGGTCCCTGAAGCTGGAATAGGCTGCAAGTAGCACAGCCAAGTCTGCACCGGTTTCTTTTAAAGAAACGCCACCAACAATATTTACAAACACGTCTTTGTCGTAAATAGCAATGCCGCCATGTCTATGCAAGATGGCAAGCAGCATGGTTAACCGGTTTTGTTCAATGCCGACGGTTACACGTCGTGCATGTCCGCTCGGATTATCATCTACTAGAGATTGTACTTCTAATAATAAAGGTCGAGTGGCTTCGCAGGTTACGGTGATAACGCTACCGGGAGTGTGTTCACTGCGTTGCGACAAGAAAATGGCTGAAGGGTTTTTAACCCCTTTTAGCCCTGTCTCTTGCATGGCAAAGACACCTAACTCATTAACTGCACCAAAACGATTTTTTACGGCACGCAATACACGATAACGTCCGCCTTCTTCACCTTCAAAATATAAAACAGTATCCACAACGTGTTCGAGCACACGAGGCCCTGCAATCGAACCATCTTTAGTTACATGGCCAACGACAAAAACAGTGGTATCGGTTTGTTTAGCAAATTGTGTAATTTGATTTGCACATTCACGAACTTGAGAAACGGAGCCTGCAGCAGAAGGGGTTTTTTCTGATGACAAAGTTTGAATAGAGTCGATTACCATAATGCTTGGGCGTTCGCGCATGGCATTGGCTAAAATTTCTTCAAGATTGTTTGAAGCGAGCACACGTAAGGTTGAGTCCTTGTAACCTAAGCGTTCTGCACGCAGCGCAACTTGCTGTAAAGACTCCTCACCTGTGACATACAGCGCTCTTTCGCGATCTAACGAGCTGAGCACTTGTAACAACAGAGTAGATTTACCTATTCCAGGGTTACCGCCAACTAAAATAACTGAGCCCGAGACAATTCCACCACCCAGCACACGATCTAATTCTGCAAGCGGGGTTTTGATTCGCGGATGCGTCTCACAAGCAACATCGTTAATGGCTTGAATTTCATTTGCAGCACCGCTAAGAGAAAACGAACCCGCTTTTTGTTTTTGAAAAACAGCTGCTTGTTTTTCGATTGAATTCCAAGCGCCACAGTCAGAGCACTGACCCATCCATTTAGAGAACAGTCCAGAACACTCGGTGCACACATAACTGAGTTCTTTTGCCATACGAGTATTGTACTAGATCGGCAGATTTCCTTGCGCCGCTCGAATGGGGGAGTTGAGTTTAGGCGACTTGCTCGCGTTGTGGCAAGCGAGGGCTGATACGTACAGTGCGTACAGCATTATTCTGAATTTGCACAACCTCTATGGGGTAGCCATCAATTAATACACTGGTGCCAGGTTCAGGGATAGATTGCATATGCTCTAAAATCAAGCCATTGATAGTTTTTGGTCCATCGACATGAAGCTGCAAATTTAACGCTTTATTGATGTCACGCACATGTGAGCCTCCATCTACCAAGAAAGAGCCATCTTCTTGTGGATGTATTTCTACATCGTATGTTGCGGGATCATTAGTAAACTCACCGACTATCTCTTCTAATAAATCTTCAAGTGTCACCATGCCCTGAATATCGCCAAATTCATCTACTACTAAACTTAAACGACGTTTCTTGGCCTGAAATTCAAATAAGAGTTTCTTTAAGTGTGTACCTTCAGGTATGAAATAGGGTTCGCGAATAAGTTTTTCTAAATCTTCACGTTCCAGATCTTTATCAATTATTTTTAAAATAAATTTTCGTAAATGCAGAAATCCAACAACATTATCTATAGTATTGCGATACACAGGTATACGTGTATACGAAATATTTTTTAATTGTGTAATAATATTTTCCCAGTCGTCATCAAGATTTATGCCTACAATTTCATTTTTAGGAATCATAATATCTTCGACAGTTGTCTGCTCAAGGTCTAATACGCCTAATAACATTTGCTGATGTTCGCTCGATATCGATGTACCTTCGTCATTAACTGCAGTGCGTAATTCTTCATGTGAAAGTGTAGTTAGAGCACCTTCTTTTACATCAACCCCTAACAAGCGGAGTATGGAGTTTGAAAATACGTTCACTGTCCAAACAAGTGGGTATGCAATTGTAAGTAGAGGCGTGTAGATAATTGCTGCAGGAAATGCAATTTTTTCTGAATGTAATGCTGCAAGTGTTTTAGGAGTGAGTTCAGCAAAAATCAAAATTGCAAAAACTAAAATAAAGGTTGCTATAGCAATACCCACCTCGCCATGTATTCTGTAACCGATATATGCAGATAGCTGTGCAATTAAGATATTAACTACATTATTGCCAAGCAATATTAAGCCAATGAGCCGGTCGGGTTTTTCTAAAAGTTTTTGTGCTTTTCTAGCGCCACGATTACCGTTGTTCGCTAAATGGCGCATGCGATAACGATTTAAAGCCATTAACGCTGTTTCTGAGCCTGAAAAAAATGCTGAGAATAAAAATAAAATAAGTAACACTAAAAATAGTGTTCCTATCGAGTATTCGTCCAAGGTCGTGTTGACCCTCCGGTAATAAAGATAGCACTATTAACCGCTGCGTACACTAATTTGTCAAGAGATAGGGAGGTCTGTAAACCTGTTAAGTATTATTTCCTGGACAAACTTACTACCTAAATAGGCCAGGATGAGAAAAGCAAAGGCGCCTAGTGTCCAGCGCACTGCCATTTGTCCGCGCCAACCAAATTTCCAGCGACCCCATAATAGCACTGCGAAAAGAATCCAAGCCAAGATCGACAAGACTGTTTTGTGTACAACATGTTGTTGAAACATGTTTTCTAAAAACATGAAACCGGTTATCAAGGCAATAGAAAGTAAAATAAAGCCGATGACGATGGTCTGAAATAAAAACTTTTCTGAATCATACAACGGTGGTAGGGCACGCGTCATGCCATCGAATTCAGCTTTGCGAAGATGCCGTTCTTGATTGAAAATTAATATTGATTGAATTGCAGAGATAGTGAGTACACTGAATGCAAACAGTGAAAATACAATATGGAATTGCAGTCCTCTCACGCTCGATGTGGCAACATGGATTTCAGGTTTAAGGATGGTTAATACGATACCCGCAATTACGATTGGCAATAAGAATAAGCCAATAAATTCTCTCCTTTTACTGATGGAGAGTATCAATACCAGTGTAGAAATAATAAACAACACAAGCGAAACGGTATTGTAAAAAGTGAGATTCAAGCCCTGCCCAGTAAAGGTTTGCGGATAAAGTTGAAATGCATGTGAGATGCAAGCAATTGCCCACATCACTAACATCAACCCGCGTTTGTCAGTAGTTTGTGTATTTGCTTGTATATTTGCGGGGTGATGAGAACGCCATAGCAGTACTATAAAAGTGGCCGCGTAGAGAATGATTGTGCTGTATTTCAGTAAGCTTGACATAAACAAACAATAATTCTGCTGTAACTAATAATGTAATGAGAACGATGTCACAAGATTGCGAATATGGGTGTAACAAATATCTTTCGTATGTTGCAATTATCCCAGACAATTACACCTAATTAAATTGAGATAGGTTAGACATTTCCGTGTTGTTAGCAATGATAGCATCATTAGGATTTTGAATATTACTAACTAATGAAAATACGTATTCTTGGCTGTAGTGGCGGTATTGGTTTGGGCAATAAAACCACCTCGCTTTTGCTTGATGACTCTGTGCTTATAGATTGTGGCACGGGTTTGGGCAGCCTATCGCTGGAAGAAATGTCTAAGCTTGAACATATTTTTATTACCCACAGTCACCTTGATCACATTGCTTTATTGCCGATGCTGTTGGATACAATTTATGACTCGTTGGTTGAGCGTCCATTAACCCTGCACTGTAAGCAAGAAACCTACGACATAATAGCGAAAAATATTTTTAACTGGAATGTATGGCCTAACTTTTTTGAATTACCAAGTGCTGAAACCCCGGTGATTGTGTATGAATCCATGCAACCGGGCGATTGCATCGAATTTGGTGATAAAGTTGTCAAGATGGTAGAAGTGAACCATTCCGTACCTGCAGCTGCTTATATTATCAATAATGGTACGGGTAGCATCGCATTTAGTGGCGATACCTTTACCAATGACACTTTTTGGCATGCGCTAAATGAAGAACCTCGCATGGATATAGTGGTTGTGGAGTGTGGGTTTACCAATGAAGATGAGGCTATTGGGCGTGACGCGAAGCATTATTACCCGAATGCCTTGGCTGATGACTTGAAAAAGCTCAATCACCGACCCGAATTATATATTTCACATTTGCAGCCCGGCAAAGAAGAATTGATTATTCAGCAGCTTAACTCTGCGATATCTGACTTTAATATTCATCGGCTCTCCAGTGGCCAAATAATTACGATCTAATTACGATCTAATTTAGTTATAATCCACTTCCTTTATTAACTTGGCTCCTTAGTGGGGCGCATTTCTATGTTTGATAGTTTATCTACTCGCCTCGCGAGTACTGTTCAAAAATTACGCGGTCAAGCACGCTTAAGCGAAGATAATATCCAAGAAACTCTGCGCGAAGTTCGCATGGCCTTACTAGAGGCCGACGTTGCGCTGCCAGTCGTCAAAGATTTTATCGCTGGTATAAAAGAGAAGGCATTGGGTCAGGAAGTATTGACCAGCTTGTCGCCCGGTCAAGCGCTAATCAAGATTGTAAATGATGAGTTAGTGCATTTAATGGGGGATGCAAACGAGTCGTTATCACTTGCCGCCCAACCTCCAGTGGTCATTCTTATTGCCGGTCTTCAAGGTGCTGGTAAAACCACAAGTATCGGAAAACTTTCTCGCTTTTTAACCGACAAACAAAAGAAGTCTGTCGCGGTAGTGAGTTGTGATGTATATCGTCCTGCTGCGATACAACAGCTAGAAACACTTGCAAATGAAGTAGGTGTCGAATTTATTCCAAGTGATACCAGTCAGGCACCAATAGATATTGCCAAGCGCGCAGTAGAACACGCGAAAACAAAATTTAAAGATGTGTTGTTAGTCGATACAGCAGGTCGGTTGCATGTTGATGAAAAGATGATGCAAGAAATTATTCAATTGCATCAAGCCATTCAGCCTACTGAAACATTATTTGTTGTTGACAGCATGAGCGGCCAAGATGCTGCAAACTCCGCAAAAGCATTTAATCAAGCGTTGCCGTTAACCGGGGTGATTCTAACTAAAACGGATGGTGATGCGCGCGGTGGTGCGGCGTTGTCTGTACGACATATCACCGGCAAGCCTATTAAGTTTTTAGGTACGGGTGAGAAAACGACTGCTTTAGAACCGTTCCATCCTGATCGAATTGCTTCGCGCATTCTGGGAATGGGTGATGTAGTCAGTCTGGTAGAAGAGGTTCAGCATAAAGTTGATCATGAAAAAGCCCTGAAGCTGGCGACAAAAATTAAAAAAGGCAAAAGCTTCAATATGGTTGATTTAAAAAGCCAGCTTGAACAAATGATGAATATGGGGGGGATGGCAGGAATTATGGATAAGATTCCGGGTGCAGCAGGTATGGCTAAGAAAGCGCAGGGCGGCATGGGAGATGATAAATCTATCCATCAAATGATCGCGATCATTAACTCTATGACGCCACATGAGCGTCGCTTCCCGGATGTGATTAAAAATACACGGAAACGACGTATTGCTTCGGGTTCTGGCACGCAGATACAAGATGTAAATCGTCTGCTCAAGCAACACCTGCAGATGAAGAAGATGATGAAGAAATTCTCCAAGAAAGGTGGGATGCAGCGCATGATGCAAGGATTGAAGGGAGGAGGATTACCGCAGACTTAGGTTAACACCTTGTCTTATCTACGCGGGCTGAAGGCCTCCTGGCCTAAGCTAGGCGTGCTCTAGGTGTACTCGGGGCTTGCGCAAACCGTGCTCTATAAACAGCCTTTATCGCATTTCTATCTCTTATTCTCAGGGCTGAATCCGCTTAATACGCTTTATTTTCGGCCAAATTTGCGTACAATGCCCGCTCTCAATAACACAAAAATTCAGATTAGAGATATATGGTCACCATTCGATTATCTAGAGGCGGAGCTAAAAAACGCCCTTTCTACCATATTGTAGTCACTGATTCGCGCAAGCGTCGGGATAGTAGTTACATTGAGCGCATTGGATTTTTTAATCCTACTGCACGAGGTCAGGAAGTTAAGCTAAATATCGAAATAGAGCGTTTTGAGCACTGGCGCAGTCATGGGGCCCAGACTTCAGAGCGCGTTGCATCTTTGATCAAGAGCCACCTCAAGCAAGCCGAAGCCGAAGCAGCTTAATTAGCTAATTAGCGCTCACCCTTTCAAAAAAATCTTTTTGCCCAGGTCGTGGGCGGCATCTTGAGTAAGCAAGATACACATATTCAACTCGGAGTTATCCAGGGTGTTTTTGGCATCAAGGGGCGGCTGAAAATATTTTCCTTTTGTCGTCCTAAAGAACAAATCCTTGATTACTCTGAATGGGAATTAAGAACACCCGGCAATGTTGAAAAATACACTTTGCAAGAGGGTAAACTTCACGGCGGTGGCATCGTTGCCAAGTTTCGTAACGTAAATGATCGAACTCAAGCTGAAAATATAATTCGCGCAGAGATATGGGTTGCCAAGAGCGAGCTACCCGATTTAGCGGGTGATGAATTCTACTGGTTTCAGTTAGAAGGCTTGGCGGTGATGAATCTTGATGGTGAGTCATTTGGCCAAGTAAAGAAAATGATCGAGACCGGTGCGAATGATGTAATGGTTGTAAAAAATGATGTCGATAAAGAAGAAATTCTAATTCCTTATGTTCGCGATCAAGTAATTAAGCACGTAGACCTGCAAGCCAAGACCGTTACGGTTGATTGGCAAAAAGATTATTAGTGCAATCATGAATTTTACCGTTATTACTCTGTTTCCAGAAATGGTATTAAGCCTGGCTAAGTTTGGAGTGGTGGGCCGAGCTATTGATAATAATTTGGCAAAGCTTGAGGTTCTGAATCCAAGGGATTTTTCTAACGATCCAAATCGTCGCATCGATGATCGACCCTATGGCGGCGGCCCTGGAATGGTGATGCAGTTCGAGCCGCTGCAAAAAACCATACAAAAAGCCAGGAATAATAACAAGAGCGTCGATAGAATCTCCAGAGTGGTTTGTTTGTCAGCACAGGGCAAGCCGTTCCAACATGCGGATGTGCAGAGATTTAATGCCTATGATGATTTGATATTGCTTGCAGGGCGCTATGAGGGCATAGATGAGCGTTTAATTGAAGTAGAGGTTGATGAAGAGATATCAATTGGAGACGCTGTCGTCAGTGGTGGTGAATTACCTGCGATGATGCTGCTGGATGCGCTGATTAGGCATATTCCGGGCGCTTTGGGTCATGATGAGTCAGCGCTGCAAGATTCCTTTGTTGACGGACTGCTCGATTGCCCTCATTATACTCGCCCTGAAAGTATCAATGATCTCAGTGTGCCCAAGGTATTGCTGGGCGGAGACCATAAGGCCATTCAGAAGTGGCGCGAAAAGCAGTCACTGGGCCGAACTTTTTTTAGAAGGCCGGATTTAATTGAAAAATTATATTTAAGTGAGGAGCAAAAGGCCTTGCTACAGGAATATATACAAGAACACCAAAACTAAAGTAACTTAAGAACATGTCGAATATAATCCAAGAAATTGACCAGCAACAGCTTAAGCAAGATATTCCCGAGTTCAGCTCAGGCGATACCGTGACTGTGCAAGTAAGAGTAAAAGAAGGCGACCGTGAGCGTTTGCAGGCTTTTGAAGGCGTCGTTATTGCCAAACGTAATCGTGGCATAAATTCCGCATTCACAGTAAGGAAACTTTCACACGGTGAAGGTGTAGAAAGAGTATTTCAGACGCATAGTCCTTTAATAGAAAGTGTCACCGTGAAGCGTAGAGGTGATGTCAGGCGTGCCAAGCTTTATTACTTACGTGGCCTTACCGGCAGAGCAGCTAGAATTAAAGAAAAAATCTAGTTCCATAATAAAAACTTATCTTAAACGCCTCGTTTATCGAGGCGTTTTTGTTTCTGCTATAAAAGCTTATTGCTAAAAGCGTTACAATTCGCCATGACTCAAATAATTATAAAAACTCCTATTGGCAAGATCGCGGTGGATTATGAAGATGACTTTGTAACAGAAGTCCACCAGGTGGCAGACCAGGTGCGTGCAGTGTCAAAAAAAGATCCCTTTGCAATCGAAATACAAAAACAATTTTCTACTTATTTTTTAGGAGAGTTAAAAGAATTTAATTTACCGTTTTTATTTAAGCAAGGAACAGATTTTCAGTTAAGGGTATGGGATCAAATTAGAAAGATTTCGTTTGGCAGCACAATAACCTACGGAGAAATTGCTAACAAGATTAAGTCAGGACCACGTGCAGTAGGTAATGCCTGTCGACGTAATCAGTTATTATTAATAGTTCCTTGTCATCGTGTGGTAAGTGCTGTGGGTTTGGGTGGTTTTATGGGTGATGACACAGGCAAGTTGGTGCAGCGAAAACAATGGCTACTTGAGCATGAACAAATATAAGTTAAAGAAAATACAAATTATTCTGTCAACATCGATTATTTAATCCATCGATCATCCGTTAATTAACAAACACATGCGCATACATTATCTTAAACATGTTCCATTTGAAGGCTTAGGTTCTATGGAAGACATGTTTGTTGCAAGAGGATGTGTTTTGTCACGCACCTGCATGTATGAAGATCAGTCTTTGCCCTCGATTCATGATATTGATGCATTGGTGGTTATGGGTGGGCCGATGAGTGTAGGTGATGATGATGAGTATCCATGGCTGACCTTAGAAAAAGAGTTTATTGAATCAGTTATAAAGCTTGATGTTCCGGTATTAGGCGTGTGTTTAGGCGCCCAACTTATCGCTAATGTATTGGGTGCAAAAGTAAGCAAGAATGTGCATGAAGAAATTGGCTGGTTTCAAGTTAAATTAACGCGCGATAATCGAACTCAGGTTAATCAAACTAAAGGGTTAATGTATGGCCGGATAGAGCGTCTGCCTGCTAGCTTTGATGCGATGCATTGGCATGGAGATACGTTTGAAATCCCAGAGGGTGCTGATAATTTTTTAGCTAGTGAAGCGTGTGCAAATCAGGGTTTCATATATGGAAATTCTACGCTTGCATTGCAGTTTCATTTGGAGATGTTGCCGAGTGTCGTACAGGCAATTTATCAAGAATGTGGTAAGCCTGAGAAGACAGGTGCCTATATTCAAGGCTTAGATGAAATGCTGGCGCCAGCGGATAAATTTACGCAAGCGCGAAAAACGCTTGAAGAATTTCTTGAGGCCTTTATTTTTCAGAAAGTGCCCCAATAAATAGATAAATAATAAGGCCTATAGCTAGGCCAATAAATTGGAGAGAATGATGGACGACAATAGTAGAAAAGATATTCGAGCTTTGCTTAAAACCTTCGGCGTAAAAGCTGATGAAGCGATAGTTGGGCATTTGGCAAAAAATCCAAATGTGGAGCAATTGAGCCTGAAGGTAACGCTTGAAGATATGACAGATTATGGTTCTACCTCGCCAAGTGAGAGTTTATCATTTGTAGTAGATGGCCAAATTAATCGATAACCTTAACCGATAATTTTAAGCAATAATTTTAATTGCTGACCTAAATCCTTAATTTAAAAATTAACAATACATAGACTAGATAAGAGTATGAATACAAAAACTGATAAAAAGCCCAGTAAAAAGACCAAAGATATGGATAAGAAAGAGACGCTGAAGTTTGAAACGGAAGTTTCGCAGCTTTTGCATTTAATGATTCATTCACTTTATTCAAATAAAGAGATATTTTTGCGTGAATTGATATCCAATGCATCGGATGCTTGTGACAAGTTACGTTTTGAGGCGATCTCTGATGTTTCATTGCTAAGTGATGATGTAGAGATAAAAATTCAAGTCGAATATGATAAAGATGCTCGAACCATAACAATACGAGATAACGGCGTTGGTATGAGTCGTGACGAGGTGGTTAGTAATGTAGGCACTATTGCAAAATCAGGCACCAAAGAGTTCCTGGATAACCTTACAGGTGATCAAAGTAAAGATTCACATCTAATCGGTCAATTTGGCGTTGGTTTTTATTCTGCATTTATTGTAGCGGATAAGGTGACCTTGAATACTAGACGCGCTGGGCTTGAGAAAAATCAAGCTGTGCAGTGGGAATCTGAAGGAACTGGTTCATATACATTAGAAGAAATTGAAAAAGAGACGCGTGGAACTGAAGTCATTTTGCATCTAAAGAAAGGTGAAGATGAATTTTTAAGTAGTTGGCGTTTAAAATCGATTATAAGCACTTATTCTGATCATGTGCCTTTGCCAATTGAAATGCGAGAAGAGGATGACAAAGGTGAGATTACGGATAATTGGGAAACTGTAAATAAAGCTTCTGCTTTATGGATGCGTCCTAAAAGTGAAATTACCGAAGAAGAGTATAAAGAATTCTATAAACATGTAGGGCATGATTTTTCTGATCCGCTGTTGTGGACGCATAATCGTGTAGAGGGGAAAACAGAATATACTTCATTGTTATATATACCTTCGCAAGCTCCGTTTGATCTTTTTGAACCCAATACAAAGCATGGTGTGAAACTGTATGTACAACGTGTTTTTATCATGGATGATGCAGATAAATTGTTACCACGCTATCTTCGATTTGTGCGTGGCGTGATAGATTCAAATGACTTACCGTTGAATATTTCTCGAGAGATTCTGCAAAGTAATAAAGTTATCGATAATATTCGTTCCGGTTCGGTTAAAAAGGTTCTTGGATTATTGGAAAATTTAGCCAAGAAAGAATCAGTCAAGTATCAAGAGTTTTGGAATGTTTTTGGCAAAGTATTGAAGGAAGGTCCAGGTGAAGATTTTGCTAACAAAGAAAAAATTTCCAAGTTGCTGAGGTTTGCATCAACTCATCAAGAAGGTAAAGCGCAAACGGTTTCTTTAGATGATTACATCGCTCGCATGAAGCCAGAGCAAGAGAAAATCTATTACATAACCGCAGACAATCATGCCGCAGCAAAAAATAGTCCACATCTAGAAATTTTCAAACAGAAAGGCATAGAAGTACTGTTGCTTTCTGATCGTGTGGATGAATGGTTGATGAGTCATCTAAACGAATATCAAGAGAAATCATTTGCTTCTGTAGCGAAAGGTGAGCTTGATTTAGATAAATTGGGTAGTGAAGAAGATAAAGAAGAGCGCAAGAAAGCTGAAGAGGAAGCTAAGGGATTAGTTGAGCGAATTAAGAAAGTATTAGAAGACAAGGTGGAAGACGTGCGCGTGTCGCATCGTCTAACCAGTTCTCCCGCTTGTATTGTCTTGAGCGAGCAAGATATGGCTTTATATATGCAGCACCTGATGAAGCAAGCTGGGCATGAAATGCCAGAAAGTAAGCCGGTATTAGAAATTAATCCTATGCACACACTAGTGCAACGCATGGAGAACGAGCAGGCAGAAGACCGCTTTGAAGATTGGGCTAGAATTTTATTCGATCAAGCCATTCTTGCAGAAGGCGGGCAGCTTGAAGATCCAGCTAGTTTTGTAAATCGTCTGAATCAGATGATCAACGAAA
This sequence comes from uncultured Thiotrichales bacterium, assembly GCA_964486815.1. Taxonomy (GTDB): domain Bacteria; phylum Pseudomonadota; class Gammaproteobacteria; order UBA4575; family UBA4575; genus JABDMD01. Next base: position 29,998 of record CAZAOO010000012.1, read on the forward strand.
TTGCTAAATAAGGCAGCCCTGATTATTCCTGATACAGCGTTAAAAATATCTTGAAATGCACATTTACTAATACGTAAACTTTGCTTTGCAAATATTTTTACGCCTCATATCAGAAAAAATCAGAATTTCTTTTGGTTTTGCTTAAATTTTCATAGGTAGTCAATGTCTAAAAAACCGTTCTGGAAAACCAAAACGCTCGCAGAGATGTCCCAAAAAGAATGGGAATCTCTCTGCGATGGTTGTGGAAAATGTTGCTTGATAAAGCTTGAAGATGCAGAAACTAAAGAGCTGTTTTATACCGATGTAGCTTGCCACATGCTGAATGCAAAGACCTGTCAGTGCAAAGACTATAAAAATCGCAGGACACTAGTAGATGATTGTTTGCAACTTGAAGTAGACGATGTAGAAGAATTCAAGTGGTTGCCAAGTCATGCTCGTACCGCCGTTTACACGAAGGCAAAAATCTACCTAAGTGGCATTACCTGATATCAGGTGACCGCAATATGGTACATAAAAAAAACAAGTCTGTGAAAAACCGCGTCGTCAGCGAAACAGAAGTAATGGAGGTCGCAGAACATATTGTGTATTGGGTGTAGTGCAGGGATGCACGCATATAAGCTGCAACATGGATGTTGCATCAAATCAAATTTTTAATGTTAGCTATCGACTGCTGATAGCGAACATTCAATTTCTGATTAGTCGTAATAAGGTAATAAGTAAGGTACTAATATTATAGCTATCAAGGTATTTCAAATCGCAATACATCCAACTAATATTTTGTAATTAGTAACTAACTTATCTGATGCTAATGCATAGGTTTTTATGGCCTCTAACTTTTTAAGGAACCAATCATTGGTAACCTCAATTTTATTGTTCTCAACCTTTTCCCTTAGTATATCTAGCTTTTGAGGCTGACTGTTTGATGTAACCTTATTTTCTATATAAAAATTGACAAGCATTTAATAGTGATACACCAATCAACATTGATATAAGTACTTTTCTTGCTTTTTTTATATTATTGCTAGTCATAATTCTATGTATTTACTTATTGTGTATATCTGCTTTGGTTCGTAAACAATCATTAAACACCTTTCTGTAAAGCTGGGTATTATACGCACTGAACTTAAATACCCTCATGTCAAATATTACATGTCTCAGGCAAAAAAAATTAGAGTAGATAAATGGCTATGGGCGGCGCGCTTTTTTAAAACTCGCGCTACTGCGGCTACTGCTGTGAATGGCGGCAAGGTTCATGTTAATGGGCAGCGGGTGAAATCCTCACGACTTATTCTGATCGGGGATCGACTGGAAATTACGTGTGGGCAGGTTCAGGCAGTAGTTCATGTTACTGGGCTCAGTGATAAGCGAGCACCGGCGAAACTCGCGCAAAACCTATATCTGGAAACCCCTGAAAGCATTGAGTTACGGGAGATCAAATCTCAGCAGCGAAAGCTGTTAAACGCGGGTACGCCCCGATCTCAAGGTAAGCCTGATAAACATCAACGGCGACAGATCCGCAAAGTAAGCGGGAAATCACATTAGTTTTCGAAAAATCCACTTATAATTTAGGGTAGGTAGGCACATAATTCTTGCCGCTGACTTACATAACTAAATATGAAATCTGAAAACGTAATTAAGGGTGTTAAAAGAACACTCACACCCTCATTCGTGGTGTCCGCGTATTACTTACTTAAGTATGGGGCAATAGTCAGTCCACGTGCGGAAGTGGATGTTTCTAACAATTTAAAATTTGGTAAAAACTGTGTGGTGAGTTCTTTTACTAAAATTAAAGCCAATGATGGTCCACTGGAAATCGGAGATCGCTCTGGAATTGCAAATTGCTGTTTTATTTCCTCAGGTGAAGGTGGCATTAGAATTGGGAAGAATTTTATCTGTGGACCTAATGTAAATATAGTCGCTGTAAACTATAGCTATGCACGAAAAGATGTGCATTTGGAAGATGTAGAAAAAACTTCAAAAGGCATCAAAATTGACGACAATGTATGGATAGGTTCGGGTTGTACGATTACTGATGGTGCAGAAATAGGCGATAACACCATCGTAGTTGCAAATAGTCTGGTAAATAGGCGCTATAAGAATGATGTCATGTTACAAGGTAACCCTGCAAAAGTTATTCTTAAGCGATAGATTCTAAATGTAGTAAGAGGCAATACATGGAAGAGAAAATTATAAAAACTATCAGTGATGCACTAACTGAAATTAACGAAGAACTGGATTATGACAGCTTAAAAAATATTACCAAAGCTACAGAAATATTTGGTGGTGATGATGGTCTGGATTCATTGTCGTTGGTTCGCTTGGTAACTGAAGTTGAAATGAACGTAAATGATGAATTTGATAGTAGTGTGTTACTTGCGAGCGAAAAAGCCATGTCGATGCGTAATAGTCCGTATCGCAATGTCGGCAGTTTGACTGAATTTGTAATCGCTGAACTAGAGGCTAATAGCTAAATGTTGAATCATGCAGGTGAAGTAATGGTGATTACCGGTACGCGCAAGGGTATTGGAAAATATTTGGTGGATTATTATTTGGCAAAAGGTTTTACTGTTATAGGTTGTTCGCGTTCACCTATGGATGAAGAGGTGAATGGATATGAGCATCATTGTGTAGATGTGGCCGATGAAAAGCAGTACAAGCTATGGTGCGAGCGATTAAAAAGAAGCACGGTAAAATAGATGTGTTAATAAATAATGCCGGCATTGCTTCAATGAACCACGTGCTGTTAACACCACTCAAAACCGTAACCGATATATTTTCTACCAATGTGTTTGGAACATTTTTGTTTTGTCGTGAAGCTGCAAAAGTGATGAGTGCAAAAAAATATGGGCGCATTATAAATTTTGCAACTGTTGCTACTGCATTAGATTTAGAGGGTGAGGCAGCCTACGCTGTATCCAAGGCAGCTGTGGAGAGTTTTACACGTGTTATGTCGCGTGAACTGGCTGGGTACAATATTACTGTAAATGCGGTAGGTCCAACGCCGGTGTTAACTGATTTAATTAAAGGCGTTTCAGATAATAAGATGGATGATCTTATCGCTACTCAGGCAATTAAACGCATGGGTGTGTATGAAGATATTTCCAATGTCACAGACTTTTATATTCAAAAAGAAAGTGAATTCATCACTGGACAGGTTTTATATTTAGGCGGCATTACTTAGCCCTCTACCTTTTTTCTCAATCTAATAAACTCCACATGTCTATCCGAATTAAAAAACTGCTAGACAGTTTTGCGGGTAATCATGCTATCGCGATTATTGAAGCCAATCAATCAATAAGCCGATCGGTAAGTTATCAACAATTGCATGAAGGTATTAACCACGCGCAAGAAAAATTTGATCAAGAGAATCTTAAAAAAGATTGTGTGGTCGGGATACAGTCTGATTTCCACATTACAAGCATAGAGTACTTTTTAGCGCTCCTTTCACGGGGCAATACAGTTGCAATGCTTTCGCCGCAAAATCAAAACCTCGCATCAATGGCGCAAGATGCAAACATTGAAAAAGTATTTAGATTTGATGAAAATGCAGATGTTCATGCTACAGAGTTTGAAAAACCTTCGCAGTATAACGCATTAGTGCAACAACTTTTTGATCAAGTCGAACCAGGCTTTATTCTTTTTCCAGTGGCACAACGGGTAAGCCAAAAGCCATTCTGCATATCGTAGAAAAATTCCTGGTGTCTTTTGAAAATGCTAAAAAGAAATTTACTACTTTGGCATTTCTATTATTTGATCATGTAGCAGGGGTTGATACGCTTTTCTATACATTGTTTAGCAAAGGCACTCTGGTGTTGCCGAGTAGCCGCAATCCAGCGGAAATATGTAGTTTAATTACAAAGCACAAGATAGAAGTATTGCCGGCTTCGCCTTCATTTTTACGGCTATTGTTTATGTCTGGAGATTATCAAGTGGCAGACTTATCCAGTGTGCAAATTGTAACCTTTGGTTCCGAGCCGATAAATGAAACGGGTTTGGTTAATCTCAAAACCATGTTTCCAAAAGCAAAAACTATTCAGAAGTACGGAACTTCAGAGTTTGGTTCACCGCGTTCCAAATCTCGCGAAGGTAATGGTCTATGGATTCACATGGACAATGAGAATTGCAAAACAAAAGTAGCGGATGAGACGCTTTGGGTGAAGTCTAACGGCAGCATGCTCGGTTACCTGAATGCACCGCAGCCTGAAATTGTCGATGGCTGGATGAACACCGGTGATCGTGTAGAAGTGGAAGGTGAATGGATACGTATACTAGGCCGTGAATCTGACATCATTAATGTCGGTGGTGAAAAAGTCTACCCAAGTGAAGTGGAAAACATCCTAAGCGAATTAGATTTTATTGAAGATGTATTAGTCTATGGTGAAGAAAATGCCATTATGGGAAATATGGTTTGTGCGCGCATAAAAACTGTAATTGAAGCAGATGCTGAAAATAAAAAAACCTATCGAAAATTACTACGCACACATTGTTTGCAACACCTAGAACCATTCAAAATCCCAAGTAAATTAGAATTCACCCAAGAAAAGCTCACCAACGAGCGTCAAAAAAAGTCAGAATTTAAATACCTAAAATTTAAAGTATTCGGTATATCTGGGCTGGCTCAGACTCGATTGATATTGGCAACAACTGATTTCGTGAGAAACTTGAACAACGTTTAAAAACCAAGGTAGGACAGGCCATATCTGGACGACCAAAAGAACAAGTTGATAAAGACCCTGATTTCTTAAGTAATAACCGTTTAATGCCGGTGGGTTCAACTAATCAAGCTTATTGGCTGATCTTGAACTCAATAATTGATTTTGACTTGCTATCAACTGGTTTGCCCATGCTCATTACACCATTTGAAATAAGGGTTTGTTCATCTTTTGATACATGAATTTTTTGGCCGTTAGTGAATTCAATATAAGTACCATTGAAGCTGTTGTCTTCAACCAGGAACTTCCCATCTTTTAGAATGATCTTTGCGTGTTGTCGTGATACGAACTTATTCTGAATAATAATATCACAACTAGGATCCCGCCCTACCTTGCAGGTGTCTTTGTCAGTAGTGAGTACGTGCTTTTCACCTTTTATTAACAGCTCGATAGTAACTATTCTGTCAGAACCATTTAATTTTTCTTTTACTACCATATCAATTTCAGGCAGCGTTACGGGCTTTTCAATTTCTTTTGATTCAGCTGCATGTGGGCCCACTATTTGTTCTTTAACCGGTATGCCCGCATCGCTTGCAAGGCTTACCGCTTCAAAATCACTTTTTGAGATGGCTTCTATATTGGTTGCATTTAAAATTTCATCTTCCAGATCTTTTATAGAGGCCATAATGCCTGAAGCAGGTTTATTTTGATCTTGCAATGCTTCTTCCAATTCCATAACTTTAGATTCACTAATGTCTATAGAATTATTTTTATCTTGTTGGCTAGACTTTACGGTAATAGCAGGTTGTAGTGCTTCTTCCAGTGCTACTTCTTCCTCTTCAGCTTCGTCTCTACGGTCAATTTTTCTTCGACGGTTTTTAGTGACCAGTACGCCTTCACTGTCAATGAATGGATAAGTGACTTTTCTACCCCAGCGGCGTCTTTCTTGTTTTCTGCGTTCTTTCATAAATTAGGAGGATATACGAAACAATCCCAAAGTATGCGGAAATAGATAACACTTTGAATACCTTAAGACTATCCTCCAGCTGTATGGTAGAAATCTGCCGATTAATGAAGCGGGGGAATTGCTAAATATTAACTTTTTAGGGTGTTTATAAACGGCTTAGAAAATGCGGTGCTTATTGAAATGAGCGTAGGTAGTTCTCGTAATCTAGAATACCTGAGATATGCTGAGTTTAAGGACAGAAGTAGTGGATGACATCTTTTTCCACGTATTCGATTGGAGTGCCTAAACTTACAATGCCACTGCCATGTAACTCCATTCTTTCGCCCATCAAAAAAACTTCACCTTCATCGTTTTTAATGTAAGTACCGTTGGTGCTGTGATCGGTGATTATGAATTCACCATTTTCAAATTTAAACCTCGCGTGCTGGCGCGAAGTGTATTTGTTTTGAAAAATTATTTCACAAGTTTGTGCGCGACCTACAATAATTTCGTTGGTGCTGGGAAATAACTCACAGACTTCTTCCTTGTGCCATAGGAATAATCTTGTTGCCTGTTTTGTAGATTCTTCATTACCATCAATCTGAATATTATTGATTCTTCGATCAGGCATTCTTCTCCTGTTTTCTCGAACCAAAGTTTGTTCACTATCAAAAAACGGAAAGGGTGGAGCATTATCCGTTACACGACGATCGTCGAGTTCTCTACGTTCATTGATAAATTCAGAATTCATATTACTTTAAACAGCAAGTTTAATTCTTAGGTAAAGGTATTTTTCTTTTGTAAACGACTTGGGCGAAACGCCCGTATCGCTGTAATTATTTTATGTAACGATCAATAGTGACTGCGTAAGTTGTGGTGCCCAAATTTTGAACATGGCATATCCATACGTCACAAGACCAAGGAATAACCAGGATGCGAGTAAAATAACTGGGGATATTTTTTGTTCATCAAAACTTATAGCGTTAGTGTTATCTGTAAGTTGTGTCATTGATGTACCTCTAAATACTAGATGTTTGAATTCTAGGGACAAACCATAGCATGATGATTGTTAAGTTAATATGAAATTTATTATTAGCATTTGCAAGCAAAATAAGGTGTTTTTGTCGCTTGAAACTGCATAGAATAAATGAAAATCAAGCAATAAATTGTTTAATTTAGCATCATTAAATTAGAGATATTGGCTTTAAATGTTATGATAAGTTGAAGATTTTATTGATTAATTTAGCTGGCCAACAGGGTCATTGAGTGCATGAAAGATTTAGATCAAATCCAGGGAAACAGGTTGAGCGAAGGCGTGTTTGAGCATTCTATTGATACAAATTTGATCTGTGAGGGGGCATTGGATGTGATCACAAAACTGCATTCTGCGGGCTATAAAGCCTATATTGTTGGCGGCGGTGTGCGTGATCTGCTATTAGATCTACACCCTAAAGATTTTGATATTGCTACTGATGCTACGACTGAAAACACGCGTGAATTATTTGAACATAGCCGCATTATTGGCAGGCGTTTTCGAATTGTTCATGTCTATTTTGATGGTGGTTATACAGAGGTTGCTACTTTCCGAGCCGCGAGTACCGCTAGTTTGAATACACAAGGCCGCATTATCGCTGATAATACTTATGGCAGTATTGAAGAAGATGCATTTCGGCGTGATTTCACTGTAAATGCATTATTTTATGATTCTGAAAAAAATCAAATTCTGGACATGGTGAATGGTCTACAAGATGTAGATGCAAAAATATTACGCGTTATTGGAGATCCGGATTTACGCTTTCGTGAAGACCCGGTGCGTATGCTGCGTGCAGTCAGGTTAGCTGTAAAATTAAATTTTGAAATTGAGGAAAGTGCTAAAGATGCAATTTTTCGATTAGGAAGCTTGTTATCCGAAGTACCTTCTGCACGTTTGTTTGATGAAATGATTAAATTGTTTCATGGAGGTTTTGCGCAACAGACTTTCCAAGGTTTGCGTGAGTTTGATTTGTTTCGCCATATGTTCCCATTAACTGAACAGGCGTTAAAGCAAAAGAATAGTACCTTTAATAATTTAGTAAATCTTGCATTAGAAAACACCGATGATCGTATTCAGTCCGGTAAGTCTGTAACCCCTGCGTTTTTATATGCTGTTTTTTTGTGGGGGCCAATGCGTAACTTGAGCAAACAGTTAGAGCTTGATGGTCTCTCTGCGCAAGTGGCTCATGATGCATCGGTAAAAGACACTATACTTTCGCAGCTTCCATATACCTCCATTCCGAAACGTTTTTCTTTTTCAATGCGAGACATTTGGAATCTGCAACATCGTTTTTATAGTCGTCGTGGGAATCGGGTCTATCAACTATTCGAGCATGACCGTTTTCGAGCTGCCTATGATTTTCTATGCTTACGCTCAAGCGCAGGTGAACCAGTTGATGAGCTGTGTGAGTGGTGGACAGTTTTCCAGGATGTCGATGACGGTACGCGCAAAAAGATGGTGCGTGCACCACAAAATAGATCAGATCAGCATAGATCTGGCAAGCAAGGTGCTGAGGGTTATTCCAACAAGAAGACTTACCATTAATTTTGCCTATTAATTCTGCCCATTATTTCTACAAATAATATTTTCAACGCAATTAAAGTAAGTGTGATGCAAGCGGTTGATGCGTATATAGGTTTGGGTAGTAATTTGTCGAACCCACAACAGCAAGTGCTTGCAGCGCTGCAGGAGCTAAATTCCATACCTGAAACTAGTCTAATCGAAGCTTCTAGTTTATATGTGAGTAAACCGATGGGGCCATCCAATCAGCCTGACTATATTAATGCGGTGGCGAAAATTTCGACAAGTCTTACGCCACAAGGCTTGCTGTCCGAGCTTCAAGCTATTGAGCAAATGCATCAAAGACAAAGAAAGGGCGAGCGATGGGGGCCAAGGACCCTGGATTTAGATATTATTCTATTTGCAGATGAGCAAATAGATACCAAGACACTTAAAATTCCACATTATGGTGTTGCTGAGAGAGAATTTGTACTAATCCCTTTACAAGAGCTGCAAGCGGACCTCATTATTCCAGGCAAGGGTGCGGTTGAGGGTCTGATAGAGCAATTGCCGTCATACAAGTTATCAAAAATAAATAATTAGTAATGAATAAGCATAATCTTAAATACATCGTTGTAGAGGGTTCTATCGGTGTAGGTAAAACCAGTTTGGCGCAACGTTTATCTGATGAATTTGGTTCAACATTGTTGTTAGAAGATGTGGATGATAATCCATTTTTAGAGCGTTTTTACCAAAATCCACGTGAAGCAGCGCTTTCTACACAATTGCATTTTTTATTGCAGCGTACTAGGCAAATACAAGACTTCAAGCAAGCCGATATCTTTTTGCCAGTGCGAGTGGCAGATTTTTTGATTGAGAAGGATCGCTTGTTCGCTCAAGTAACGTTGAATGCGAGTGAATATGAATTGTATGAGCAAATATATTCTCACTTAACAATAGATGCTCCAAAACCAGATTTAGTGGTGTACTTACAGGCACCGGTTGAAATACTGCTACAAAGAATACGTAAACGTGGACGCGGTTATGAGCGCTTGGTTGAAACGGCTTATCTCGAGCAGTTAAATGAGGCTTATGCAAAATTCTTTTATGATTATAACGATGCGCCTTGCTTAATTGTTAATGCCAGTGATATCGATTTCATTAATAATGATAAAGATTATGAATTGTTATTAACTGAGATTTTAAATACTGAAGCCGGCAAGCGTTACTTTAATCCACTTCCCTTTGTGAGCTAGTTAGTTCTAATTTATCTGATTCAAAATGAGTATTCATAAGCCAAATAAAAACACCACGCTTACGCGTTTGCATGCTATGAAAACAAGTGGCGAAAAAATTGCTTGTTTAACCGCTTATGATGCTAGTTTTGCAGCCATTCTTGATCAGGCAGGAATGGATGTGATACTTATTGGCGATTCGCTAGGGATGGTGGTGCAAGGGCAAGATAGTACGGTATCCGTGACGATGCAGGATATGATTTATCATAGCCAGTGTGTAAGCAGTGCAGCCAAGCAGGCTTTTATCATTGCAGATATGCCATTTATGTCGTACACCAATGTTGATCAGGCCTTGGCGAATGCAACGGATCTAATCCAGTTGGGCGGTGCGCAAATGGTAAAACTTGAAGCATCCATTCGACAAGTAAGCATTGTGCAAGAGCTTAGTGAATGTGGAATTCCAATTTGTGCACATTTAGGATTACGACCACAATATATTCATAAGTTGGGTGGTTATACTATGCAAGGCAAAGATGAGGCCAGTGCAAATGAGTTGCTTGAAAGCGCAAATAGTTTGCAGGGCGCCGGTGCAGATATGTTGCTGTTAGAATGTGTGCCTGATAGCTTGGCGCAACAAATTACCCAACAGTCTTCAATACCCGTTATAGGAATTGGCGCAGGTCCTCGATGCGATGGACAAATTCTTGTGTTGCATGATGTGCTTGGTATAACGCATGGCACGACGCCCAAGTTTGCAAAAAACTTTCTTGCGGAAGCGAATGATATTCAATCTGCAATTGAGCATTATGTGCATGATGTAAAAAATCTTAAGTTTCCCAGTTGAGCCAGTTAAACCAGTTAAGCCAATTAGCCCAGTGTTATCCCAGTTATCCCAGTTATCCCAGTTAGCTTAGTCAGACTAGTTGACAATTCTCTCAGTAATCTTTTCTAAAATTATTTTCTATACATTGTATGCAAACCTTAACCACTATTGCTGAATTGCGTAAGCAGGTTGCTGAATGGAAAAATCATGGCAATAAGATAGTGCTAGTTCCCACCATGGGCAACTTGCACCGTGGGCATTTAACACTCATGCAGCATGCACATGAGTGTGGTGACAAAGTGGTGTGTAGTATTTTTGTCAATGCATTACAATTTGATCGCAATGAAGATCTAATTGCATACCCACGCACACCGGAGCAAGATCTTGCAGCTTTGCAAGCAGAAAAAGTAGATTTGGTGTTTATGCCCGAGCATGAGGAGATATATGCAAAAGAGCATCAACCCCTAAAAGAAATTCCAAAGCATCCACTTAACGGTCAACTGTGTGGCAAATTTCGGCCCGGATTTTTTGATGGTATTGTTGAGGTAGTAGCCAGGCTGTTTCATATCATTACTCCTGATGTAGCCGTATTTGGTGAAAAAGACTTTCAACAGCTAACTATAATCAAGCGTTTAGTTGCAGATATGGGTTTCCCAATTTTCATAGCGCAAGTGCCCACTCAGCGCGAAGACGATGGGCTTGCTTATAGTTCTCGTAACTCATATCTGAGTTCAAGTGAAAGAGCTCAAGCCAAACTAATATATGAAACATTGCTGAAGATAAAAACCCAAATCGAATCAGGGTCTCAGAGCTTTGATGCCATTGAAAAACAGGCAATGGAAAGGCTTTCGCAGACTGGATTTCGACCGGATTATGTGACCATTCGAGATGCCAAAAATCTCGAGCCAGCGAGCTATAGTACTGATTTTATTGTAGTTTTAGCTGCTGCATGGCTTGGGAAGGCGCGTTTGATCGACAATCTACTGTTACAAAAGCACTAAATGAGTATAATTTACCTATCGAACTACAGATTTTCATCGTTTTATACTAACTTTTATATTTAGGAGACAATTATGTGGATTATGGTCGTTTTATGCATTGTATTGACCTTAGTCATTAACATTGCAGCACAATTGAATTTATTCAGTCATCTTAAGAACGGCACTTACTAGTAGTTGCATAAGTTTTAAGAATGTTGAAAATTCTAAGGGCGCTTTAAGCGCCCTTATTTTTTGCCTGTAATTAATTAATAAAAGATAGCTATGCGCGAATTATCTTCATATCAAGCACTCGCTTCGCATTTCGAAGCAATAAAATCACAAATCATGAGAGAAATGTTTGCACAAGATGCGGATCGTTTTGCAAATTTTTCAATACAGCTAGAAGGATTGTTGTTTGATTATTCAAAAAATAGAATTAATGCGGTTACGTTGGATAAGCTTATCGCATTGTTTGAAGAATGCGATGGCCCTGCATGGCGCAACAAAATGTTTTCTGGAGAAAAAATTAACTCGACAGAGAATCGTGCGGTGCAACATACCGCGTTACGAGACTTAGATAATAAAAATTCTGCATTAACCAAAAAACAACTTGCAGTTTTATTGCTGATTGAGGTATTCGCTGAAAAAGTAAGACAATCTAATATCACAGATGTTGTAAATATTGGTATCGGAGGTTCCCATCTTGGGCCAATGTTTGTGTGTGAGGCCTTACAAGTAATGGCGAGCCCTAATTTAAACGTTCACTTTGTCGCGAATGTAGATGGCGAAGAAATTAGTCGTGTATTGAGTAAGCTTAATCCTGGGAATACGTTGTTTATCGTCACCTCTAAAAGTTTTACAACTCAAGAAACGCTCACAAATGCAAAATTTGCAAGAAAATGGTTATTGAAAAGTGCGAACTTAAAGAATGAAGATCATTTTGTTGCGGTCACTGCGAATGTGGATAAAGCGCGTAAGTTTGGTATAGCAGAAGACAATATTTTTCCAATGTGGGATGAGATTGGTGGCAGGTATTCAATGTGGTCTGCGGTAGGGTTATCAATTGCCTTGTACTTGGAAGTGGATGCTTATAAAAATTTATTGGATGGCGCACATGCAATGGACGAACACTTCAAAAATGAGCCAGCGGATAAAAATATTCCTGTGCTAATGGCTTTGTTGGATGTATGGAATCAACACTTCATAGGGGTAACGGCACACGCAATTCTGCCTTATGATGTGCGACTTACTTTTTTGCCTGCATATTTACAGCAATTGGTAATGGAAAGTAATGGTAAATCTGTAGATCGAGAGGGTAATCCATTAGATGTGCCAAGTTCTGCTGTTGTGTTTGGCGATGTCGGCACCAATGCACAACATAGTTTTTTCCAGTTATTGCATCAGGGAACACATAACATAAGTTGTGATTTCATTGGTGTAGCTAAAGCTGCACATGATAACCAAATGCAACACGATATGTTGTTAGCCAATATGATCGGGCAAACCCAAGCATTAATGCAAGGGCAGACGCTAGAAGAAGTGGGTGAAGATGAGCATGCCAAGCATAAAGTTTTTCCAGGCAACCGAGTAAGCAACACGATTTTATTAAAAGAGCTAAGCCCGTATTCTTTAGGTATGTTGTTGGCTATGTATGAGCACAAAACATTTGTACATGGTGTACTACTAAATATTAATTCATTTGATCAAATGGGAGTTGAACTCGGCAAACGTCTTGCAAATAACTTATTGGATAAAATACAGGATGAAAACCTCGTCACAAATGAAGACTCATCCACTATGGGCTTGATTGATTTTTATAAAAACAATAAGTGACCGCTTATAATCTAAAATCTGAGTGAATAGATATACGATTATGAGTTGTTTTAAGGATGATGTAAGCAGATCTAATCTTTTTTATGTCTGCCACTGGAAAGCAAACATTATTAATAATGTAAACTAAAATCTAATTAGACGAGGCATATATGATAAATACTATCAATTCAATATTATTTATATTTTTAGCATGTATTTTCTGTATGAGTATCACGCTAGCTGATAAAAAATCCAATTCACTCTTCAATGCAGAAACTATTTACTATTTTTGTGGACTTACTCCTAAGGTGCAGATACAAGAAAAAGATTGGATTGATAAACATGATGAGCTAGATTTCCTGACATTTGAAAATTTGCAGGATTGGAGAGAGGTTGGTTTGTACACTTGTTTCTTGGGAGCTGTTTTTGATTCGTCAGTTAATAATCAAGATATATGTCCCCCTAAACGAGGTTCGTTTAGTTTAATAATTAGTGCTTATCAAGAATATTATGAAAATAATCCAGAAAGTAAAACATATTCGGCTGCAACCGTTGCAGAGGATGCTTTTAAGAAAAAATTTAAGTGTGAATAACTACTAATGGGGCTGTTGAAAGCGGGCATGGAGCTAAATTAAAGATTTAATTTGATGCAACATTCTTGTTGTAGCTTTTATTAGCATATCCATGTTCTCACTAAGTCGGTTTAAAGCGTATATGCATAATTAGAGTTTAGGGTGCATTACTCATGTGTTGGTCTAATGCCCATGCAACATGTTCGCGCACTAATTCGCTAGCATGATTCTTTTTTTCTTGTAATGCGTTAATGATTTTTGTATTGCTCGGTGCATTACCTAGTGCGACTGAGATATTTCTTAACCAACATTCGTAGCCAATGCGTCGAATGGCTGATCCTTCGGTATTATTTAAAAAATCTTCTTCGCTCCAGTTAAATAAGTCAATTAATTCTGGCGCATCTAAATTATTGCGTACAGCGAAATCAGCTAGTTCGCTTTTTTGTTCAAACCGATTCCAGGGGCAATAGAGTTGGCAGTCATCGCAGCCATAAATGCGGTTACCCATGGCCTTTCTAAATTCAATTGGAATCGATTGTTTTAATTCTATGGTGTGATAGGAAATGCACCGGCGTGCGTCTAATTTATACGGCGCGATGATGGCTTGCGTTGGGCAGACTTCAATACATTTGTTGCAAGTTCCGCAATGTTCTTCAACAGGCTGATCGATGGGCAGTGGTAAGTCTGTATATAGCTCACCCAAAAAAAACCATGAGCCACAGTCTTTGTTAATCAAATTAGTATGTTTGCCAATCCAGCCGAGCCCTGCTTTTTCAGCGAGTGCTTTTTCTAGTACCGGTGCGCTATCTACAAATGCACGATAACCAAATGGCCCTACTTGTTTGGCAATTTTATAGGCGAGTTTCTGTAAGCGTTTGCGAATAACTTTGTGGTAATCGCGGCCCAGTGCATATCTAGATATATAAGCTTGCTTAGGATTGTTGAGGACAGCTTCTTCGTCGATTGCATCAGGTGTTTGATAGTTGATGCGTGTAGAGATGATGCGAATGGTGCCAGGAAGAAGGGTGTCAGGGCGCGAGCGTTTCGTGCCATGTTGATCCATATAATGCATTTCGCCATGATAACCAGCGTCTAACCAATTCATTAAGCGCGTTTCATGTTCACTTAATTCCGTGTTGGTAATGCCTATTGCATCAAAGCCAAGTTCCTTGCTCCAGATTCTTATATCTTGAGCAAGTTTTGAGAAATCTGTGGTTGTTCTATTCATTGCTTACGTATAATTAATATATGTTGGAAATTAAAAATCAAATCTATTTAAGAGATCAGGTGCGTGAATTAGATCGCACGGCAATCGAAGATTTTAATATTCCCAGTATTACCTTAATGCAAAGAGCTGCTGAATCTGCTTTTAATGAGTTGCAAACTGCTTGGCCTGAAGCGAACCATATCATTGTGTTAGTCGGTACAGGAAATAATGGCGGAGATGGGTATGTAGTGGCAAATTTGGCATTGGCTGCTGGTTTTAGAGTGGAAGTTATACAGGTGGGAGACCATGCAACATTATGGTGTGATGCAAAAATAGCCCATGACCGTTTTGTTGCGGCGGGTGGGTGTTGTGTTGCATTTGAGAATAAGGAAATTGAAAAATGTGATGTAATTGTAGATGCCCTGTTAGGGACTGGTTTGTGTCGAGAGATTGAAGGAGATTATAAAGCAGCCATAAAATTAGCCAATCAACATGCTGCTCCAAAATTGAGCATAGATATTCCATCTGGTTTAGATGCGAATAACGGTATCCCTCTAGGCGAAGCCATGCGCGCAAATATCACGGTTACTTTTGTGGGGTTGAAACTTGGATTATTAACTGCAGCAGGGCGAGAGTATTCAGGTAAGATCATTTTTAACCATTTACAAATACCAAAAGAAGTTTACCAATCTATGTCACCTATCAGTCAGTCTATTCAATTAAGTGATTTACAAAATGTACTGGGTACGCGTGCGGCGCATGCACATAAGGGTGATTTTGGTCATGTATTAGTGATTGGAGGCAATTCTGGGATGGCAGGTTCGGTCATGCTTGCGGCAGAAGCAGCAGCAAGAACCGGAAGTGGACTGGTTTCTGTTGCAACACTTCCACATCATGCAACGGCTGCATTGCAAACTTGTCGAGAGATTATGGTGCACGGTGTTAGTTCAGCAAAAGAGTTAAATGCGCTATTGCGTCACGCGACAGTGGTAGCAATAGGGCCAGGGTTGGGGCAAGACGCCTGGGCTAAAGCAATGCTTGCACGTGTATTGGATTATAATATTCCTATAGTTGTAGATGCGGATGCGCTGAATCTTCTAGCGGGCGAGTCTGCGCATAAATCATCTTGGGTGCTAACACCACATCCTGGTGAGGCAGCACGCTTATTAAAAAGTTCTGCAAAGGATGTTCAGGAAAATCGTTTGCGATCGGTTCAAGCTTTACAAGAACAATATGGCGGGGTAGCCGTTTTGAAAGGTAATGGTACGTTAGTAGCTAAAGAGAAAAATGTTTCTATTTGTACTGCTGGGAACCCTGGAATGGCAACTGGTGGAATGGGTGATGTGTTAACAGGAATTATTTCGGGACTGATCGCGCAAGGGTTAACTATTCATGATGCGGCACGCTTTGGTGTGCAGTTGCATGCGCAGAGTGCCGACATAGCGGCTAAGAATGGTATGCGCGGCATGTTAGCCAGTGATTTATTTGTACCGTTACGAAAGTTAATAAATTCATTATCATAATTATTGGCATGACTGTGAGTAAGCATGATTGAGAGTAAGAATGAGCATAAAACCGAGTTGGTAGGTGAGGTGGCCACTCTGGAATTTGCGGCAAAGTTTGCAGAGCTATCCTTGCCACCGTTAATGATTCATTTGCAGGGTGATTTAGGCAGCGGTAAAACTACGTTTGCACGTGGTTTCATCAATAAACTGGGGCATAGCGGTAAGGTTAAGAGCCCTACTTTCACGCTGGTTGAAAGTTACGATCTTGAAGCTATGCGTTTGTATCATTTCGATTTGTATCGCTTAAATGATCCGCTTGAACTTGAATACATTGGTGTGCGGGAGCTCGTGGGTGAGCCGGATATAGTATGTCTGATTGAGTGGCCAGAGAGAGGGGGTGCAGGGTTGCCGAGCGCTGATCTGGTTATTGCTCTTGAATATCAAGGTGAGTCTCGTATTGTCGATTACCGGGCAAATTCAACGAGAGGTCAGACGATTATTGATGAATTATGAGATCAGACTCTAATAAATAGATATAGGTCATTAGTTTTATTAGAGTTATTACTTGCAATTTTATCTGAATTTGTCACACTTTCAGTCCAGTTTTCATGTTGTAAGGACTACAGCTTCTCGTGCAACAGCATTTATCATCAAAAATAGAATTAACTCGATCTGCCAGGAATACCTATAGGCTTACTAGTATAGCTAAATCAGGTATGAGTCTGCTTGGGCTTGTAAGCTGCTTCTTGCTGTTAATCCTGTTGAGTTTTTCATCTTTTTCAGCCACCAATATTGCCAAGATTAGTGATGTGCGTTTTGCAGATCGAGCTACTGATACTCGCATAGTATTCGATTTATCTTCACCGGTTAAACACAGTGTATTTGTGCTTCAAAATCCGGATCGTGTGGTACTGGATATTGAGCAGTGCGATGCAAATGGCAAGCTCAAAGCAAGCCGAATTGGTAGTAAGTTAGTAAAAGAGGTGCGCTACGCACAGAAGACCAGTGAAAAGTTGCGTGTGGTATTAGATTTAAATTCGCCTGTATCACCAAAAAGTTTCCTGTTGCCACCATCCAATGGGAAGGCATACAGACTGGTAATTGATTTAACTTCTTCAGCCGCTATTGCGTCAACTTCTGCGGTAACTGAAACAAAGGCAGCGACATCAGTTGAAGTGACCAATCCTAGACTAGAACCTGTGATTGCTATGAAAGATCCTCAGGCAGGTTATAGAGACATCGTGGTTGCCATTGATGCGGGCCATGGAGGTAAAGATCCTGGTGCTACGGGTCGTGGGGGCACACGTGAAAAAGATATTGTATTGGCTATTTCAAAAAGATTAAAAAAGCTTATTGATAACGAGCCTGGCATGCGTGCACACATGATTCGTAGTGGCGACATTTTTATCCCATTAAGAGGACGCATAGATATTGCTAGCAAACAAAATGCTGATATATTTATATCGATTCATGCAGATGCGGCTCACAATAGAAAAGCAAAAGGTTCGTCTGTGTACGTGCTGTCACAAAATGGTGCTACTAGTGAAGCCGCACGTATCTTAGCGCAGCGTGAAAATGCCTCTGACAAAATTGGCGGGGTGAGTTTAGAAAATAAAGATGATGTGCTGAAGTCTGTATTGGTGGATTTATCACAAACTGCCACCATCGATGCCAGTATAGATTTAGCAGAAGATATTCTTATAGAACTTGGTCAAATAGGTAATATATTGCGAGATAAAGTCGAGCAAGCAGGTTTTGCGGTATTAAAATCACCAGATATTCCATCTGTGTTGGTGGAGACCGCGTTTATTTCTAATCCGCAAGAAGAGCAGCGTTTAAAAACCGCAAGCCATCAGCAAAAACTAGCAGTGGCAATACTCAAGGGCATACGCAGGTATACCAAAGATCATTCGCCACCAAACACGATTTTAGCAAACAATCAAACTGGTAATAGTTCTTCTCATGCTACGTACACTATTAAGAGTGGTGACACCTTGTCTGGTATTGCGATTCGTCACCAAGTTAGCCTGCTTGATTTGCGTAGAGTTAACAACTTGCGTTCGGATAGACTGCGTGTTGGCCAGGTGCTAAAGCTTCCAGCAACGCTTACAGCTGGGACATAAATATCTTTTTTATAGGTTTGCAGCTGGGCTTTTCGCCAGACACGGATCACATTTCTCCAAAATTAAACTTTTGGTTTTCAAAATTTTGTAGTGCGCATTTAAGAAGTAATTCGTTTGGGTATAATGTCTGCTAACGACCAAGCAGGATATTCGGTAGTCTTAATAATCGAACATAATTTTATGGATAAAGCATTTCCGTTATTACTCATCATGTTGTTATCCTCATGTGAACCGAGTGTTACAACTGCTAATGATGATTGTGGATTTGCTAGCAATATGGCAAGAAATAATCAATTTGAAGCTGCGATAACAAAAGCTCATGAATGTCTTGGCAGTAATATCCTAGAGAATGATGATGAAATTTGGGGTCATAGAGCTCTAGCTTGGAGTTACTACAACCTCTCTGATTTTAGTAAAGCAGCAGACGTACAAAGAAAAGTATTGAGCTTAAGCGGCCGGACTTATCATGATTTAATTAATGGCGGTTTATTTTTTCGTCGTATAAATTCACTTGAAGAAAGCCTGAATATATTAAATGAAGCGGAAGAGCATGACGAGAAACACGATCAAGTCAGCATGATGACGCAATACCAACTTGGCTGGACTTTATTAGAGCTTGGGAGATATGAGCTTGAAATTGAAGCATTTACTTCTGGTATTCCTTATCAGCAAGACTTCGCGTTTGTCTACTACCGTCGTGGCTTAGCTTATTATTCGCTTGAATTAAAAGAAGAAGCTAAGTTAGATTTCTTTAAATTTAATAACTTGTTAACTTCTGAAATTATCGATCCAAGCTCTAGGAATGAACTTATAGATCAAAGAGAGTTATTAATATCGTATGGTGTGGATATTTCACCATTTATTGAATGACTGCTCTTGGCGGCGGTCTCTATGAGTCGATGCAACATTATCCTTGTCGCACATCATATTATCATATTGGTTCTGTCGTGCTTACTACTTTCTGTCTCACCTGGACTCATCGTATTTCGCACATCTATTGCTCACAACTTAATTAAATAGTTTTGAGTCTTGTTCTTTTTGCCACCAGGAAAAAAATAACCTATCTGCGGTCATTTGTACCGAGCCTGATAGTCGTTCGCTGATGGTTTTGGGTAGCTCAAATTTAATTTCGTAAATATCAGCATCGTTGCAAGCATTTAATAAATAGTCATCACTGGTAATCAGTTCATCTACTAATTTTAATTCTATGCCGCGTGTGGCGAGCCAATGCTCACCGGTGGCCACTTTTTCTATTTCAAGTGCAGGTCTGTTTTCTTTGACAAAGTCTTTGAATAAGTCATGGGTATCTTCTAACTGCTCATTGAAGTGCGCACGATCTTCATCTGTGTTCTTGCCAAACATGGTGACGGTTCGCTTAAGCTCACCTGCTTTCATTAATTCAAAATCAACCCCATGCTTGTCTAGCAAGCGATTAAAATTAGGTAGTTGAGCAATTACGCCAATTGAACCCACAATGGCAAAAGGCGCAGCAATAATCTTGTCGGCCACACATGCCATCATGTAACCACCGCTTGCAGCGACTTTATCAACAGCTACGGTGAGGGGGATGCCTTTTTGTTTGATGCGTAATAGTTGTGAAGATGCAAAGCCGTGTTCATGCACTAAACCACCTGCATTTTCTAAACATACCACTACTTCATCGCTGCTATTGGCGACCGATAAAATAGCGGTGATCTCCTTACGTAAATGTTTAACTGCTGTGGCTTTTATATTGCCAAGAAAATTTAATACGAAGATGCGTTTTTTAGTTGAACTTGGGGCTTTTTTGTCTTGTTTGCATCGTTTTTTGCTTTCTTTCTTTTTCTCTTTAAGGGCCTGCTTGAGTTGTTTTTTAGGTAACAACGCAAAGCGTAAACTGTCCGCCATGTTTTTATATTTTTTATTTAAATTGGTAATTTCAAAATGATCATCTCCCTTGGCTTTTTTGGAAAATGAAAATATCAATGCTAATAAAAGCCATATAAATACTAAGATCGTTATTGCTTTAGCTAAAAATAATCCATATTCGGTAAAAATTTCGATCATGAGGCGTTCCTAGTTATTATTGTAGTTACACGTGTAACTGCTAAAAAATTGTCCGTGTTTATTTTCTGATGCATCATCAAAAAACAATGTATTTAATGCTAGCTCAGGTGAGTTTAGAGTGGGGCCGTCAATTATAGTTCTAAAGAAATCACTGCCAATGAGTTGGTGTGAGTAACTAAGGTATAGTCTGCTTAATTGTTGGTCATTAATCATGGTGTGCAACATTTTTGGTCCGGCAATTAAATAAAAGTGCTTATAGTTCTTTACTGCTAAAGCATCAATCAAGAGTTTGCCTTGCACAGATTTAGATTTGCCTGCAAACAATACCTCGTAACCATCATCTTGCCATTTTTTAGTTTTATCAGTATCCGTTTGCTGCCCGGTAGCGATATAAACTTGTTGCTTATGTTCTTTTAAAGAGGGATGCATGGGAAAGTCTAAACTTGAGCTAGCTATGACAATTGCTGGATAAGGCGCAAGCCCTTGTATTGCGCGCCAGCTGAATAAATCTTCACAATCTCTGTTGCTGGGTAGTTGCAATATATTGCCAAGTTTTTGTTCAGCGAGTGATCGCATATACCCACCATGAGTAATTAGGCAGTCTGCTTGGGCGTGTAATTCAAGAAAAAGCCGAAAATCTTCCTGGCTGGTTAATGATTTTGGTAATTCTGCTTTAGAATTAGCATCTGCACTGATGGCAATCCGTCCGTCGAGACTGCTGAGAAAATTCGCAGTAACGATTGGTTGTTTTGTATTCGCTGTATACCAGCCATGTTTGTAGAGGTATAAATTCTTCAATTCATGTTTATCGCTGGATTGGGGGAAGAGTTGTAATAGTTTTTTAGCCATGATGAAAAAACGCTATTCAAATAACGCTATAGGATTGTTTGTGTATTTGTTGGATAATTTTGCAGTATCCTAACATGACCACTGGCATGGCCACTCCCAATATTCATGCATAAACCAAACATTTCCACTGCACTTCCAAAGCAACGCTATAAGTTTGGCGCATATACGATTGTTGTGCTTGAAGAAATTGAATCTAAAGATGGAATTGAATACAGCTATTTGCTTGCGGGTATTAAAGATGGGCACAATGAGCCAGAAATTTATATTTCTTGTGAAAAAGCTCAACCAGACACAACTGAACCAAACTCAATAGAACCAAACTCAATAGGAAAGGGCACGCATATTATCAGGGTGTTCGCTAAACAATTAGATGCCGAGCAATCAGGCGCAATTATTGATCAGTCCGATTCATGGAGTGATCGTGATGCATTCATTTCTTATGGTCTCTCAGGTTTCCAGCAAATGTTTGGCTTAGATGATGAAGAACCTTATCTCATCTCATAACAGCATATATAAACTTAGCTAAATGAACTCTATTCAACAACTCCCTCCTCAGCTTGTAAATCAGATTGCGGCAGGAGAAGTAATAGAGCGTCCTGCATCCGTATTAAAAGAGTTACTCGAAAATGCATTGGATGCGGGTGCTACACGAATTACTGTTGAGTTAGAGCAAGGTGGTATGCAATCGATTCGTGTCAGCGACAACGGCACCGGAATTGCTAGAGATGAATTGCACCTGGCTGTGCAACGGCATGCAACCAGTAAAATTAAAAGCATGGATGATCTTGAGCATATTGCGACACTAGGTTTTCGTGGTGAAGCCTTGCCCAGTATTGCTTCTGTTTCTAGATTCAGTATAGCTTCCAATAACAGTGAGGCAGGCAATGCGGGTTGGGTAATATGTACCGATGGCAGAGAATTTGCTGAAGAAGTTGAGCCGGTACGTCAAATGCGTGGCACAACGGTTGAGGTAAAAGATTTATTTTTTAATGTGCCGGCGCGCAAGAAATTTTTACATACAGAAAAAACAGAACTCAAGCATTGTGATAATGTTTTGAGAAAGATTGCCCTATGTCGATTTGATGTAACGCTGGTCGCTAAGCATAACGGCAGAAACTTTTTAGAAATTAATGCGTGTGATTTTTTAAGTGACGGCGCCGATCGCGTTGGTCAGGTAAGTGGCAAACAATTTGCGTCTCAAAGTATCTATTTAGAAAACTCGGCAACAGACATTCAAGTAAAAGGTTGGATAAGTTTGCCTACCTTTTCGCGAAGCCAGGCGGACTTGCAATATTTTTATATCAATGGTCGTGCAATTCGCGACAAAGTGATCGCGCACGCAATAAAGCTGGCTTATAAAGATGTCCTCTATCATGGACGTTTTCCGGCTTTTGTGCTGTTTCTAGAAATGGATCCTGTGCAAGTAGATGTTAATGCTCACCCTACCAAGCATGAAGTGCGTTTTCGTCAAAGTCGCTATGTGCATGACTTTATTCGTCATACAGTAGGCAAGGCCATTGCGGAAACCATGCCTAAGTTAGAACAGCAAGTCGTAGAACAATATCGAGAAATAGTGGATGATTATATTCGAGCTGCACAAAGCCAAAGTGCAGTAGTAAATAGTTCTTATTCGCTGCCGAGTGGTTCTACTCGCACGCATGTTCGTGAGTCGGGGTCTAGTTATGCTGGGCAAGTGGTTAACGAGTATGACTTGTTGTTAAAAATACCCACTGAAGAAGCGCATACTGCAGAGGATGCGCCGCCTTTAGGTCATGCGATTGAACAATTGCATGGAATTTATATTCTTGCACAGAATGCAAAAGGCTTGGTGGTTGTGGACATGCATGCTGCTCATGAACGTATTGTGTATGAGAAATTAAAGTTTTCCTATCAAGAGGGAGAGTTGGCAACTCAACCTTTATTAGTGCCGCTTTCAATAAATGTTAGCCCTCAAGATGCCGCGCTTGCTGAACAGTATAGTGATATATTCTTGAAATTCGGTTTTCGTGTTGAGCAATTTGGTGAAGACAGTATCGTAGTACGTGAAATACCTTCTTTGCTACAGCAAGCAGATGTTAGTAAGTTGGTGCTAGATGTGTTGGCAGACTTAAATGTTTACGGAACTTCTGAAAAGTTGGAACAGGCAAATAATGAGTTATTATCAACAATGGCTTGTTACGGCTCTGTACGTGCACACCGTAAATTAACCATTGCTGAAATGAATGCGTTGCTGCGTGAAATGGAGAGTACTGAAAGAAGTGCACAATGTAATCATGGTAGGCCGACCTGGATACAGCTCAGCATAGACCAGCTAGATAAATTATTTAAACGCGGTCAATAATAGAAACCAATATAATAAACCAATAATACAAACAAGTTCTCTGTTGTCAGATTTTCCCGTAATTCTATTAATGGGTCCTACCGCAAGTGGTAAGACTGATCTTGCGTTTTCAATTGCTGATAAATTTCCTTGTACCATTATTAGCGTAGATTCAGTAATGGTGTATAGAGGCTTGGACATCGGTTCAGCAAAACCCGATGTTGCGACTTTATATAAATATCCTCACCAATTGATAGATATTCTTGAGCCAGAACAAAGTTACTCTGCAGCTAATTTTCGTAACGATGCATTGCATTTAGTAGATGAAGCACATGCAGAGAATAAAATCCCGCTACTAGTGGGTGGTACCATGCTCTATTTTAGCGCTTTATTGCGTGGCCTGGCCAAGATGCCAAATGCAGATGCAGAAGTCAGGTTGAGACTTGCTAAGTTAGCAGAAGATAAAGGCTGGGGGTATGTGCATGCCCAGCTTGCAGAGGTAGACCCTCTAGCGGCAGAGCGTATACATCCAAATGACCCGCAACGCATACAACGCGCAATGGAGGTATATGAGATTACCGGAACGCCAATTAGTGATTTACATGCTCAGTCTGATGCGGATGTACTACCTTTTAAAGTACTCAAATTGGCTTTAATTCCTGGTGATCGTGCACATTTGCACAAACTTATCGAGCAGCGCTTTGATTTGATGCTTGAGCGAGGATTTATGGAAGAAGCGCGAGAATTGTTCCAGAGGGAAATACTGCATGCCGAATTACCTGCTATGCGTTCGGTGGGTTATCGGCAAGCCTGGAAGCATTTTGCCGGTGAGTACGATGAAGCGATGATGCGAGAAAAGGCTATTATCGCTACTCGTCAGCTTGCCAAGCGGCAGCTTACCTGGTTGAGAAGCGAGCCATTTCTCTCTATCATTTCAGCGGAAAATCCTGTAATTCATGACCTACATCAGCAAATACAGTCCTATTTGGCATAGCTGAACTTGTGGCTGAACTGGTACACTAACATAGTGCTGTGGGCGTCAAATGGAATGGTTGAGTGCTCATTAGTGATAATAAAAATAACAATAAGCTAGAGGTGTCATAACCATGTCAAAAGGTCAGACTTTACAAGAACCCTTTCTTAATGCCTTGCGAAAAGAAAAAGTCCCAGTGTCAATTTATTTGGTAAATGGTATTAAATTACAAGGGCAGGTTGATTCATTTGATCAGTTTGTAGTTTTGCTTAAAAACAGTGTAAATCAAATGGTTTACAAGCATGCCATTTCTACTATCGTGCCTTCGCGCATGGTAAAAATGCCTATCTCCGATGAGCCAGCTGATTAGTTTGCTGATTCACAAAACAATTTTTTCGGAATCAGTCTTTGTTTGAGCGTCCTGATCTTGGTCAACGTGCCATTCTTGTACATATCGAGTTTAGTAGCGGTACAGGCAATCAAGACTTAAATGAGTTTAAGGATTTAGTGCGCTCTACCGGCGCTGAGATTGCAACCGTAATTAGTGTCCAGCGTAGTATTCCTGATGCTAAATTGTTAATCGGTAGCGGTAAGGTGGATGAAATTCATTCATTGGCACATTCTTTAGAAGCCGACATTATAATTTTTAACTATTCTTTGTCTCCAAGTCAGGAAAGAAATTTAGAAAAAATTTGTGAAAAGCGGGTGTTAGATCGCACCGGCTTGATATTAGATATTTTTGCTCAACGCGCACGCTCATACGAAGGCCAATTACAAGTTGAGCTTGCACAATTAAAATATCTTTCGACCCGTTTGGTGAGAGGTTGGAGTCACTTGGAGCGCCAAAAAGGTGGTATTGGTTTGCGCGGACCAGGTGAAAAACAACTTGAGTCAGATAGGCGTATGTTAAGACTGCGTATCAAGCAGCTTTTGCAACGATTAGAAAAGCTTCGTAAGCAATGTAATCAAGGCCGAGCGTCACGTAGAAAAGCAACTACTCCAACCATTGCAGTTGTCGGATATACCAATGCCGGAAAGTCTACATTGTTTAATCGACTAACCGATTCTAATGTGTATTCAGCTGATAAGTTATTCGCAACCTTAGATCCGACTTTGCGCCGTATGCAAATATCAAAAGGTCAGCACATTGTCTTGGCAGATACGGTCGGGTTTATACAAGACTTACCACATGATTTAATTGAAGCCTTTCATGCGACTTTACAAGAAACACAAGAAGCAGATGTTCTGTTGCATGTGGTAGATGCCAGTGCCCCACAGCGCGATAACAATATAGAACAAGTGCAAGCGGTGTTAGAGATGATTGATGCTTTAGAAGTGCCACAGATTATGGTCTTTAATAAAATTGACCAGCTTAATATATTGCCTAATGTTGAATTGGATTTACATGGTAACATCCAGAGTGTTTGGCTTTCGGCATTAAAGGGTGATGGCGTAGATCTTCTGGGTAAAGCATTACGACAGTATTTTGAACACCAGGTTGAGCGCCTATGGCTGCATCTTCCACCCATTGAAGGTGCTTTGCGAAGTGAGTTATATGCCAAAGGAGCAGTATTGCAAGAGTTTGCTGATGAACAAGGATATTGGCAAATAGAGGCAGATATCCCATTTAATATACTTAAAAAATTTACGGAATATCAAATTTCAGCAGAATCTGTACAACGCGCAAGCTTATAAGCTGACTTTTTCTATTCTCTTGATAGAATACAATAAGCGCGTCTTATTATAATTAACTACTAACCTTTTTGGAGAGTCCTATGCCTTGGAATAGCCCAGGCGGTAATAACGATAAAGATAAAGACCCTTGGGGTCAGAATTCAGGTAATCAGGGTCCACCTGATCTTGAGGATGTGTTTCGCAATCTAACCAAAAAATTCGGTGGAATCTTTGGTAGTGGTGGAGGTTCATCTGCGGGCTCTTCAGGTTCGGGCAAGCCAATCCTATTATTTGCGTTAGTTGCTGCAATCGCCATTTGGGGAATCTACGATAGATTCGGGTTTTATATTGTTAAACAAGCAGAAAGAGGTGTGGAGCTGCGGTTTGGCGAGTTTAAACAAATGACCAGTGCGGGCTTGAACTGGAAGTTACCTTTCCCAATTGAAACCGTAGAAATTGTAAACGTGGACGAGGTGCGAGAAGTATCCAACACCACTTCTATGTTGACTCAAGATGAAAATATTGTAAGCGTATCTTTAGAAGCACAATATAAAATTGGCGATGCAGAAAAATATATATTTAATGTCCGTGATCCTGATGTAAGTGTAAAAAGCGCAATGGAAAGCGCATTGCGTGAAATTGTTGGTAAAAGCAAAATCGATTTTGTTTTGTTTGAAGGTCGCGAGCAAATCTCAATTATCACAAGAGAGCTATTGCAAGAAATTTTGGATAATTTCGAATCCGGTATCTTCATTCAAAAAGTAAACATGGAAAAATCATTGCCACCTGATCAAGTAAAAGAAGCATTTGATGACGCAATTAAGTCGCGTGAGGATTTTGAGCGCTATATCCAAGAAGCTGAAGCCTATGCAAACAGTATTCTTCCGCAAGCGCGTGGTGAAGCAGCGAGATTTTTGCAAGAAGCTGATGCGTATCGTGATCGTGCCATTGCCAACTCTGAAGGTGAGGCAAAACGTTTTTTAAAATTATTGGCAGAGTATGAAAAAGCACCTGAAGTAACACGAGAGCGTTTATATCTTGAGTCAGTTGAATCGGTGTTTAATAATACCAACAAAGTAATGATCGATGTTGAGGGTGGTAATAACATTATGTATTTGCCGCTTGATCAGATTGTTAAGCAACGGTCGATGTCCAATAACCAAAGTTCTACAAACGAAACTTTTAGTACGGAAAATTTCGGTTTAAGTACACAACAAGCCGGTTCAGGTCGTCCTGAACGTGAGGGTCGATAATCATGTATGCTAAAATCTTTCTAATTGCTATTGCAGCAATTATTGTTGCTTTCTTTTCGTTTACATATCAAGTTGATGAGAGGGAGACTGCAATCAAATTAAAATTTGGTAAAGTCGATAAAGCCAATATTGAACCGGGTTTGCATTGGAAAATCCCGGTCATGAATACCGTAGAGAAATATGATAAACGTATATTGACTCTCGATGTAGCTCCAACAGAGTTTCCTACTAACGAAAAGAAATACGTAAAAGTAGATTTTTTTGCAAAATGGCGCATAGATGATGTTGAGAGATATTACCTTGCCACCAGTGGCTTAGAAGCAAGGGCTAAACAACGTCTTGAGCTTATCTTGGTGGACGGACTTAAAAATGAGTTTGGTAAACGCACCATTCAAGAAGTGGTATCGGGTGAACGCAAGGAAATAATGGATGTGATTCAGTCACAATCCAATCGAGAATCTATAAATTTCGGTATTGAAATTGTTGATGTACGAGTTAAAAAAATTGACCTTCCGGATAATGTAAGTGATTCAGTCTTTAAACGAATGCGCGCCGAACGAGATCGCGTAGCAAAAGATTTTCGTGCTCGAGGTAAGGAACAATCTGAAGTGATTCGTGCAACAGCGGACAAACAGCGCACCGTAATTATAGCCAATGCTTATAACGAATCAGAACAAGTGCGCGGTGATGGTGATGCCAAATCTGCTGAAATTTATGCCCAAGCATTTAATCAGAATAAGGAATTTTATAGTTTTACGCGTAGTTTAAAGGCTTATGTTAATACTTTTAACAGTAGTGGTGACGTGTTAATAATTGAGCCTGATTCCGATTTTTTCCGTTACTTTAAAAAGTCTGAACAATAGTAATTTGTTCAGACCTTTATTATGCTGAATTGATTTATGTGGAATGAGGTACTGGTTGCGATTGCACTGGTTTTGATTTTAGAAGGCATAATTCCATTTCTTTCACCTGATAAATTTCGACAAGCCATGGCTCGACTTGTGCAAATGCCTGATCAGGCATTGAGAATGATCGGATTGGCTAGCATGACAGTAGGAATTGTCTTCCTCTATATATTAAGAATATTAAATTAACATGAGTAAAGACCGTTGGCTTTTGCCTGAGGGTATTGAAGAATCACTGCCAGAAGAATCTGCCTGGTTAGAAAAGTATCGTCGTGAGTTGGTAGATATGTTTTCTACCTGGGGCTATGAGTTGGTCATGCCACCTTTAATTGAGTATCTGGATTCGTTGTTGATTGGCCCGAGTGATGATCTCGATTTGCAAACCTTTAAGTTGACCGATCAACTAACAGGCAGAATGATGGGTGTGCGCGCAGATATGACGCCACAAGTTGCACGTATCGATGCACATATGCTTAAACGTGATGCGCCGACACGATTTTGTTACCTCGGAACCGTAATGCATACTCGTCCGGGAGGCCGTGATTTAACCCGTAGTCCATTACAAGTAGGTGCCGAGTTATATGGTCACGCTGGTTTGGATAGCGATGTTGAAGTTATTTGTTTAATGTTAGAAGCGCTAAACTTGGTAGGTATTAACAATGTGTTATTGGATTTGGGGCATGTTGGAATATTTACAAACCTGGTAGAGAAGGCGGGCTTGTCGGAGAGTCAGC
This sequence comes from uncultured Thiotrichales bacterium, assembly GCA_964486815.1. Taxonomy (GTDB): domain Bacteria; phylum Pseudomonadota; class Gammaproteobacteria; order UBA4575; family UBA4575; genus JABDMD01. The sequence goes on from CAZAOO010000012.1 coordinate 59,140, forward strand.
GGGTAGAACTACAAACATTACTTCAACAAAAGGCGCAGCCTGAATACCAACAATATTTAACATCATGTTCCTTATCAGATGATTGGCGCAGAATATTTTTAACATTAATGGATTTAAGCGGTGATGAGAATGTTATTAACACCGCAAAGCAGCTATTAAAAGACACAGGCAAAGAGGTGATTGAGCATATTGATTATGTATCAGATCTTTCAAAGCGAGTAGCACAACGTTATCCAGAAATTCAAATGCATTATGATTTTGCTGCATTAAGTGGTTACCAATATCAAAATGGCGCTGTGTTTGCGGCCTATGTTTCTGGTCAGGGTGGCGAGATTGCTCGAGGAGGTCGCTACGATATGATCGGGCAGGTGTTTGGGCGTTCTCGGCCTGCTACGGGTTTTAGTCTAGACTTAAAAGCTCTGGCAAAGATTTCTCCTAAAACAAATCAGCCTGTATTAGCAATTTACGCACCACTTGATAACGGCCCAGCATTGCAAGAAAAAATTAATCAATTACGTGCGCAAGGTGAGCGTGTGATTTGTGAATTATCCAATCAACAAGGAAATGCAAAAGATCTCAATTGTAATCGTGTGATAGTAAAGAAAGGGCAGGATTGGGTTATCGAGGAAGCCAAATAAAAGTAATAAAAATAAAATAGATATTGGAAATAAATGATGGTTAAAAGTGTAGTAGTGCTAGGCACTCAATGGGGCGATGAAGGCAAGGGAAAAATTGTCGATATGCTAACAGAGCAAGCGGATGCGGTAGTGCGCTTTCAGGGTGGGCATAATGCGGGCCATACCATTATTGTTAATGAGCAGAAAACTGTCCTTCATTTAGTACCGTCTGGAATTTTACGAGAGAATAAAGAGTGTTTAATCGGTAATGGTGTAGTGCTAGCTCCCGATGCGTTACAAATGGAAGTTGATATGCTTGAGGCGCAAGGGGTGCCGGTAAAAGAGCGCTTGCGAATCTCGCCTGCTTGCCCATTAATTCTTCCCTATCATGTGTTACTGGATCAAGCACGGGAAAAAGCGCGAGGAAAATCTGCTATAGGAACGACAGGTCGAGGTATTGGTCCTGCTTATGAAGATAAAGTTTCACGTAGAGGCATACGTGTTGCTGATTTGTATAACGAACAACATTGTAATGAGCGATTAGAAAGCATAATTGATTATCATAATTTTGTACTTAAAGAATATTTCAAGCATGAGACTATTGACTTGAATGAAATGAAGGCGCTGTGCAGAACTTATGCGGAGATGCTTAAGCCATATGTTATGGATGTTTCAGCGCGTATCAATGAGTTGCGTGTAAATGGCAATAAAATTTTATTTGAAGGTGCGCAAGGAACGTTATTAGACATTGATCATGGTACCTATCCGTTTGTAACATCATCAAATACAACTGCGGGCGGCGCATGTTCGGGTAGTGGTGTTGGTCCAAGTAGTATTGACCACGTATTAGGAATTGTGAAAGCTTATACCACACGTGTAGGCAGTGGGCCGTTTCCAACAGAGTTGTTTGATGCTGTAGGTGAAGAGCTCGCAGATAAAGGCAAAGAGTTCGGTGCCACTACGGGGCGTGCAAGGCGTTGTGGGTGGTTGGATGCAGTAGCATTACGTCGTGCAATGCAAATTAATGGCGTGACCGGTTTATGTATAACTAAGCTTGATGTAATGGATGGCTTAAAGACGATAAAAATATGTAACGAATATAAGTATCAAGGTCAATCTTTAAGTCTTTCACCTATGGATGGAGGAACTTTCGACCAGTGTGAACCTGTTTATGAAGAGTATGAAGGTTGGCAGGAGTCTACGTTTGGTGTCACTCAATTTGATCATTTGCCAAAGCAGGCAAGAGATTATCTGAATCGAGTATCGGAGTTACTCGGTGTGCCAATCGACATCGTTTCAACGGGCCCAGATAGAGCGCATAACATTATCTGTAAAGATATTTTCTGAGACTTTTATGCTGAAAATATTTATTCTGAGCCTATCTGTTCAATTATTTTAGGTTAAACGAATCTATTAAATGCCATTCGCTTTCCTTGTTGCTAGTGCAGTATAGGTCGACTCGTCTGCAATCAAAAACTTCCGGGATGTGTTTATCCAGCTCTTCTTTTAGTGCACGTTGTTTTTTTTCGTTAAGCTTCCCATAATATAAACTGACGTGAGGTGTAAATGTCTCCTCAGTTTTATAAGCAAGTTTATTTTTAGCTTCTTCATATATTTTAATTAAAGGCTGTTCGAGCTTGGCTAAGATATATAAGTTTCTAAAATAATTATCAGTGTATTCAATCTTTCTTAAATTGATATTAAAAGCGGAGTGCTGAGCAATAAATTTCTCGCATACTTTCGTAATGGTAGTTGTGTTAGTAGAAATATTGGATAGTAAGGTGATATGCGGTGGAAAGGGTGTACTGCGAAAGCGGTGTGAAAGATTAGAAATAATATTTGTAATTTCATTAATTTGTGCCTGATTAGGGCGTAACCAGAGAGAATAAATTTTTTGTTTGTGAAACATGACAGGCATATACAAATGTAATTATTTTATCTGTCAGCGATTAGTAATTGGTAGAAATTGTAAATTATCATAATAAACAGATAGTTAGCGCAAGATTAGCTATATTTGCTTATTTTTCATGCACTTAGCGCTTGGCTTTCTAGGCTTTTCATTTGATCCCAACATTAAAATAGCTTTAGAAAACATAGTTTGTAAACCAATTTCGAAGTGAAACGTTGTTGTATCTATGAGGAATTCAATAATGGAGAAGACAACCATGTACAAACATTTAACACTTTTGATGATTCTGGTAGTCAGTGCTACTTTATCGGCATGTGCAACTGGTCCTTATAGTGCGCCTAGTAAACAAACTCAGGGCGCTGTAGCAGGTGGTGTTATTGGTGGCCTATTAGGCTCTACGGTTGGTGATGGGCGCGGAACTGTCTGGGCAACTGCAGCAGGTACGTTAATAGGTGCTCTGGCAGGGGCTCATGTAGGTCGACAATTGGATGACCGGGATCGTTACTTCACAGGACGAACTCTTGAGACTACCCCTACTGGTGCAACTAAGGAGTGGGTGAATCCGGATTCTGGAACCGCTTATTCAGTTACACCTACTCACACCTACGAATCTGACGGGACACCTTGCCGTGAATTTATCATGGATGCAGAGGTGGGTGGTCAAGCTGAGCAAGTGTATGGCACAGCCTGTAGGCAAGCAGACGGTAGCTGGAAAATGTCGGTTTAACCTGTTGCCTAGCATGTAATAGTGTAAGTTAAATGCCCCGCATCCGCGGGGCATATGATGTAACTGTCTTATATTCTATACTGCTTAGTTGTGGGGCAATAAAGATATTTGTATTAAGTTGCAATATTACTATCGTGATTTAATTTCGTCTTGCTTCATATTCTGTGCAAGCCAAGCTTTGAGTGCCCATGGGAAAATATTTTCAGTTTTAGAAATATCATTCCAGTCTTGTTCAATATAACTTTGATATGCATCAGCACCAAAAATATTTTGTACTGGCAAAGGCGTATTTTCGATTTGTGAATCAGTGTTTTGATTTTCTTCTCTAAAAGTATATAGAGTGGGTTCGTCTTCTTGTTGATTGGTTTTTAGTAGCGTGATGTATGCGCATTCAACACCCTTTCTATACAGTACCTGATAATCGATGATTTCAAGTTTATTTGCTTCTTGAGTGGCGGCAATTTTTTCTTCTTCAGGCTGTTTTTGAAACTGTTTAAAGACTTCGGCAAATTCCCCAGTTGCTAAAGCATCTGTTGAAAGTTCAAGACCATTTGTTTTTCGACGATTGCTTAATACACGTCTTTCTTCTTCAACGGTTGAGTTATTACTATCATGCATTGGGAATGAATCCTGCTTATTTGTTCTGCGATCATGATTAGATCGACGATCGTATATGATCTTAGTGCTTTTCCCCATCTGCTGTTACCGTAAAATTTATGTAAAACTGTGTAAAACCATACCAGCCATACAATCTAGAAATGTGAACTGGTTCACACTGGATATTCCGTTAAGTAGGGTATTTTTGCCAGAACATGCAGCAGATGAGGCGGCTGATTGATATCTGCTGGTAGGAGTATCTGAAGACTCGGACAAGAATATACTAAATAGTATAATAGCCACTTCTGGGTACCGCCCATTAATTCATGCTGGCGAATTGATTTTCTGTTTGCGCGTTATGTGGCACAGCAAAAGAGTTGCGTTGAAGTATATTTTTATTACTCGGAAAAGGATGTGGGTAGTCTCAAGGATTACTTGCCACAATAAAGAGCAATCGCAATTCACTCGCAGAATCTTTTTTGCATTGCTATGCATGAGGAGCTGAAGTGTCAGTAGCCGAACAGACAATTAATTTGGTCTTTAATCTAAATGCACAGTATAAATTTGGCAACACAACACTAATGGAGTGTGCGCTTATTGATAGATGGGATATGGCTGAGCTGTTTCTGGCTCGCACTACAGATCCAATGATTAAGAATAATAATAGTGAGCATGTGGTGGGGCCTTAAGATAAAATTACTCAAAATCATAGTCTGTGAAACTTTTATTAATGCTAGATTCACAGAAAATCACAGGCAGAATGTATACAGATTTCTAATAAATTTGCTCCAATATACAATGATATATATTTAATATCATTTCCTGTTTGAGGAAAGAGATAGTAGAGTGCATGGTACATGGTAAGAAAAAATAAGAAAAAATTAGTAGATCCTTACGCTAAGCGTGAAGCATCCAAATACGAAAGTCCTATTGCAAGTCGAGAACTAATCCTAGGAATTTTAGAAAAAAGTGATGGTCCATTAGCGCTTGATGCTTTGCATAAAGCGTTGCAGGTTGATTCAGATAAAGTGGTCGATGCATTAGCGAGACGCTTAGGTGCGATGGAGCGTGACGGCCAATTAATCCGTAATCGTCAGAATCATTACTTACCTATATCAAAAGTTGATTTAGTGCGTGGTCGTGTAATGGGCCATGCTGATGGATTTGGGTTTTTGATTCCGGATGAAGGTGGAGAAGATTTATTTTTATCGCCATTTGAAATGCGTACCTTAATGCATGGTGATCGTGCGATAGTTCGACCTGCCGGTAAGTCCAAGCGCGGCAAGCTGATGGGTAAGCTGGTTGAAATTATTGAACGCGGTAATAAGCAAATTGTAGGGCGTTACTATAAAGAGTCTGGGCTTGGATTTGTGGTGCCGGATAACAAACGTTTAAATCAAGATGTCATGATTCCTGAGCAGGATGCTATGCAGGCTAAGAACGGCCAGTTCGTTGTTACCTCAATCGTAGAGCAGCCTAATAAATCCCGACAGCCGATAGGCAAAGTGATTGAAGTGATCGGTGATCATTTGGCACCGGGGATGGAAATTGATGTTGCAATTCGGTCTTATGATTTGCCCTATGAGTGGTCGGATGAAGTATTAAAACAAGTAGAGCAGTTTAGTGAACAATCAATTCAAGATCAGCTTAAACATAGAAAGGATATGCGCGAGCTGAACTTTGTGACGATTGATGGATTGGATGCAAAAGATTTTGATGATGCGGTGTATTGCAAACCGCATGATAACGGTTGGAAACTTTGGGTAGCGATTGCGGATGTGTCGCATTATGTAGAAACCGATACGGCTTTAGACGAAGAGGCGCGTAATCGTGCAACCTCGGTATATTTTCCTGAACGTGTTATTCCCATGTTGCCAGAAAATCTTTCCAATGGGCTTTGTTCTTTAAAGCCTGAAGTCGATCGCTTATGCATGGTTTGTGAAATGTTTATTACGGACATGGGTGAGCTCAAGCGACATAAATTTTATGATGCGGTGATGTGTTCATCTGCACGGCTTACCTATGATGAAGTACAAATGATTCTTTATGGTAAAGAGCAAGAGGACGAAGTTCAAGAGACAAGAGAAAGACGCCGACATCTAATTGGTGATTTGGAGAATTTGCAGTCGGTTTACAATGCACTACGTAAACAAAGAAAAAATCGTGGCGCAATCGATTTCGATACCAAAGAAACTTACTTTGAGTTCGATCAGGAAAAGAAAATTAAAGCTATTCTTCCGCGCCAACGTTCTGAAGCGCATATGATTATCGAAGAATGTATGATTAATGCCAATGTTGCCGCAGCTGAATATATCACTCGTTGTAAGTTACCGACATTATTTCGCGTGCATGAGAACCCCACGACTGAGAAATTACGTGATATGCGAGAGTTTCTTGAATCATTGGGAGTTGGCTTCAGTAAAGCGGAGAAACCTACGCCTAGTGATTACATGACGGTAATCAAGAAGATATCGCATCGTAAAGATAAGCATATAATTGAAATGATGTTGTTGAGGTCTATGGCACAAGCGGTGTATAGCCCAGAAAGCGTTGGTCACTTTGGTTTAGCATTACCTTTGTATGCGCACTTTACTTCTCCGATTCGTCGTTACCCTGATTTGGTTGTGCATCGTACGATTCGACATTTAATTGCCAAGAAAAACAAAGATTCTTTTCCGTTATCGCAAAATGATCTCGTGCTTCTGGGTGAGCACTGTTCTATGTGCGAACGTAGAGCCGATGATGCTACCCGTGATGTGGATGCCTGGCTCAAGTGTGAATTCATGCTGGATAAACTAGGCCAAGAGTTTAGCGGTACGATCACCTCTGTTACCGGCTTTGGTTTTTTTGTGTTGCTGGATGAATATTTTGTTGAAGGCTTGGTGCATGTAACTGCGTTAAAGAGCGATTATTACCATTATGATGAACAATCGCATTGTTTGTTTGGTGAGCGTAGCAAAAAGCGTTATTCCTTAGGAGATGAAGTAAACATAATCGTTGCGCGTGTTAGTTTAGATGAGCGTAAGATGGATTTTTCTCTGGTGCTAAGTGATGCTGATAAAGCTAGCCAAGAAAAAGAAGGTAAGTATAAAAAAGCTAAGGATGCAGGTGGTAAGTATCGCTCTGGTAAAAAAACAAGCAGAAATAAAACTGCTAAGAGTAAAAAAGGTAAGCTGGGTGTAGGTAATACTCAGAAAGTTAAATCTAAAAAGAGTAATACCAAAAAACATCAAACTAAAAAAACATCAAACTAAAAAAACATCAATTTAGGAAGCGTAACAAGTCTTAATCTGCCACACCTACGAAAGTTTAATTGTGAAAAATATTTCATTTGGTTTGTATAGCTCGCTGGCAGCAATACAACAGCGTCCATTTCACATTCAAGAGATTGTGTTACTGGAGAGTAGGCAAGACAAACGGATACAAGAAATAAAAGATTTGGTGTTGGCAAAAAATCTCAAGCATCGTAGCGTTGCTAAGGATGAACTAGATACGCTTTGCGAGAATGGCAATCATCAAGGAGTGATGGTTGTTTATAAAGAGCAACAAGCCAATAACGAAGCAGTGTTGTTGCAGCATTGCACGGTGTCCACTGAGCCATTGTTGTTGTTAATTTTAGATCAGATCGTAGACCCGCATAATTTGGGTGCTTGTTTGCGCACTGCTGAGGCGGCAGGAGCCAATGCAGTCATTAGTTCAACACGAAATTCCGCACCATTAACACCAACTGTGCGTAAAGTTGCCTGTGGTGCAGCAGAAAGAATTCCATTGATATTCGCTAAAAATCTGGCTCGCTTTATTGACGAGTTAAAGCAACTGGGTGTTTGGGTGTACGGTACACGGCCAGATGCACCTAAGCTGATTTATCAGGCTGATTTCACTCGTTCTGTGGCCTTAGTGATTGGGGCAGAAGGTTGTGGTATGCGGCGTCTGGTGTCAGATAAATGTGATGAGTTGTTGAAACTGCCTATGTCAGGTGAAATGGCGAGTCTGAATGCATCAGTTGCGACAGGTATTGGTCTATTTGAGGCAGTACGGCAGCGCCAAAAGAGCTAGTTTTAGCAAATAAACCCTTTATTTTCTGCCCTAAATATTCAGGGAGCTTGCCTGGAGTTGGCCCATCACGTAGACTTCGCAGCTCAAAAATACAACTAACTCCTCGCTTCACCGGGATTGATACAAATCATTCGCTGGGAGGCTTTAACCCTTAAGGAGCATATATATGCGTCACTATGAAATAGTGTTTCTGGTACATCCAGACCAGAGTGATCAAGTATCGGCAATGACAGAACGTTACCGTTCAATCATTACACAAGGCAATGGCAATGTTCACCGTCTGGAAGATTGGGGGCGTTTGCAACTGGCTTATCCAATTCAAAAAATTCACAAGGCGCATTATGTCTTGATGAATATCGAGTGTGATCAGGAAGTATTAGATGAACTAAATAGTTCATTTCGTTTTAACGACGCAGTCATTCGTACCATGGTGATTGCTATGAAAAAAGCTAAGACTGCACCATCTTCAATGATGAAAATAATTGAGCAAGAAGAGGCAGATAGCAGCAAGAGAACGGCGACCACTAGCTCCGCGTCTAGCTCCGAGCCCACTGTTAGCGAAGCCACTGCATCTGCTGAAGAAACTAGTTCAGAACCTGAACCTGAACCAGAACCTGAACCATCACCGGCAGCAGAAGAAACCGCTACAGAAGTTAAAGACGATGCTGAAGCTGCTGTCGAAGAACAGGCTGAAAGTTAAACGTAATATCACATTAAATTTAAAAGGGTACAAACATGGCACATTATTTTCGTAGAAGAAGGTACTGCCGCTTCACTGAAGAAGGCATCGAACAAGTAGATTATAAAGATACTGCGATCTTAAAAGATTTCATTACAGAAACTGGAAAGATTATTCCTAGTCGAGTTACCGGTACAAAAGCAAAATATCAGCGTCAATTGTCTACTGCGATAAAACGCGCGCGATACATAGCGTTATTGCCATATAGTGATAATCACTAAATTAAAGTCAGTGTAAAATTTTGCATTTTTAGATATTGTTAAGAAATAACTATCCATGCATTTAGCTGGGTAATTAAATCACAGCATTTTGGTTAATAAATAAGCGATCCAGTGATGCGTTTTTTATTATAATTAGATAAAACAAAGAGAAGATTATGGAAGTAATACTACTTACTAAAGTTGATAACCTTGGTGATCTTGGCGACAAGGTTAAGGTGCGTCCCGGTTATGCACGAAATTTTTTAATACCAAGTGGTAAAGCAAAATTTGCAACCGTTGCTAATATAGCTGAGTTCGAAGCGCGTAGAGAAGAGTTGGAAAAGATTGCAGCTGAAACCAGAGCTAGTGCTGAAGCAAGAAAGTTAGCACTGGATGGTGCAAAAATCAGCATTACGGCTAAGTCAATTGGCGAAGGCAAGTTGTTTGGTTCTATCGGTATGGTAGATATTGTAAATGCTCTAAATGAAGCCGGCAAGAATGTAGAGAAAAAAGAAGTTCGCTTACCAGATGGTGCTTATAGGCATACGGGTGAATACCAGGTTGATATTCATTTGCATACTGATGTTAATGCGACCATTAACTTGAAAATTATTGGTGAAGAATAAGTTTTAGAGATGCTTTATAACGCTAATACAACGTTGTGGCTGAATTAACCAGGCTTGGAACAGAGTTTGGGGCGACAACTACAGAAAGCCTACGCACGCCTCCTTATTCCGTAGAGGCTGAACAAGCCGTAATCGGCGGATTAATTCTCGATAACGCTAGCTGGGATCAGGTGGCGGATCGAATAAATGAAGTTGATTTTCATCTCTTCGATCATAGACTCATATTTCGTAGTATAAGTGAATTGGTTGATAAACGTCAGCCATTTGATGTGCTGACACTTTCGGACTTGTTACGTCAAAAGTCAGAAATTGCTGACACAAACATTCTCGCCTATCTTGGTACACTGGCCAATGACACGCCTAGCGCAGCAAACATACGCGCGTATGCGGATATCGTGCGTGAAAAATCTATTCTAAGAAAACTGGTTACTGCTGGAAATGAAATAGCATCCAGTGGATTGTCGCCAGAAGGTCGGGATGTGAACGAGCTTTTGGATCAGGCTGAGCAAAAAGTATTTCAGATTGCTGATGACAGTACACATTCTGGCAATGGATTTCAAAATATAAAATCATTGTTGAAAACCACAGTAGAACAAATTGATGAGTTGTTTGAACGTGGTGACAATATTACCGGGTTAGCTACTGGCTATGATGAGTTTGATGAAAAAACAGCTGGCTTGCAAAATGGTGAATTAATTATTGTTGCAGGTCGTCCTTCAATGGGTAAAACCAGCTTCGCAATGAATATGGTTGAGTATGCTGCATTACGTAGTAATGCTTCGGTAGCAATTTTCAGTATGGAAATGCCGGGTAGGTCATTAACCATGCGTATGCTCTCTTCTATGGGTCGTATTGATGCGCAACGTATACGAACAGGAAAGTTGACGGATGATGATTGGCCGCGCCTTACCAGTGCAGTGTCTATGTTGTCTGAATCTAATTTGTTTATTGATGATTCTGCTGGGCTTTCTCCTACAGAATTACGTGCGCGTTCTCGAAGATTGAAGCGTGAGCACGGATTATCTTTGATTGTTGTAGATTATTTGCAGTTGATGACAGTCAGTGGGACAAAAGAAAATCGTACCACTGAAATTTCTGAAATATCTCGCTCTCTTAAAGCGCTTGCTAAGGAGTTGGATGTTCCGGTGATTGCGCTTTCTCAGTTGAATCGAAGTTTAGAACAGCGTCAAGATAAACGGCCAGTGATGTCTGATTTGCGTGAATCGGGTGCGATTGAGCAGGATGCGGATTTAATTGTGTTTATTTATCGAGACGAAGTTTATAACGAAGATTCACCTGAGCAAGGTACTGCTGAGATCATTATTGCTAAGCAACGTAATGGCCCAATATTTAAAACTAGACTGACTTTCTTGGGTAAATACACTCGTTTCGAAAACTATGTACCGGAAATTTATACTGGTGGTATGGGCGGTAGCGGTATTAGTAGTGACAGCTATAGTGGCGGTGGTTTCCCAGCTGAGAAGTTTAGCGATAATGGTGCTCCTGATGATGGAAGCAATATATGAAGCGTGCCGCGTTCGCGCGTATCAACTTAAGTAATTTAAAATATAACCTTGCAACGATCCGTAAGCTTGCAAGTAAATCCAAGATCATGGCAGTGGTTAAAGCAGATGCTTATGGTCATGGCATGTTAGAGATTTGTAATAGCTTGGGGGATGCTGATGCCTTTTCTGTTGCCCATGTTAACGAGGCATTGGATTTACGTGCCAACGGTATCAGACAACCGATTGTGGCATTACAAGGCTTTAGTAATAGCCATGACTTGAAGCAGGCTATCCTGCATGATGTTCAAGTAGTGATTCACAATAAAGAACAATTAGTAATTTTAAAAAGCATTGCGGATGCACCGACATTAAATGTATTGCTTAAATGTGATACAGGTATGCATCGCTTAGGATTTTCTGTTGAAGAATTTAATGATGTTCTTGTTGACGTAAAAGCAACGCTATCTGTGAAATCTACTATACGTCTTATGACGCATTTAGCTTGTGCGGATGAGATTGCAAATCAATACACGTCTAAACAACTGCAACAGTTTGATCAGCTTGTTGCGGATAAGTCTTATGAGCAAAGTATTGCAAATTCTGCAGCTATATTAGCCTGGCCTGAGAGCCATCGTGATTGGGTGCGCCCGGGTTTGGTCTTGTATGGTATCAATCCTCTTAATAAACAAGATACACATTCATCAATAGAGTTACGTCCCGTTATGAGTTTGCACGCACCGCTTATTTCTATCAAACCGTGTAAAAAAGGCGAAAAAGTTGGTTATGGTGGAGATTTTTGTTGCCCTAGTGATATGCTAATTGGCATCATAGCAATAGGCTATGCAGATGGTTATCCTCGGCATCTCAAAACAGCTCCGAGCGTGTTAATTGGTGCTAAAAAAGCATCGATTGTAGGACGGGTTTCAATGGATATGATTGCGGTTGATCTAACCGGTATTGAAACACAAGTGGGTGAGATAACAGAATTGTGGGGAGAGTCTATATGTGTTGCTGAGGTGGCAGGACATGCTGAGACCATAAGCTATGACTTGTTATGTGCAGCGGGTAATTCTGTGCATAAAATTTATATTCAATAATGGCGGTGTTATATGGAAAAAGTTTGGCTAAAAAGTTATCCAAAAGACGTTCCTGAGTTTGCCGAATTAGGCAAATATAACTCCTTAGCACATATGTTTGATGAATGTGCTGAACGCCATAGTCATCTTCCAGCCTTTGTGAATATGGGGGCTAGTTTAAGTTTTTCTGAACTTAATATTGAAAGTTATAATTTTGCTGCTTATTTGCAAACTGAGCTAGGTTTAGTGAAAGGCGACCGTGTCGCCATTATGCTGCCCAATATTTTGCAATTCCCAGTGGCGCTGTACGGGGTGTTACGTGCTGGGCTAGTGGCAGTAGATGTAAATCCCTTATATACACCTCCCGAACTAGAGCACTATCTTACAGACTCTGGTGCTAAAGCCATTGTTATCTTGGAAAACTTTGCTGATGTGTTGGCAGAAGTGGTTGATAAGACTGCTGTAGAGAAGGTAATTCTCACGCGAGTGGGTGATATGCTCGGTTTTCCTAAATCGTTATTGGTAAATTTTGTTCTAAAGTATGTCAAAAAGAAGATTCCAAAGTATACGCTAGAAAATGTTATATCTTTTAACGAGGTTTTGGCAACTGGGCAACAAAGGCAGTTGGTTAAGCCTGAGCTTACACAAGCGGATTTAGCATTTTTACAATTTACTGGCGGCACTACCGGTTTAGCAAAAGGAGCCATGTTGTCACATGGCAATCTGTTGGCGAATGTTGCGCAAGCAGGGGCTTTTGTTGGGCCCGTATTAGAGGAAGGAAAAGAAATCGTTATTACAGCATTACCGCTCTATCATATTTTTTCTTTAACTGCGAACTGCTTTTTATTTACAAAAGTTGGCGGCTTGAATTACCTTATAACTAATCCACGCGACATGAAGGGTTTTGTAAAAGAACTAAGTAACATTAAATTTACTGTAATTACTGGTGTAAATACTTTGTTCAATGGATTGTTAAATACTGACGGATTTTCTGATATAGATTTCTCGCACCTTAAAGTTACGTTGGGGGGTGGCATGGCGGTTCAGGAGTCTGTCGCAAGAGAATGGCATCAGACTACAGGTTGTGTGCTTGCAGAAGCGTATGGGTTAACCGAGGCTTCTCCAGCGGTTACCATGAATCCATTTGATTTGAAGGAATACAATGGCACTATTGGCTTGCCGATTCCGAATACAGAAATTTCAATTCAAGATGATGATGGTAATCATCTTTCTATAGAAGAGGCCGGAGAATTATGCGTGCGTGGCCCTCAGGTAATGCAAGGTTACTGGAATCGACCAGAAGAGACTAAAGAAGTATTAAGTGATGATGGCTGGCTGCGAACAGGCGATATTGCCATGGTTTCCGCAGATGGTTTTGTTCGTATCGTTGATCGTAAAAAAGATATGATTCTGGTGTCAGGTTTTAATGTGTATCCAAACGAAATAGAAAATGTGGTGCAATCTATGACAGGTGTGTTGGAAGTCGCTGCTGTAGGTGTTGATGATGATGAGTCAGGTGAAGTAGTTAAACTATTTATTGTTAAAAAAGATCCTGCGCTTACCAAAGAGGATGTGCTGGCATACTGTAAAGATCGACTTACTCGATATAAATGGCCCAAACATATTGAGTTTCGTGAAGATCTTCCTAAGACAAATGTCGGGAAAATCCTTCGTCGTGCTCTGCGTGATGGTGAATAGGTTGGTTGGGCTACAAATCTCTAATTAACTTACAATTCTAGTAATTTAGCCTATAAAGATTAACTAAGCTTCTGAGCAAGCGTGAGTTTAGTGTCTTGTAACAGTATGTTCAGGAAGATATAGTCCAGATAAATATACGGTTTTATATAAAAAGTGTGACGCAATTCCGTTGATCAAGCCGCTATAATTAGTGACTATGGGTACTGCTGATATATTGTAAAGACTGGTTTTGGAACACTGCAGAGTTGGAGTAAGTATTTAGTGAAGTCATATGAACAAATCTGAAGATGAAGTAAGCGATGCCCAGCTTGCATTAGAGCGACGTGACCGTAATGATCGGCGCAGACCGACTCTAAAAGGGTTTATGTATGGCTTATTTTTAGCGAGACGACGTGGCCCACGGCGTGCTGAAAATCTATATCAATATAGTGATTGGTATGACGTCAAGCTGTTAGTGCTTTCGCTTAGCTTGTTATTGCTTTCATGCCTGGATGCGGCAATGACTATGAAATTATTGTCATTAGGGGCGGTGGAGCTAAACCCGATAATGAATGAGCTGATTAATCAAGGTACTCGTTATTTTATCTGGGTTAAAATTATTGTTACCGCTTTATGCATTGTTGTTCTAGTCGCACATAATCGAATCAAGCTATTTAACTTTCTGCGTGTAGATGTTGTTTTGATTGCAGCGGTATTTATTTATCTTGGTCTGGTAACTTATGAATTCTACTTATATACCTTGGGTGCACCTGCAGTTTAATTAAGTGTTTGAATCATACTCTCGTTCGGGTCTTGGCGAATTTTATACAACTCTCTTTCCCATAATTTTATATTCTTAGGGTTAACACCTCTTTCAACACTGTCTAACCATTGGTCATGGCATTGCATAACCAATTCCAACCCTTCTTCAGTAAAGTCCGATAGTTTTATTTCTAAGCTCTGCCAGTCCTCAAATGACTTGGGTAAAGCACGCTTATAAAGCTGACTTTCGAGCAAGAAGCCCAATAGAGATTCATATCTAGATTTGAATTTTTCAATAGCATCAAGTTTAGAAGCATCATCCATCTCTTCATCTACATACCATTTACACGTATCAATGATAAATACTTTCATTACTTATCCTTTTAAAAAAATTATTTCCATGTATTTTCTTAATTGAATATTGTTAATAACTATAATTGTATTATTGTGTAATATATCTCGTTGATTCAATCTTTTGCGTAAGCCTGCCGTCTGGATTAGTTCACCACCTATCAGTGTTTTTGATGAATGGCTTTTAAACCTCGACGATTACAATGTTGTAGTAGTGCGCGTACACCTCAAGTGCACGATCTTTAGCAAGTCCCAAATGATCAGCTAAGGCAAGATCCATGCCGCGAAAATTAACCTCGCGTTCTGAAGATCTTCTGCTCTCTTTAATATGCAAAGGCGATTCCTTGTTTTGCATCAAGAAAATTTTTGCAATGGATTGTTCAATGGGAATGTCTAGAGAGTCGTATTCTAAATTTGATAAATGCTGTTTGGTGTGTTTTCTGGCAGCAATTGATATGTCATCAAAACGTGCAGCAAGTGCAAATGTATTGTTTCTATCCATCCATTTCTCTACGTGCTTGCTTTGTATTTCAAGAATTCTTTCTGCATGTATGCTACCTAATTCACTGATTGCGTAGACAAAAAATATATATAACTGATATAACTTGATAGCGTTTGAGAAAACTGGAATAAAAGATTTAGGGATTTCGTGATCTTTTTCGATAGAGTAATTAAAGGGTGTTAAATTCTTAAGTAATAGGTATAACGGATAAAATGCTACGCTCTCAATGGCTCTTACTTCGCTCTTTGCATCGCTATCCTGATCTATGTGATATTCCTGCAGACTAAGTCTTGCGGTTGGCCTTCGATTGGCTACCTCATTAGCGGTTAAACCCCATAAGTCAGGAAAATCAGTTATATCTATCTGTTCAGATTGCCCCAAGACTTTACTCCTAAAAATTATATGGCAAAGTTAAACACTTATTTTAAGGCGCCACACAAGAAGCTAACCACAGGCTTGAGATCGCACGTTGTAACCATGCGATAGAAGGAAGATTGCTTTATCTAAGCCGTTCTTGACAGCTCAAGATAGTGTAAAACATCGCTATTTCCATGCTTTTACAAGAATTATTTTCAGTCTGTATCCTGGTTTGTGGCATATTATTGTGTGTACAATATCAGTAGCTTTTTTAATCTATGTATGCTGATTAGCTTGGAATGTAATGTAACGATCCTGTCATAGTTCTATAGGTGATATGAAATTAAGTAATAAAATTATGAGCGATTCTAAACATGAAGTATCGATTGCAACAGAACAGGTAGATGTAAATCGAGCTTCTGTGCAAGAAGTCAAAACCAGTAATGGAAAAATCAGCGATGTACAGCTCGCAGGAGAGCTTAATAAGCTAGATCAAATTCGCGACATGTTGTTTGGTGAGCATGTGGCCGAGCTGCAAAGCGATTACAAAGCGCTTGATAAAAGTTTAAGTAATAATATTTCGACATTGCGTAAAGAGTTGAATGCTTCAGTTGCTGAGATGAGAGATATAATAGAAAAAAAGTTTCAGCAACTGCATAACAGTTTGCAAGCTGAAGAGACGGATCGGCTGGCAAATAATGAAGAGCTAAATTCTAGCATCTCAAGAATAAACTCCGATATTTTGACAAAAATTGAGTTAGAAACTAAAAGAATAGATCAGGCATTGAATGATCAGGAAGAGGAATCAAACAAACAGTTAAATCAAATGATGAGTTCTCTGCAGGATAAAAAAGTAGATCGTAAATCTTTGGCGGCACTGTTTAGTCAATTCGCAAAAGAATTAGAGGGCTCGTAGGCGAGGATATCTAACGCTTCGTGTATGACGAAAGTCATGTTGCATCAAAATAAAATAATGGGCGAATCAAAAATCGAGGATGATTTGCCTCCATCAGATGGTGAAAATGATTTTCAGCATTTGCGTAATCTTTTGTTAGGTACTGAGTATGAAGACTTACTGCGTCTGCAGAAAGAGTTTTCTAGTCACTCACACACAAGCGAGAAAATATCTCAAGTTGTGTCGGAAGCGATTGCTATCCGCTGTAAACAAGATGATTCTGTTTCCCAAGCATTAGTTCCTTCTATAGAAGATGCGATCCGTATCTCGGCTAAACGTGACCCAAAACGATTAGCCAATGCATTGTTCCCGGTGATGGGCCCTGCAATAAGAGAGTCAGTATCCGAAACTGTAACGGCCATGATGCAGCAGGTAAATCAGTTGTTGGAGAATAGTTTAAGTGCGCGTTCGATCAAGTGGCGTATTAATGCATTCCGAACAAAACGCTCGTTTGCTGAAGTCATGTTGTCTGAAACAGTGATCTATCAGGTTGAACAAGTATTTTTAATTCATCGAGAAACAAGTCTTCTTATAAATCACCTTACCTCTGCAAATGCGATTGTTAAAGATCCTGATATGGTGTCTGGTATGCTTACTGCAGTTACTGAATTTGTAAAAGATTCATTCGTGGTTGATAAACAGCAAAACGTGAAGTCAATTAAGTTTGGACAGCTTAATCTTTTATTCGAGGCGGGGCCTCACGCTATCATTGTAGCAGCCGTACGAGGCGTAATTCCGTCAGATTTACAGATAACAATTCGTGAGCAAGTGGAAGAGTTGCATCGATTGTTTGCTAGTAAACTGGAGTCATATAACGGTGTTGCAGATGAATTCCCAGATACTTATGAGCAGCTAGATAAATGCTTATTAAGTAAAAAGAAAAATGATGGGCTTGAATTAGCAGATAAGAAAAAACTACCTTGGTCAGCGATTATAGCGATCAGTTTACTGCTGTTAGCGCCTTTTGTATGGTGGTTGTTTAATAATATAGAACAAAATAAGTGGAATGATGTAGTAGAGCAGCTACAAGCAGAGCCGGGAATCGTAATACTGAATCACTCTAAGCAGAATGGTGAATATATAGTAAATGGGTTGCGTGATCCTCTGTCTAAAGACCCGAGCAAAATGATTATCGCGAATCAGGAGTTCGATAAGCCTGTAAAGCTGAAGATGCAGCCCTATTATTCCAACGAAAAGGAGATCGTTCAAAGGCGATTATTAGAAGTGCTGAGTCCACCGGCTGGTATTGTCACTAACATAGAAAATGGTATTCTGACCGTCAAGGGCGAAGCAGAATCTGATTGGATATCCGCTTTGCCAAGCAAGTTGCCGTTTATATGGGGAGTGAGCAGTATAGACACAAGCCAGTTACGTGAAATAGAAAATCTTCAGCAAGCGATGCTGCAACTCGTCGGCTCTATTGAGGATGTGGTGATAGAATTTACCCCAAACTCAAGCGAATTAACTTCCGATGATTTAAAATTAATTGCTTATATAAGTAATCAAATTAATGATTTGCAAATACTCACTCATAAGATGGGAAGAGAATTTAAGCTTGGAATACTTGGATTTGCCGATACCTCAGGAACTTCATCAATAAACATATCAATCAGCGAGAACCGCGCTAGAGGCGTTTATCAAGCTTTAGCGACAATGGGAGTAGTTGATGAGATATTGCTTGCAAAAGGCTTGGGAAGTTATGTAGTGCGATCAGAAATTGCAGGTAATGCTAGGTGTCAATCGCTGCGTTGTGTGATGTTTGAGGCCTATATTAATTAATTCAACCTCTTAACTGCCTGGCTATAAATCACGATATGTCTACTAAAAATTTCGAAACACTTGTCTCTTTATATAGAAGATTGGGAATTGTAGTATTAGAGCAGGAGCAGGATAAAAGCATTCGCTTAATATCTCCCAAGCCTGCATGGTTTTCGTTACTGGCAAAGTTGGATGAAGATGCTGGTGATGGTCGAATTCATTCGCTTACCTCAAATGTTTTAAGTACTTTTGTTGAAGAAGAAGTCCATCATATGTGGGCAACGGCTCAAGAGAGTAAAATTTCACCAATTTGGATTGAAATTGATACAACAGATAATAGTTTGCCTTTTCAGGCAACTGCATTGCGTCAGGTCGATAAAATGTTGCTCATAATAGAGCATGTGCCTGATGCATACGAAGCGAAACAGTCTCAAGCAAAACAAGTGCGTGAAAATGATTTGCTGAAAAGTTTGTTAGAGGATAAAAAAGCTAAACAAGCGCAAAAGATTGCATCTCGCGAGACCGAGCTTGAGCAAGAAATTAATGAACGTAGAGCATTAGAAAAGCAACTTACGCATTTAGCCTTCCATGATGCACTTACCGGTTTACCAAATAGATCGCTATTTACAGATAGACTGCAAAGAGCTATAGCGGAGGCAGAGAGAAAGAAAGAATCTGTTGTAGTGATGTTTATCGACCTGGATGATTTTAAGAAGGTCAATGATTCTTTTGGTCATCATGTTGGTGATAAAGTCATTCAAGGTGCAGCATTGCGCCTGAAAAAATGTTTGCGGGATATAGATTCTATAGCACGTTTGGGCGGTGATGAATTTACTTTACTGGTGCCCCATATGGGTAATCGTGAAGATATAGAAGTAATTGCACAAAGACTGATAGAGTCGTTGTACGACCCTATTGTTGTTGAGGAAACAGAGTTTCGAATGTCGATTAGTATAGGTATTTCAGTTTTCCCGAATGATGCAAATAATGAGGATAGTTTACTTCGTAATGCAGATACTGCTATGTACTTCGCAAAACATACGATAGGACCGAGCTATAAGTTTTATCTTCAAGATATGGGGACTTCGCCTTCAAAACGTTTGGCGTTAGTGTCTGATATTGAATTTGCTTTGCAGCAAAAGGAATTTTTCTTGGTTTATCAACCTATTATAGATATACAAAATATGGAAGTAATAGGCGCTGAAGCCTTGATAAGGTGGCGCCGTACAGATGGTGAAATTGTAGAGCCCGAGCGTTTTATACCACTAGCCTGTGAGTCAGACTTAATTGTTAAAATTGGTTCATGGGTAATTGAACAGAGTTGTTATCAGCTTAGAAATTGGCGTGGTATTTATGGCGACAACTTCAGGATGAATATTAACTTATCGGTACGTGAGTTAGAGTCTAAAAAGTGTAAAGAAAAACTGCAAAAGTATATGGGAGAGATGAATCTGCCTCCAGGCTCATTGGAGATTGAGATCACTGACACTGTTCCTATTGAAAAATCTAATATTATGTTAATGAATATAGATTTCCTTAAGAGTTTGCATGTTTCAACTGCAATTGACCGCTTTGGTAATAGGCAGGCTTCGTTGAAATCGATTAAAGCGCTTGGTCTAAATTCTATTAAAATAGACCGTTACTTCTTGAATGAAATAGAGTCAGATCAGGATAGTTATGATATTTTTAATGGTATTCTTAAATTGAGTTTATCTTTATCTAAAAACGTTTTGGTTGAAGGTGTAGAAACGCAAGAGCAACTGGAAATAATTCGCAATATGAATGTGGCTGAGGCGCAAGGGTTTTTCTTCACGCAGCCATTAGAGTCACACTTTTTTGATCAGTGGATGAAAGAGTTTGAAGTGAAACAAAAAACCAAGCTTAAAATAGTAGACGCAAAAAAAGCATAGGTGGATTATTTTATTTAGCAGAACTGTAGTGTTGCGCAACATATTCATTCAGAATGGTTTTAAATTCTTCCGCGATATTTTCACCTTTTAAGGTGGTAAATTTATCGCCATTTACATATACCGGTGCAATGGGTGCTTCACCGGTGCCAGGCAAGCTTATACCAAGGTTTGCATGTTTACTTTCACCAGGGCCATTTACTACACAGCCCATAACTGCAACTTTCATTTCTTCAACCCCATTGTATTGCTGTTTCCAAACAGGCATTTGAGTTTTTAAGTAATCTTCAATATCAGCTGCTAAGTATTGAAAGTATTCACTTGTAGTTCGTCCACAGCCAGGACATGAGGTAACTTCTGGAGTAAAGGATCGTAGGCCCATCATTTGTAATATCTGCTGTGCAACAATAACTTCTTGAGTGCGTGCTCCACCTGGTTCGGGCGTAAGCGAAATGCGGATAGTGTCGCCAATGCCTTGTTGTAAAAGTATTGCAAGAGCTGCCGTTGATGCGACGATACCTTTGCTGCCCATGCCCGCTTCGGTTAAGCCAAGATGCAATGCATAGTCACAGCGTTTAGCGAGATCACGGTAGACGCGGATCAACGCTTGTACTTCACTGAGTTTACAAGAAAGAATAATTTTATTATGTGCTAGACCTATTTTTTCTGCGAGCGCAGCACTTTCTAGTGCAGAGGTAATTAAAGCGTTATGCATCACCTCTGGTAATGTTTTGGGTTGCGATGATACTTTATTCTCATCTAACATTTTGGCTAGCAAATCCTGATCCAGGCTACCCCAGTTAACACCAATGCGAACAGGTTTGTTATTTGCGCATGCAATCTCGATGATTTCACTAAACTGTTTGTCACCGTGGCCAACATTGCCAGGATTGATACGATATTTGTCTAGCGCTATTGCGCATTGAGCGTATTTTTTTAATAAGCGACCACCATTGAAATGAAAGTCGCCTACAAGTGGTACATCTAAACCTGCAGCATCCAGCTGCTCACGTATTGCGGGAACTGCTTTTGCTGCATCCTTGTTATTGACAGTGATGCGTACAATTTCTGATCCTGCATGGGCTAAGTCTGTGACTTGCGCTACCGTTTTATCTATATCCGCAGTATCAGTATTGGTCATTGACTGGACGACAATAGGAGAATGACCCCCAACGGTTACACTGCCCACTTCTACTGCGGTACTATTGCGCCGAAAACTCATTGAACTCATATTTTAACTACACTTTGTGCATTATCAGTTTATAAAATGAATCAGAATCTTAACTCATTCAGATCTTGTTGCGGGTAGAATTGGATTCTTCAGACTTGATAATAAAGCAAATATTCCTTAATTAAATTATGTATTGGCAAGATAAATTAACGATACACTCTTCCGGTAGAGGTACCTATGAGATCACAAGTGATATAGAGCGAATGATACAAGATTCCGGTATTCAGCTTGGCCTATGCCACTTATTTATTCAGCATACTAGTGCATCATTAATTATTTGTGAAAATGCAGACCCGGCAGTGCGAGATGATCTCGAAAGCTTTATGTCAAATCTATGTCCTGATGGTGATTCAATGTTTACACATACTGCCGAAGGGCACGATGATATGCCTGCTCATGTTCGTACGGTTCTGACACAAACTGAATTAAGTATACCCATCACTGACGGTGTTTCTGGTTTGGGAGTTTGGCAAGGAGTTTATCTTTGGGAGCATCGTACAATAGCGCATCAGAGACAGGTCATCGTTACTATGCAAGGGCAGTAAGCGAGGACAGTAAGCATGAGTGATTTTTCTAAAATTCGTTGTGTTGTATTTGATTTGGATGACACCTTGTGGCCGTGTGAGCCCACCATACTGAATGCTGAAACAGAATTGTATGCATGGCTTGAGAGCTTGTATCCGCGTATAACGGATGAATACTCGTTGCAAGGTATGCGCGAGCAACGAGCAAGCTTTGCCATACAAAATCCACATATCGCACATGATTTTACCGCTCTTCGTAAGCAGTCTTTGGCATATTTGGCTGAAAAATTTGATTATCCAGCCGATCTGGCAATAGACGGTTTGGCAGTTTTTAGGCAGCATAGAAATAAAGTAACTTTGTATGATGATGCTTTGCCAACCCTACATACACTAAATAGTCATTTTAAAACCGGTGTAATAACCAATGGTAATGCAGATCTTGAAGTGATAGGTTTGAGTGATAAGTTTGATTTTGTTGTAACCGCAGAAGATGCAGGATCAGCGAAACCGGATCAAGCTATCTTTGATTATGCACGCAACAAAGTGAATTTAGAAAAGCATGAACTGCTTTATGTAGGTGATCATCCTATCAATGATGTGCTTGGTTCGATGAATAGCGGTTGGAGATCGTTGTGGTTTAATCCCTCGAATAAGAGTTGGTTAGAAAATATCACGCCTGATGCAGAAATTAACATGCTTGGCGAATTGCCGAGTTTGTTAGCAATTTAAAATAAATTAATAAGGAGAGGAGGATGTCAGAGGTTACACCGGGTTTAGAGCAAAGAATTGTAAAATTAGAGCGTATTATGTTTACCATGCGTATAGCCATTGTGGTGTTGGTTGGCTTTATGATGTATGACGCGATATCACCGGATACAGGCTCAGATATTATCTTCGCTGACAAGATTAAATCTAGACAATTCGTGTTACTTGGACCACACGATGAGCCAATTGGTTACTGGGATTACAAAGACACTAAAGGTTTGAAATTATATTCAAGCAAAGGCAATCATGTAGTACTAAGCCCGGATGCGCTTACGTTCTATGAGGACAAATTGAATCCTGAGGTAAAATCAAAATACGATTAAGGTTATTAATCTATTTATCTAATCAATTTTTTGGCCATACTTTTGTTTAAACAGTTTTTTCGATTGTTTAACCCATTCGTCTCGGTCAATACGGTCAGGGAAACTTCCAAGTGTTGTAGCTAATGCTTTTATATCTGCAATTCTTAAACGACCCAACTGCTCGTATGAATAGACACCAAATTCATTAAGTTTTTGTTCCATTACCGGGCCAATGCCCTTGACTACTTGCAGATCATCTTTGACTTTGGCAGCTGCAATATTCAAGCCTTTTGCAGGAGCATTTAAACCTGCTGCTGGCTTAGTTGGCTTGGTTGCTTTTTTCTTGCTGGGCGCTGCTGGTGGTGTTGCAGGTTTCAGTGTGGGGATCGGCTGCTGTCTAGCTAGTTTGAGCTTAAATGCTTCTATAGTATGTTCATGCTCGCGTAACAATGATAAGTTTTGTTGTGAAGATTTTAATTCATTTTCAAGGGTAGATACTTTTCCTTTGTACTCTTGCACAGCTGCAGCACTCGCTGCCTGTGCTCTATTTTCTGCTGTACGTACTTGTTCACGCAAATCATCAATCACGGCATCTTTTTCTTCGCAGGTGTCTACAAATACGCGTTCTTTTTCGCTTGATTCGAGTTTCAGTTCGTTAATCTGTTTATAAGTTCTTCCTAAGACGTTGTTCTTCGAGGTTCCTGCGAGTCGCACTTTATCCATGAACCGATTAAACTTATTGTCATTGTTAGGTGCTTCTAATGGGGTTAACTCCTCAACCCGCTTTTTAAACTTCGTCAATTCCTGTTGATAGCTGGAATTCTGTTCTGCTAGGTCTTTATTGCGTAGTTTTTGAAGTTCCGAGATTTCAGTTTGCGCTTTGTTTTTATAAGCATGTAAGTCCGTCTGAGCAGTGCTAGCTTTTTGTTCAAGCATAGGGTTTAACTCGCGTAATCGAGCAGTGTCTGTGCGATCAGTTCTCCACTTGCTTTGCACTTGCCCAATCATGCCGTATAAGCCACGAATGTCGTTCTCTGAGCAAGTAACCTTATCGTTGAGGTTTTGCACTTTGCCAATCATATCGTTGAGTCTGAATTTATACGACTCTTGATCAGTAACTTTTTTATTCAGACGTTTAATTTTTTGGTTTGCATCTGCATGCATATCTACATACTGGCAGGCCAAATTTTCAAAATCGTTGCGTTCATTACGCGTCTGTTGCAGCTGTTGTTGAAGATTTTTAATCCAGGTTTGATGAATAGGTAATTGCTTGGCTTTCTTTAATGTATTTTGCCAACGAGAAGTCATCAGCATTAAGTCACCGCACTGACGATCATATTTAGATTGGATGTCGCCATACTTGGTTTTGTATGAAATCACTTGCTTCTTTGCATTCTCTAACTCATACGTTTGAGTATTAATCTCGGTTGCCTGAGAATTTATTTTAGACTCAAGGTCACTACGCAAGATAGCTAAATCACGGTTACAAGTGCAGCGACGCATAAACCAGCCAAATGCCGCGCCTATGACTGCGGCAGCTAGTAAGTAAAGTAATAATTCATTTAGTAAATAGCTCATAGTTATAGTCTCTTTATTAATTCTCTTTTATTTTACTGTGTTCGGCTTACATTAAACTCAATGCGTCTATTTAATGCGCGACCTTCTGCAGTATCGTTGTCATAAATTGGTAGAGATTCGCCAAAACCATTTGCGGTAAGGCGTTCTGCTTGTATTCCGGTGTTGCTTAGGTAATTTAAAACCGATTGCGCACGCAGTTGACTTAACTGTAAATTTAGATTTTCGTTACCTGCACTATCGGTATGTCCTTCAATAGCAATATTGAATTCTGTGTGCTCGGTCAATATTGCAGCTACGTCATCAAGGATTAGCTTTCCTTCAGGAGTAATTTCGTTACTACCAAATAAGGATGTGATTCCTGAAAGATCTAATGTTTGTAGTAACTCTTCAACAACTTCAGCTTGAGCTTCTTGCTTTAATTCTGGCTCCAGCTCTGGTTCAGGTGTATGAGCTACTTCTGGTTCAGAAATAGGTTCCAGTTTAGGCTCAGGCTCAGGAATAAGTTCCGGTGCGATTTCAACAACTTCAAGTTCAGCAATCTTAAGTTGATTATCAACAACTCGAATCCCGCGTAGCGAGGCAATTATGCTTGCTATTTCATTTGAGCGCTCGAGGCTTACTACGGTTCCTGTAAGTGTTACATCGCGCCCATTCATATGGACTATTGCGCCACCAACCTGTTTCTCTTCAAGCAGTTCGTTGCTTTTGAAGTTTAGGCTGTTTTGTATACTTTCTGCTTTGTTGTCTTTGGTGTACCAATATAAAGCAGTAAGTGCTGTAACGCCTAAAATAAAAGGAATTAGTATCCAAAAAGTACAACTATTTGTACGTTGGTCAGTCATGGTTAGTATATTTTTATAGTTTTACAATAGCCAGAAACTTGCATTAAATTTGCATTTCTTAACCTCTAGTAAGTATTGCGTGATAGCCATAAATTCGCAAACGAAATTGTGAGAATCTATTCTATGATTTTAAAATCAGTATGAACTTTACACACAAATAATCCTTATAAAAATAAAGGGTAATAATTCATCAACATAGGAATATTTAGCGAGAATTTTTGATGCTCACAGTTATTTTAATTGCTTGTTTATATCGAGATAGCTACAGCCTGATAAGGCTGGTTTTATGCTGTATCTTGATCTCTGGGGGTGGGAATATTCTCAGAAAGTTTTTTAATTAAACTTAAAAAGTGTTTGTTTTCTGCTGTGGATAAATCTGCAAGTATGCCTCTATAGGCTTGGTCCATTAAATCTATGCCAAGCTTAGCGATATTTTCACCTTTTGAGGTGAGCGCTATATCTACAACTCTTCGATCAAATTGGTTATGTGTGCGTTTGATGCAATTTTTATCTTCAAGTTGATCAAGATAACGACTTACCGTCGCACGCTCAATCATTAGTTCGTCGGCAAGTTTTGCTGGAGTAAAGATATATTTAGAGGAGATGGTATGTATTAATCGCCATTGATTGAATTTTAGCCCATAGCTGTTTAGTTCTTTGTTGAGTGTAGTGCGAGCATATGAATTTAATTTGTCCGCAAACGAGATAATCATGGGTAAAGCTGAATTGCTTGAGGTATTTATTTCACTCATAGTTTGTGTGAGATTAGTTCTGTTAAATCAACAGCTTATTAATATCACACTCTACGGGTCGTAATACTGCACATGAAATTGAAATTACGATTGTTTACAGTTCTTTTTTACGACAGTTAACATTTGCTAACTATTTGTTAACTATGAGGCGCATCATAGAAGGCAATAGATGGTGCCCCGAGTAGGAGTCGAACCACCCTTGCGCGTGGGGTACTCCGCGTGAATGAAGTAATCGCGAAGCGATTCAAAGTTATAGGCCAATAGTTGTTCGAGAGTACATGTCGATGGTGCCCCGAGTAGGAGTCGAACCTACGACCTGCCCCTTAGGAGGGGGCCACTCTATCCAGCTGAGCTATCGGGGCAGATATTCACGCTCTTTTTTTGTCAATGCGTTGTGTTGCTAGCAATCAAATGAGCTTTATCCTCAACAAATTTTAATCATTCATAAAATAGATCATTGCATCATAATTAATGAATTAGATAAATATTTGGTCTAGGTGTATAAATCTCTTAGTTTAATAATTTCTAGTATAAGCATAGGAGAAAATTCAATGAGTAAGTGTCCAATAATGCACATAGAAGGTAACGCTTCTAACGATGGCACATCAAACCGAGATTGGTGGCCTAATCAACTAAATGTAAATATGCTACATCAGCATTCATCTAAGTCTAATCCTATAGACCAAGATTTCAACTATGCTGAGGCATTCAAGAAATTGGATCTTGATGCGCTTAAGAAAGATATTAGTGATGTAATGACTCAGTCACAAGATTGGTGGCCAGCAGACTACGGCCATTACGGCCCGTTCTTCATTCGTATGGCTTGGCATGGTGCTGGCACCTATCGTACCGGTGACGGTCGTGGTGGTGCAGGGTCAGGTAACCAGCGTTTTGCGCCTATCAACAGCTGGCCAGATAACGCCAACCTAGACAAAGCGCGCAGATTACTTTGGCCCATTAAACAGAAATACGGCAAGAAAATTTCTTGGGCTGATCTTATGATTTTGACCGGCAACTGCGCTCTAGAGTCAATGGGGTTCAAGACATTCGGTTTTGCAGGTGGTCGTGAAGATACTTGGCAACCAGAAGAAGATATTTACTGGGGTAATGAAAAAGAATGGTTGGGTGATAAACGTTACTCGGGTGAACGTGACTTAGAAAATCCGCTAGCCGCGGTACAGATGGGTTTGATTTATGTGAACCCAGAAGGTCCAAATGGTAATCCTGATCCTCTTGCATCCGCTGTAGATATTCGCGAAACCTTTGCACGTATGGCAATGAATGACGAAGAGACTGTTGCTCTAACTGCTGGCGGGCATACTTTCGGCAAATGTCATGGTGCTGGTGATGCTGCAAATGTAGGTCCAGAACCTGAAGCAGCAAGTATAGAAGCACAAGGGTTTGGTTGGTTAAGTAGCTATAAAAGCGGTAAAGCGGGTGATGCAATTACCAGTGGTATTGAGGGTGCATGGACACCAACTCCTACAACATGGGATAACAGCTATTTTGATACCTTATTTGGTCATGAATGGGAGTTAACCAAGAGCCCGGCGGGTGCACATCAATGGATACCTAAAGATCGTGCTTCTGCAAATACGGTGCCAGATGCACATGATACGCCAATGCGACATGCCCCAATGATGACGACAGCAGATATGGCGATGAGAATGGATCCTGCTTATGAAATAATTTCACGCCGTTTCCATAATAATCCTGAAGAGTTTGCAGATGCATTTGCTCGCGCGTGGTTCAAGTTAACCCATCGTGATATGGGCCCACGTGCACGCTATTTAGGTAGTGATGTACCTGCTGAAGAACTTATTTGGCAAGACCCAATACCTACGGTAACGCATGAATTAATCAATAATCAAGATATAACTGACTTAAAGGGCAAGATTGTTGCTTCAGGGCTAACAGTTTCTCAGCTTGTATCTACAGCTTGGGCTTCTGCTTCTACTTACCGCGGTTCAGATATGCGTGGTGGTGCGAATGGTGCGCGTATTCGTCTTGCGCCGCAAAAAGATTGGGCGGTAAATCAACCAACCCAATTAGCAGCAGTACTGCAAACCCTTGAAGATATTCAGCAAACGTTCAATAGCTCACAAGCAAGTGACAAAGCTGTTTCATTTGCTGATGTAATCGTTCTAGCCGGATGTGCTGGTGTTGAACAGGCTGCCAAGAAAGCTGGTCACGATGTAGTGGTTCCATTTACACCGGGTCGAGGTGATGCGACTCAAGAACAAACTGATATTGAATCATTTAATGTGCTTGAGCCGACTGCTGATGGTTTTCGTAATTACTTGAAAGCAAAGCACACGGTATCATCAGAAGAATTGTTAGTTGATCGTGCACAATTAATGACGTTGAGTGCACCGGAAATGAGCGTTCTGGTTGCAGGCATGCGCGTTATGAATGCAAACTTCGAACAATCTCAACATGGTGTTTTCACCAAGCAACCAGAAACATTAACTAATGAATTCTTTGTAAACTTGCTTGATATGAGCACAGTATGGACAGCAATTTCTGAAGATGCTGAAGTGTTCGAAGGTCGTGACCGTTCAACAGGCGAGGTCAAGTGGACAGGTACACGATTCGATTTAATTTTCGGCTCGAACTCACAACTTCGCGCTGTAGCTGAATTTTACGGATGTGAAGATTCACAGCAGCAGTTTGTACAGGACTTTGTTGAAGCATGGGATAAGGTCATGAATCTTGATCGTTTCGACATTGTTTAGTGATGGTAACATCATATAAGAGATTATAGATGGCACCCAACGCACCATCAGACGCTCCAAGCATTCAAGTCAAAAGAAGCAAGGCTT
>CAZAOO010000013.1:0-83995 GCA_964486815.1 uncultured Thiotrichales bacterium
GAAAGCAAAATGCCTGAAGCAATTAAAATCAATCGAGTCTGACCCTATTGATTCTCAATAACACCCCCGTTCCGTGTACGATTATTAATAGTAGTCCGTAAACAATGGCGATCGCTTATTCAACTGG
Source organism: uncultured Thiotrichales bacterium (assembly GCA_964486815.1). Classification (GTDB taxonomy): domain Bacteria; phylum Pseudomonadota; class Gammaproteobacteria; order UBA4575; family UBA4575; genus JABDMD01. The sequence goes on from CAZAOO010000013.1 coordinate 128, forward strand.
CGGGAGTGCTTTTAATGTATCGGCAACGGCTACTAATACATTTACATTTGATGCAGGTACAGGTACAGACCGGCTTTTAGTCGTTCAGGTTACGCATGAGATAAACACAGGCCCAGCTACATTAAGTAACGTAGCATACAACGGTACGTCTATGACGTTAGCCGTTGCCAGTACCAGTCTTACGGGGCAATTCAATGAGCACTGTTCACTTTACTACCTGGTAGCCCCAACAACGGGCAGTAACGATTTTACAGTAGATATTTCGCAAACAGGGCAAGACATCGGTATTGCATGGGCGGTCTATACGGGTGTTGATCAAACCACACCTATAGAAAATGCGGAAGTGGAATTTACATCCAGCTTTATGGATGGCGGCGATGGTGATAGAGATATCACAACGACTACAAACGATGCAACCATATTGCTTACGATGTGGATTGGTAGGTCAAACACAGGCCCGTTCACAGTTGTAGATGGTAATTCTAATCTTAGAGTAAATTATTCAACCGCAACTGGTAATTCTGGATACTCGGCTTGTCTTGTTGATCGAGCAACTACAACTGCTGGAGCGTATTTAGACACAGGTGCTCAACCAGCAGGATCACAACCTGGCGGCATTTTACGACTTGATATACTTCCCGTTGCGGCTGCTACATCTGACATTGTTGCAGGTGATATAAGTTTTGCATTTAGTGTTGATGCTCCAACGTTAACTTCAATTGATACACTGTCTGTTAATGATTTAAGTTTAGCATTTGATTTAGATAATGTTGCATTAACAGAAATATCAAGTTTATCCGTTAATGAATTGTTATTTAATTTTCTTGTTGATGTACCAAGTTTAGTAACTGATGATTCGTTGTCGCTTGAAGACATAGCATTTGTATTTAGTGTAGACAATCTTTCATTAACTGCATCGCAAAGCTTAGTCGTAAATGATCTGAGTTTTGTATTTTCTCTAGATGAGGTTACATTAGCGAGTTCAGTAATAGGCACGCTTACTGTTCCGGCATTAACTAATAATACGGGCAGTGTAGAAGCGAGCGTTAGTAGTATTTTATATTGGGTATATGACGCGACACGTGCAAACTTGATTGCAAGCGGTATAGATGGTGCAACAAATGGAAGCGGTAATTTAGTTCTTGCAAGTGCCGATTTTGTTGTGGGTACTAATTATTGGGTGTACTACCACGAAAACTTAGCGGATACAGGAAAACGCGGTAGTAGAAGACTAACCGCTACGTAATGAGTAACTCAAGATACTTTGATCAATCACAGTCTGGTGGTTCTAGCTACGACAGGCATCATTCTTTGGGATATGATAATTCCCATCGTCTTCGCAATAAGCATTATTTTGAGAGTCGATACCGTAAATCGTATGACAATCGTTACTATGGAAACCGGTATAATCGAAATACCTACAGAGGAAATAACTACGGTTACAATAATCGCAATTATTATCGTAATAACCGCTCTTACTGTCCTTACTAAAGCTGTCTAATCAGCATGGCTTAGGTGAATAGTTCAGTAATAATTATTGTTATATAACCATCAGTTATATAGTTTTCTAATAACGTGAAAATACTTCAAAAGCAGTTGAAGCCATGATTCAGCGTGTAACTCCTAGTTGAAGAACTTGAAGTTTGATTAAGCTGCGTTAATAAATCGAAGCATTTTTTCTGACTGCGCGTAACACCAAAAATATCCACGGCCAAATTAATACACTGGTTATCACCGGTGCCCAATAAACCCAGGTTTTAGGGTCTTGTCCAAGGATGCCTAAAATCCATAATTTGATGCTCATGTAAGGTAATAAAATCATGCCGACAAACATGGCCTGTTGATGTAACGGATAGACACGCACGCGTTGGTGAAAACGAATTGCAATATAGGCCGTGATCGCAAAGCCCAGTGCGTGTTGCCCAAGCAGTGCACCTTGAATTACATCGACGCATAACCCCAACATCCAAGCCATGCCAACGCCAACTTTCTGTGGAACTGCGATGTTCCAATAGATAAGGGCTAATGCAATCCATTCGGGACGATAGGAGCGTGCCCAGTCTGGTAAGGGCATGATCATTAGCATCATTGCTACGATAAAAGTAACCGTGATGGTAATAAAATCTGAAGAGTTACGCATAGTTATTATAGTTATTCATGAACGCTTATAAAATACTGATGATTTGCCAACTGGTTGCTTATCAATTGCGAGTGCCTGAAACTTGATCTGCAACATTATTATCAGTTGTGTTCTCAATATTATTTTCCGCACTGTAATCTGCATCTGCTGCACTTGGCCAAATTAATAGCACTTCACGGATGCTGTTTAAATCAACCAAAGGTTTGGCTTCTATTTTAACAAAAGCGTCACCAGAGACTTGTTTGATGCTAGTAATTTCTGCAACCGGATAATCTGATGGATAACGATCATCTAATCCTGACGTGATTACTAAGTCGCCAACTTGTATATCTGCTGTACTGGTTAAGTGTAATAGTTCAAGTTGTTGTATGTTGCCCGTGCCCACGACTAAACTACGTTGTCCGCTACGTGCGATTACACCAAGTAAAGCGTGGCTCGGGTCGGAGACCAAAAGTGCCACTGAGTTAAATGGACCGGCTTTATCAATTTGTCCAATGATACCTCTTGCGCCTAATAAAGGTTGTCCTTCATAGACACCATCCCGTGTGCCTTTGTTGACGACGATGCGTTGTTGGTAAGGGTCTAAGTCAACAGATAACAGCTCGCCGATTAAGATGCGTTCTTTTTCAAAGTACTTTGCAGAGGTGAGCATTTCACGTAGTCGTGTGTTTTCCTGTTCTAATGTTGCGAGTCTCTGTAGCCGTAATTCTAAACGAATTTGTTCTGCACGCAGTTCAGCATTATTGCGTAGTAATTTGTTTCGGTCTGATAAAGATTCTGTCCCCCAGTTGTATACCTTGGCAGGTATGCTGGCTAGGTATTCGATTGGATACATGGCCACGCTTATGGTTTGCCGTACCTTGCTCAAGTGATGAAAGTGATGGTCTACTGTCATCATTACGATAGATGCGATGATGAGTAAAACTAATTTCGCAGAGGTGGAAGGCCCATGGCCGAACAGCGATTTTATAGCGAAGTCTCCATGATTAGCGTATTACACTCATATTAGGTGCGTAATAATAACCAATAACTTGATATTCGTCAGCGAGAACAATAATGAATTTTGGGAGTTCTGATTTATTTTGAGGTGGGGCAAAAATGACGAAAAGGGTGGAGTGTATTGATACAAGCATGAACACTTTGAGTTCATTTGTTAATGAAGCATCGAGATAAATCAGGACTTCCTTAGGTGTCGACGGTGAGTAGTTCGTTGCCTAATTCATCCATGAGCTCTAAAGCTCGACCACCACCACGCGCTACAGAGGTTAGTGGGTCATCAGCAATCACCACTGGTATACCGGTTTCTTCCATGATGAGGCGGTCCAAGTCACGCAGTAAAGCGCCACCACCGGTTAAAACAATGCCTCGATCTGCAACGTCTGCGCCCAGTTCAGGTGGAGTTTGCTCTAAAGCAGTTTTCACCGCACTGATGATTCCATAAAGAGGTTCTTGTAACGATTCAAGAATTTCATTGCTATTGACTGAGAAGCTTTTGGGCACGCCCTCTGACAGGTTGCGGCCTTTGACTTCAATTTCCATCATTTCTTTGCCTGGGTAAGCCGTGCCTATCTCATGTTTGATGCGTTCAGCGGTTGATTCGCCAATTAATACGCCATAGTTGCGGCGAATGTAATTGATAATGGCATCATCAAATTTATCACCACCTATGCGTACGGAAGATGAATATACGATGCCATTGAGCGATAGTACGGCCACTTCTGATGTGCCACCACCAATGTCTAATACCATAGAGCCACGCGCTTCTTCTATGGGCAAACCTGCGCCTATCGCGGCTGCAATAGGTTCTTCTATTAAATAGGTTTTACGAGCTCCGGCACCCATGGCAGATTCTCTAATCGCACGCCGCTCTACTTGGGTGGCTCCGCACGGTACACATACCAAAACACGTGGACTGGGCCTGAAGTAACGCCTTTCGTGCACTTTTTTGATGAAATGCTGGAGCATTTTTTCGCAGGTGGTGAAATCAGCGATTACGCCATCTTTCAGGGGCCGAATTGCTTCAATATTGGCTGGAGTACGTCCCAACATTCTCTTTGCAGAGGCGCCGACGGCTTCAACCGTACGCTGACCGCCTTCGGGATTTCTGCGAATGGCTACTACAGAGGGCTCATTCAGGACGATGCCTTTATCACGCATGTAAATCAGCGTATTGGCAGTGCCTAAATCAATAGATAAGTCGTTGGAAAAGGCCCCGAGGAAGCGTTTTAACATAAGGGATAATTTGTGGTGTTAAATTCGTGAGTTAGCGTACTCTATCAGTGGCTAAAATATTCGGCAAGCCATTATATTAAAGTCATCAGTATGGTAGTTTTGTTATTTGATTGTTGATTTAAATCAGCTGCTATTCCTTTGCTAAAAAGCGATATGGATAGTGTTGTTTTTTGTCGGCACGCTACAATAAATACATAACAAATAACAAACCGATTTAAGTTAACGTTCATGTCTATTTCACCAGAAGAAGTTTTAAAAATTGCTAATCTTGCTCGATTGCAGATTAAACAAGATGAAGTTGAGCAATATGCAACCGACTTATCCAATATTATTAATTTAGTCGAGCAGATGAATGCCGTAGATACCACAGATATTTTACCTATGGCTCACCCGTTAGACGCTACTCAGCGATTACGCGAAGATAAGGTAACTGAGGGTAATCAACGAGATAAGTTTCAAACAATAGCCCCGTCCGCAGACAAGGGTCTTTACTTGGTGCCCAAGGTTATTGAGTAACATTTCTTTGTATGCAATACATTTTTTCGATTTAAATATTCATGCACGAACTTTCGGTATCACAACTGGTTGACGGTTTACGTAATGGCGAATTCTCAAGTGTTGAGCTAGCTCAATGTTTTGTAGAGCGGATGCAAAAATTCAGCGATCTCAATGCATTCATAACAGAGTTAGGTGAACGGGCACTATTACAAGCTAAGCATGCAGACAACTTAATTAAAGAAAATAAACACAGCCTGTTAACAGGTGTGCCGATTGCACATAAAGATATTTTTTGTATGGATGGTGTTAAAACAAGCTGCGGTTCAAAAATGTTGGATAGTTTTATTGCGCCGTATGATGCAACCGTTGTTGAAAAATTGAATCAAGCGGGTTGCGTTACGATTGGTCGCACGAATATGGATGAATTCGCAATGGGTTCATCTAATGAAAGTAGTTTTTACGGTCCAGTAAAAAATCCCTGGAACACAGATTGTGTTCCGGGTGGCTCGTCTGGCGGTTCTGCAGCGGCAGTGGCCGCGCGTATTGCACCGCTGGCAACCGGCACAGATACGGGTGGCTCAATACGCCAGCCCGCTGCACTTTGTGGCATTACCGGTTTGAAACCTACCTATGGAAGGGTGTCACGCTTTGGCATGATCGCCTATGCCTCAAGTCTGGATCAGGGCGGACCGTTTGGAAAGTCTGCTGAAGATTGTGCCTATATGTTGCAAGCTATGGCCGGTTTTGATGAAAAAGATTCAACCAGTTTAGACAAGCCGGTTCCTGAATATACCCAATCATTAAATGCTTCATTAAATGTTTCGTTGAAAGGCAAAATTATTGGAGTACCAGAGGAATATTTTAGTGCGGGTCTTGGTGAAGGTGTGAAAATAATTATTGAGGGTGCGATCAAGTGGTACGAGCAACAAGGTTGTGAGATAAAAGCTATTAGTTTGCCCAACACTGAGTTAGCCATCCCCGCGTATTACGTGATTGCACCCGCGGAGTGTTCTTCAAATTTGTCGCGTTTTGATGGTGTGCGTTATGGCTATCGCTGTGAAGATCCGCAAGACTTGCGTGACTTGTATGATCGAAGTCGTAGTGAAGGCTTTGGTGATGAAGTGAAGCGTCGCATCATGATTGGTACCTATGCGTTATCTGCGGGCTATTACGATGCTTATTATTTAAAAGCTCAACAAGTTCGACGTTTAATTAGCGATGACTTTAAAAAAGCATTTGAACAAGTCGATGTAATTTTGGGTCCAACGACTCCCGAGCCTGCATTTAAGATTGGTGAAAAAACAAATGATCCAGTGACGATGTATTTATCGGATATTTATACGATCTCGATTAACTTGGCTGGCTTGCCCGCCATTTCTGTGCCTTGTGGTCAGCAGCGTGGGTTACCAGTAGGCATGCAGTTAATTGGCAATTATTTTGACGAAGAGAAATTGTTGAATTTTGCACATCAGTATCAACTAGATACAGATTGGCATAAAAAATCACCACCTGGTTTTGAGTGAGTGAGGTTTTAGAGTTAATGAGGATTTTAATGAGTAAGGTATTTAAATAATTATGCAATGGGAAACCGTTATTGGCTTAGAAATACATGTGCAGTTAGCCACCAACAGCAAAATTTTTTCTGGTGCTTCAACAGCATACGGTGCTGATCCCAATACCCAGGCATGTGCTGTCGACCTGGGTCTTCCGGGAGTGTTGCCGGTGCTTAATAAAGATGCCGTGCGTATGGCGGCCATGTTTGGTTTGGCAGTCGGTGCAAAAGTGGCTGAACGTTCTGTGTTTGATCGCAAAAATTACTTCTATCCTGATTCACCTAAAGGCTATCAAATTAGCCAGTTAGAATTTCCAATCGTAGAACACGGCAATTTAGAAATTGTGCTTAGTGATGGTAAGCGAAAAACGATTGGCATCACGCGTGCACATTTAGAAGAAGATGCAGGTAAATCTTTGCATGAGGAATTCCCGGATTCTACTGGAATTGATTTAAACCGCTGTGGCACACCGTTGATTGAAATAGTATCGGAGCCGGACATGCGTTCTGCGGAAGAAGCGGTGGCGTATATGAAAAAGATACATTCTATTGTGCGTTATCTAGGTATTTCTGATGGAAATATGCAAGAAGGCTCATTCCGTTGTGACGCTAATGTATCAATGCGACCTAAAGGCCAAGAGGAATTCGGTACACGAACCGAGACTAAAAACCTGAATTCATTTAAGTTTGTAGAGCGTGCCATTCACTATGAAATTGAGCGGCAAATTGATGTGCTTGAAGATGGTGGCAGGATTGTTCAAGAGACGCGTTTGTATGATGCTAATAAAGATGAAACACGATCGATGCGTTCTAAAGAGGAGGCCAATGATTATCGTTACTTCCCTGATCCAGATCTATTGCCAGTCGTTATTGAGCCTGAATTTATTGAAGAACTTAGAAAGCAATTACCGGAATTGCCGGCTGAAAAAATTACCCGCTTTAAACGAGATTATGATTTAAGTGATTATGATGCAGAAAATCTTGCGATCAGCAAAGAAACTGCTGAATATTTTGAACAAGTTATAAAAAGTTCAAATGCTGAAACGAATTCAAAATCCCGGGCAAAAATATATAAATTGGCAGCCAATTGGGTGTTGGGTGATCTCAGTGCTGTGCTACATCAAGATAATCTTGAAATAGAAAATAGTCCAGTCTCGGCTGCTATGCTTGCGGGATTATTAGAGCGAATAGAAGACAACACCATATCAAGTAAGATCGCTAAAGAAGTTTTTCAAGCGATGTGCGCGGGTGAGGGTGATGTTGACGAGATTATTGAAGCGAAAGGCTTAAAGCAGATTACCGATAGTGGTGAGATAGAAAGCTTGGTTGAACAAGTGGTTAACGATAATCCCGGTCAAGTTGAGCAATACAGGTCAGGTAAAGATAAAGTGTTTGGCTTTTTTGTAGGGCAAGTTATGAAGCTTTCCAAGGGTAAAGCCAATCCCCAGCAAGTAAATGATTTGCTTAAAAACAAGTTAAAATAATAGCTGCCTAATTTACAAAATCTTTGGTGTATGATGTTCTGAAGAATGTAAAAATAACAAATGTAATGAAACCCTGTCGTCTGATTTATAGAAGTATTGCCACGCCTGAAGTGCTCAATCCTGATTCATTGTCTAGGTTGGCTAACCGGGCAGCGAGTGTTAATAGACAGTTAGGTATCTGTGGTATTTTGGCGGTTGCGGATGGTCGTTTTCTACAGGTTCTGGAAGGACAATCCAAGTTTGTTAACAAAGTTTACGCGAAAATCATAAAAGATAAGCAACATCACGATGTTGAATTAATTAATTTTGAAAGTATTGTCAGCACAGAATTTCATGATTGGAGTATGGAATTATTTGAGCTGGATGATATAGAAGAGCATGTCAGGGAGCATTTGTTAAAAAAATATCCGGTCGTCGATAATAAAATTCAGTTTATAGATGATGCGGTTCTGATGACTTCTTTATTGGTAGACATAAAGCATTTGCATAATTAATAAAACATATTGAAATTATTATATTATCCTGGCAAGTCATTATGAGTTAACTGTAGTGTAATTATGGCCGTTCCAGTATTCAGACTTAGAAACGTTCCTGAAGATGAAGCAGAAGATATTCGCGTGCTTCTGCATGAAAATAATATTGATCATTATGAAACTCCAGCAGGTAACTGGGGTGTATCAATGCCGGCAATATGGTTGCATGATGATAATCAATTGCAACAGGCAAAAAGCTTAATTGATAAATATCAAAAAGATCGTCAAATAAGAGTAAGAGAAGAATACAAACTATCTAGAAGTGAAGGTAAAAAACAAAAAGTATTAAGTGATTGGTTGGGCAACCCTGTGCAATTAATTTTGTATATTGGTATTGCAGCGATCATTATTTATTTTTCTACCAAACCTTTTATTGATTTTGGTTTATAGCTTTTGACTTTTAGCTCGCAGTCGCCATGCCTACATTTCGCCCATCGTACAACGTGGGTTTCCTGCTAAATCTTTATGCATGCAAATGTTATTGATATTTGCATTAAAGAATAATTTACTAACTGAATCTGCTTGTTGAAAACCATGCTCGACGATTAATATGCCGTTAGGTTGTAGTTTGCTTGGGGCGGTATTTATTATTTCAGTTAAAGCATGCAATCCATTTTTTTTACTTATCAATGCTTGTCTTGGCTCGTATTGAGATACGAATTGATCTAATTCCCTGTCGTTAGTATCGATATATGGGGGGTTAGAAATGATCATATGATATTTTCCATATTTATCGCTTGGCAGATTTTTATACCAATCGCTATATATGAAGCTAATATTTACCTGGTGTTTTTTTGCATTATGTTCTGCTAATGCTAATGCGGGTAAGGAGATGTCCGTTGCCTGGATTTTGCAATCATTTCTTTCTTTGGCAATAGCGATTGCAACGGCTCCGGAGCCTGTGCCTAACTCCAAGATATATGGCGACTCAATATTTGAGATGGCATTGAGAGCTAGTCCTACTAATAATTCTGTGTCGGGTCGTGGAATTAGCACATGTTTGTCAACCATGAATTCAAGAGACCAAAATTCTTTGCTTCCGGTGATATAGGCTAATGGCTCACCCTTAGCTCGACGGCTTAGATCAGCGGAAAACTTTTCAAGCTCTGGTTCGCTTAACTCTTGTTCCGGATATGCGATGATTTTAGTTGCTTCAAATTTACATGCATGACAAAGCAGAAGTTGTGCATCGAGTTTTGCACTGTCACTTATGGATGAGAGTGTAGTGCATGCAAGTTCCACAGCCTCTTTGTAAGTCATGTTCCGAATTATTGTTCGCTCATTGAGGCGAGCAAGTCTGCTTGATGTTCGCTGCGTAACGGTTGAATTACCTGGTCCACGTTGCCTTGCATCATGTCATCAAGTTTGTAGAGCGTAAGGTTGATTCGATGATCGGTTACACGACCTTGTGGAAAGTTATAAGTACGGATGCGTTCGGAGCGATCCCCGCTGCCAACCAGATTGCGGCGTTTTTCTGCTTGTTCGTCAAATTGTTTCTTTCTTTCTTGGTCTAACAGCTTGGCGCTTAATAGTGACATCGCACGAGCTTTGTTTTTATGTTGAGAACGTTCATCCTGACACTCGACTACCACACCAGTAGGTAAATGCGTGAGACGTATAGCGGAGTCGGTTTTGTTGACATGCTGTCCACCGGCACCTGATGCACGGAAAGTATCGATGCGTAAATCTGAGGTGTCAATTTCTATTTCACCAACTTCGTCGACTTCAGGCATGACGGCAACCGTGGCAGCAGAAGTATGCACGCGTCCTTGAGACTCTGTTTCGGGCACGCGTTGCACACGATGGACACCTGACTCAAACTTCAAATTAGAAAATACTTCTTTGCCGATAATTTTTACGATTATTTCTTTATAGCCACCATGATCACCTTCGTTTTCATTCATCACTTCAACTTTCCAGCCCTTATGCTCTGCGAAGCGTGTATACATGCGATGCAAATCTCCTGCAAAAATCGCTGCTTCATCACCTCCGGTTCCGGCGCGAATTTCTAAAAACACATTGCTTTGGTCGTGAGGATCTTTTGGTAGTAATAATGTTTGCAGTTCAAGCTCAAGCCGTGCTAATAATTTTTCAGCGCTTTTTATTTCCTCTTGAGCCATGACTTTCATGTCTTTGTCAGAATCGTTTGCCATTTCTTGTGCAGTTTCCAAGTCTTCTACGGCTCGCAGATGTTCATTGAACTTTGCAACAATAGGGCTTAAATGGGCGTACTCTTTAGAAAGCTTGGTGAATTCGTTTTGATTGTTAATTACATCAGGATCTGAAAGCTCGGCAGAAATCTCTTCGTGCCGTTCTTTTATGCTCTCGAGTTTTAACAGGATGGAATCTTTCATTAGCAAGTACTCAGTTTCAAAAAAATTATTCAAATATGCTCTGTTTATTAAGAGCATATATGCTGGATATAAGTTTTTTTAAAGCTAATAGAATTGAGGCGTAACGAAGTCTTTGTCAGTACGCTTGGAGGGAGAGAGTAAAATGTTATGTTGTTTATTTATCATCAGGTATATTTAACAGGATTCGTGCTGCATCAATCAACTCATTTTTACCTTGTTTGCCTGCTGTGTGTAGTGCTTCGGTAGGCTCATGGGTAAGTTTGTTTGTTAGTGTATGTGCGATAAATTGCAAAGTTTCTTCAGTTGATTTGCCTTGCTCAAGCATTTTATGGGCTTTCTCTAATATCTCGTCACGATGCATTTCTGCTTTGTTGCGATAAGCTCGCACAGTATCAACAATACCTTGTCCCCTAAGCCATTGGGAGTATTCTAATACTTCATGGTCAATAATTGTTTCAGCTTCATCGGCCGCTTGTTGGCGAGATGTAATATTGACTTCGATTACATTTCGAAGGTCGTCAATAGTGTATAGGTATACATCAGAAAGTTTTGCTACTTCGGGTTCGATATCTCTAGGGACAGCTAAATCTACCATGAAGATAGGTTTGTGTTTACGCTGTTTAATTGCACTTTCAACCAGGCCTTTTCCAAGGATAGGTAATGGGCTTGCAGTTGCGGTCATAACAATATCAGACTGAGGTAATGCTTCGCTAATGTAACTTAAACCAACTCCACGCCCTCCTACTTTGTCTGCAAGACTTTGTGCGCGTTCAACACTGCGGTTTGCCACTATAATATTTTGCACTCCAGAGCCTTTTAAGTGTTCTGCAGCAAGCTCAATCGTTTGACCGGCACCAATTAGTAATGCGGTAAGTTTTTTGAAGTCGCCAAAAATATTTTTAGACAACGAAACCGCAGCTGAAGCGACTGATACTGGATTTGCACCGATTTCAGTGTTGGTGCGTACTTTCTTTGCAACATTGAAAGAGCGTTGAAAAAGTTGATTCAGATTTCTACCCAGGGTTTCTGCTTGCACAGCATCCTGATAGGCAGATTTTAGCTGTCCTAATATCTGGGGTTCGCCCAGCACCATGGAATCTAGTCCACAAGCAACTCGAAAAATATGTCGAACTACTGAGTCATCCAAGTGGTCATAGATATAGGGTTGCGTATCTTTAGCGCTTAAGTTGTGGAAGCTGTTTAACCAAGCAAGAATTTCCTGCTTACCTTTATCTACATGGTTTACTTCACAATACAATTCTGTGCGGTTGCAGGTAGAAATAATAGCGGCTTCATCAACTTGAGGGACGGCGATCAGTTTTTTTAGTGCATGCCCCAGGTTTTGCTCATTTATAGCCACGCGCTCACGCACCTCTACAGGGGCTGTGGTGTGGTTGATACCTAGTGTAAGTAAGGGCATGAAATTACAAGGTTTTTGCGATCTACAGTAATATAAATTTACTAGAGTTTAATAGATTGAAAGGGTTTATAAAATCTGGTCTAAGTACCCGTAATAACTGTCAAAATGCGTATGCATTACCCAGATAACTACAGTAATATTAGGTATAGTCTAATAGACCCCGCTACGCAACACAGTATATTGAAGATCAACGCAACAATTCGACAGATTCTCTACCCACCTATGGTGTATTTAATAGCTATTTTGCTGGCATTTGGGCTAGTCAGCTGCTCATCTATGCAAGGCGGGGCAGGCGAAACCCTATCTTCGGCTGACTCCATTCAGATTCGTGAACCTCATCCTGAGAAATATAGCGCCCAGTCTGAGCTTATGTACGAAGTGCTGGTGGGTGAGTTATCAGGACAATATGGTGAAGTGGATCTGGCGCTTGAGCATTATGTCAATGCAGCCCAACTTACAGACGATCCCTCTGTGGCTGAACGTGCGACCCGAATTGCGATGTTTGCAAAAAATTGGCCTGCCGGTATTCAAGCTGCAACTCGCTGGTCGGAGTTGGTGGGAGAAAATTTAGAGATCAGCCAAATTTTAGGTGTACTTGAATTACGCAGTGGCAATATCGATGCTGCGGTACCGCACTTTGAAAAAATCATGCTGGCAGCAGATGACTCGCCGGCAAAAGGCTATAGCATAATTGGTGCCGTGCTCTCGCGTGAACCTGATTCAGAGTCATCACTAAAATTGCTCGAAATATTAGTAAACAAAAATTTTGAAAACCCATACGGCCATTTAACCTTGGCAAGTCTTGCATTTCAGTCGCAAGATTTTCAACGCACGATTGACGAAAGTGAACTCGCACTTGGTTTTAAACCTGATTTGATCGAAGCGCGCGCCATGCGTGCACAAGCGCTAATGAATCTTGATGAGACTGACCAAGCGCTTTCGGAAATGAAAATTATTGTTGAAGAAGAGCCTGGTAATCGTGAAATGCGCACTGCATATTCGCGCATGCTAATCAGTGCAGAGCGTTACGACGAGGCTATTCAAGAATTCGAAGTACTGTTAGTTGTCAACCCAAATGATGGCGAACTCATATATCGTTTAGGTTTGTTGTATTTGCAAGAAGAAGAGTTTGCAAAGGCTAAAGTTAAATTTAAACGACTGGTGGATCGCAAGCAGCGTGTCGATGAAAGTCATTACTACATTGGTCGAACTGAAGAGGAGCAAAAGAATTTTTCTAATGCGATTGCTGAGTTTGAGAAAGTTAAACAAGGTGAGTATTACATCGATGCAAAAGCTAGAATTGCATCAATTTATGTAGAGCGTGATGGCATAGATAAATCACAAGCTTACTTAAAAGATTTGCGTAGTCAATTGAGTGCGCCGGAAGCGATTATAGAAGTGTATTTAATTGAAGGACAACTGTTGCATGACGAAGAGTTATATGTGGCTGCAATGGATCTATATAGCGAAGGATTACAGGAATTCCCAGGCCATAGTGATTTGTTGTATGCGCGTGCTTTGATGGCCGAAGAAATTGATCGCATTGATTTATTAGAGGCTGACTTAAAGTTAATACTTGCTGAAGATCCTGAAAATGCCTCCGCATTAAATGCGCTTGGTTACACACTCGCGGACCACAATACTCGAATAGATGAAGCGTTTGGCTATATTAAAAAGGCATTGGAGATTCGCCCTGATGACCCTGCTGTAATGGATAGCATGGGTTGGGTGCATTTTAGATTGGGTAACTACGCTGAAGCCGAGACGTATTTGCGTAAAGCGTTCAGCATTTTAGAGGATGCCGAGATTGCAGGCCATCTTGTCGAGCTGTTATGGGCACAAGGCAAATATGACGAAGCAAAAAAAATTTTGAGTGACATGATTCAGCGCTATCCTGAAGATGAATACATATTAGAGTTAAAACAAAAACACCAGTAATGATATGTCTCCCATTGCGCAGGTGGCAACGCTTTTGCGAGCTATCATTTTTTGTTTGTTTGTTTCCTCCCGTGTTGATTTTATCTGCCTGTGTCACCGTTGAGAAACATCAGTTACCACCTGGCTCAGAAGTAACTAAAAAAGCTGCATGGGAGGTTCACCAGGCAAACATTCAAAGTCTGAAAACCTGGAAATTACAAGGGCGTGTAGCTGGGAAATCAAACAATGAAGGGTTTCGTGCCGGAGTGCATTGGAATCAGCTACAAAGTAATTATGCAATTGATTTGTATGGGCCACTTGGTAGAAAAGTAGCGGTAATCTCCGGGAGAGAGGGAAGCGTTCAATTGAAAACTTCCAAAGGCGAAAGTTTTCAGGCGAATAACGCTGAAAACTTAATGCAGGATTTGTTTGGTTATTCTCTGCCTATAAATGGGCTTCGCCACTGGTTGTTAGGCATTCCTGATCCAAAACAAACTCACAATTTATTAGCTTTAGATGAGCAAGGACGTTTGAAGAAGCTTGAGCAAGCGGGTTGGATCATCGATTATGCTGGTTATCATGAAAACCCCCTGATGTTGCCGGCATTGATTAAAATTTCTAATCCCACATTAAATGCAAATATCAAAGTAGATCGATGGATACTGGGCACGAAAGAAATAAGCACCAAAGAAATGGGCCCCAAAAAATAGCCAAGCAAGAAAGTTGATTGGTACTCTTGCCGGTATATTTACCATTATATTTTAAATAATTTTAATCAGCTGATCTTGCTATGCAAATATGGCCTGCACCTGCAAAGTTAAATCTGTTTTTGCACATCGTTGGACAACGTGATGATGGTTATCATCTGCTGCAAACTGCCATTCAATTTATAGATATTTGTGATGAATTAACATTTTCTTCTCGCACTGATAGCAGCATTAGTTGCGTAAATTCTAATCACACTATTTCTCAACAAGAAGATTTATGCTTTAAAGCAGCCTTAATGTTGCAAGAACAGATGTCAGCAAAGTCGCAAAATAAACAAGGCATTGATATCAGGCTAAACAAGAAAATTCCAATCGGTGCGGGTTTAGGTGGAGGAAGCTCTGATGCTGCAACGACCTTGTTGGCATTGAATCAAATTTGGGATTGTGGCTTAGAGCGGCAGGAGCTTGAGCTGATGGCGGCTAAATTAGGAGCAGATGTGCCGATATTTGTTCGAGGTCATGCGAGCTGGGTAGAGGGGATAGGCGAAAAACTTACACCTATTACTTTAGAAGAGCCATGGAGTGTTGTGGTATTTCCAAAAGTGCATTTAAATACTCAGCAGATGTTCGCAGATCCCGAGTTGACACGTGATTGCGTGCCCATCAAAATACGCGACTTCTTGCCAAAGAGTACCGGGAAATTGAAGCTAGCCGACTTTGGGAAAACACAGAATGTGTTTGAATCGATAGCGCGACGTCAACCTAATATAGAGCGTGCTTTTCAATATTTGGGTAAGTATTCGTCTGCTCGATTGACAGGTTCTGGAAGTGCACTGTTTATTACTTGTGCATCTAAGCTGCAGGCTGAAGAAATAGCTGCAAGTTGTACAAAAGAATTTACCGCTTACGCAATGAAACGCTTAAATGTGTCACCAGTAATTTCGTTAAGTGAGTATAATAGTCCATAGTTGCAGCAATTATAGACACTAAAAAATTGGGCCGTCGCCAAGTGGTAAGGCACCGGGTTTTGATCCCGGCATTCGCAGGTTCGAATCCTGCCGGCCCAGCCAATTTCTCGTCATTCTAAATGACGTTTTAAAACTAAAGACATTAATACTATGCTTCTACAAAGATCCTTGCCTGCAGATAGTAATTTAATGGTGTTTTCCGGTAACGCACATCCAAAACTTGCACAGGGTATTTGCGATGACCTAAACATCCCGATTGGTAAAGCATTTGTTAGCCAGTTTAGCGACGGCGAAGTGCAAGTTGAAATTCAAGAAAATGTACGCGGCAAAGATGTTTTTGTAGTGCAACCAACCTGTATGCCAACCAATGACAATGTCATGGAACTGCTGATTATGATTGATGCATTAAAGCGTTCTTCAGCTGAGCGAATTACAGCAGTCATGCCTTATTTTGGCTACTCAAGACAAGATCGCCGCGTGCGATCCATTCGTGTGCCCATTTCTGCCAAAGTCATTGCTAACTTATTACAGGTCGCAGGAGCAGATCGCGTCTTGACGGTAGATCTCCATGCAGATCAAATTCAGGGTTTTTTCGATATTCCTGTTGATAATATTTACGCCTCTCCCATTTTGCTAGGTGATGTATATAAACGCAAAGCCCCTAATTTAATAGTGGTGTCACCGGATGTGGGTGGTGTGGTACGTGCGCGCGCGCTAGCGAAAAGGCTGGATGACGCTGATCTGGCAATTATTGATAAACGACGACCAGAAGCGAATAAATCCGAAGTTATGCACATTATTGGTGAGGTAGAGGGTAAATCTTGCTACATCATTGATGATTTAGTCGATACTGCAGGTACTTTGTGTGCGGCGGCCAAAGCGCTGAAAGAGCATGGAGCAGTTAGTGTTAGGGCCTATGCCACTCATCCTGTGCTCTCGGGTAAAGCAATTAAAAACATTGAGAATTCTGTGCTGGATGAATTGGTAGTAACTGATACAATTCCGCTCCGCGAGGATGCTATCCGTTGCAGCCGGATCCGCCAGGTAGAGGTCTCGGGGCTGGTTGCCGAATCAATGCGTAGAATCAATAACGAAGAGTCTGTTAGCACCCTATATATGGATTAAGGTATATGGGCGAGTAAGTGCTTAGTAGCAGAGAATAAGAGAAAGTTTGGAGTAATAGAATGAGTGTCGATTTCACATTAAATGCAGAGTTACGCAACGAGCAAGAGTTAGGTAAAGCTTCTAGCAGAAGATTGCGAAATATGGGTAAAGTACCTGCCATTATGTATGGTGGTGGAGTAGCACCGGTGTCCATAACATTTGATCATGACAAGCTTATGCATAGTCTTGAACAAGAAGCTATTTACTCCCACATTCTAACGATTGATGTAGCAGGTAAGTCACAACGAACAATCTTGCGTGATTTACAACGTCATCCATATAAGCCAACCATTTTGCATATGGATTTGTTACGTGTCCGTGAAGACGTTGCCATTAATGTACACGTTCCATTGCACTTTTTAAACGAAGAGTCTTGTCCCGGCATAAAACTTGAAGGTGGTGTGGCTAGCCATAACATCGTTGAGATTGAGATTTCATGCTTGCCTAAAGACTTACCAGAATTTATTGATGTCGATGTAGCGGATCTTAAATTAAATGATTCATTGCATCTTAGTGATATCAAAGTTGCAGAGGGTGTCACCATTGTTGAATTAGCGCATGGCGAAGACCATGATCACGTGGTTGTGTCTGTGCATGCTAAACGCGCGGTAGAAGAAGAGCCGGTTGCGAGTGATGAAGCTGCAGCAGAAGATTCGCCAAAAAGCGATGCAGCTAAGGATGAAGAAAAATCATCTGGAGATGATACATAATTTATTCCCTTTAGTGTCTCAGCACACATATGTCTAATCTTAAAGGCATACGGCTAATTGCCGGCCTTGGTAATCCAGGCGAAAAGCATGAACAAACCCGGCATAACGCCGGGTTTTGGTTTGTGGATGCACTCGCTGCAAGAGAAAAAGCAACCTTCAAGCTGGAAACCAAGTTTAAAGCTGAGGTTGCACACTTTTCATATAAAGGTGAAAAAATCTGGTTGCTTAAACCTCAAACCTATATGAATGATAGTGGTGAGTCATTACGGTCGTTCTGTGATTTTTATAAAATTCCAAGCGAGCAAGTTTTGGTAGCGCATGACGAGATCGATTTACCAAATGGCGAAGCTAAAATTAAATGGGCTGGCGGACATGGTGGGCATAATGGTTTGCGAAGTATTTTCTCTCACTTAAGTAAAGATATTTGGCGTTTGCGACTAGGTGTTGGCCATCCTGGACATAAAGACCAAGTGGTAGGTTATGTGCTAAAACAAATTAATAAAAGTGATCGTGCTGCGATCGATAATGCGATTATTGATGCGATGAACACCTTAGATGAATGTGTTGAAGGCGATATGGAAGCTGCTATGCGCCGATTGCATACTAAATAACTAGCGTCAAAATTCAGAGTAAGTAACAGCTATGGGATTTAAATGTGGAATTGTAGGCTTGCCTAATGTGGGTAAATCGACTTTATTTAACGCCTTAACGGCTGCAGAAATTGCAGCTGAGAACTACCCGTTTTGCACGATCGATCCTAATGTGGGCATCGTTCCAGTGCCAGATGTACGTTTGCAAAAGCTCGCGAGCATTGAGAGCTCAAAAAAAATCATACCTACAACCATCGAGTTTGTAGATATCGCAGGCTTGGTTGCAGGCGCCTCGAAAGGTGAGGGTTTAGGTAATCAATTTTTGGGACACATACGTGAAACCGATGCGGTTGCGCACGTAGTGAGATGTTTTGATGATGAAAATATCATTCATGTAGATGGCAAGGTTGATCCATTGTCAGATTTAGAAACGATCTATACTGAACTTATTTTATCGGACCTGGAATCGGTTGATAAAGCAATTGCTAGAGTGGAACGTGTCGCAAAATCTGGAAATAAAGAATCGGTAGCACAATTAGATTTATATAAGAAATTAAAACAGCATTTGGAAAATGAAGAGCTAGCCTTTACATACTCGGTAAGTAAAGAGCAGATGCCATTAATTCGCGAATTACAATTGATAACCGGTAAGCCAGCTTTATATATTGCGAATGTTGCTGAAGATGGTTTTGAAAATAATGAACATTTAAAAAAGCTTGAAGAAATTGCAAACAAGCGATCAATTCAAGTGATTCCGGTATGCGCACAAATTGAGGCCGAGATCGCACAACTAGATGCTGATGAGCAACAAGACTATTTATCTGAATTGGGTTTAAAAGAGCCTGGCTTGAATCGTGTTATTCGTGTTGGATACGAGCTATTGGGCTTGCAGACATTCTTCACAGTAGGCCCAAAAGAAGCCAGGGCCTGGACCGTATCAAAAGGAGCTACTGCCCCAAAAGCTGCCGGAAAGATTCACACAGATTTTGAAAAAGGCTTTATACGTGCTGAAGTGGTTGCCTATCAGGATTATGTAGATGGCAATGGTGAGTCTGGAGCAAAAGATGCAGGAAAGTGGCGCCTTGAGGGTAAAGAATACCTAATGAATGAAGGAGACGTGGTACATTTCAGGTTTAATGTTTAGATCTTTTGTAATGCATTTCAGGTTCTAACATATAGAATCTGGAATAGCTATAAAGCTCATTGCCGTTCACTTTAAGCTTCTATGTGTAGCGAGTTTGACCTGAAACTACCCCATTCGTTGATTAATTTAGATTAAATATCTAGATCTGGATCTGTGAATTGTAGTATTAAGTTCGGTAGAATTGACACTTGGCCTGGTGTTTTATAAGGTCCGTCATCCAAAATCAAATATGGCATCAAATATGGCTATGTAGCTCAGCTGGTTAGAGCACAGCATTCATAATGCTGGGGTCGTTGGTTCAAATCCAACCATAGCCACCATTTTCTTATTTAAGTAATTGTTTTTTGAAATGCATTGGGCGATCACAACAAACTATTACAAAAAATTTTAAACTAAGTACAATTGAGCACTATAATTCAGTGCAATAGTCAGGCTAATTTCAAACTGATTAAAATCAATCGAGTCTGACCCCATTGATTCTCCAAATCGAGTCTGACCCCATTGATTCTGACCATTGATTCCTTAATTAATCTGTCCGTTTTTTTGTTGCAACCTCAGACCTCTTTTATTGAATTCACCTCTTAATTCAGTCAAACATTTTACATTTTAGGTATAGGGTTAGTATCAGAAAATCCGCTTCTTATATGCAAATCTCTTTGAGGGAATGGAATTTCAATTTCATACTTGTGAAGTGCAGATTCAATTTCCCAGTTATATAGTGCTCTCCATGAGCCTGGCGTTGCATGGTTGCCTAATTTATTTACAACCCAAACAATTAATTCAAAATTTAAACTACTGTCGCCAAATCCAACGAGCCATACTTGTGGGCGTCTTTTGGCGCCGTCATCATAGGTGACTTCAACTTTTCTGGCTGCTTCTAGACCGGCTTTTTCAACTATAGCTTTATCCGTTCCATAGGCGACACCAAAAGGTACATGGATGCGAAACATCGGCTCATTCATTGTGTAATTAACTACTTTTGCAGTGACTAACTCTGAATTAGGAACAATAATATCAAGGTTATCTAAGGTAGTTATTACCGTGCTTCTTACATTTATGCCTTTCACAATCCCATTCATGCCCGAATCTAGTTGGACAAAGTCTCCTACCTTTATATTCTGTTCAAATAAAACAATGATTCCAGATACAAAGTTGTTAACAATAGATTGAAGTCCGAATCCGATACCTACACTTAATGCACCCGCTACTATAGCGAGGTTGGTAAAATTTAAACCAATAGAAGCGAGTGCTAATATAATTCCAATTATAATAATTATGTAATGTGATAGTCTGCCTAGGGTATAGAAAACAGGAGATGTGCGGCCATCATTGGGGCCACTTATTCGAGTGATGATTTTCCGTACTAACCTTGAAATGATATAAGCAACCAGAATGACAATTAATGCACGTAAAATATCGGATAACGTTACCGGTACATCACCAATTCTAAATAAGCTTTTCTCAAATATTTTGTTTGTGCTTCTCCATAGTTCACTAAAAGTATAGGAGCTATCTGAACGAAGTTTAAATAGTGGGCCCTGTGTTTTAGTTAGTTTGCCTTGAACAATGGTATTGAAGAAATTTAAATCAGCGAGGGCGTTATCCAGTTTTTGTAATGCTAGCGCAATCCCTCTGACATTTTCGTTGCGATCTTTAGCTGACTGCTCTGTATTTTCAAGGTCGTTTGCGTTACCTGCGCCCAAGTTAGTTTCAATGAGAGTGTTAATTTCTTTCATTAAGGATAAATGCCACTCATTGCTTTTTGTTGAAGCGTCTTTTAAAAATGAGTCATTAATTTTATACTGTTCAACTAACTCATCGCTGGGGTATTTTGGGTCCTGGAGTGAAAGAAGTATTATTGATTTTTTTCCTTGCAAATGATTTAGTATTGCTTCCTCGCTTGTAGATTGAATTTTCGCCAATAAATATTTTTGTTTTAGTAAATTAGATTTCAAATACCCCGCTAAGTCTTCTTCAACGTTCTCTAAGGATAAGCTCTGGGCTCCCAAAAAATTCTTCTGGGCAGATTTTAAAATAGATAGCTGTTTATCTATTTCTTTTTCAATAGTATTAAGTTCATCCTCATTGATAGCTAGATTAGATTGTGCAAAATCAATTTCTTGTTTAAGCTTTTCAATTCTAGTGTTTTGGCGTTCAAGCAACTCTTTTTGAATCGGTTCTTTCTGAATTGAAACAAGCCAAGCAATTCGATTTGCTATAATTTCAAGACCTGCGGTTAGTTTTTCCTGGTTTGCCGCATCAATTTTTTTGTAAGATGCGTTTAATGTATCAATTTTACCTGCTAATGCTTTGGAAGCCCTTTGATTTTCTTTAAAGGCAGGTAATTCAGTTTCATAAATAGACTCTAATTCACGCAGTGATCTATTCAGATTTAGTATTTCATCCAATGAGTATGCTTCTTTTTTAAAAGTAGCCTTTTTAGGTTTTTTCTTTGTGCTGGTTTTCTTGGCATCTGCAAGTGCTTTTAAACTTGACTTTATTCGAGTGATATATTCGTCTGATTTTTCTTTGTGCTTTTCTCCTACAGAATTAGACAGTTTGTTTAGATTTGTGATGAACGTATTTGCTTTTATGCTTAACTGTTCTTCCGAGTCTTCAAAATATTCCCACCAATTAGATTGTAGATTTAATGGATTAGGTTCTAACTCAATTCTAGGTTGCTTATCTTCTTTTACTGTATTATCAAGTATCGTACCCAGTACTTCAGTTTGGGCCCATAGTGCCTGGGTTGTAAGCACTATGATAAATGCAGAAATTAGTAAACTGCCAAGCCATCGAATCATTTCATTTTCCTTAAAAAAATGATAAGCGCGACTTCAATTAATACCATCACTCCCAAGACATAAAAATATCCGTTTTTAGCTTGTAATTCTGGTATATGCTCAAAATTCATGCCATATAAACCGGTTATGAAAGCGAGTGGAACAAATAAAACCGTAAAGATGGTCAATGTTTTTACGATTTTATTTACACGATGAGATGTAATAGATAGGTAGCTATTCACCAAGTCTGTGGTGAGTTGTTGATGCATAAGCGACAAGCTTGCGCTTCGTTCCATGTGCTCATATACATCATTAAATTCATGTAGGCTTTTTTGTATGAAGCTATTTGTTGAAGTGTGTAAAAGTGAGCTAAATACACCTTTATGATAAGTCATTGCCCTATGTATTTTTCTCAATGCGCTATTATATTTAGATAGCTCTGCCAGATGTGAGTCATTTAGGTCAGTGGCCAACTGGTTTTCTAGCTCTTCAAGACGTTCCTCTAACTTTTTCAAAGTATTGAAATAATGATCAGCCACATTTCTAGAAATATGGTATGCAATGTTACTAGTTCCATTAGAGCAGTCTATTATATTATTTAACAAACAGTTCCATATGTTGTCTATACACTCATGAGTATTAATTTTTCGAGTCACAATATAGCGATCGGAAACAAACATGGCTAACTGTGAATAAGTAAACTCATTTTTTATCTCGCTTGAGTCAATAGTTCTGAGTAGCATTAAAAAGTGATTGTTAAAAAACTCTATCTTAGGGGGGTGACGGCGCCTTGTGGCATCGGCCATTTCTAAGGCGCTAAAGCCAAATGTATTGGCAATTAATTCATCTTCTTTGTTTGTAGGATTAGAAATATTAACCCAAATTAAGGAGTTGTCTTGATCTTTCCAGTTATTTATTAGGTCAAACTGACCTTTTCCTATAAGTCCAGAATCTTTTGTAAATATAGCTACTTCTATCATTTGCTAAGTGTGCATCAAGATGTGCTGTATGATCAAATTATATGTATATGCTATTGACTAAATGAAGCCAAATTATCTAGGTAATACAACTTTTATACAATGTATTTTCAACAGTGTTATGTCTAGCTTAAATGTTGATAGATGAGAATTTGAACTTTTATTGTCAATGCATAGCGATTAAAACATGCCTAAATCTACCGAGTTAAGTGTAATTGGCTGGCGTGAATGGGTGTCGCTACCTGATTTAGATATAGACCAAATTAAGCGCAAAGTAGACACAGGTGCTAAAACTTCTGCATTACATGCTTAATTTATCGAACCATTTAATATATCAGGAGTTGACTATGTGCGGTTTGGATTGCACCCATTACAAAAAAGTTCCAAGGGAGAGGTGATTTGTACCAGCAAGGTCGTCGATCAGCACGCAGTAACTGATTCGGGCGGCCACCGTGAAACTAGATATGTTATCTTCACACGAATAAAACTATCCCAGCATACTATTGATGCTGAGATTACACTTACCGATCGTGATAGCATGACGTTTAGAATGCTGCTTGGGCGTAATGCAATAAAAAATCAGTTTATAGTCCATCCTGCATGTTCGTATTTAATTGGTAAAAAGAAAAAGACAGGTCCAAAATGAAGATAGCGTTATTAAGTAAAGGTAGTACAAGGTTATATTCTAATAAACGCATCATTGAAGCTGCATTAGAACGAGGCCATGAAATCGATGTTATAAATACAACTGACTGCTATATGGACATAGCAACAGACAAGCCAAGCGTTCATTTAAAAGGCAAAGAACTGCAAAAATATGATGCAGTCATACCACGTATTGGAGCATCTATCACTTTTTATGGAGCTGCGGTATTGAGGCAGTTTGAGATGATGGGAACCTACCCACTCAATGAATCAGTAGCAATAACACGGTCACGTGACAAGTTGCGTTCTCTACAAATATTATCTCGTGCAGGGATAGGTCTGCCATTAACAGGCTTTGCAAATTCAACAAAAAACACAAAAGACCTAATTAACTTGGTAAAGGGTGCTCCCTTAGTCGTCAAATTAATTGAAGGTACTCAAGGGAAAGGCATCGTACTGGCAGAAACTTACAAAGCTGCTGAAGCCATAATTGATGCCTTTCGACAACTTGGTGCTAATTTTTTAGTTCAGGAATTTGTCAAGGAGGCTGGTGGGGCAGATATTCGTTGCCTGGTTATCGGAGATAAAGTTGTAGCAGCAATGATGCGGCAGGCAGCTCAAGGCGAATTCCGTTCTAACTTACATCGAGGCGGTACAGCTTCACTTGTAAAGTTAACGCCTAAAGAACGGGCAACTGCAACACATGCTGCGAGAAAGATGGGGTTAAATGTGGCTGGAGTAGATCTTTTGCGGTCCAGCCATGGGCCAGTCGTAATAGAGGTAAATTCTTCGCCAGGTCTTGAAGGAGTAGAAAAGGCTACAGGGAAAGATGTTGCGGGAATGATGATAGATTTTATAGTTAAACATGCAAAACCACACAAGACGAAAACTCGTGGTAAGGGCTAATCAAAATAGTTTTATGACTCTTCTTATATTAAGGATGATTGTGCTGTGATTGAAAAAATCAGCATTGCTAGCAATGATATAAAACCTGCAACAAGCTCTGTACTACAACTTGAGCTTCCTCCGTTATATACCAATACGCCTTTGACCATGCCTGTACATGTGATTCGAGGCAAGAATGATGGTCCTAAGTTATTTGTCAGTGCTGCAATTCATGGTGATGAACTAAATGGTGTCGAGATTGTTAGAAGATTAATTAAAAAGATATCAGTAAAACGACTTACTGGTACTTTGATCGCTGTACCTGCAGTAAATATATATGGAATGTTACAACATTCACGCTATCTGCCTGATCGCGAGATCTAAATTGCTGTTCCCCGGGTTCTTTGCAAGGCTCATTGGCTGGGCGGTTGGCATATTTGTTTATGAATGAGATCGTATCCAACTGTGCCTGTGGCATCGATCTTCATACTGCTGCACTGAATCGTAGCAATCTCCCCCAAATACGCGCAGATTTAAGCGATGAAAAAATTTCAGGATTAGCTACTGCCTTTGGTGTTCCAGTAATTGTTAACTCAAAACTTCGTGATGGTTCTTTGCGTGAATCTACCACAGCTAAGAAAGTGCATGTACTTGTGTCCGAGGCGGGTGAAGCTATGCGTTTCAGTGAATCAGGGATCAAAGCGGGCCTAACTGGAATATTAAATGTGATGAGGTATGTGAATATGATTCCGCCTCCAACAAAAGGCGTACGGACTAATAGTGTTCCACAAGTAGCTCAATCAAGTAACTGGATGCGTGCTCCTGTAAGTGGTATTTTCAGAACCAGAACTCGTTTGGGAAAAGAAATTAAAAAAGGACAGATCATCGGATATATAGAAGATGTATGTGATTACCATAATCAAGAAGAAATTGTTGCGCCTGATGATGGCATCATCATAGGTCAGTCGCATATCCCTCTGGTTTATGAGGGTGACCCTTTGTTTCACGTTGCTTATTTTAAGAATGTGAAGAAAGCAGTGCAAAGCCTGGATGACTTTGAAACCGAACAGACTACGTAAATATGTGTTAAAGATTTTCACTTTTCAATAATTGCAATTAATTTAATGCAGTCAACTTCTATATATGGAAAATATAATTTAAAATTAATAGTCAATGTTCATAATGCTGGGTCGGTAGTTCAAGCCCACCCATAGCCACCGCACTTGCGACTGGGTATTATGCGCAAGTTAGCTGTGTAGAAAGGCACACATATAGTTAGTAAAGCACAACAAGTTCGTCATAAGTCCGTCAGTAAAATTAATATTACCGTTATTATTTCCTAAATATTACATTTGTTAGGAAGGAACATTTACCAGAGGTTGCGCCTGCTTATTCTTCTTCATAGATATCTAATTTTACTTCTTTCATGCTATAGGAAGCGGGTCCATATTCGCTATTGATACTTTCTGTTGTCATGGTGCCTTCAATCCAGACTGCATTATCTAACCACTTTTGATCAAGTGGTTTGGTCGAGTTTACGTATACCATTTGATTAGATGGAGGTGGTGGCACATGTATGCATGCACCAAAGTAAGGAGCTAATAAGAACTCATTAAAGATACCATTATCAAAATCATACTCTAAAGGCACAATAAAACCCGCAAGTTTTATATATTGACCATTTAACTCAGGCACAATAGGTGCTGAGCGTAACGATACCAGTAATTCATCATAGGCTTGTTGCGCTTTTTCGGAATCATCTTCGATATCGTCAAAACCAAGAGCGTCACCAAAATTATCAAATATTCCGCTCAATGTTGATTGCTGTTTTTGTTGCAAATTTTCAAAATAACCTTCAGGTGCAAGGTCATCCCAGGTCAATTCTTTAGCTTCCTTCGCTAGTAATGTTGAGCTTATTATAGATACGAAAACCAGAAAATTCAGCGCAAGAGAAAAATATTTATTAGAGAAATAATTCATGTGCGTATGGTCAGCCCGTCTTGTAAAGTTTTCCTATAAGCACTGATCGCAGGGAAGATTGCGGCGATCAGTCCGCCTGTAATAATGGTTAACAGTATGAGCCATTGGAGCTTGGTTGGTGCATGAAGTTCAATGTTTAATCCATAGGTATTAAACAAAATAGGGTTAATCAAAGCCAGCGAAGTGTATAGAATTATTAAGCCTAAAAGAATGCCAAGTATTACCAATATTTCTGATTCAATTACCATTAGTGAAAATATTGTCTTTGGTGAAGCACCAACTGAACGAAGGACCGCAATTTCACGGCGACGCTCATTTAGGTTGGTTAAAATAATGGCTAACATCCCTAGTAAGCCGGTCACAACAACAAGTGCTGCGATAATCAACATTACTTTTTCAATAGCGCCTACAACTTTCCATAGTTCCATGAGAGCAATACCTGGAATAATTGCGAGTAGAGGCTCAGATTTATAGTTGTTGATTCCACGTTGAATGGAGAAGATGTCTTGTTTATTTTTAAGTCCAAGTAAAAATGCTGTTATGGATTTGATTTGAAGTCTAGAATCATCTTCTTTTAAGTTGTCCGTCTGAATTGACTGCTGATTAGGTACGCCTTGTTCCCAACCTATATGCACGGCTTCTAATCCTTTTAATGATATTAATACAGATCGATCTATGGGGGTCCCAGTTGGTTTTAATATGCCTGTTACAGTAAAAGGTAAGTTTTTATGTTCAGCAAAACTCACGTTCCCCATTCCATGTGCCAGGATGATTTTATCACCAAGTTGATAATTAAGGGTTTTTGCAACTTCTGCACCAAGGACTGTATCAAAGATCCCTGAAAATTCTTCTCCGCTTAAGAAGGATAACTTATAACGTTTTCCATAATGATAATATTGAAATATATCTCTTGTCGTGCCAACGACTCTATGTCCTTTGTGAGAATCACCCAGAGAAATAGGGATGCTCCAATTTACACGTGGATGGTTGATGATTTTGTTATAGCTTTCCCATGAAACGTTATTCGTTGCATTTCCTAAATGAAAAACACTATATAGCAATAATTGCGCAGAACCGCTTCGCGATCCCACAATCAAATCTGTACCACTAATGGTATTGGCAAATTTTTCTTTGGCTTGTACACGTATGATATCTACACCTAGAAGTAACACAACACTGATTGCTAGTGAGAAGATGGCTAAACCAATAGAAAGCTTACGAAATCGAAGGCTTTTTAAAGCTAGTTGGATAATTTTGATGTTCATGCGTTTTCGACTGAGCTAAAGTCATTTAACGAAACAGAGCGATCGAATAAACTTGCTAATGTAAGGTCATGGCTGACAAATAATATCGCACTATTACTTTTCATTGCTTCTTCAAATAATAGTTCTAAAAAGCCCTGTTTGGCATCTTGATCTAATGCCGAGGTGGGTTCATCTGCAATGATAATTTCAGGAGAGCCGATCAAAGCACGCGCTGCTGCTACACGTTGTTGTTGGCCAGTACTGAGCTCGGTGACATTTTTATAGATAATATCTTTGTCTTTTAAACCAAGTGCGGCTAATAACCTTAACGCTTCTTCCATAGTATTGCGTTTTTGTATAGATAACATTTCTCGTCTGCGCCATGAAAATAGACAGGGTAGAGTGATATTCTCTAAAACGTTGAGATAGGGTATTAAATTGAATTGTTGAAAAATTATACCCATGTGATCAGCTCGATACTGATCGCGTAATTTTTGTTTTTGGGAGAATAAATTTTTTCCTAAAACAGTAATTTCTCCATGGGTAGGTTTGAGAACTCCTGAAATCAGATTTAATAAAGTTGTTTTCCCGCAACCACTTGGCCCGTGAATAAATAACTTTTCTGCTTTTTTAAGAATCAGTGATTCAATATTGATTAAAGGCTTTTGGGTATTCTCCCAACAAAATTCAATATTTGATAACTGAATACAGGTTTGAGACATAGAATAATTGATTTGATTTTGTTATTTTAATGATAGCGCACGTGTATTTGGTGTTGCAGTAAATAGATTTTGGCTCTCATTAGAAACAAATTGTACTTCAATCTTCTCAATTGTGGGGAAGTGATCAAATATTATATATTCAATTGATTCTGGGTTGTCGTGTGAGCAGCTGTATTTATAATGAATGGATACATCGCTATGTTCTCCATCATTGTGTGATTCATCGTGATGATGTTCGTCTGAACCATGACCATCATGACCATCATGACCATCATGACCATCATTCTCTTTATTAACTAAATCAAAAATTCTACTTTCAAGGCTGACAGAATCAAGTTTGCATGCATTAGTTGGGTATATAGTAACAATGTTATCGTCACTTTCTAGTATGGTCTTAGCATTTGTAATGCTTTTACGCTCTTCATTATTAAGTGGTTCATGCTCAAATCCAAATACGTCTATGGAGGGTAGTAATATCTCTAAGCTGAGTGTTTCGTCAATAAACGTAATTTGAGAAGTGGCCTGACCATGTACATGTGCTGCATGTTCCTCATGATCTGTTTCCAAGTGATGGTCTTCACCCGCATATAAACTGATGCAGGAGGTTGTCATAAAAACTGCAATTAAATATTTAAGTATTTTCATCATGGTTGATATCTTTGGTTTATATGCAAGAAGTCATTTGGTTTCTAATTAGCAGATTTGACTTTGCATTTTCTTGTAGCTATTAGGTTAAACATGTGGCCTGACGCGTGAATTATACCTCCAAAGATGGTCAGCCAGGTTTCTGCTGTGTGAGGTATTGTGTGGTTTGCAATTAATGTTCCTGCATAAACTGCAGTAAATACTAATATCGTCAAACCTAATAATGAGATTATGGTGGGCGAAATATTTCTATGAAAACGATATCCGGATATCGTGGCAAGAATACTCACTGGCAAAATAAATATTAGAATAAACTGGTGAAACCAGAATTCATGTAACGCATGTCCATAGTGTATCGTAGTAGATATTAAGGGGATTAGGCTGGCAACAATTGGGAAAATCGCACAGTGAATAGCACATATACCTGATAGAGAAATTGCTAAATGATCAAATTTATCTTGTAACATAATTATTATTAGTAAACTGAAAACAGTACTTGATGATGAAAAAAGTAACGAACGCCACTTCTATGTACTGCTTTGTTACTGATATGCACAGGTTTTATGATATTGGCATAAACGATAATTCCATATGTGAGAAGCAGCAATAATCGCTGCGCCGATGACTGTGAATGCTTTTTCTAAACTTTCTCCTAATAAATCGTGACCAAAAAGGGCAACCAGGCACAAAGTTAACAAGCCGATGCCGCCTAGCATTAATACTGGGTAGTGCTTGTGATTTTTGCAGCCCATTGTTAGTGCATAGGCGGAAATCGGCAAAATAGCAATTATCATCCATACATGAAATATTTCATCATTTAATGGCAAGGCTGCAATAGATGGGAGTAAAACAGCTAAAAGAGGTAGAGCTAAGCAGTGAATTGTGCATAGTAAAGATAAACTAATAGCTGTTTTATCTGTTATGAATTGAGTATTAACCATTTAATTATTCAAACTCAAGTGAGACACCTAGAGTAGCGCCTATACTAGGTAGCACAACACGGTCTTTTGTGAAGGAAGTATGTTGGCGTGCATCTTCATCCAATAAATTTTCACCTCTAAGAAATACTTTTATGTCTGAATCACCGGCATAAAATGTCTTCGTTAAACTTGCGTTCAACATGGTGTAACTATCGGTATCGGTTTCAAGATCAGCTTCGTTGTTTGAGTCATCTACAAAGACAAGATCAACGGTTCCACTCCAAGTGTTACGAAAGCCCTCTAAGCCCAAGCCTAAGCGCCCAGTGGGAATACGCGGCACATCACCTGCATCGCTATCGTCAAACTCTGCTCGCACATAATCACCAAAAATGCGGCCACGCAGATCATATTTGCTATTGCTAACAAGTTGCTTCACAAATTCTACTTCAATGCCGTAAAACTCCGCATCTTCATTTTCATATACACCGGCAAGTAACTCACCATCAAGCTCGAACATGCCTTCTTCATCTGTACGATCGGCGATGCCGTCATTATTGGCATCCAAAGACGCGAGATAAATGAAATCATCAATGCGGTTGTAGTAGGTATTAACCGCCCAGCTGTAACTGCTTTTATTTTGTTCTAGACCAATTTCAAAATTGTAGGACGTCTCCTCATCAATATTGGTAGAGCCGGTTTCAAATGTGAGGGTCGCTAGATGCGGGCCGTCAGCATATAAAGCGGTTTCTTGTGGTGCACGTTCAGTACGGGCAACAAATACATTCAATTGCATATCATTAGCCAATTGGCGTTGCGCACCGAATGAAACTGAGTACACGCTAAAGTCTTCATCATCACCATTGTCAGGCTCAAATTCATCGCGATCAAAGCGTAGACCACCTTCTAAATCCCATAGCTCGTTGTGATAATGGCTTATTGCAAAGATTCCAAAGCGTTCTTGATCCAGTGGCGGAATAAATGCTTCTTCGCCTTCTGCAGCAAACTCGCGATCGTTATATTGCACACCAAAGGCATTTTTCCAATCGTCATTGATGGTATGAATAAACTCGAGTCTTGATTCTAGCTCTTCATTATCAAATGCCGTAGCCACTTCTCCATCTTCTTCAATTTCAAAATGGCGGTAGTTGTTGTAAGCGGAGCGTAATGATATTTTTTCAATGTTGTTGAAGGGGTTATACAATTCTGCAAGCATGTCATAGCGATATTGTTTTAAATCGATACGAATATCACCCTCTTCGGCTCCTGGCACACCAAAATTGGTGTCAAATCGATTATAGCCAAAGCCGATCATGCCTTTATCAGAAATATAACTTGCACCAAAACCATGGTTATCGGTTTCTACATCACTATTAGCTAATCGCCCTTTGTTTTCAGGTTCTTCTTCATTTGCGAAACCATCGATATCATAATCATTGGTATCGCGGGTTAAGCCATCGAAATGCCATGCAAAGTTATTAGTTGCGCCATTAAGTTCTAAAGCAGCTGTTTCACCGTCTGATACCGTGTCATGCTCCACTGCGGCTTTTAACTCAAATGGGCCTGTTTGTAGTGATTTTGGAATGCGATTATTAATGATATTAACAACACCACCAATGGCACCCGGCCCAAAACGCAATGTCGAAGGCCCACGCAAGATTTCAACTTGATTGGCAAAGTAGGGTTCAATCGACACAGGATGATCTTCACTAAGGCTGGAAACATCTAATGCGCCAATACCGTTTTCAAGTACCCGCACTCGGTTGCTACCTAGACCACGAATAATGGGGCGACTGGCACCGGGCGCAAAGGAAGTAGCGTTCACGCCTAGTTCATATTTAACAGTTTCACCAATTGAATTGGATTTTTTACGTTCCAATTCTTCACCGCTGAGGATGGTGACAGATTGAGCGAAATCATCTGGTTTTTCACCAGGAAACCATTTTGATTCAATTACAATTTCGGGTAAATCAATGGTTCCTGTTACTGATTGGTCATCTGCATACAGGTTAAAGCTTGAGAAACATAGTAAACATATAGCTACACGGGCGTACATTATTAACTCCAATATAAAACCCTATAATTAGGGTATGAAAACTAGGGTATGAAAAATTATGAATTTTTAAGAGGATTAATTACGTAAGGAGGTGCGCGTGCTTTAGTGAAGTACTGATAGGTCGTGAATGTATGGTTTGTTGAAAATGCTAATGTTTCTTGTACATAAAAGTGTTGTATTAGTGGTAAATAATTATCAAGAGATGAATCAGAAAATTTTAATAGTACGAGACAGATTTCGCATTCGTTAGAGCCGGGTTCATTGTCAATGTGTTCATATCCATGCTGCGCATTTAGCCAAAGGGATATCAAGAGTATTGATGCAATTAGCGATCTACATATAGAAGACTTATGCATGTATTTAGGTGAAAATGAGTCAAGCATTGTAATGTTATATTATAACACTAATTTCTTGAAGTAAACAGCAATCGTCCATTTTGTATTATGAGCGAGAATACAATCTGAATTCACTTGGGGTTTTGGTCGGTCGAAACAATGCTTCACACAGGGCTTTAATCTGGCATTCATAATGTTGGGGTCGGTGATTCAAGTCCACCCATAGCCACCATCCTAGTATATTCACATTCTGATCACTCATAGAAATTAATACCTGTTAGATCTGATGTTTTCCGCTTCTGGTTGGTTATTGCCTGAGTACATTAATTGGTTTGCAATATAACGATAAAGGATTTTCTACGGTCGGAGAAGAGGCGTTTATTTCGGCAGTTGAGTCTGATCGTTATGGGTTGTTTGTGATAACACAAAAAGAGTTCAATAAATGGAATATTGAATTTAGTGTGCGTGCGGAGCAGGTCGACTATGATCCCCAGTTTTTTTGCTGATGAAGATTTTGATGTCTATTCGCTATCGTTTGGCCTCATTCGAAAGCTACCCAATGACTTGAAAATACGCTTTAACCTGAGCCGATTCGAACGTCCACCAGAAGAATCAGCCTGTTTGCAGAAGGACCGCACTTGGCTACACTTACCTTCGAGCGTGGCAACACAACTATTGATGAAGAGGTTTTTAACAACTTGGAGATTGGGTTAAGTCAAGAAAATCGCAATACAAACTGGCAGTTAAATGCATTCTATAATCGAGTGGATAATTTTATTTTTCTATCATCAGTGGATGAGAATAATGATGGCTTAGCAAACCGTGTAGATGAAGAAGGCATGTTTGAACTCGATGGAGAGTTGCTCCTGGGTGACTTTGTTAATGAAGATGTGGAATTTAATGCCGAACGTGTTCCACTACCAGGTATTGGCGCCAAATTTGGAATTTCTGTGAAATACTAGGCATGATGAAGGAGCGCGCTGCAAATTCAATATGGATTGGATAAGTGTTGTTTTAGGATCGTTATTGATTGCAACCTTAATTGCTTATTTTGCAGGCGTGTTTCCTTATCCGTTCGGGTGGCTTATTTTATTAGCTTTATTAATGGCTAGATTGGGTATATTGCGAATTAAAAATAAATAAAAATTTCTATTATATTGTTAGCTTGACGGGTTGAATGCAATATTATTGAGTTTATTTTATTGTGGGAAATAATTTAATTTGTCACTGCTAATTTTTGCTTTGCACGATGATCTTTCGTTCCAGGAATGTATTTCGCGATACGTGGCACCTCATGCGCCAGTATGCATATATCTTTAATACCGTTTTTTTCTGCCTTGGATTCCACTGCGTCAGTTACTGAATCAGCTGTAGTTTGATTGGTAATGCAGCGAATGGTGGCATACTCATTATTAATATGTGCATGAGCTAATTCTGGGTGTTCGTGTTCATCTTCATACATAGATATGAAGCGTGAGTAACTTACATTTAATCCTGGGGCACCTGCATTAAGCATTAGATCCATCAGGTTTTGAGATTGGTCGCGATTCACAACGGTTGAGAAACAAACTTGATTAGTTAGCTCTTGTTTGTTCCGTTTACCAATAGCTAGTCCAGTGCCTTTGCCTTGATCACCTACATCAAACACAGTTTGGTCACGCCAGTGTGTATGGCCCGTTAGGTGGTCGATTGCATGTATAATTTGTTGTGTATTAGCAGTGTAGTGTGGGTTTGCAATTCTACTTGGTAGATTAAACATACCCTTGTCAATTGGTAATCGATACATGAATCCACGACCGGGCAGATGAAATTCACCCGCTTTTTCCATAGCGGTAAAGATAGCTTCAACATCCGAGTTGTCTGCGAGTACCATTAAAATCTCTTGTTCACTGTCTTTAGTGATGCGAAGCCAGCCTAGTCGGTCGCGCAATCCTTTCCCTTCAGCAAAGTAAACAACTGGACCATGTGCGCCAGCATTGATTGCGGCTTTGGCAATATGGTCGCTTAATTTATGGCTAACGCTACAAAATATTGCACTTAGGTTTCCAGAAAGCTTGTCCGAGTCAGTTGTAGTATTTAATTGTTCTTTAGTATGAAGGTTTTGAAAATCAGTACCGATGTAAGAACTTGTACACGGTGTGCTAAACACTGCGCCTGTAGACTGCATGTCCAGCTTTCCTTCAAGAATGACCGTGTTAATAACACGATCGACATCATGTGCAGGCACGACCATATGGAGTAACGTTTTTGACGGGCT
Source organism: uncultured Thiotrichales bacterium (assembly GCA_964486815.1). GTDB lineage: Bacteria > Pseudomonadota > Gammaproteobacteria > UBA4575 > UBA4575 > JABDMD01. Next base: position 34,987 of record CAZAOO010000013.1, read on the forward strand.
AATGGGCGGCACCCAGGATTTCCACCAATGGTCACGAAGCACTGTACCACGTGCTTTTGAGACTAGAATATCGGTTACTTCGTTGGTTGTCAGGGTTTCTATTACCGCATTTGCAGAGGGTACTGGAAGTGCTGCGGTAATGAGTGAGATATGGTGGTTGGTATTAAACATTTATGCAGCTCCTAATTGTTTTTGAGTCACTGTCTAGTTCACCTTCCAAATTAGATTCGTTGGTCGCTTGAAGTTTCTTCTCCATTCTTTGGGTATATAGACCTACTGACAACACAGTCATGATTGGTCCGACAGATGCTAGGGCTAGAATTCCAAAACCATCACTTACACCTGGTACATTCGCACCCACACCAAGACCCATGGCGAGTACTAGGGGTACTGTTATTGGACCGGTTGTTACACCAGCGCTATCCCAGCCAAAATTCACAAAACTGTTTGGTGCACGCCATGTTAACAACAGTACTAAAACGTATGGTGGAATTAACATCCAAATAAGCGGTAAGTTATAAGCTATTTTTACTATGCCAGCACCGATGCCTAAACCAACACCGATTGCAACGGTTTGCATGAGTAATTTCTTACGGAAAGCACCAACGGTTATACGTTCTACAGTATCTCCCAAGGCATTTAGCGCAGGCTCAGCTAGCGTGGCACCATAGCCTAAGAAAAATGCGAAGCCTACAGCAACAAATTTACCAAAGTGACCTTCACCAAATAGCGGGCCTTCTGAATGTTCAAATCCCCAAGGTACAATTTCTGCAAACGCTAATGGAATATTACTTCCAAGTTGTCCACCCAGTGGCGTTAATCCAAGAGTAATACCTAAGCTGAAAAGCGCCATGCCAACTAATGCAAATGTTACGCCAATACCAACATCGTTACCTTTGTCCAAACGCTGTTTAAGGATTAGTCGAAGTACAAAATAGAGGAATAGACAAAGAGGGATAATTGCACGTAGGGCGCCAATAAAGGCTTCTTTAAATTGATCAAACACAGAAGATTCTGTGTTCCAGGTTTTGTCGTCAATAATTTTAAAATCACGAGAGTAAATCTTCTTAACTACTAAATTAGGGTCTTTAACAACGATCTTTCCACCTACTAAATCAGCCTTGCCACCGTTAAAGTCCAATTTATAACCATCAGGCAGTGCACCGGTTTTTAAATATTCATTAAATTCAACATCAGAGATAGCCACTAACTTTGCACCAGCTTCTGTTTTGCTATTTTTTGTAGTAGTTGATTGAGTTTCAACTACTATGGAATCTTTGTAGTGTGAAGCACCATAATAATCATTACTGTTATAGTGATATAACGATAAAAGTAGGACTGCTAGTATGGGGAACAAAGATGCGAGCGTAACAATGCCAAAGCCAGAATGTCCGCCTCCACCATTACCACTACTTACAACTCTGCAAACACCTAAACCAAGTGCTAGCACCAAAGGAACGGTAACTGGGCCAGTAGTTACTGCGCCACAATCCCATGCAAGGCCGAGTACATCACGTAATTCTGGTACCTGGCTAAAATAAAAAGATAATGTAAGTAAAACAACAACCGCAGGTATGGCAAGAAACTTTAGTGGCCATGCATAGAAGAAGCGTAACACACCTATCATCACTGCAAGCCCACACCAACACCCACGCTACTAACAAGTTGGCCTGAGAAATCGTTCAATAAGCTATAGAGCAGCGGTGCTTGGTCCGGTAGCACTCCACTGCCAGCAGCTTTTAAAACTGCAATTGCAGGTTCAGCAAAAGTTGCTCCCGCACCAAGAAGAAAGGCAAATAGTAATATAATTGGCATGCCGCTTTTGCGTGGCAATATACTTCCTATGATTTCGCCCAAAGGCATTAAGCCTAAGCGTAAACCTTCCATAAAAAACATTAAGCCGATTGCAACGATGAAGATGCCTACTGCAATCATGGCTGCATAAACAATTGGCAGTTGTAGAACGAGTAGTTGGAATATGATGAGATAAAATACAATAAACCAAATGCCTTCAATTTGGCTCATGAAGTTCCGCTTACCATAGGGCCAGAGCAGACGAAATGTATCGCGTAGACCTAAGCGAAAACGAGAGTTTTCAGTAGTATTTGGTGCATTCATTTTCTAAAACACTTGTTGAGATAATGGGTTATATCGGCGGATATAGATTTTCCTTAAACCTGGGCATGGCGTTCAATAAGCCTCTAGTGCTTGAATCTTACGAAAATTGGCCGACCAAGAGATATCAGTAGGGCATAAAGGTTGGGATATAGATTTAAAGTAAGATCTTTTTGTTGCCATGCATGCCCTATATTGCTCCAAATATGCAGTTCATTACATTAATTGAAATATTGCTGCGTTATGATTGATATATTTTATCTAAATCTGGAATATTTAGATTTGCAAGTTATTAACTCGATATGGAAATCATTTGTATCAACACAATCAATCAATAACTACGTTTGATTCAAAAGCTTCTACTTTAGATTCAGCGAGTATTAATTTCCTATGTTGGAATATTAAAAAAGGTTTGAAGCCGAATTGGCAAGAGGATTTATCTGATCTGGCCTATGGTAAAGACTTGGTTATCATTCAAGAAGCTGTGTTGCATCCAGATTTAATCGGGGCTTTTGATAAGACCATGCACAGGACCTTTGCGAAAGGATATAAAACCAAAAAGCGTACCACAGGCCTAATGACGATCAGTAAGCATGAACCGGTAAGGCGGCACCAGCTGACCTGTTGGGAACCATGGTTGGCAACACCAAAATGTACAAGCATTACTGAACATGCCTTATCAGGTACTCAAGAGACTCTAATCGTGGTAAATATTCACGCCATAAATTTCACCTTAGGGGTTAAACTATTTCGTAAGCAGATTGATAAAGTGCGCAAAGAAATCGCCAATCATAAGGGCCCGATCATACTTTCTGGAGATTTTAATACCTGGCGAAAAAAACGCATGAAAATTCTTGATGCGCTGGCATTGGAGCATGGACTTGAAGCATTGTCTTTCCAAGAAGATCATCGCAAGGCTGTATTTGGCCAAACATTAGATCATATTTATGTGCGTGCACTAACGCCAGAAAGTACTGATACCTATAAGGTCAAGTCTTCTGATCATAATCCGATTTCAGCTGAACTAAGTTTTAGTTGGTCTCTTGCCTAGCTTTCTTTGTAGAGTTCTCCTGTGCATGTTTAAAGCGCGTGCGGTAGCAGAAAGATTTCCTTCATTTTCATTTAATACTTTTTGAATGTGCTCCCATTCTAAACGTTTAACTGACATAGGATTCATTTCTAGTGTTTGTTTGCTATTTCCTTCAGGCTTAAAAAATGCATTATAGATTTCATCACTGCTGGCAGGTTTTGTTAGGTACTGAGTTGCTCCTAGTTTAATAGCATCGACAGCTGTAGCGATACTTGCGTATCCAGTGAGCATAACTATTTTAATTGTTGAGTTAATCTCTTTTAATATAGGTATTATCTGTAGGCCTGATTCACTACCCAGTCGCAAATCTACTAATGTATATTCAGGTTTGAATTGTTTTGCTAAGTCAATGGCATTGTCTATTGAATTGGCATTGAATACTTTAAAGCCTTTTTTTTCTAAAGCCTTCTTCAGAGCAGAAGAATAAGCTTCATCATCTTCGATCACTAGTAAGTTTTTATTACCAATGCTCATGCAATAGCTAATGTATCAAGAGATAGAGAGATGGTGGTTATCAATCCACCTTCAGCTTTATTTTTTAATGAAACCTTTCCGCCAAAACGTTTTATGATGCCATGGGATAAAAATAGGCCTAACCCTAAGCCTTTACTTTTGTCAGCAAACGGTTGTTGACCGATTATTTCAGAGTCATCCAGATGAATACCGGGGCCGTGATCTGATACTAATAAAGTAAGCGCTTGAGGCTCGAGGATAGCGTCAAAGCATACATATCCTGGTGAAACATTTGCTGCATTATCCAAAATATTTTTAATTGCCTGTTTTAATGAGCGCTCGGCAATAATTTCTGGTCCGGGTGTAACGCCTTGCCAAGTTGATGTGACATTTACTTCAGGACGGGACGATGTCCAGTCGTCTAATAACTCAGTTACAAACTCTTGCACTAACATTGGCTCACCTTTTTCCAAGGGTGCGCTACCAACCGAGGCAGATAAAATAGATAATGCTTCTTTACAACGCCTAATTTGATCTTTAAGTATATTGAGTTGTTTGTTGCTATCCCTTGTTATGTTATTTTCTTCTAGTTCTTCTATAACGAGCTGCATAGTCCCTAATGGTGTGCCAAGCTCATGTGCAGTACTTGCCGCGATAGCACCGAGCCTAACTATTTGTTCATTTTGTAAGGCATTTGTTTTTTGCTCAGCTAATTCTTTTTGTTGTAACTGAATTGTGCGTCCCATTCTCACTACAAAGAATGAGACCAAAATAGCACTGATAACAAATCCTAGCCACATACCTGTGACGTGTAGTTCAAAATTATGTGCATGTGAACTATGTTCGTTCATAGGATTGAATACCCATACAAGCAAGCCATAACAAGCAATTGTTATTGTGGCAAGTAGCCAAGTAAAAATGGCGGGCAAAGTGATTGCAGATATGGTTAACGGGATTAAATAAAGTGAAACAAAAGGGTTAGATCCACCCTCAGAATATTTAAATAGTATCGTTAGAATAATTATATCTACTAATATATGAGCAAAGAATTCCCAGCGTTGAATGATTAAGCTGCTGCTGTAGGTGCGTAAGTAAGTTAGTAAATTTATGAGCGCATAAATTCCGATCCACAAATATAAATATTTTGTTTGCAGGCTGATGTTTAGAAAATTGCTGGTAAAATACACTGCTGCAAACTGGCCTACGATAGCAATTAAACGCAGCCAAATTAACAAGCGTAAATTTATACGATATTCTTGAGATTGATCCATGTAGATTATGCGTGCATTAGTAATGTCTGTAGTTAGTAATTATAAGTCATTAATTGGATTGACAGCTGAAAAGAGTTTTCTTGCTCTTATTACCTTATGCATCATGCTGTTTATCTTTTTACATTTCTAGTCTATGTCTTTGGTAATAATTCGGCCTTAACTGTAGTAGCTAATTACCCTATTGGGTTAGTGCGACACTTTGTCACACTTCAAAGGCCACAAAAACTCCTATAATAGTCACGCAAGTATCATTTACAAGGAGATTTTCGGGTGCGTATAACACTATCAATTTTTACTACCCTATATGCGTTGTATTCAATAGGTGTGGCAGTAGCGAGTGAAACACAGCACCAACCTGTAGGTATCAATATTGGTACTCATGGTGCACACAGTGCTGATGGACATGCACCCATTGGGGTAATGGGAGATCATATGCATGCAAAAGGGGAATGGATGCTTTCCTATCGTTATATGCGAATGGAAATGAAAAACAATCGTGATGGCTCAAGCAGTATTAGCCCTGAAGAGATTGTTACTACAGTAGCGAATCCTTTTTTTGGGCAACCTATGCAGCCCCCTACACTAAGAGTAGTACCCACTGAGATGACAATGGATATGCATATGTTCGGTGCAATGTATGCTCCAACAGACTGGCTAACATTAATGATAATGGGTTCTTACCTGAAAAAAGATATGGACCATCTCACGTTTATGGGTCCAGTAGGAACAACTGTACGCGGAGGTTTTACAACACGCACGAGCGGAATAGGGGATACAAAAATTGGAGGTTTGATTCGTTTATATGAAGATGAAACTCATCATTTTCATTTAAATGCAGGTTTTAGTTTGCCAACTGGTTCGATCACTGAAACAGATGACGTGTTAACACCTACCGGTGCTAGACCAACACTTCAGCTCCCATACCCTATGCAGTTAGGTTCAGGAACAGTTGATTTTCTTCCAGGCATAACCTACACCGCAAAATTTGGGAACATAGGTTGGGGAGCTCAGTATTCCAGTGTGATAAGACTAGAAGATGAAAATCACGAAGATTATAGTTTGGGCGATGAGCATCGCATTACTGCATGGGGTAGCTATTTATGGAAACCATGGATAAGTACTTCTGCACGAATTGCAGGCCAAACTATAGATAAGATAGATGGCCAAAACCCGGATATAGTAGCACCTATACAAACTGCAGATCCTGATAATCAAGGCGGCGAACGTGTTGATCTTTTGTTAGGTGTTAATTTGATAGGGCAATCAGGTGTTTTAGCTGGGCACAGAATAGCAATGGAATTTGGTGCACCTGTCTATCAAGACTTAAATGGGCCACAGCTAGAAACAGATTGGACCTTGACACTTGGGTACCAAAAAGCTTTTTAACTGTAGTTATAGAGGTTAATTTAATAACGTAACTACTTGGTGATCATTTAGCTATGTCTATCGGCTTTTTGCTACATGCTGGTATGCATGGCTTGACCACACGCTAACCTACATAAACAATTGAATTTAAATAGAATAATAGTTATTCAATCAATTCAAAGAAATTATTTAGGGAAGTATTTGTGTCTGTACTTGAGACAATAATAGGTAAAAGAAAACCAAAATTAGATTCTTATAATTTGGTAATAGGCTTATTGCAAAAGTTTATGATCGAAAGTAAGTCTCAGTCATCAACGCGTGACCACACCCCGCCTCAGCAAGCTGTGATGACAATGTATACTTATGGTTCTTTGGTGTACTTTTTAGAAGTATACGATGTGCCAGAACAAGAGTTGATAATGGTTTTGGATGCTTATTTGCAGCGCCAAGGGTTATCGGATAAGCAAGCCGGTATCGAAGCGAAAATAATTGTTGAGCAAGCCAGGGATCCCGGCATGCAATGGGGTATAGAGACGGGCTACAATTCTTCAATGTATTGGCATAAAGATAGTGATGCTGATGCACCTAAAGCACTAGCTAGATTATTAAAAACAACCAGATAACTTCTTAACTAGGTTAATCAACCACCACTTTTGATGGTTAAATTTGCAACCGCACTCCTAAGATCATCTGCATGTGAATTTGTTTGGCTACGTTTGATTAAAATTTCGCGTGGCGCGGTTTGGCTACCATAATAATCATGGTTCCAATCATCTCTAGTTTTAAGTACAGCACCTTCAATATTTACTCCACCATAAATTCCCTTGGTTCTAGAGAATGCTAAAATATCTGCAGTTTGTGCTTTTGCGCCGGCACCAATAGGTCCAGCAGCAATGCTCACATCGCCACCTAATTTAAAGGAAGAGGTGAGCATTGTATCCACGCCACGGTCGGTCATGATCATTAATATGATCTCAGACACTTCAACACCGATCTGAAATCCTACTGTTCCCGAACCCATAGTGTAGAAAGCCGGATCGCTCCAGATATTGCCCTCACCTTTAACCAGTAACACACCGCTACCACCGGAACCACCGAAAATTAGTCCACCCTTTATTAGTTGGGGCACGATGAGTACACCTTTCGCCTGGCTCATATTGTCTCGAAACCATTTCATGTCTGGGTCGATGGTGAAAGTATTTACAGAATTTGTAGCTGCGTCTACTAATGCTTCAGAAGTAGCTTGGTTGGCAGCAAGCTGAGAAGAGGTTAATAACAAAAAGCATGTAAATATCAAACTCTGAAGTAAACGCTTATGCATGGTGTATTCCTGAAAGTAAGAAAAAGAGCTTAGTTACTATATGACTAAATTAAACCATTTTTGAGCAATAAAGTTCAATTATATTAAGATTTACTTTCTTATATAGCGTCTTGCCCAGCTAGCGATGTTTTCAGCGATATATTCCGCATCATACTTTTTTGAGATTAAATGGCCAGTTTGGTCAAGCGATATAAAGCTTTTAGGATGTTTAGCTTCTGAGAATATTTTTGCTGCTTCATCAATCGATACAATATTGTCAAATGGCGAATGAAAAATCAAAATGGGCTTGTTTAGCTTTTTGATGAAATGACGTTCATCATAATCTTTCAGGTCTAATATATATTCTTTTGTGATTCTAAAAGAGCGATTAAATATAGTTACATCGTCAAAACCATTTCTTAGAATTTTAGGGATATGCTTTTCAAAATGATCTAACACATGTGCAGGACGACTGGGTGCAGCAATTGTGGCTACGGCCTGTATCTCGCTTAATTCGCACGCCGTCGCTGCGGCTGCTATTCCACCTAGACTATGACCAATTAATAATTGTGGCGTTAAATTTCTCTCAGATAAATACGATACGGCCGCTTTAATATCATCGATGTTGCTAGAAAAATCAGTTGCTGTGAAATTACCTTCACTCTTGCCCAGTCCAGTCCAGTAAAGTCAAAGCGAAGTACTTGTATGTTTTTATCTGCAAGTGCCTTGCATATTCGATAACTTGCAGCATGGTCTTTAGAGCAAGTAAAGCAATGTGAGAATACTGCTTGCGCTATCGGATTATCAGCTTGATCTATTACTCCTGATAAAATATCACCTCGATTGTTTTTGGATGCTATATCCATAAGTAATCAGTTATCTGGTTCTACTTTCTAGTGGTGCTTTTTCCCAAGGGTAGCCATCTTTAGCAAGTTCATAGCCAATTCTAAATAATGCTTTTGTATATTCTGGATCAAATGATTGCTTGGGCTTTAAGTTAAATGATTTAGGGATAATTGCTAAGTTAAATTCTATACCGTCTCGTGATGTGATTTCATATATTCTATACAAATCACCTATAGCTTTATTTTCAATTGTCATGCTTAGAGATTTAAGCGCAATTGAATATAGGTTGGTGTTTACCGGTTCATATATCGCTTGGCTACGGCCGTTACGAATTATGAAAAGTCTTCGTTGTATCTTGTTTTCTTCATGTATTAATCTAGTTTCAACTAACTGAGGTGGGTAAAGAAAAGCTTGTCGGGTCACTCCTCCATCTACATGTAATTCGGTAAATTGTTGATTATCTACAGTGACATTAATAATTACAGGCGGAAATATTCCTGGTACTGCCGATGAGGCTAGCAATATATTGTGGACTAAATCGAGAGCATTAAGCTTGCCACTCAATGCTATTTCGCCGATATCCCAAATTACAGGTCTGCCTGCATCAAGATTTGTAGTGCCTATCCACAGGCGTCGTCCCTGCAGGTGTTGTTGTGCAATTTGACTGAGCACATCAATGGTTACATATTTACGTATTAAGTTTTTCAGGGGTCGCGTGTCTAATATAGAGCTGCCACCAAATATGCCGCTGAAAATTTGTGTTCTATAAATGTCTTCATGCCCCAGGTTTGAATATACATTTAAAAGAATTGCATCATACTCGGGGCCAAGGAAAATAAAGGGTGCGGCAAGTGCGCCCGCGCTAACACCTGTTACTACATCAAACTCAGGGCGATCACCATTTTGAGTCCAGCCGGTGATAATACCCGCAGCAAACGACCCGTCTTCTCCACCACCAGATAGTGCTAGAAAATTAATGGTGGGTTTTGAATGGCCATTGTCACTTTGTTGTGAGCGTTGTTTAAGCCATGCTTTAACATTATGAGCTTTTCGATAGCTGCCAGTTTCTTCATCGCCCCAAAATCGTATCGAAGGCGAATTCATGACGTTAGCTTTTGATACTAATTGCTCTGGTACAGGTGCATGAATTATTGAAGTTGTACAGCCGGTAATGGAGAACAAGATAAAGGCAATTAGTATTTTTAAATGCATATTTAAGATTGCAGTATTCAGGCTGTGTATCTAGGTTTAAATCGGATAATTAAGCAACATTATAAAGAATTGCTATTAATATTATTGACTAATTAAATTATGTAACCGTTGGGATTTCAGTGGATTTTTCCATAAAAGGAACTTTCTTCTATAGTCAGACTCAATTAAATATCATTAATTTCAAGATTTATATATTAGTAAGATCTGATGATGAAGATTTATTGGCTCTTTAGCAACCGGGGGGTAGGAATGAAAAAGTTATTAGTGCTTCTAGCGATATTACTTGCAGCTACATCAACAAATGCTGTGGTGTACAATTTTTTTAATGGAGAGAGATTGTCAGAAGCAGCTTTGGAGTGGGAAAAATCGCAAACTCATCCAAAAGATTCTGATTTGTTATTGGTCACAGAGTTCGCCGGTTATGTGGGTGCAATGTTTGATCATTTATCAGAAAAACAACATATTTGTGCACCAGATGAAATTTCTAAAAACCAGGTGCTAAAAGTTGTTGCAGAATACTTAAAAAATAACAGGAAAGGGCTAAAATATTCTGGTTCAATTTTAGTTAAAAAGGCATTATATAAAAAGTATTCCTGTACTTAGGATTCTCATAACGTATTTTATAAACTTGCTATATATTTATTAGAAAATCCCAAAAATTTGAAAATAGACGAAGATCTAGCAATTAGGTCTTCGTAATGAACTGGTTTTATTATATTTAACCCTTAAATATCTATTGTCTATAGATCTTTAATTAGTGATATTGATGATGACGTTAATCAAGTAACGCACTCAATTGTCTTCGGTATGAGTTAAAAGAAAGCTCCACTCAACACGAAGTCACATGTCGTTCTATAGGGTCAAATACCGCTACGAGTGAGTATGGTTGTTCTGGTCGAATAATTTCTTGTCCATAAGATAATCATGCTTAAAGGCCTTGTGAGCCACTCTCTTCGGGTTTTGATATTCAGCCAGTTAGTGAGGGCGCACTAATAGAATTAATAAGTCGGTTGTTCCAGTGGTTTTTCTAATGTTCTCTACACTAGTATTTTTCTCTATCAAAAGTTCCGCGCTCATATGTGAGCATTCATTAGTTACTTGACCGTTATTACTCGATAGGCTTTGCTTGGTAATAGAAGTGCCTTCGCTAAGTAACATTTTACTTTTATCTTTATCTTTTAAGTAAATATTGTATAGATGTGTGTTTGAGTTTTCATTTTGTGTAAGACTATCAACGACTAAATCATATGGCACGCTAGTATTATCATTAATCCCACTGTGAGCAATGCAGAACGGTTTGCTAGCAGTTGATTTAGTTTTACTTGAATCATTTAGTAATAATTCTATTGGACTCACTACACTTAAAGATTGGTGAACAGTAACTGATATTTCAACTGAAGCGGAGGATTGTGCACCTAGTTTTCCTTGTGATGCAGCATCCACAACATTACAACTTTGCACTACCAATACACTCATTAGTAAATATTTTACTAGCAAGTAAGACTTATCATACGTTATGTATATAGTTGAATGGTACATATTATGTCCAATTGCAAGTCGCACGGATAAACAAGACCACTCAGATGAGTATGATTACATGCTCGATGAATTCACATCGATGACTATTGATTCAATACTTACTGGCGGTCCCGCTATCATAGATATATACGTTGATTTGTTTAGATCAAACCTAGAATCCTTAGACCGGTGACTTTGCGTCTTCACCTTTCAATGAATTTGCCTTTTAATACACAATCAACGTATCGGCGGTTGCGGAATAAAATTGAGTGTTAAATCCTGGATTTGTGCGAATTAGGTCTATTAATATGAGTTATTTATTTAAACAACATTATTTATAATTATTATGCTAGTTTTCTCTATAATTCTGAGAGTTATAAATAATAGTATAGCGTTCCTTAAATGACGTTAAAATAACTTTCATTAATAAGCTATTATTTATATAAGAGTTTATTATTGTGTGCTTAGATCAAGTTTGCAAATAGCATCACTTAAGTTAAGTGTTTGATCGGGAAGAATGCTTGTAGAAGTGATGTGTGGAGAATATGAATATCATTAGAATCGTTAAGGAATCATTTTTAATTTTACTATGTGGTTGTTTTTTTTACAGCAGAAGTATATGCAAGTGACACCAGTTATCGCTATCATGGAAGCAATAATGGTTATTACTTTGCGCAGTCAGGGTCTACTGAGGCGATGGTTGCAGATGTTATTATTGCCAGACCTATTGGGTTAGTTGCAACTGTGGCGGGTTCAGTGGTTTATGTGGTTTCTCTACCTTTCCGCTTATTAGGTGGTAATGAAAAACAGGCAAGAGAAAAATTGCTAACTGAACCTGCTGTGTTTACTTTTAAGCGGCCTTTAGGTGAATTTCCAAGTTTAGATTAATTGGATTTAGAGGTTCTAAAGAGTGCTATGTAGAACTACTTTGTTTCGACCATCTTGCTTGGCTTGATAAAGCGCTTTATCTGCTCGGCGTAGTAACTCGCGTCCAAGATCGAAAGTATTTTGATTGGTGTTTGGCTGTTCAATGGTGGAAACACCTATGGAAACCGTTAAGTTGCAATCTTCGCCTTTCACAAAAGTCGTTTCTGCGATACTTTGCTGGATTCGCTCAGCTACTTCTTCCGCCCAGTCTTGTCCAGATTGCTCTAATAGCACTGCAAATTCTTCACCACCGTAGCGTGCAACAACATCAATATTTCTTAACTGTGCTCGAATTAACTCTGCGACTTTAGTTAGTACTTTGTCTCCTGTTTCATGCCCAAAGCTGTCGTTGACTACTTTAAAGTGATCGATGTCGATAAATAAACAGCTTACAGATGATTGCAGGCGTTGTGCGCGAGATATTTCTTCGTTGAGGCGCTGGTCAAAGAATCTGCGATTATTAACACCGGTTAATGAATCGGTTAGTCCTGCTTGTTTGAGTTTTTCTTGTGCCATGGTGGTATCTAGGCAGGTAGCTAAAACAGCTGCTAGATGTTCAAGAAAATCAGTCGCATCCTGCTTATTAAATCTTCCGGACTGAAAGCTGCCCAGATTAAGGCTGCCGAGTAATTTATTTTTACGAAATAGTGGTAATAATGCCACACTGTGGGGGAACTTTCGGTCCGTTAAAAATAGATCTTCATGCAAGTTTATATTAAAAGAACCAAGTAGAGGTTTTTTGAATCGCCCATAAAACTTTTTAAGCTTTAAGATATCATTTGTAAATATAAGCTCTGGATAGCGACTAGTGTCTTCACCAACATCACGCAATAATCGTTTTATATCTTCATGTTCGTCATGCAAGATTATTGTTAATACATCCCAACCAAATGTAGATTTACTTTTATGTGCAACAAGTTGCATTAATTCTGCAAGAGAGCTGCAGCTAAGTAATCTTAATTCTAGATTTTGAAATTTTCGTAAAGTGGTTTCATTCCTGCGCGCATCATGCACCAGCGACTGTAATTTGTTGCGCAGTGCTTCTACTTCAGTAAGTTCTTCTTCAATGTGGGGTGCGGTAGGCATGCTAAGTTAATTGTTTCAAACCTTCGATTGGAACTGGGGAGCCCATTGCATAACCTTGGGCATAATCAACACCGAGTTCACGTAGCATGTCTACGACTTCTTGACTTTCAGCACACTCGGCAATGGTACCGATACCCATAATATGTCCAACTTGATTGATTGCTTCAACCATTGCGTGATCAATAGAGTCATCAATCATGTCATGCACAAAGCTCCCATCAATCTTTAAATAATCAACAGGCAGATTTTTTAGATAGGTAAATGATGAAAGTCCACTACCAAAATCATCCAAAGCAAATCGACATCCAATTCTTTTGAGTTCCAAAATTAATTGGCTAACTTGATCTAAATTACTGACTGCTGCAGTTTCAGTTATTTCAAAACATACGTTTGTGGGTTGAATAGCAGTTCGTGTAATCTCACCTTTAATGAAATCTAGCAATGAGTCATCGTTAAGTGAGTTGCCTGATAAGTTAATGGCAATCTGTACTCCAGAATGCTCACCAAAGGTATCGTTATAACTATTGAATGCAGTGCTAATCATCCATCGATCCAGGCTGGTCATTAAGCCATAACGTTCTGCTGCTGGTATAAAGCTTGCCGGCATAATCAAATCGCCTTGTGGGTCTGTAAGCCGAATTAATAATTCATAATGTAATGATTCATTATGTTTATGTGATAGTGCAACTATTGGTTGGCAATAAATTCTGAATCTATCTCCTTGTAGAGCACCAGTCACACCAGCTGCCCGCATCATTTCTGTGTGCCGGCGTGTTAGCTCGTCATCTTCTTTTCTATGGATATGTAGTTTATTTCGGCCATGATCTTTTGCTGTGAAGCATGCAAGTTCTGCACGCGTTAACATGTGTGCTGGATCTTGAGAAAGTTTGTCTATTGCAATCAGTCCAATACTTATACCTATTTCAAAATGTTGGTCGCGCCATTTAAATGTTGAATTGCGTATGGTATTAATGAGGTTCTGTGCAAGCATTTTAGCTTGGTCAGTAGTGGTATTTACAAGCAATAAAGCAAATTCATCACCACCCAAACGGGCAAAAATATCAATACTACGTATATGCTGTTTCATATGTTCTGCAGCTTGTTTGAGTACAATATCACCAGCAGTATGGCCAGCTTGTGCATTAATAATTTTAAATTGGTTTAAATCTAAATAACATAAAACATGTTGTACATCATGTGTTACTGCACTGGATATTGCGCCTTCCAAACGCAACTCAAATTCTTGTCTATTAAGTAATCCAGTTAAAGCATCGTGTGAAGCCTGATGGCTAATCTCTTGTGTAAGTCTATTTGTTTCGGAAGAGTCTTTAAAAATTAAAACCAAGCCGCCGGTTTCAATATTTAACGAACTACTTGGAGTGATGGATAGCTCAATTGGATGCTCATTATTAAAGCGATCTAATAGAATTAAGTGGCTTCTTGACTCTATTGGTTTGCCTGTATCTAAGCTGTCTTTAGCCAAGTTTGTGATGCGCTCTCTGGTGTTAGCATCTATCAGCTTCAGTACACTATCTACATGTTTACCTTTTGCCTCATAACTCGGCCAACCAGTTAAACCTTCAGCAACCGGGTTCATTGATTCAACCTGACACTTCATGTCAGTGGCAATAACACCATCCTTAAGTAACTTTAAGATGATGTGGTTACGTTGTTTTTCCTGTTCAAGCTTGTTTTCGGTAACTGAAGTTGCAGTGATGTCTTGTAAAATTAAACTAAATACAGTTTGATCCTTTCCATCTTGAAAAGCAGAAGCTTTAAAATATTTAATAACATCATCTGAACCGGTATATTTAATTTCAGGATTGATTTTTTCTGAATCATCATGGCATGTGTTAATAATATGATGCAGTTTAATGATTTCAGACTGTTTAAAAATTAATGATAATGGCGTGCCTAATGAGTCTTGTTCATCCAGGTTAAGCATCTTGGCAACAGTGCTATTTAGTTCTACGATGGTGTCTTCTTCATCAAGACTTAGAAGGCCAATTGCAGCGACTTGCATAATAGTATCTAACTTATGCTCGGAGCTTTGTTTGGCCTTAATAAAAATATTTTCTGGCTCAGTTGAAGGTGTGTTGTCAAATTCTATTAAATTATCTTGTACTTGATTAGTATCATCCAAAGAGCTTTTTAATGCTGTTGGTAATGCTTTAATATTTGCGGTAGACCAAATCTCTACACTTTTTGAAAGTGAGGGTGATGCTTGAATACTTTGATCCATAAGGTCAAAGTCAGTGGGTTTGCGAAGTAAAAATATTTTAATTTTCGTATCGTGTTCAAGAATCCAATTGATAACTTGTAACGGTTCTTTGATATGGTGCCCTAGTACAATGGCTTTACTATCGATATGCCCACCATGCAGGATATCGGTTAGTTGTTGTTCGCTTGCAAGGTTTGAAATGGCAAGTGGTGGTGGAGTATGGCGACATAAGTATGTCCACAAATCTTTGCCAACATTAACTAAAGATACTTTCACGGCCATATTTGTATATTGACTAGTATCTGCAGCATCGTGTGCGTGATTTGCGCTCATCTTGTTTTTGAAGCGTTTGTCGATTGTTCGAATCACGTGTTAAATAAATCTTCCTGTGAGCTGGCTTTTACGTATTGCCGGATCCATTGTCTTACCAGGCGAGAGGCACTATCGTCTTCATCTTTTACCATGCGCATGAATTCATCGCGTAAATCACGTGAAATCCTTACTTGTAATAGGGCTGAATTTAGTGGCTTTTTTTCTACTGGTGATGTCATTTTATTATCATTCGAATATCATGATAATAGTATGACAAAGTTCTCATAACTATACAAAAAAAGTGGTTTCAGAAGGTGCCCGAACGTACTGATAAATAAAGAGGCATTGCTTCAATGGAAGAAAAACCGGCAATTAATAAGTATATTAACGGTTACTAATATAAAAATATCTAATAGACTAATAATATAACAAGGATTAGATCACATATCGATGGATAATATGCTGCGACTACTTAACATAATGCAAATGCTGCGTGATCCTGAAGACGGCTGTGCTTGGGATATTCAACAGTCATTTGCCTCCATACTTCCATATACGATTGAAGAGGTGTACGAGGTTGCTGATGCTATTGATCAGCAAGATTTTGAACAGCTTAAAGATGAACTTGGAGATCTGTTATTACAGATTGTTTATTACACGCAAATGGCAAGGGAGAAAAATCTATTTGATTTTGATGATGTGGCGAGAAACATATGTGACAAATTAGTTCGCCGTCACCCTCATGTGTTTGATAGACAAAACGTTGAGGAGGGTGAAGGTTCTGTTAAGAATAGTTGGGAGCAAATCAAACAGCAGGAGCGTAGCGAAAAAGCAGAAACAAATTCAACAAGTAGTATATTAGATGATATCCCTGCAGCATTACCTCAGCTGTTGCGTGCAAAAAAAATACAAAAGCGTGTTGCAAGTGTTGGTTTTGATTGGCAGGAGATTACAGGGGTGATCGAAAAAGTTGAAGAAGAGCTTGCTGAGTTAAAAGAAGTTATAAGTACCGATAATAATCCAGTAGCTCTAGAAGAAGAGTTGGGTGACTTGTTATTTTCTGTCGTCAATCTTAGTAGACATATAAATATTAATGCCGAAGAAGCATTGCGTAAAGGTAATAAAAAATTTATTGGACGTTTCAAGTACTTGGAAGATAAAATAAATTGCGAGGGTGGTGTAATTGCTAATTACAGTTTGCAAGAGCTAGAGCAATTTTGGCAACAAGCGAAGCAAGCTACTCACTCTTAAAGCGCATTGAAAAATCCACTGCATGGACATGCTTCGTTATTGCTCCAATCGATATATAGTCCACACCCGTTTTGGCTACTTCACGTATATTTTCTAAGGTCATGTTTCCTGAAGCTTCCAGTTTCTTTTTGTTTTCTGTTATTGCAACGGCATTTTCTAATTCTGAAAGAGAAAAGTTATCTAGTAAGATAACATCGGTTTGAGTATTAAGTGCCTCTTTAAGTTGCACAACATTTTCTACTTCTACTTCCAGTTTAATGTTGGGAAATTGTTGCTTTGCCTGGTTTATGGCTTTTGCAACAGAGCCCGCTGTGGCAATATGGTTTTCTTTAATTAATATCGCGTCGTATAAACCCATACGGTGATTTGTGCCGCCACCACAGCGCACCGCATATTTTTGTGCATAGCGCATACCGGGGACTGTTTTTCTTGTGTCTAATATTTGTGCATTAGTGCCTGAGATTCGATCAACATAGGCTTTGGTTTTGGTTGCTGTACCGGATAGAGTTTGTAAAAAATTTAACGCAGTTCTTTCACCGGTTAAAATAGCTTGTGCATTGCCATTTAAAGTGCAAACTGTGGTATCTTTTTCTAACGCTCCACCATCTGTTACGTGCCAATGTATTGTGATACTAGGATCAAGTTTATGGAATGCATATTCAAACCATTGCTGCCCACACAGAACAGCTTCTTCACGACTAATAACTTCTGCGGATGCTGTTTCATTATTATTGAAAGATGAGGCAGTAACATCACCAGTGCCGATATCTTCTTCAAGTGCCGTATTAACTGAATGATTGATGACTATTAATGCATCCTTGCTATGGTTATTTAAATTCATTCCGTATTGCTTAATCGCTTATTGCTATCTAGGGTTAAAATTCAGTTTTTATTTAAGTATTGTTTGGTTACTTTGAAAATAACTGGACTCAAAATTACTAATGCAACTAAGTTTGGTATAGCCATAAATCCATTCATTACATCTGCAAGTAACCAAACAAAATCAAGCTTAATCATTGTGCCTGTTAGCGTGGCGGCTACCCATAATATTCTATAGGGGACGATTATATTTTCTCCAAATATAAATTCAGCACATCGTTCTCCGTAATAACTCCAGCCCAGCAATGTTGTAAATGCAAATATTACTAAACCGAAGGTTACGATGTAGTTGCCGCCATTTATTCCTTGTCCGTAGGCGAGCGCAGACAGGGATGCACCGGTTTCGCCGCTTGTCCAAGCACCTGTTAATAGAATAACTAATGCTGTCATAGTGCAAATAATTATGGTGTCTATGAATGTACCGAGCATGCCAATCATGCCTTGGCGAACCGGGTCATTAGTTTGTGCAGCAGCATGTGCAATCGGCGCGCTGCCCAAGCCAGCTTCGTTTGAGAAAACACCACGTGCAACTCCAAAGCGTATGGCTGCCCACACTGCAGCGCCGGCAAATCCACCTGTTGCAGCAGTGCCACTAAATGCGCTGGAAAAAATTAAATTGAATGCATTGCCAATTTCCCCGAAGTTACTGAAGATTACAATTAATGATCCTGCTACATAAGCAATCGCCATCACAGGCACTAGTTTGCCCGCAACAACTCCAATACGTTTTATCCCTCCCAAAATAACCAGACCAACCAACACTGAAAGTACAATGCCGGTAATGAGTGGATCGATATTAAAGTTGCTATTAAGCGCATCTGCTACTGAATTTGATTGCACCATGTTACCTATACCGAATGCGGCAATAGTGCCAAACAATGCAAATAGGAAGCCCAACCATTTCCAGTTATCGCCTAGCCCATTCTTAATGTAATACATCGGTCCACCAACATATTTACCATTCGCATCAATCTCTCGATACTTAACGGCTAACACCGCTTCTCCATATTTTGTTGCCATTCCGAGTAGTGCAGTTATCCACATCCAGAATATTGCACCCGGTCCACCTAGGAATATTGCTGTAGCAACACCTGCAATATTACCTGTGCCAATGGTTGCGGACAGTGCTGTCATTAATGCCTGAAAGGGAGTGATGTCTCCCTGATCCTTTTCGGCCTTACCGGATATTAATAATTTAAAACCATAGCCAATTTTTCGCCATGGCATCAGTTTTAAACCTATCGTTAAGTAGATGCCAACACCGAGCAGTAAGGTCAACATAATCGGACCCCAGATGAAACCGCTTAGTGAATTCAAAAGCGATGTTAGTGCTTCCATTAGCTTCTCCCTCAGTTACTTACTTTAATAGGCATAGGTGTAATGTAATTTGAATGTTTAATAAAAGCATAGTTTGTTATTCTGATTTATGCTGCTTTTAAAAATGCTGTAATTTTTATGAGTTGGTTGCCTTAAATTCGCTGTTAGTTAGACAGGCTCATAATGCAATGCTACTCTGATTTCAGAATGATATCTAATGAGTTTTCTTTTGGTTGATAAACGTTTAAAAATACAAAGTCTGTCATTTCAGGATGCAGTGGAAACGCTGCAACAAGATGTTATTACAGGTCTTGTTGAAGGTCCACGCAGTCTCCCTCCAAAGTATTTTTATGATGATGAAGGTTCCAGGCTTTTTGATGAAATATGTAAAACTCAAGACTATTACCCAACAAGAACAGAATCAGCTTTATTGAATAAACATGCGGCTGAAATTATTGCATTAGTAAAGCCTGAAATTTGCACTGAATTAGGTGCAGGAACCTCTACAAAAACGGAAATATTATTATCTAAATTGTGCGTCAATGCAGAAACATTTATCTATCAAAATATTGATGTTTGCGAGGAGGTGTTAATTGAGACTGCTGATCGATTGCTCAAAAAATACAATAATTTACACATTGAATCTGTAGTAGGAGAATATATTCCGGCAATACAGATAGCGCCCAAGCATCCAGGTACAACGCTTTATGTGTTTATCGGTAGTTCGATAGGAAATTTTTCTGAGCAAGAATCAGTAGAGCTGCTTTCTGAAGTGGCGAATATAATGGATTCGGAGGATTATTTTTTGATTGGTTTGGATCGGGTAAAAGATCAAGCAGTCCTTGAGCGAGCCTATAACGATTGCGATGGCGTAACAGCAAAATTTAATTTGAATGTTCTAAATGTGTTAAATGATAAATTGTCGGCAAATTTCAGGCTAGAAAAATTTTCACATAGGGCTTTATATAATGAACAACAACAACAAATAGAAATGTATTTAATCTCTGATTGTGATCAAGAGATAGATTTTCCTACACTAGGTAAAAAAATTAGCTTGGAAGAGGGTGAAAAAATCCTAACGGAAGTGAGTCGCAAATATACTAGGTCGTCTATAAATAGGTTGCTTAAGAAAAGTGGCTTGCAAGAAGCGGTTCACTTTGAGCCTGTAAATGAATATTTTTCTTTGCTATTGGCTAAAAAGTTACAGTAGCTAAGGAGAAGTATGGTTGCTAGTGGCTTGTTAAGCTAAAAGATTTTCCATCAGGGCTTTTTGGGCATGCAAACGATTTTCTGCTTCGTCCCACACCACGCTTTGAGGCCCATCTATTACGTCAGCTGTCACTTCTTCGCCTCTGTGTGCGGGCAGACAGTGCATGAATAATGCATCTTTGTTTGCAAGGGAGATAAGTTGCTTGTTAACCTGGAAGTTTTGAAATACTTCTTGTCTTTCGCTCTGTTCTTCTTCTTGTCCCATGCTGGCCCAAACGTCAGTGACAATTAGATCAGCATTCCTAGCTGCTTCACGGGCATCATGTGTAAGCAAAACATTGTTTTTTGTTTTGCGCATGAATTTTGGGCTGGGGCTATAAGATTCCGGGCAAGCAATATTTAACTGGAAATCAAGTTGAGTAGCAGCATTAATGTAAGAATGGCACATATTATTTCCATCGCCAATCCATGCAACGGTAGCGCCTTTGATGTCACCTCGATGTTCAAACCAGGTTTGCATATCTGCTAATAGTTGACATGGGTGTACAAGATCAGTGAGCCCATTGATGACGGGAACTGAAGAATGAGCAGCAAATTTTTCGATATTTTCATGTTCGAAAGTCCTGATCATAACGCCATCAACCATGCGCGAAAGAACGCGTGCACTATCTTCAATGGGTTCACCACGACTAAACTGTGTGTCTCTAGGAGATAAAAAAAGTGCATGACCACCTAGTTGTACCATGCCGGTTTCAAAAGAAACTCGGGTACGTGTAGAGGATTTTTCAAAAATCATTGCTAAGGTTTTATTTTGCAATGGCGTCGGGTTCTTGCCGTTCTTGTGCAGTTTTTTTAATTCTATTGCGCGCGCTAACAATGCCCTTAGCTCTTCAGGGCTGTAGTCTAGCAAGGTAAGGAAATGACGTGTGCTCATATATTGTTGTTTCTAAGTAGATATCGCTGTCAGTTATACTTGTGAAGTTGAAAACTCATCGATGCAGTGGGTTAATATCTCGATCATAGAATCTGCATTGGATTTGTTAAATATTAGTGGTGGCAATAATCGAATTACTTTTTCAGCGGTAACGTTAATTAGTAATTTATTTTTTAGACAGCTATCTACCAGTTCTGCGCAGGGTATGTTCATTTCTATACCGACCATTAGGCCTTTGCCTCGCACTTCTTGAACGAGTGTATTGCTTGAAAGTTTTTCTTGTAACTCTTTAACTATGTAATCTCCAATTTCTATAGCATTTGTGAGTAAATTATTCTTTTCAATAGTATCAAGTGTAGTTAGAGATGCTCGGCATGCTAATGGGTTGCCACCAAAGGTTGAGCCGTGAGAACCGGGTGCAAATAAACTTGCAGCATGCCCATTAGCCAGACAGGCACCAATCGGTACGCCGTTGCCCAAGCCTTTGGCAGTTGTTAAAACATCAGGTTGAATGTTGGTGTGTTGAAAGCAAAACCACTTGCCGGTTCTGCCATTACCTGTTTGAACCTCGTCTAGCATGAGTAGAATCTCATGTTTTTCACATAAGTTTTTTAGTTTAGATAGGTAGTTTGCTGCAGGTATTCGTATTCCACCTTCACCTTGTATGGGTTCTGCTAAAATTGCAGAAATATTCGTGTTGTTCTGCAAAATATTTTCTACAGATTCAATATTATTGTATGCAGCCCTTACGAATCCAGGCACTAGAGGTTCAAAGCCAGCTTGAGCTTTTCTATTCCCGGTTGCGGTAAGTGTTGCCATGGTGCGGCCATGGAAACTGTTTTCCATAACAATAATAGCGGGTTCGCTTATATTTTTATGATGTCCATGTAGACGCGCTAGCTTAATTGCAGCTTCATTGGCTTCAGCACCTGAGTTGCAAAAAAACACTGCATCCATCCCAGATATTTCACATAACTTATCACCTAGTGCTTCCTGTAGTTCGATGCGATAAATATTTGAAGTATGGGTTAGGGTTGCAGCTTGATCTGCAATCGCTTTTGCCACTTCAGGATGTGCATGACCCAAACCGCATACCGCAATGCCTGCTAAGGCATCCAGGTATTTTTCTTGTTTGTCTGAGATCAGCCACACACCATTGCCGCTTACAAAGGTGATGGGCTTGCGGGTGTAGGTTGACATCAAATTATTATCATTTACAGGCATTTTTAAAATACAAATTCATAAGCTCTAAATAAAAACGGCAGCTAAACAAAGCTGCCGAAAGCGGAATTATACTGCTGCTTAATAAATAAGCAAAAAATATATCATACCCAGCGCCTGACAAAAGTCAGGACTGGGTGTGTTGTGGATTGGCTATTTTTTAATATAAAGCTTAGAAAAACAGTCCTGCATTCCCTCCATGCCCCCAAGCAACCATGCACGCTAACATTGGAATGGATAGTAAAGTGTTAGTACGTGAAGCAATGAAGGCTATTTTCTTGGCCTTGGCTTTTTCATCGTCACTGGCCTGTTTAATGCCCAGCACCTTCTTTTGATTAGGCCAAATCAAACCCCATACATTAAGCAGCATGATGGTACCCAACCAAGCGCCTACACTCATTACCGTAATACCGTCGGTTGCAAAGAAATGGGTTGAAAAGCCACCTATATACATAAGTGCTGCCGCTCCTGTTAACCAGGTAGCAAGCGCCCCCCAGCGAAACCATGCGAGTGCACGGGGCGCAACATATTTACCAATCGCTGCAGGTCCGGGCCCACTGCTGTCGGCAGCAGCTTCGCCCAGTGCTGGGACTTGTACAAAGTTAAAGTAATATAGGAGTCCAATCCAAGTAGTGCCTGATAATACATGCAACCACACTACTAGTGACCACGAATTAATTGCATTCGGATCAAAAAACAATGCAATGGCAATTGCTAAAATAAAACCCGCAATGATCGTGCCGAGTATAGAATTTAAAGGATTCATTAGGTGCGCCTCTCTAGACTGAAAAATAGTTATTGTTTTAATAGAAAATTTTGAACAAGCAGTTTTAGCTTATTCTTAAATTTAAACGGATTATAGCTAACCTGAGCAACAAACATAACTGCTAATTTTATACTTTTAGCTGCATGAATCATTTGTGAAATCATGCATTTATGCCAAATCTACACCGTTGTTAGCTGTTGCTAAAAAACATCTCTAGCTGGTTATTGGTTATATATTAGCAAATTCCATAGCTATGGAATTAAAGATTTTTTGTGTCTTAAATTAATGATTTTATATGCACAAATATTTTTATAGTAATTTAACTTTAAATATAGTTTTTATGGAAATTTAGATCCCAAAATACCATATACCTTATGATAAATGAGGTTTTTTAAAAGCATATAGCATCCTTGCTTGATGCCTAGAGAGTGAAAGTCACTACTATAATTTTACTTACTTTAAGTGAAAATGCCGTAATCTGAATATGAATAACCATTTAATTTTTGCGATTGTGACTCTATTCATAACAAATATTTGCTTCTCAAGTTATAAGCTGAGGTGGAAAGAGCTAGTATTAAAACAAGTTAAACGATGTATTTAAAATAAAGTAATAAATAGTTATGAATGCGCATTCAGTACTAAGGCTAATCCCAGATTATTTTGCGACAGACATAAAGCACTTTGCGAAAAAATATTATCGGAAACCAACTATTAAACTTGCGCAATTAAAGCGTAAGAAATTGAGTCATGTACAGTTTATTGGAATAACAGGCAGTTCTGGCAAAACTACAACTAAAGAGCTAGCGCACTCAATTTTATCGAGAAAATTTGAAACCTGTAAGAGTGATGACACTAATAATCAAGTGTATTCAGTTGCACGTACACTTTTAAGTTTAAATAGTGAGACAATAGTTTGCGTGCATGAGCTTGGTATTTCGCAAAATGAAGATTTTTCGCATTCCGTAAAGTTGTTAAGTCCAAAAATTGGCGTCGTATTGAATATTGGTCAAGAGCATTACAAAGCTTTCCGTGGTCGAGAGCATGTTGCATTGGAAAAATCTAAACTTATCAATAATCTTCCTGATGATGGCGTTGCAATTTTAAATGTGGACGATGTTCTATCTATTGGTATGGGGCAGTCTATAAATTGTAAAATATTTACTTTTGGTTGCAATCAAGAATGTGATCTTCGAGCAATAAATGTTCGTAGTATTTGGCCTAATCGATTGCAGATGACGCTAAAATATAAAAATGAAACCGTTGATTGTAATACTCAACTTTGTGGTGAGTATTTAGTGTACTGCGTTTTGGCAGCAGTAGCCATTGGGTTAGTGCATGGAATATCTTTGAAAGAGGCTGCTTTATCCGTTCAATCTTTTCAGCCATTTTTAGCGAGGATGATGCCGTATGAAACTTCATCTGGAATAATATTTATACGGGATGATTGGAAGGCGCCATACTGGTCTATCCAAGAGTCAATTAATTTTATTAAAAACGCAAAGGCTAAACGCAAAATAATAATAATAGGTACATTGTCTGATTTTAATGGTACGAGAAGTACTAAATATCGTAATGTTAGTAAAAAAGCTTTAGATGCTGCCGATTTTGTATTCTTTGTTGGCCCTAATGCCAATAAAGGTGTGCGTATAAAAGACGTACCAGAAAATAAATCTTTGCGAGCATTCTCAAGTACCAGGGAATTGTCTGTTCACTTAAAATCTTTGTTATCTAAAGGTGATCTAGTGCTTTTGAAGGGTTCTGGTAGTGATCATTTGGCTCGGTTAGCGTTAATGTATGAGAAAGATGTTAAGTGTTGGCGTGAAAGATGTGGTCGCAGTAATTTATGTGATAACTGCAAATTGCTGTCCATATCCTAAGAATTGAAAACAATGAATATGAAATCCAAACGCTCTATGGTTAAACGTATACGAGAGCGATTCCGTTATGGGTTAGCGCTGCAAGAAGTGATCGATGTTTTGCAGCGAAGATTTAATATTTTGGTATACCCATACTATATTGTTTCCGAAACCTTGAATGAGAATTACGTGCCTAATTATGAGGATGTGCCACCTTTTAGTATTCGATATCTTAAAATAATTGATATGGAATCAGTTGTGAAAATTAGGCCATGGATGTCTACTCTTGCTAAGCTTCAGTCAGATATACAACTATATAACTGTCTAGGGATTATTGTTAATGATCAGTTGGCTGGAACAACTTGGAGTCGTGATGACGTGATCCCTGTTCCTAATAGCGGGCAACCATTGGTGGAGTTAGGTTCAGATGAGGCGTATTTATTTGACGCATTTGTTGGGCGAGAGTTTCGAGGCTATCGGCTTGCACCTATTGTGCGGCATCAACTTTATTGCGAACTTGTGAAAATAGGGAAAACTCAGTTTTACAGTATCACGCTTGCCTTTAATAAATCATCGCGTCGGTTTAAAGCAAGACTGGGTGCTAGAGAAATAGAATTAAGGTTAATGGTAGGTATTGCAGGGTGGAGAGCAATAGATTTTCGATTGACTGCCAAAAATAATAATAAACTTACACCTAGATATAAGTTGCTGAAGCTTAAGAAAAAAATCATAACGGCGCAAGATAAGGAATGAATATTCTTATTTTAAACTATGAATTCCCTCCTGTAGGTGGTGGGGCAAGTTCCGCTAGTTATAATTTAGCAAAGCAGTTCGTAAAAGCGGGGCACAGTGTCGACGTGCTTACTTGCCGTGTTTCTGGGCAATCTAAGGTTGAGAATATTGAGGGAGTTATTGTTTATCGTGTATTAAGTATTAGAAAAGGCACTCATGAAGCAGGATTGTTAGGAGCGTTCTCGTATTTGGTAGCGGCTTTTTTAAAATTAAGGAAATTAATAAAATTAAAAAAATATCAATATGCAATATTCTTTTTTGCAGTACCAACTGGGCTTTTGTCATTATATTGGCATAAAAAAACAAACTCACCTTATATAATTTGTTTGCGTGGCTCAGATGTTCCCAGGTATGACCAAGATGCAAAATTAGTAAATTTTATTCACAGCAGTATTTATCCAATAACTAATCGAATATTGAAAAATGCTCACAAGGTGATTGCAAATAGTTTGAGTTTGCGCTCTCTTGCCTTAAGCTCATTCCCCGATATACCTATTTCTGTCATTACGAATGGCGTTTCACATACAACATACAAGCCAAGTTCTTATGTGAATATTAATAATGAAGTTATCAATGCACTTTGCGTTGCCCGTTTGGTGAGACGGAAAGGTATAAATTTAATTTTGCATGCTCTTGAGCGCACTAATATACAAAATTTGCATATATGGGTTGTTGGTTCTGGCCCTGATGAGGAAAAATTACTACAACTTGCTAAGCAGCTGGGTGTCCAAGAGCGCGTTAAATTTATTGGGCAAGAGTTATCTGAGCAGTTAGCAGAATATTATGCAAAAGCAGATTTTCTTATTCATGCTGCATTAACTGAGTCATTTAGTATGACGTTGTTAGAGGCCATGGCCAGTGGTTTGCCGATTATTGCAAGTGATGTTGGGGGTATTCCAGAGCTGGTGGAGGATAATATTAATGGAATTCTATTTCCTCCTAGTAATATCGATGCATTAAGTTCAGCAATTGTCACGATGTGTGAGCAAACCCAATTGCGTTTAAAGTTTTCTGAAAATAATCGAATGAAAATACTAGATAAGTACACATGGGAGCAGATAAGCACTCAATATTTAGAAAATTGCACAATTGATTCTAACAATAGTGATGAATATAGTTGTAATACTTGGTAATGAAGTTAGGGAGCACACTCAAGGTTGGGATTAAGTTAGCAAGTCTGTCTCGTAGTCAATGGTGGGATTATCGTAAAATTAATCATTATCAAGAAAAAAAACTGACAAGCATGCTTCGTTATGCGGTTACACATGTTCCTTATTATTCTTCATTAAATATCAGCCCAGAATCTATTACTTCTGTTGATGACTTGAAGCGTTTTCCTGTCTTAAAAAAATCTATGGTCCAAGACTTTGGCGATGATTTGATATCAAATCGCTATGCTAGAAATGACTTGCTTTTCTCTAGAACGTCAGGAAGTACTGGCGAACCAACAACGACTTACTTCGATGAGGATTGCTGGCTAACAACTAAATACGCTCTGAAAATAAGAAGGATGGTTGCTAACCAGGTGGGTGCGTTTAAGCATGTGATCATCATTAGTGAATTAAATAATGACGAAATACATAATTCTCAATCTTTAGCTTTTGCGAATGTGTTTTTTAAGAAAACTATGTTATCCATTCATCAGCCTATTCAAGAGCATTTGCCGTATTTAATTGAAAATAAGGTAGATGCTATATATGGCTTCCCATCTTATTTTGATGAATTGATGCATTACTGCGATGCAAATAGTATTAAGCTTTCACCAATTCCAATTATTTTCACTAGTTCAGAAGTATTGCGTTCAACGCTAAGGGAAAAGATTAAGAGATATTTTGGTGCACAGGTATGTGATATTTATGGCAGCACAGAATTTAAGGAAATAGCTTGGCAATGTTCTGAAGGGAACTATCATTTAAATTTTGAATCAATTTGGATTGAAAATCATTATGTAGATAATGATGTAAATAACCATCGTACTTTACAAACAAGTTTGCTTAATAAGGCTATGCCACTTATACGTTATGAGATTGGTGACTTTGGTAAGCTTGAAAGAATATTTTGTAAATGTGGAAGGCAGTCACCAGTACTAGAGTCAATTTCAGGACGTGAAATTGATATAATTCAGTTACCTGACGATAGAAGAATTTCTCCTTATCTTCTTACTACGGTGATCGAAGCTAATGATGTAATCAGCATGTATCAAATCATACAGGTAGAAAATGATCAGTTAGAGATTATTTATGTAACCAACAATAGCAAAATGCAAAATGAATATAGTTTTGAATCAACTATTGAGAAATTGAAGTATATCACTGGCTCATCTGTGGCAATCGATTTCCGTGAAGTTGATTGTATAGATCGTGCATTTTCAGGCAAGCATAAAATTTTCATTAAAGCATCTAAAGAAGGTTGAGTTTGGCGTCATTTACTTGTGAAGTCATTGAAACAATTAAAGACATTGCTCCTAAAGAGTGGGATAAAGTTGTTGGAGATTCAATAGCAATTCGACATTCAATACTGAATTGTTATGAGGCTAGCAGTATCTATAAAAATAATCATAGATATTTTTTGTTATTTGATGAAGAAAAAAATTTGCAGGCCGTTGCAGTAACATTATTGGTTAATAATAAGTTTGACTTAGGATACGAAAATCTCATCCTAGGAAGACTTACGAAGACAGCACCTATTTTGCGAAACTGTTTTCGGCCTGTGTTGATATGCGGCCTGATTCGAGGTCCAGGTGCACCGATTGTTGTTTGTTCTAAAATTGAACAAGCTAAATGGGAGTCGATTATATTGGATGCGATGGAAGAATACTCAAGCCTACATAAGTTATCCATAGCATTTTCTAATTTACTAAATGAGCAGGAAAATCTTTTTAAGGAATTAAAAGAACGTAGCTATTACCATGCGCTATGTGCACCGGAAGCAATAATTAAAATCACTTGGAAAGATCAAGAGTCTTATCTGAAATATTTACGAAGTATAAGTAAAAATTACCATAAGTGCGCAAAAAAAGAGATTGCTCGATTTCGTAAATCAGGCATGACGATAACAGAATGGGATGGTAGAAATGAGCGATCGATCTACAATCTATTAAAAGATCATCATTACAGGAAAAATAGTTATAAGTATGATCTGCCGTCAAACTTTCTTTCTATATTAAGAAGTGAAACAAATGAATTTTTCTGCATATATGTGGCGAAAAAGGAATCTAAAATAGTCGGTGTGTTCATTGTATTAATAGGTGAAAAAGTAGCAATTAGTTGGAAAATTGGAATTGATCATGATTTAGATGAGGGTGGCCGCAGCTACTTTAATTTAAACTTTTATAATTTTTTAATTCAGGCTCCAGCTTTAAATATAGAAAAAATATATTATGGAAATGGTGTACTAAATGCGAAAAAACGTAGAGGGTGTGAAATTGAATTTACACATTTTTTCTATAAGCCTAAGAATTTCTTATGGGTGCCTATTGTAAGAATATTGTTTTTAATTCAAAAAATATGGTACCAGAGAAAATTTTTACCCTACACCTTTTAGCTTTATGAGTATGAAAACTTATTATTCTGAAGTTATCAGGTCAATAGGTGAGGTTGGCTCCATGGAATGGAATCAAGTTATTGATGAAGCAGTATCTATTAGTCATGAAGTGTTTGAGTTTGCAGAATGTAATTCAACATATGGTGACAAAGTGCGATATTTTTTACTACGAGACAAAAACCAATGCCTAAGTGCGGTTTCAATCGCGCTATGTATAGATAAGGAATCAGAGTTTGGTGTAGAGGGTGTGATGTTTGGGCGATTGGTTGAGCGAGTAAGGTTTCTTAATAATAGTTTGCGCCCAGCATTAATTTGTGGATTGGTTGGCCATGGCGCCCCTGTGATGACATGGCCTGGTGAAAATCAAGCGTTTTGGGTTGAACGTGTTTTAGATGTTATGGAGATATATGCAAAAGAGCATAAATATTCAATTGGATTTGCAGGGATTTTGTCTGAACAAAAAACATTAAACAATGCGTTAGAGCGGCGAGGTTATTGTCATGCTTATGGATTGCCGGAGACAAAAATTAAAGTCGAATGGCATGATGAAGATTTCTATCTTAAAAGTATTCGAAACATAAATAAAAATTATTATAAGTGTGCGAAGAAGGAAATTAATAGATTTCGAAAATCAGGTATTTCAATACAGAAATGGAATGGAAATAATGCGCAAGCAGTATCTAATTTGTTGAAGGATCATCATAATGAGAGGAATAAATTAAAGTCTGAAATTACTCCAGAAAGCTTGTTAGATCTTAAGTTTAAACTTAAAGATAATTGCCAGATATATCTGGCTATAAAAGAGGAAGAAATAATAGGGGTAGCTGTATTATTAAAGAAAGGCAGTACTGCTAGAGCATGGAAGATAGGAGTTGATCATATTGCTGATGAAAATAGTTTTACCTATTTTAATTTAGCCTATTACCATTTATTGAGTAATGCGCCGAAATTTAATTTAAAAACTGTTTGGTATGGTAATGCAGCTCTGAATGCAAAAATCAGGAGAGGTTGCAAGGTGGATTGCACGGATTTTTACTATAAGCCTAAAGAAATGCATTGGAAACTGATCTTCTATATTTTATTTGCGTTACAGCGCTATTGGTATCACAAGAAGTTCTCTTCTTACTTAAATAGTACCGTGTAACTAGATCATCAAAACAATAAATTGTGAAAATTTTACTCACTAGTTGTACTTTAAATTCTTCTTTATTGGTACTGCGTACATTGGTGCGAAATGGGCACGAAGTTATAGCGGCAGATGACCGTTTACTACCTTTTGGATTGCATAGTAGATTCGTTTCGCGCTATGAGCTTTTGCCTAATTGGCGTGAGTCAAATTATGGTGACGAACTTTTGCGTTTAGTTGAGGGGTGTCGGCCTGATGTAGTATTGCCGATTTCGGGTGCGGAAATTGTTAGTAGAGATCTCGATAAATTCAAACTATTAACAAATGCTCAAGTTCCAGATTATGATTCCTTTGTTGCTGTAAATGACAAAAAAAATATATTAAAACAATGTAGAAAATTTTCAATTCCTCATTCATTGCTAATAGATGGCATAGATCTCGCTAAGGAAAAATTATTAAACAATGATGTTGTAGCAGTTGTTATTAAGCCGTGTGAGAATTTTGGTGGGGGAGTAGGTATACAAATAGTTTCAAATGCTAAGGAGGTGTACAAAATATATCATGATGTTGAAGAGAGCTTTGGTGAATGTTTTATCTGCGAATATGTGCCTGGTCCTGATGCAAATAATTATTCCATGCAAATGGTATTTGATAGTAATAATAAACCAATTTGCCAATTTGCATTTCAAAAATTACGTATAAGCCCATTGAGAACTGGGGTGACCGCCGTCGCGATCAGTAGAAAAATTCCAGAACTAGTAGAATTAGTGATGCCTATGCTGAAACAGCTTAAATGGCGAGGGCCATTGGATTTTGATCTTAAAATGGATTCGAGAGATTTGCGGTTAAAAGTTATTGAGGTGAACGCGAGGTTTTCTGGTGCAGTAGGATTCGCGCTTGGTTGTGGAATCGATATGCCAGAATTAACTTGCCAGGCCGCAATGGGAAATAGAATTGTTCCATTGGATGAAAATAATTATGTTGAAGATGTGAAGTATTGGAACCCACAGCAATATATTCGTAGTGTATTTCAAGAGTGGCACGAAAGTTCGCATCGAATTTCAACACTTCGAGGAGCGATAAAGGAAATTAAGAAGCCGCGCGTTGGGAGCCCCTATGATTTAACTGACCCTGCACCGCTTTTGGGGAAAGTGTTGCATCAAATAAAAAACAAGGTTGCAAAGAGTAATTGAGTAAATTATGGAAATAGAACGTAGAATTTTCCGTAATACATTCGTTATGACAGTTGGGCAAGGTATTGTGCAATTGGTTAATCTATGTTTTGTGATCTATTTTGCTCGTGTATTTGGTGCAGGCACATTAGGTGATTACTCTTTTGCTATGGCGATAGGGGCTTTATGCAGTATTTTTGTAAGTTTGGGGACTCATTCTTTAGCAATAAAGAGTATTAGTCAGGATATAGCTACAGAGATTAAAATAATAGGTTCATTAATACCATTTGAGATAATTACTGGGTCAATTATTTTTATATCAGTTTTTGTGTTTTTAGAGTTTGTGCCAATAGGTAATAGATTATACGCGATGATACTTCTGATACTCGCGTACAATATAATTATCAAATGGACAGATTTATTGTGTACGCGTTTTCAGGCGCGTGAAAAAATGGGTTATGTTGCATACGCAGATGTAATTAGGCAAATCTTACGAGTAACGTTTGGGTTTCTTCTGATATGGCAGTTAAATGATCCTGTTGCGGCTATTGGTGTTTTCCCGGTTTGCGCGTTGTTTGTATTAATATGGATGATGTATGCAACTACAAAGCAATATGGCGCAATGCCATTGAGTATTAACTTGAGAGCTTTTAAAGAGCTTGTTATTAAAGCCTGGCCCTATGGTTCGTTGATATTGATGGGAATTCTATATGAGCGTTTGGGGATCATTTTTTTAACTTTCATGCACTCTGAAGTAACAGTTGGCTACTTTACTATGGCAGAAAGATTGGTTGTAGCGTTGGGAATCATCCATGCAATGTTTATTAGCTCGATATTTCCTGCGATGACGAGGTTGGTTGCGCATGAGAAAAAAATCATGCCGGTACTAGCGGTTCGTTGTTTGCGATTAGTGCTTGTTTTTGTTTTGCCTGCTGCATCTTTATTGTTTTTATTAAGTGATGAAGTTATTGCGGTTCTTTATGGAGATGAATTTGATCAATCTGTAATTATTTTACAAATTGTATCTTGGGTACTTGTATTCAGAGGTCTAAATTCTTATTTGTCTATGTTAGCTATTGCTGAGGACAATCAATCGTATTTATCAAAAATTAAATTTTCTGCGCTTTTGTTTTTTGTTGTTATTTCAGTGCCTCTAGTATATCTGGAGAGTGCAGAGGGTTTGTCATACTCAATATTGCTTTCAGAGATATTTTTAAGTGCTCTATTGTTGTTGTTGTTCAGGAAAGCTTCTTATTTCTTAGGGTTGATAGCTATAATGTGGAGGACGCTTCTAGTTTGTGTGGTACTAATTGCTGTAGGAATGACTTTTATAGAGCAGCCATTATTTTACCGGCTTGTAATTTTGTCTGTAACACTTGTGGTAGCAATGATATCAATGGGCGCTATTAAATATCATGACTTGAGGTTTTTGAGAGATATATTATTTGATAGTAAATAATACTGATCAGATGAGCTAAATTACTTCAGATCTATTGATTAAATCGCTTAATTTTGTCATTGCATATAAGTTCTTTAAGTGTGGCACATCGACATTAGTCATTTCTGCTAATTCAATTACAGCGCCTAGAGTGGCCTCAAGTTCTAAAGTTTGTTTTGACTCAAAGTCTTGTAACATAGAAGTTCTGTGCTCGCCAATTTTTTCAGCGCCACGAAGCCTCTGTTCAAGTGGAACACGGAGCTTAATATCTAACTTAGCTGCAACTTGTTGTGATTCCTTCATAAGATTTATTACGATTTCTCTTGATTCTCTGCATTTGCAAATCTGCGACATTGTCGCCTTAGTTAAAGTGCTAACTGGATTAAATGCTAGTGTGCCCCAAGCTTTTAACCATATTTCATTACGTATGTCACTTAAAATGGGCGATTTGAAACCAGCATCGGATAATAAGCTTGAAACGATTTTTGCTCGATTAGATATTGTTCCATCTAATTCCCCGATAGGAAATCTAATGCCTTCAATATGCTGAATAACACCAGGGGCTATAATCTCAGCTGCTGGGTAGGATACGCAGCCAATAATATATTTACCTGAAATGTAGTTAGTGATAGTGCGGTCAGGATCAACTGTTTTTAGTGTGCGATTGTTAAATTTACCGTTATATTGCTGGAAAAACCACCATGGAATTCCATTTTGCAACGTAACAAGCGTTGTGTTTTCATGTATTAGCCTAGGTATTTGTTTGCATACTGATTGGATTTGGTGTGCTTTAAGAGCTAAAAAAATAATATCTTGTGGACCACAACTTGAAAGATTTGTAGTGGGAGTCAAGTCGGTTATGGTAGATGTTTCTCCATTTGGTTTTTTAAATATCAGCCCATGTTTTTTGATTGCCTCTAAGTGTGGGCCTCTGTCGAAAACGGTTATTGTATTTTTATTTCTTATTAAATGAGCAGCTATCAAACCACCTATTGAGCCGCAACCTATGATGCAAATATTCATAATAGTAGTGATTTATAAATTTATATAAATAATAATAAGCGTAATTGTGGTTTACCGATATATTGTATCAATAGCGTAATTAAATAATGTCTACTGGATCAAGTAATTGTTTTACATGACTAAATCTTGTGTGGCCGCTTAAAAAAAATAAATATACTTACCTCGTAATGTTGATGCAAAACGAGAAGAAGTCTCGTGAGGAAATTCTTGCATCTCAGTTAGCGAGTTTAAACAGCATTGTGCGCTATGCATACGAAAATGTTCCGTTTTACAGAGATCTTTATGATGAGGTGGGTGTTAAGCCTTCTGATATCCAGTCATTATCCGATTTAAATTGTCTTCCAACTGTAAGTAAATCAGATTTTAAAAAAAACGATGTAACTGATTATTTAGATAAAAATAATAGTGACATTTCAAGCTTGCATTTGATTGCGACATCTGGATCTAGTGGCAAGCCCATGAGTTTTTTTATAAATAACGACTATGACCAATTTCGTAAAGCACAATCTATTAGGCCGTATTTATCAAATGGAAGAAAACTAACAGATCATGTGATGAGGTTTAGCGAAAGATCGGATGTCCAGCAGATGTGGTTTCAAAAAATAGGATTGCTTCGAGAATCATTTGTATTAGCTAATTCAGATTTAAGCACACAAGTTGAAAATTTTATAAAGCTGAAACCAGATATAATACAGGGATATGGCTCTGAGCTTATGCTACTCGCTAAAGAAATCCTTAATAAGGGTTTAAGCATACAAAGCCCTAAGATAGTTTTCACAGATTCAGAGCTGTTGACCCCTGATTCACGCGAATTGATTAAAACTGCATTTTCATCCGACGTAATTGATGTATATGGAACCTATGAGACAGACAATATTGCATATGAATGCTCCGAACATGCTGGATACCATATAGCAGAAGACTGTGTGGTTATGGAGTTTTTAAATGAATCGATGCAAGCTGTGCAACCTGAATGTGATGGTGAGATTGTTCTGACTGTTCTAAATAATTATACAATGCCGCTCATAAGATATAGGGTAGGCGATGTTGGTAGTTTTACGCTTGATTCTTGTAGATGTGGCCGATCTTTTCCGCTAATGAACCAAGTAGTTGGTCGTCTAAATGATTTCGCAGTAACTGATAGGGGTGTGTTTAAATCTACTTTAGGGCTTATGTCTAAGTTTAAATATTTAGCTGAAAAAGTGGCTGAGTATCAAATTCACCAAAAAGACATTAACAAATTTGATGTATATGTTGTTTCTTATGGTGAGCTCACCGTAAGAACTGCTGATGAATTTAAATTAGTATTGCTCTCTGAGTTTCCAAGTGCCAATGTAGTGGTTAAATCTGTAGATAATATTGAGCGTACTGCAGCCGGCAAATTTAAAGCATTTGTACAACATTACGTTGCGAATCCCAGCTAACCTTCTAAGAACAAAAAAATTATGTGTGGCATATGCGGTGAATTTCGGTTTGATGGTAGTGAAGTAGAGCTGCAAACGTTGCAACGCATGCTTATACCGCTGCAAAGTCGTGGGCCCGACAACGAAGGTGTGTATCAATCAAAGATGATTGGTTTGGGGCACCGTAGACTCTCGATTATTGATTTATCTGATAACGCAAATCAACCGATGGTAGATACTGATACTCATCTGACAATCGTTTTTAATGGCACGATTTATAACTATCCGCAATTGCGAGAACAACTTATTCTAAAAGGCCATCATTTTAAATCAACGGGAGATACCGAAGTTATTCTAAAAGCATTTGCGCAATGGGGTAAAGACTGTGTAGCAAGATTGATTGGTATGTTTGCGTTTGCAATTTGGGATGATACCAGGCAACAGTTATTTTTAGCGCGTGATCGTTTAGGTATAAAACCGCTTTACTATAGTCAAATCAAAAAACATTTTCGTTTTGCGTCCAACACGCAATCGTTACTTGCGGCGGGTGATGTGGATACGGAGTTCGATGCAATCGGTCTGCATCATCATTTAACCTTGCATGCTGTTGTGCCGGCTCCAACGACCATACTAAAAGGCATACGTAAAGTTCCACCCGCGCATTACATGTTAATAAATAAGCACGGCAAAGTATTAACCGAGAGGTATTGGAAACTTGATGCCGATAACATTGATAATCAACGTGATGATAAAGAATGGCTGCATGATATTCATGCTGCATTAAGTCTGGCGGTTGAACGAAGACTTAATATCGCCGATGTTCCAGTAGGTGTATTGCTCTCGGGTGGGCTGGATTCTAGTTTGTTGGTTGGCTTATTAGCAGAATCAGGCGTGTCTAATATACAAACCTACTCGGTAGGTTTTGAGGATCAACCAGAAGAACAAGGTAATGAGTTCGAGTACTCTGATGCTGTGGTAGATAAATTCTCAACGCAACATCATAAATTCTATATTCAAAATCACGAGGTGATACAAAGGCTTCCGCAAGCGATTGAACATATGGCTGAGCCCATGGTGGGACAGGATGCAGTAGCGTTTTATTTGCTCGCTGAACAAGTCAGCAAGCATATTTCTGTCGTGCAATCAGGTCAAGGTGCGGATGAAGTGTTTGGCGGTTATTTCTGGTATCCGTTAATGCAAGCAGAAAATAATTTTTCTGTAGAAAGTTTTGCCAAACATTACTTTGATCGTACTCATGCAGAAATGTCGGAAACATTGCATCCGGATTTAATCTCTGAAGATTTCACTTCTAGAAAAATTGCACAACTACTTGAAGAAGCCAATACAAAAAACTTTCTAGATGCAGTATTGCATATGGATGTCACGACTTTAATTGTAGATGATCCCGTTAAACGTGTAGATAACATGACCATGGCTTATGGATTGGAAGCGCGAGTACCTTTCCTGGACCATGAATTGGTGGAACTAGCTATGCGTGCACCGACGAAATATAAGACTAAAGACGGCGGCAAGTTTCTATTAAAAAATATCGCACGGGGATTGTTGCCAGATAAAGTGATTGATCGTAAGAAAGGTTATTTTCCTGTGCCTGCTTTGAAATATGTGCGTGGCGAGTTTTTGGATTTTATGTGTGAAGTGTTGAGTTCTGAAGCATGCAAGCAACGTGGTTTATTTCAGGCTGAATATATTCACAAATTATTAAGCAAACCTGAAGCATTTATGACTCCATTGCGGGGTAGTAAGCTATGGCATTTAGCCTCATTGGAATTGTGGTTACAGCGCAATGTGGATACAGCTATTGCCACTTAATATCAGCACAGTAAAATAATATTAAGATAATTTAAAAATTCGGAGCTAGGTGTAATGGACGTATTAGAACGTATCAAAGAACAGGTAGAGTCAAATTCAGTAGTCCTTTACATGAAGGGTACTCCACAAATGCCACAATGCGGGTTTTCAAGTAGAACAGCTGAAGCGCTCAAGTCATGTGGTCATGAATTTGCGTATGTAAATGTTTTGATGGACCCGGAAGTTTTTGAAAACTTGCCAAAATTTGCTGATTGGCCAACTTTTCCCCAGTTGTATATTAATGGTGAACTGGTTGGTGGATGTGACATCACCATGGAGCTGCATGAGAAAGGCGAGTTGCAAAAAATGGTTAGTGAAGCGATAGCTCCAAAAAGTTAACCATCCAAGCTAACTATTCGGGCTAACTGTTTTTAGTGGTTGCTAACTGATCGCGCATATTCATAATTTTGCAAAATACATCGGCAGTTTTTTCTGCATCATACACTGCTGAATGTGCACTATTGCTGTCCCACTCAATCTCGGCTGCTTCAACTATTCTGGATAACACGGTCTGACCATAGGCCATTGCACCAAGGCTTACGGTATCCAGGCAACTGAAAGGATGGAAAGGGCTGTTCTTTATACCAGTACGCGTTGCAGCAGCGTTGAGAAAGCCAAGGTCAAAAAAAGCATTATGGCCAACTAGAATGGCACGCGTACATTTATTTTCTTTTGCATGTTTGCGCACTGGTTTGAAAATTTCTGGTAATGCTTGTTTTTCGTCTAATGCCAGCCGCAGAGGATGGCCCGGATCAATGCCATTAACTTCCATGGAAGCAGGCTCTAGATTAGCGCCTTCAAAAGGTTTTACATGCGTGGATATCGTTTCTTTTCTATATAATTTGCCATCTTGATCGATGCTGATTAAGACTGCGGCTATTTCTAACAAAGCGTCGGTTTGGGAATTGAAGCCTCCGGTCTCAACATCAACAACAACAGGGCAAAAGCCGCGCAATAGATTGGCAAAAGGGATAAATTCTTGTGCTTGTTCTTCACTCACCTGGTTATTCTTCGCCTATATATTTTCACTTATGGGGTCATGTCATGGTAATGTTTCACTTCGAGTTGAAACTTAACATTCATTATAAACGCGTATAACGCCCATCAATCAAATACATACTATGTCATCAGTTCGTAAAGTTGTACTCGCCTATTCGGGTGGTTTAGATACCTCGGTAATTCTTAAATGGCTGCAGGAGGTCTATGACTGTGAAGTGGTTACTTTTACCGCCGATATTGGTCAAGGAGAAGAGGTTGAGCCTGCGCGCACTAAAGCGCAAGCGTTAGGCATTAAAGAAATCTATATTGAAGATCTTACTGAAGAGTTTGTTAAAGATTACGTTTTTCCGATGTTTCGTGCCAATACTGTATATGAAGGCGAATATTTATTAGGCACCTCTATTGCGAGACCATTAATCGCCAAACGTTTGGTTGAAATTGCAGCAGAGACAGGCGCAGATGCTGTGTCACATGGGGCGACAGGCAAAGGCAATGATCAAGTGCGTTTTGAATTAGGTGCTTATGCATTAAACCCTGATATTAAAATTATCGCGCCATGGCGAGAGTGGGACCTTAACTCCAGAGAAAAGCTATTAGCGTACGCGGATAAACATAATATTGCTGTTGAACAAAAGCGTGGCAAAAAATCACCTTATTCTATGGATGCAAATCTTTTGCATATTTCATATGAGGGCGGCCCACTAGAGGATCCGTGGTGTGAGCCTGAAGATGATATGTGGAAACTTACTTGTTCGCCTGAGAATGCTCCCGACACACCTGCTTATATCGAAATTGATTTCCAACAAGGTGATGCAAATGGTTTAAACGGTAAAGCTTTAAGCCCAGCAAAATTACTGGCGGCCTTGAATACAATTGCTTGTGAACACGGTGTTGGTCGACAAGATATTGTTGAAAATAGATATGTTGGTATGAAGTCTCGTGGTTGTTATGAAACTCCTGGCGGGACAATATTGCTTAAAGCGCATCGTGCAATGGAATCTTTAACGATGGATCGCGAACTAGCGCATTTAAAAGATGAATTGATGCCACGCTATGCGAAACTTATTTACAATGGTTACTGGTGGAGTCCAGAACGGCTGGCGATGCAACAGCTTATCGATACGACCCAAGCAAATGTTACCGGTACAGTACGTATTAAATTATATAAAGGTAATGTTACTGTTGCGGGGCGCAAGTCTGAAGGCCATAGTTTGTTTGATGCTAATATCGCGACCTTTGAAGATGATGAAGGGGCTTATAATCAGCAAGATGCGGAAGGTTTCATTAAATTAAATGCCTTACGTATGCGTATTGCGGCAAAATCTTCTAGACATCGCAGCTAATTCAATTTAAAACATCAACTACAATTAATTTATAGTACTTATATTATGGCTAAATACCTTACATTTTTGACTTTATTTGCATTGCTTGGCGGCGGCTGTGCAACTTCACCCGATTATGAAGCTGATGCAAGAGATCCATGGCAAGGATTCAATCGCAGTGTGTATAGTTTTAATCACGCACTTGATCAAGCCTTTTTAGTACCCGCGGCAGCAAGTTATCGCGCGGTAACCCCGGATATAGCAGAGAAGGGTGTGCATAATTTCTTTTCTAATCTTGGAGATTTAGGTGTGGCATTTAACAACACTCTGCAATTTAAATTTCTAGATGCAGTATCTGACTTAGGTCGCATAGCTGTTAACTCCACTATTGGGTTGCTTGGAGTAATGGATGTAGCGAGCCGTATGGGATTAGAAAAACATGACGAAGATTTTGGCCAAACTTTAGGGTATTGGGGCGTGGGGTCTGGCCCATATGTAATGCTGCCATTTTTGGGTCCGAGTAATCTTCGCGATGGACCTAGTGTAGTGGTTGATACCTTAATTTATCCTCCGAATTGGGCGGATATTAAAACTTCTGAACGCAATGGGTTGTTTGCGATGAGATTAGTGAATTTGCGAGCAGAACTAATGGTAACAGAAGAAAAAGCGAGAGAACTAAGCCGGGACCGGTATGTATTTATTCGTGATGCTTATCTGGATAATCGAGAGTTCAAAGTTAACGATGGCCAGGTGTCAGCTGATGATGCGTTATATGATGAGTTGGAAGACGAATAAAAAAGTACACTTTGAACCGCGTTTTAGCATAAGCGAGTTGTGGGTAAATGCGTAGTATGCAGTAAGTCTGCTGGGCCATTTAATTCGTTACACAAAACCTGTCTGGCGGACTATCAAGGCGTTAGAAAGTGTTTGCATGACACGCTCTCTGACAGCATTCAGTCTGTTGAAACATCATTTGAGCTTGTATCGCGTGTGCATTCGTGTAAGCCCTCTGCACATTTTTCTGAGCATCAGTTTAAAAAACTTGTTTTACAAGCTTGGTTGCCTCAGGCAAAAGTCGTTGTAAAAGATCCGGTTTTAAATCCCAAAGCAACAAAAAACTTATTAAGCATTGCAAGTGAGTTTTCTATATCTAATCAAGATGTGGATGATTTTATGTTGTTGCGGTTGTCGCATGTTGAACATCTTGATCAAATTCAAAAAAAACAAATAATAGATAAAAAATTTGAGAATGTGCCTGCGGGTATAGAGCTTGATGGGCGCGAAAATATTGTTTGGGAATTTAATGATGTTGCTAAGACAGAACAGCAACGTTACTCGCAAGATAAGCAGTGGACAGTGGCCAGATCTGTTCTGAATAATATTTTAATGAAAAAGCGTTATAAAGAACTTGCAGTGATAGTTAATGAGTCAGGTACTTTGTTGGTAACCAATCAAGGTCTTTATTATAAAGACAAGGACGTTATAACTCAGACCAGATTTTCACAAATTCATTCTGTTACACCAATGAGAAATGGTGTACGAATACAAGCTAATATTACAGGCGCTATGCCTGATACTTACATTACCGGTGATGGGCGTTTTACCTACGCTTTACTGAATTACGCGCAAGGGTTTAAATGCTTAATGTACTAACCGCCAAATAAACGCTTCAACCAAGACATTATTCCGCTGTTGTTGCTGTTATTTTGCGATGGTTTATTTTCACTTGTTTTGCTGTGAGACGCTTCATAGTGTCGACGAAGTACGGAATCTGTAGGTACTGTATTTTCCATGGTTTTACCCTCTGAGGTAGATTTGGAGTCATTATAGTTATTGGGGTTATGTGGTTAGCAGAACTGAATGGATTCTCTGCCTTATTATGTCGTGGGTCAATATTGGTTAAAGGTATATGAATGAAATAAAGTGCAAATTAGATCTGAGGGCATCTTTTAACTGAACTTCAATAAACTGCTATTATGAGCAAACATAAAATAATTAATCATATTACGATCTTTAAAGGAATCTCGGGATGAATAAGAAGACCATAGAAGTGTTAGCCGGAGGCAGGTATTTTGAAGACACCATAGCGCCAAGCGATGATAACAACCGCGACACAGAGCTTGAAGGCAATGTGCGAAATATGTTGCAGCTAATTGGTGAAGACCCTGATCGTGAGGGCTTGCTGGATACACCTAAGCGAGTAGCTAAAGCCATGCATTTTCTTACCGGTGGCTATCAACTTGGTGTGCAGGATGTGGTGCGCAATGCTTTGTTTGAAGAACAATGTGAAGAGATGGTGATTGTAAAAGATGTTGAGTTTTATTCATTATGTGAACATCACATGCTGCCTTTTTTCGGGCGCGCACATGTCGGCTATTTGCCAAAAAATAAAGTCATCGGTCTAAGTAAAATTGCACGTGTGGTTGATGTGTTTGCCAGACGTTTGCAAGTGCAAGAACGTCTCACAACGCAAATTGCTAGCGGCCTTATTGAGGTATTAGATGCATATGGAGTTGCAGTGGTTCTTGAAGCGAGTCACTTCTGCATGGTAATGCGAGGTGTGCAAAAGCAAAACAGCAAAACCATAACCAGTTCTATGTTAGGTGCATTCCGAGAAGACTCACGTTCACGCTCGGAGTTTATGGAGCACATAAGAGATTAAGTGAGCACATAGTGAGTGCAAATGGATTAGATATTTGTTTAGTATTCAAAAAGTAGCATAAGGAAGTGCGCATAAGAAGATATACAAAAGATGACATAGATAGACTAGTGGCACTTGCTAACTACAAGAATGTTTCTTAATTTCTCATTGACACGTTCACATAATCCTGTATACCCATAAAGATGCTGAATGGTAGATCTCCTCGGGCTGCAATGGTAACGGTGCTACTCTAATCGGTATCCATAAGAAAAAGTATATGGCACACCACTTAGCATGGCTTTATATGACTGGCGAGTGGCCAAAATATGACATTAAACATATAAACGGCTTACAAGATGATAATCGTTTTAGTAATTTAAAATTAGGGGCACGCCAACACTAGAGGTTGTATAATAATTCATGCATGATGAAATAGAAAAACTGGACGGCCAAGATACGGCGATACTTAATATGCAAGGTTGGCATTTTATAATTCGATACAAGTCTAAAGATGGTGGTACGGGTTCTAACGCTCATAACAACGCTATCAATAAAGCCAAATCAATTGAAAGACCTACTGGGATACGAATCGTTGAGGAAAAAGATCACACCTTGTTTGAGGTTTGGGAATATTGGAAGTGAAGAATTGCCGCCTCTATAAGCAGATATAAAAAAAAGGCAGTTTTAAGCTGCCTTTTTTTATTATAACAGCGAATGGTTTTTAACTTTCAGTGGCAGATTCTGCTGTATCTGTAGCTTCATCCGTACGTGTAATGGTTGCTTTGCCTTCGAGTTCATCCAC
The DNA here is from genome assembly GCA_964486815.1 of uncultured Thiotrichales bacterium. Taxonomy (GTDB): domain Bacteria; phylum Pseudomonadota; class Gammaproteobacteria; order UBA4575; family UBA4575; genus JABDMD01. Next base: position 78,266 of record CAZAOO010000013.1, read on the forward strand.
ATAACTCTCAATCTTTTTGCGCGTCAAACTTTGTTGAACATTTTGTTTGACGTCATCAAAGGCAGGTTGTTCGATTGTGCGTTTATCTTCCAATAAAATAACATGCCAACCAAAACGAGTGTTTACACCTTCTGAGGAATAAGCACCTTTTTCCATTACTTTAACCGCGTCAGCAAAGGCTGGCACCATGGTTTCAGCTTTAAACCAGCCTAAGTCTCCACCGTTAGGTGCTGAAGGTCCTTGAGATTTAGCTTTAGCCAGTTCTTCAAAGTTCGCTCCACCTTTTAGCTCTTCTATAACTACTTTTGCTTCCTCTTCTGTCTGTAACAAAATATGTCGCGCTTTATATTCGCTCGAATCATTGAGTCCAATTAAACGATCATATTCAGCTTTTAGCTCTTCATCAGTGAACTTTAAGTCAGCAAATTTTTCAGTCATTAAAGTATTAATTAAGATATTGCTTTCTTGGCGTTTTATTTGCTCGATAATATCCGGGCGGTTTGAGATGCCAGCATTAATAGCTTCCTGACGTAAAATTTCGGTAGCAATCATTTCATCTGTTATGGCTTTGTCGGTAAGATTCGCTTCCGGTTGTGAATCCCGTTTGGCTTTTGCAAACTCGTCATAGTCGTTATTGCTGATAATAACATCATTAACACGTGCATATTCCCCACTGTCGTCACTTGCGACAGAGGTTTTCGGTGCCTCTTCGCTTTTGCAAGCTAATAAAAAACTAATGCAAAGAAGTGTTGCTGCAATAGTGGCCAGGGTTTGTTTGAACATGGAAGATTCCTTAAGAGTTAAATAGTAAAAAAGAGTTAAATAGTAAAAATTTAGTATTAAAATAATCAGGGTAGGACGTGCTTGAATGGTTTTACGATCACTTTTTCATAGACACCTGCATTAATATAAGGGTCTGCATCTGCCCAATTTTGTGCAGCATTGAGTGAATCAAACTCGGCTACGATTAAACTGCCCGTGAAACCGGCATCACCAGGATCCGGGCTGTCAACGGCAGGGTGTGGTCCAGCAATAATCAGTCGGCCTTCATCCTTTAAAGAATTCAAGCGAGCAATGTGCTGGTCGCGAACCGATAAGCGTTTCTCAAGACTGTTTTCTACATCCTGACTAATAAAAGCGTATAGCATGGTAAATATAATGGTTATGGTTGATTGGATTTAAAGCAATGGCCTAAGGTCACTTAATAAGTGTAATAACGGGCCTGAGTATAGCAATAAATAGACAAAAAGCAGCTAGCTACAAGCTTAGTTGTGTCTCTTAGTCTTGTATAATGGTGAGTATATTCTCATGAGCCAATATTTCGTTATCCATCCTGTCACGCCACAAAAGCGATTAATTCGTCGCGCCGTGGAAGTTATTGATCAAGGTGGATTAATCGCTTATCCAACGGATTCCTGTTATGCCTTGGGCTGCCATATTGGTGACAAGCAAGCAATGCAAAGAATTCGCAAAATTCGTAAAGTTGATGACAAGCACCATTTTACTTTGGTGTGCAAAGACCTGTCAGAATTATCTACTTATGCAATGGTAGATAATAGCGCATATCGGCTGATGAAAAATTGCACGCCTGGGCCGTATACTTTTTTGTTGAAAGCCACTCACGAAGTGCCGCGTCGGTTGCAAACTCCAAAGCGCAAGACCATTGGATTAAGAGTGCCAGATCACCCTATTGCACAACAATTATGTGAGGAGCTTGGACAGCCATTGATGAGTAGTACACTGATATTGCCAGGTCGTGACGAACCACTTTCGGATCCGCAGGAAATGCGCGAACTGCTTGAACATGAAGTCGATTTGGTTATTGATGGAGGTTATTGTGGCATTGAAGCAACAACTGTCATTGATTTTGTTGAGTCAAGTCCGACAATTTTAAGGCAAGGTAAAGGAGATGCGAGTTGGCTAGCAAATTAGTTGGCAAATTAGCTGGCAAATTAACGATATCCAAACATATAACTTCTACAATACGCTGCGTATAATAGTTACAACTAATGAGCACAATTCAATCGATTTCTATTTGGGCGATACCTGTTTTATTTGCGATCACTTTGCATGAGGTCGCCCATGGCTGGGCAGCCAAAAAATTTGGTGATAGCACTGCCCAGATGTTAGGGCGATTAAGCTTGAATCCGATCAAACATATTGATTTAGTCGGTACTATATTAGTGCCTGCGGTATTGATTCTGACAACAGGTTATGCGTTTGGTTGGGCCAAGCCTGTGCCAGTCAATTTTAATCAACTAAGAAATCCTAAAAAAGATATGGTTTGGGTTGCAGCTGCTGGGCCTGCTGCAAATATTATTATGACAATATTTTGGTCAATTATTTTAATCACTGTTATTGGTGGAACAAGTAGTGAAAATGAGTATGCTGAATTTTTTGTTTATATGAGTCTAGCAGGAATTTTTATTAACTTGGTATTGATGGTTTTGAATTTACTCCCTATACCACCTTTAGATGGCGGTAGAGTGTTATCAGGGCTAGTGCCTAATAATATTTCTGCATGGTTGGCTAAAATTGAACCGTATGGCTTGTTTATACTGCTTGGCTTAATGTTTATGGGTTTTTTGAATAAGCTCGTTTTTACTCCTGCAATTTTAATACTTCTTTTTATAATGTCATTTTTAGGCATCCTTCCTCAAGAATTTGTGCCTTACCTTGAAAAGTTATTGGGTCAAGCAAGTTAAATTTAATCATGAATACTAATCCTTCACAGAATAATCGTGTGTTATCAGGCATGCGTCCAACAGGAAAATTACATCTTGGTCATTTGCACGGCGTATTGCATAACTGGTTAGAGTTGCAGCATACACATGAATGTTTTTTCTTTGTTGCAGATTGGCATGCGTTAACTACAGAGTATGACAACACACAAATAATTTCTGCCAGCTCAACTGAAATGGTAATAGATTGGTTGTCGGTTGGAGTAAGTCCAAAAGCAGCAACGTTGTTTATTCAGTCACATGTTCCTGAGCATGCTGAGTTACATTTGTTGCTGTCGATGATTACGCCTTTAGGTTGGTTGGAGCGGGTGCCAACCTATAAAGATCAGCAAGAAAAATTAAAAGAAAAAGATTTAGCGACCTATGGGTTTTTAGGTTATCCCTTACTGCAAAGTGCGGACATACTGGCTTATAAAGCAGGCAATGTGCCGGTAGGGGAAGATCAAGTAGCACATGTGGAATTAACACGTGAAGTCGCGCGAAGATTTAATTATTTATACGGCAAAGAGCATGATTTTGAAGAAAAAGCGAAATTAGCCATCAGTAAAATGGGTAAGAAAAATGCCAAGTTATACCGTGAGCATCGCAAACGCTACCAAGAGCAGGGTGAATTAGAAGCGCTTGAAGTTGCACAAGCGCTATTGGAATCCCAGCAAAACATTTCGATTGGTGATAAGGAACGTTTATTTGGCTTCTTGGAAGGAGAAGGCAAGATCATTCTACCTGAACCACAAGCATTGTTAACAAAGGCTTCCAAGATGCCGGGCTTGGATGGGCAAAAAATGTCCAAATCCTATAACAATACAATTTCTTTGCGTGAAGAAGCACAATCGGTAGAGAAAAAAATTCGCACCATGCCAACCGATCCTGCACGTGTGAAGAGAACGGACCCAGGTAATCCGGAAAAATGTCCAGTATGGCAATTTCATGAGATATATTCTTCAGAAGATACTCGAACTTGGGCGAAGCAAGGTTGTACTTCAGCAAGCATTGGTTGTATTGATTGTAAACAGCCCGTTATTGATGCGGTTGAGTTAGAATTACAGCCGATACGTGAGCGCGCGAACGAATATCTGGAAGATGAAGCTACTGTGCAGAGTATAATCAAAGAAGGTTGTGAAGAGGCCCGCGATGTAGCGCGAGATACTTTAGACGACGTGAGGGATGCAATTGGGTTATCATAAACAGTTGCAATTAGATGAAGCTCTAGCAGAAATTCTAGGGAGAAACTCGAAGTGTATTGAGAAGTAATTTGATATGTCAGTAAAAAGATTTTTCTAAATGCTCATTTTTAAATTTGTAAACTCTGTTTGCAGAAATTTCTTTTGCCAAATCACGAATAAATCTGTATGCCCTGTTATTTTCCTAGAGACATAAATTTATATGACTGATAATGAAAGCACATCCCAAGACAACATCCAAGGCGAACTACCTTTTGCAGTAGTTAAGGGTGAGCCAATGACGGCCCCTCCTGAAGATCTCTATATACCCCCAGATGCGTTAGAAATATTTCTCGATGCATTTGAAGGCCCATTAGATTTACTTTTGTATTTAATTAAGCGACAAAATTTAGATATTTTGTCACTGCCTGTTTACCAAATAACTCAGCAATACATGAGCTACATCGAGTTGATGCAGGAGATGCGTTTAGAGCTGGCAGCAGAGTATCTTGTAATGGCTGCTATGTTGGCTGAAATTAAATCTCGGTTGTTGTTACCTCGGCCGGTTGAAGAAGATGAAGAAGATGACCCTCGAGCAGAATTGATTCGACGACTTCAGGAATACGAACGATTTAAGAAAGTTGCCGAGGAGATTAATGAAATTCCGCGTATGGATCGAGACACGTTTGGTGTGTCGGTAATACAAGCAGAATATGATTATGAGCGACCGCAACCAAATGTAGAGCTAAAAGATGTGATCGCAGCATTTCAGGATGTTATGCAACGTGCAAAAATGTTTGCTAGCCATCACATAGGGCGTGAGCCACTATCGGTTAGAGAAAGAATGTCGCGGGTGCTTTCCATGTTGAAAGTAGAAGACTTTGTTGAGTTCAATCGTTTTTATGATGTTGAGGAAGGACGTGGTGGGATAATTGTTACCTTTTTGGCGATGCTAGAACTTATTAAGGGGCATGTAATCGAACTCGTACAAGCAGAACCTTTCGCACCTATCTATGTTAAACCGGCAGTTAAAAGTGATGTAACACATGACTTGGTTGAAGATGAAATTAACTATGAATAAATATTTATTTGCTAAATATATAGAAATAAAATTATGAAAGATGACCAATTAAAAAATATCGTCGAAGCGGCACTAATGGCAGCTGATGGTGCACTTAATATAGACCGATTGTTGCAATTATTCGAACTTGATGAAGAAAAGCCCACACGAGATCAAATCAAAGAGGTCATAACAACGATGCAAGCCGAGTGTGAAGGCCGTGGAGTAGAGTTGAAGCGAATCGCGAGTGGTTACCGCTACCAAACGCGTACCGAAGTTCAGCCCTGGGTGGCGCGTTTGTGGCATGAAAAGCCACCGCGTTATACACGTGCATTATTAGAGACATTGTCATTAATTGTTTATCGTCAACCCATTACACGTGGTGAAATTGAAGAAGTGCGTGGTGTAAGTGTGAGTAGCAATATAATTAAAACTCTCCTAGAAAGAGAATGGATTAAGGTGGTAGGGCACAAAGAAGTCCCAGGTCGCCCTGCGTTATATGGTAGCACCAAGCAATTTTTAGATTATTTTAACTTGCAAACTCTGAATGAGTTGCCAAGTCTTGCTGAGTTGGCTGACTTAGATCAAGAACACCCAGAGTTGGACTTAGGTGGACCAGCAGATGCAGAAGACCAAGCACAGCTTGGCGTGGTCACGGATTCAGGTGAGATTGAAATTGTAGGACCGAGTCAAACCAGACATTAGATTCCAAGCTTTTATGCCCTCTTTGGGTTGCTGTCTCAAGTGATCGCTGCAACACACTGGTTAA
>CAZAOO010000014.1:0-81375 GCA_964486815.1 uncultured Thiotrichales bacterium
ATAGTAGGCAACCGTACTTACCTTGTCAAATCCATCGTGTCTGACCCCATTGATTACCCATTGGAGGTTTCTTGCAAAGAGGCCGTTTACTAATAATAAAAAATAAGTTTTATGTCTGCTAACGAACATAAATTATTGTTTATAAAGTTATGATTACTGAACAACAAGCGCAGACATTTGCGAAAAATTGGATTGAATCCATCGCGTTGTACTACAAACCGTGATGGAGAAAATGGCTATTGAAGTAATATTTTTTTGTTTCCGAAGGAAAAGTAAATAAAGAAATTGCTCATTACACATTAGAAATGCATCCCTGACATGATGTTTTCCTGCTAACGATCTAAAGTGGAAGTTTAACTTGTTGAGATGTGCCAAGTATTAATTATATTTGTAACCGTTTTAAATATAAATTTTCCTGTAACAATGACGAATTTAATTGCAAAAAATATTGAAAAAAATATCATAATATATAAACCGACTAAGGTTTTAAGTTCTAATGAATTAAGGAAGCCAAGCATTTTGTATATTATTTCTCAGTTATCTAAATATACTGGTTACTGTATACCGCGCCACAGTACATTTTTATTACTGAGTTATTACAAAATGGTTAACTAACCTATAATTTAAAGATTATTAATATCGGTATGTGGCTGAAAGCGGACATAGCTTATTGCATTTAGAGGAAATTCTGGTTGGATGTATCAGTAGTACTTGAGCCATTACTTAAGATCGCGTTCTTTATCCAGGAGAATTAAAGGGTCTGAAATGTACTGAGAAAGATGGACATCAAAAACTAGGGTCTAGTACCCGAGGAGAACATGATGGCCAAACGCTTCCATAATTATGCGGAGATTAGTTGATGTACATATGGCAGAGAACCAAGTGGCCGGACTTTACTTGGGATAAAAAGCGCCTTACTAAAACACTCATGATCGCCCATCGAGAGCAGGGGCGACTATTTGGTAAAATGGAAGCATTGGGTTTCGACCTAAGAGACGAGGCCTATTTGCGTACCTTAACCAAGGACGTAGTGAAATCCAGTGAAATTGAAGGTGAGAAACTCGATAGCAGCCAGGTCCGATCTTCGATTGCAAGACGATTAGGAATGGACGTTGCTGGACTAGTTCCAGCCGACCGCAACGTTGAGGGTATTGTCGAAATGATGCTTGATGCTACAAGCAAATATCACGAACCCCTGACTAAAGACAGATTATTTGATTGGCATGCTGCATTATTCCCGGCTGACCGAAGCGGTATGAATAAGATAATAGTAGGAAATTGGCGTGATGACAGCGAAGGACCAATGCAGGTTGTTCTCCGACCCAATTGGTAGAGAGAAAGTTCATTATGAAGTTCCCCCTGCTACCGAGTTGTCAAATGAAATGAAAAAATTTATCTCTTGGTTTGAAGATGAAACAGATAATGATCCATTAATTAAAGCAGGTCTTGCGCATTTATGGTTTGTCGCCATCCATCCATTTGATGACGGAAATGGACGCATAGCGCACGCCATCGCTGATATGGCTCTTGCAAAATCAGAAAATAGCAATCTACGCTTTTATAGTATGCCTTCACAAATACGACTTGAGTGCGATCGGTACTACACTACACTTGAGCACATACAAAAAAGTGATCTTGATGTCACAAACTGGCTTGAATGGTTCCTTGACTGTTTAATAAGAGCTGTCGATAACGCAAAAGAAACTTTAGCTTCAGTATTAAATAAATCACGATTTTGGGAACGCTTTACTCAAGAATCTCTGAACGAAAGACAAATCAAAATACTGAATCTATTACTGGACGAATTTGAAGGAAAGCTTACTTCTTCAAAATGGGCAAAGATTGCAAAATGCTCTCAAGATACAGCACACCGTGACATTCTTAATCTGATTGAGCTTGGCGCACTGCAGAAGGATCCTGGAGGCGGCCGAAGTACAAGCTATTCGTTAATCATGTAACGAATATATTAGGTAGAATTATGCTCAATAGATTTAAAATATAGAAAATATATTACTGTTTATTCCATAGTAAAATGGCATCAAACCTAGGTATTTATGATAAGATTTCCGTTCATTAATTTGGCTCCAACCCGTATAAAATAAGGATAGGTTGACTTACTGTTTATCACTTGGTCGGCGGTTCGAGTCCGTTCCAGGGAGCCATTTATCACAAAGCGATATCCCAATCACAACAAAGTTATCTAAGAGGCATTATATTTCAATAACTCGCGTAAAAATTTCAGATAGCGCATTTTTAAGTTTTAGAGATCAGTAAATGATGTTTATATCTGCCAACAATATTTTGATAAAAAAATGGTGGGCCATATTCGTCCTAATTAATGCAATTCTAGTAGTTTGCACCATCGCGTACCCTCACCTACCAGACTTCCCTCAAAAGTGGCGAATCATTACACCGTTCTCCCTACACGGTGAAATGAGTATAGCTGTTTGGTGGTCCGGTATAACTTTGTTACTTGCTGCATTGTTATGTTTTGATCGATATAGGAATAATAGTGAATCAGACAAACTAAGCTGGTTGTCGCTGAGCTTAGTAATGGCAGGCCTTTCATTAGATGAGATAGGCTCATTTCACGAAAGGATAAGTTTGATTTCAGGGTGGAGTGGCATGGTTCCTTTTGCCTTAATAATATTTTGCTTAATTATTTATTCTGTATTCTCACTATACAAGACGAAAGATACTAAAAAAAATGCACTCTATATTCTAATTGCTTTTACAGTATATGGCAGTGTCGCATTGCAGGAATTCATGGAACATTTATTGACATGGCCAATCTGGTTAACAGGATTACGAGTTGGTATAGAAGAAGGTTGTGAGCTATTAGGCACTTTCTTGATAATATATGCCGCCATCTATAAAAAAGCCGAACATACTCCTAAAAATATATTTTCACTTTTCCCAACCTTAAATACTATGCATAGCCTGAAGTATATTGCAGTCATTTGCTTGGTAATACATGTTATTGGGAGTTATATTTTTTTACAGCTTAACATTCAAGACGAAAGAGGAAACCCGATGATCTGGTACCCTGCCGCAATTTTATTTTGTGCTTTTATTGTGTGCCTCTGGAATTCTACCCGTTCAGAATCATCAGGTAAAATTGGGTGGAATTTTTTACTCATTGCATGCTTACTCTCCTCAATCGGCGTAATGTCTCAATTATTTATAATATTGCTCCCGGGAATTGAGAACATCATAAGCACAAAGCTGATAGAAGAAAAATATGTATTGCACTACCTATTGCAACTTCTCATTGCAGGCATATTAGCTTTTAAATTACTTTTGATAAAAAACTCAGTATTCATTGCGAGCTGTACCATTACCATTGGACTGGTATTAACAAGTATTTTCTTAGATAGCCTCTGGTTACGCTACAGCATGCTTGGAATTTGTTCTTGTTATATATATTTATTAGCGCTCCAACCTATATTCAAAACCAATATAGCACGCAGCCCACGATAAACACTGCATAGACAATATTTTGTGTAAGAAATATTTATCGAAGGAGTAAAAAAGGTTAAGTTTTACTATAGATTATTTAAGCTTTATACAACCCACAAAAAAAACAGAGTGAACATGTAATTTAATACATATTTTTTCACGTGGAAAACTAACCCAGTGAGAGAAGGAATTGAAGAGGTTTAGCATAGTCATCTGTAGATAATCCACTACCATCAACACCACGTCTTTTATTCCAATTGTAATCTTGTGCTGGCACGCCGTATTTTGAGAGGTCCAAGGGGATATTTTTTCTGATAGTGTCAATCGCAACACTGTCAGGGATTTCATCTTGAGAAAAAGCTTTCCCGGATAGGCCTGCATCAAGAAGAGTATCTACAATCTCGTGACATTCATCTCTAGTTAACATCATATCATGAAGCTCAAGTAGTATATTTTTGATGATTCCATTTTCTAGTGTATTTTTAGCACCGCGAATAGCCTTTAGTTCGCCACCCTGAATATCCATTTTAATCATATCGATTGTTGCTAAGTTAAGCCTTTCTATTTCATGGTCAATTGTAGAAGTAGGCACAGTAATTTTTTCTAAAACACTCTCAGCATTACTATTTAAAAGCTTGCCCCACGCAGAGACCCCCATCGACCATCCTTCTAAACTAAATGATGCTTCGCCCACGCTATCAGAAAGCCCAGTTGGCTCTACATAAAAGTTACTTAAGTTATTCAGTGACTTGATGAGTTCTAAATCAACAAGGTTTTCTGGTGCAGGCTCGTAAGCAAATACCTTGCCTTCACTGCCAACTTTATTTTGCGCAAGTAATGTGTAATATCCTTTGTTTGCACCAATATCCCAAACAATATCGTTATTGTTACATTTAGAAAGAAATAGTGCGCCAGCTACTGGCTCATATGTTTTATTCAAGGCAACTTTTAATGCTACCTCTTTATCTTTACAATCAACTGGAAATTTCATGCCCCCATCTAAATGTTGGATAAAACGTTCGGGCTTTCCAGCCAATGCATGTAATACTGAAAATACTGTTCTTCTCCCAATTGGCACATTCTGTAATACTTTAGAAATGACACCTAGAAATGAAGAATCACTTATATCTTCTTTCGACAATTCGTTTGGCATCGTTGTTCCTTTGACTCCAGCTTTATGGATTTAACCACCTTTTAAATTATTCTGACTGCTTAGACTAAATCCTTTACAAATCGTTCTATGCATAATTAAAGATCGATACATACTAAATCAGTCAGTTTTTGAGATTACTCGACAATTAGTTATAGCATAAAAATCAACCAAATCTTTTAATTTAATGCTATGAAATTAACGCTGCATTTAAACGAAATAAGGCAAACAGGGTATTAATATACTGTTTACACTATGAAAATTACTATGATTAAAAGTTTTAATTTCAGTCTTGGCCATTTAATTGCGAAATATAACTACTAAAGCGCTTGCCAACTGAAGGGTGCTTCATAGCGAGCTCAACAGTCGCTTCTAAATAACCAAGCTTACTGCCGCAATCATAACGTTTGCCATGGAATTTATACGCCAATAGCCTTTCAGAATTTGCTTGCATTGCAAGCGCATCAGTTAATTGGATCTCGCCACCTGCACCTTGCCCAGTAGACTCTAAAAAACTAAAGATGGAAGGCTCTAAAAGATAGCGCCCTACAACAGCAATGTCTGAAGGTGCATCTTGTGGATCAGGTTTTTCTACAAATGTATCCACGTCCCATAAATTATCCTGTATTTGTTTACCGGCAATCACACCATAACTTTTGACTTCCTCTTTACTAACTTGCTGAACCCCCACAACACCGCATTGTTCTTTCTCATAAACATCTATCATCTGAGAAAGACAACCCATTGAACCATCATCAATAAGATCGTCTGCAAGAATTACCGCAAATGGTTCATTACCCACAACGGGTTTTGCACATAACACCGCATGCCCCAAACCAAGTGGTTCAGACTGACGGATGTAAATACAATTAACATTCCCGGGTAAAATATTTTGCACCATTTTCAACATAGCGACTTTACCGTCCGCTCGCAGCTCAGACTCTAACTCATAGGCTTTATCAAAATGATCTTCAATGGAGCGCTTATGCCTACCCGTGATAAAGATTAGAGTGTCTATCCCTGCTGCAACGGCCTCTTCAGCAGCATATTGAATTAATGGTTTATCTACCACCGGCAGCATTTCTTTTGGATTTGCTTTTGTTGCTGGAAGGAATCTTGTACCCATTCCTGCAACTGGGAATACAGCTTTACGGATGCTTTTCATGATTTAATATCTTTTTATTCTAAATAAGAAGTTGATTTTTTTGTTAATAAAGCATCAATGCAATACTTAATTCTTATGCTTGCACAAATAATCGATGAAAATAATAAAACTTACCTTACCAGGATATTTTCTATATTTTTCTCTAATGTTTTTGGTCCTACACCTTTTACATTTATCAGTTCTTCTGCTGAGTAAAAAGGGCCATTTGCTTCTCTGTATTCGATAATTGCCATAGCTTTTTTAGGGCCTATACCTATCAAATTCTCTTGCAGCTCTTCTACGGTAGCATTATTTATATTAACAGGTTCTGCAATAACCGCAGATGCAAATAGAAAAATTATTGAAATGAGTAATAATCGCAACATTCGACCCACCTAATATTGCATAGTATAAAAACAACTATACTAACAAACTGAACTTTATTGTTATTGTCTGCTAGTTAATTTAACTAGGATGAACAAAGAACTCAACTATTTCAATAAATTTAGCTATATTCACTAAACACTAGAAAACCAATTTTCAAGATATTGATTTAAAGCCAAAAGTGGATCATTTGCTGTTGTAATAGGCCTACCAACAACAATGTAATTTACACCTAACAGGTGAGCCTGCTGAGGGGTGGCAATTCTACTCTGATCGTTAGCTTGATCATTGGGCATGCGGATTCCTGGGGTTATTAGCATAGGTGCTTGGCCCCATTTTTGCCTAATTTTTTCAACCTCATGCACGGAACAAACCAAACCATCCATTTTTGCATCTAAAGCTAGTTCAGCCAGTTTCATCACATAATCACTAGGCGCTTGTTGGATCCCCAGACCGTCTAATTGCTGTTGGTCCATAGATGTCAGCACAGTTACCGCCACCATTTTTGTGGTATCGGTATCGACTTGCGCCGACATCACTTGCCGAGCTGCCTTTAACATATTCTCTCCACCAAGCGCATGTAACGTCATCATCCAAACCCCAAGGTTTGAGGCTGACTTACATGCAGAGGCTACAGTATTTGGAATATCATGAAGTTTTAAATCCAGAAAGACCTCATGACCTTTCGCACTCAACTGCTCAACAAACTTGGGCCCTTCCGCGATGAATAATTCAAGACCCACTTTTAATTTACAAGACTGACTCTGTATTTGACACAAAAACTCATTCGCCAATTTTGCATTTGGGTAATCTAGTGCAATGATAATCGGGTTACTTTCAGGCATGATGGCAGACATGGTGGAAGACATTAATTTAATCTAGGCATGATGGGCACAACTGTACCCCAGGAACGACAACCAGGACATTGCCAATACAATAGTTTCCCATGAAATCCACATTGCTTGCACTGGTGCGTACTACGATCTCTAATTAATTTCTCAACACTTTCTTGTATTTTTGACAAGCCGATTTCGCTAATCGAGCCTTGCAGATAGTCTTTACTTTTCAGAAACTCATTTACTTCAAGCAATGACAATTCAGACTTTTCTAACAACCAATCTAAAATTATTTTTTTATCACCATCATTTTCATCCAGGCTCTCTAACAAATTGGCCAATACTATACCGCTTGAAGTGGAATCCTTTATGCTATTTAAAAACTCTTTAAACCCTTCTTGATCGCCTTGGCTTATAAAAGCCTGCCGCAGATTCATAAAAACCTCTGGTAAATATTCAGGTTTTTGTTCAGCCACAGCAATATAAAATTTAATTGCAGCCTTATGATTTTGCTGACGCATAGCAATATACCCAAGCAATACACTCGCACGAGCACAATTTTTATCATATGAAAGTGCTTTTTTAGCTAGCTTTTTTGCCTCACCCTCTTCGTCAATATCGTCTCCTAACGCTACTTCACTAAGCTCACAATAATAATGCGCAGTGATATGATTCATTTTTTTGCCCTGCATCTTTTCTAATTTTTTAGTGGTCTCAATTGCCAAACTCCATTCTTTTTCCTGCTCATATAGGCCAAGTAATAATGGATATGCCTCATCAGTTTGCAAACCAATCCCTATAACATCATTCAACAACGTCTCTGCACGATCAAGCAGGCCAGCTTTGAGGTAGTCCTTGGCAAGCTCAAGTAACGCGGTTGATTTATCCATAGCCTCAAGCGTAGGCCTGGCAATTAAATTTTGATGAATACGAATAGCCCTATCCACTTCGCCTCTGCGACGAAACATATTACCCAATACTAAATGGGTTTCTACCGTTTCAGTATCAACATCAACCAGATCAATAAAAACCTCAAGCGCCTTGTCGGGCTGCTCATTTAACAGGTAATTCAAACCTTTTAAATATTCACCAGGGATTTTTGGCTTGGAACGACTTTTATAAAATATTTGCGCCAGAAACCAACCTGCAACTCCTGCTAACAGCAGCAGTAACCAATAGATTTCTGGCATTAATGAGAACTCTTGATAGGGAGCTGACGAAGATTAGCAAGCTCTTGTTCGGTCACGGCAATTTTCTTAACCAGTATTCTAGTTTTATTTTTATTTTTTAATATCGAGCTTGCGCTAAACAATACCCCTAACAATAGACCGAGAACAAAACAAATTAACATTGTTAAACCCAGAGGAACCTGTAGCTTTTGAAACACCAGATTTAAAGAAACCAGCTCTAGATTCTCTAAGGTAAATACAAAAAATATAAGAATTAATGCTAGAAAGAAGATAAATAGCAAAAAACGTGTCATTTAGAATTAAACCACGTACACACTAATCCAAAGACTAGAAAATATAAAACCTAGTCTTCGGTTAAACTTCTATTCGCGCGTTCACGCAGATCTTTACCGGGCTTAAAGTGAGGCACATGCTTACCTGGAAGTGAAACCGCATCTCCAGTTTTAGGATTACGCCCTATTCGTGGCGGCCTGAAATGTAACGAAAAACTACCAAACCCTCGTATTTCAATTCGATCACCTTGAGACAATGAAGTACTCATTTGTTCGATAATGCTTTTTATCGACAACTCAATATCTTTATGCACTAGATGATTTTGTTTTAACGATATTTTTTCAATAAGCTCCGACTTAGTAATCATGTTTTTCTCATCGTACATGTTCATCAGTCACTCCTAATTTAACGTTACTATGTATTGTATTGGTGCAATTAATAATTATTTTTCCGAAGAATCGCTATTACTATCTTCTATTGATTCCTTCAATATATCACCAAGAGTCATAGAAGCCGATTCATTACTACTGTATTCCTGAACTGCCGCAGATTCTTCCTGATAGTCTTTTGCTTTGATAGATAAATTTATCGTTCTGGACTTTTTGTCGACACCAATAAATTTAGCCTCAACTTCATCGCCCTCTTTAAGCACAGTGCGTGCATCTTCAACGCGATCCCTAGCGATCTCAGAGGCTTTTAATACACCCTCCACCCCATCGCCAAGATCAATAATAGCGGCTTTAGCATCCACTTCCATGACCTTACCTTTAAGAATACTTCCCTTAGGATTGTCTGCAAAGAAACCCGAGAATGGATCTTTCTCCATTTGTTTTACGCCTAGCGATATACGCTCACGCTCTGCATCAACAGATAGCACCATGGCACGTAACTCGTCGCCTTTTTTGTAGCTATGCACCGCTTCTTCACCTGTATCACTCCAAGACAGGTCAGATAGATGAACCAATCCATCGATACCACCATCAAGGCCAACGAAGATTCCAAAATCAGTAATGGATTTAATTGTACCGGTAACTTCACTACCTTTATCATGAGTCACTGCAAAGTCATCCCAAGGGTTGGCTTTACACTGTTTCATGCCAAGTGAAATCCTGCGTCGCTCTTTATCGATATCCAGTATCATTGCTTCAACTTCATCACCTAGCGATACCAGCTTTGCCGGGTTTACATTCTTATTGGTCCAGTCCATTTCAGACACGTGAACCAAACCTTCAATACCTTCTTCAATTTCAACAAAGCAACCATAATCTGCAATGTTGGTAACTTTCCCATATATGCGAGTGTTTTCTGGGTAACGGCGATCTATGTCTCTCCATGGATCATCATCAAGCTGTTTCAGTCCAAGTGATACACGAGTCTTTTCTTTATCAAACTTAAGTACGCGTACTTCAATTTCATCACCAATCGCTACGATTTCAGATGGGTGTTTAACACGCTTCCAGGCCATATCAGTGATATGCAATAAACCATCTACACCGCCTAAGTCCAGGAACGCTCCGTAATCGGTAAGATTCTTAACGATACCTTTCACCACTGCACCTTCTTTCAGTGCATCAATCAGTTCTTCACGTTCTACGCTGTACTCAGACTCAACCACTGCACGACGTGATACCACGACGTTATTACGTTTAAGATCGATTTTGATAACTTTAAATTCGAGCTCTTTACCTTCCAGGTAGGAGGTGTCACGTACCGGACGTACATCAACTAATGAACCAGGTAAAAAGGCACGCAGATCACCAAGCTCGACCGTGAATCCACCTTTTACCTTACCGGTAATCGTACCGGTAACCGTTTCACCCGACTCGTGAACGGTTTCTAGCTCGGTCCATGCTTTCGCACGTCGAGCTTTTTCTCGTGATAGTTTTGTTTCCCCATAACCGTCTTCAAGCATTTCCAATGCAACATCAATGGTATCGCCTACTGCTACTTCAAGTACACCATCCGTAACTTTGAATTGGTCAAGTGGAATGATGCCTTCCGATTTTAGACCGACATAAACAATTACGGCATCTTTATTAATATCTACAACGGTGCCGCTAATTATCGCGCCAACAGCTGTATTTAAATTGATTACGCTCTCTTCAAAGAGCTCTGCAAAACTTTCACTCATAGTAATCTTGTTTCAATTCCTATTATTTATAAGGATCGGTTAATGTCTGCCACGAACAATTTCAGCAATACGATTTACGACTTGTTCGATCGAAATATCGGTCGAATCAACAAGTAAAGCATCAGTGGCAGGACGTAATGGAGAGACTGTGCGATTTTGATCCCTAGAATCTCGCGTCTCTATGTCTGTCAAAAGGAGGCCAAGACTAGCACTAATGCCTTGTTTCTTCAACTGTTTCTGTCTTCTCAAGGCTCTCTCCTGTGGGCTAGCTGTGAGGAATATTTTGCGCTCGGCATCGGGGAAAACCACAGTTCCCATATCCCTACCCTCAGCCACCAAGCCTGGCGCCTTTCGAAATGAACGCTGTTTTTGTAGTAAGGCCTGCCTTACTTCGGGCTGCGAAGCTAACTGAGAAGCCCTATTCGCACACTCTTCTGTACGCAGCTCATTGGCAACCTCACAATCATTTAAAAAAACCGCGACGTTCTCTTGTTGCTCATTTTCTAGACGCAGATTTTCACGCTCGTCACAATCCATATTTTGAGCATTGAATCCAAACCTGATATCCATTTCATCACATAAGGCCAGCAAGCCTTGTAAATCATCCAACTCTATTCCCCGTTGCTGACTCAACAGTCCTAAGATTCGATACAGTGCGCCACTATCCAGGTAGTAATAACCCAGGGAAGAGGCTAATTGTCTAGCAATCGTGCCCTTGCCCGACCCCGCAGGTCCGTCAATGGTAATCACAGGAATTTGGCTATCGTTCATTCAATAATGTAATTATGAAATTAGTATTGGGATATTTTCAAACCCAAATTCGAGAGCACTGCGACAAAATTAGGAAAAGAGGTCTTGACATTATCCGTATCCAGAATTTTCATGGCCTCACTTGCTCGTATTGAAGCGATGGCAAATGACATCGCAATTCGATGATCACCACCGCTATTAATTTCTCCACCTTTAAATTTGCCACCTTTAATAATCAAGCCATCAGGCTTTTCAGTAACATCAATACCTAGAACCTTCAACCCTTTCGCCATCTCGGCTATACGGTCAGATTCTTTTACACGCAACTCCCCAGCACCAGACAAAGTTGTTACACCTTGCGCACAAGCCGCTGCAATAAATATGATCGGGAATTCATCTATGGAATTAGCAATCAGTGCATGAGGGATTTCAATACCATGCAGTGAGCTGCTTTGAATAACTAGATCAGCAACCGGCTCCATGCCCATATTTCGTTGCTTAGTAATTTGAATATTCGCCCCCATTAATTGCAAAATTTGAATCACGCCATCACGTGTGGGGTTAACACCAACGTTTCGTATCGTCAGCGTAGCCTTTTCTGAAATTAAAGCGCCAACCATTAAAAAAGCGGCTGAAGATATATCACCGGGTATTCCTATATCACTTGCAAGTAATTTTGCGCCGCCCTCAACGCACACACTGTGGTGATTAATTTCTATTGGATAGGAAAGCGTTTGCAACATTCTTTCAGTATGATCACGCGTAGGCGTTTTCTCTTCTACACATGTTTTTCCTTTTGCATACATACCTGCTAACAGCACAGATGACTTCACCTGCGCACTCGGAACAGGCAGCACATAGTTTATTCCGACCAGCTGCGCCGATGCTTGTATGCTTAGTGGTGGCGTGCCACCCTCGTCCGTAACAACACTCGCACCCATCTGCAACAATGGGGTTTGAATGCGTTGCATAGGCCGCGAAGAAAGCGAATGATCGCCAACCAAGGTAGAAGTGAAGTTTTGCCCACTGAGTATTCCAGCCATTAAACGCATAGCAGTACCAGAATTACCCATATCGAGCACAGCGCTTGGTACTTGTAAGCCATTCATGCCAACACCTCGAATGCAGACCTTTGTTGTGGTTGGTCGCTCAATCTGCACGCCCATAATTTGAAATGCCTTAAGGGTTGCTTCGCAATCCGTAGAAGGTAAAAAACCTACTACCTGACTCTCGCCTTCTGCCAATGACGCTAACATTACCGCGCGATGTGAAATTGATTTATCTCCGGGCACAGTAGCAACACCGCTACAAATTGAATTTGGTTCTAAGAGAAAATATGCAGCACCCATAGAATTAGAATACTAGGACTAAATTAATACACTGCATTATTTATTTAAATTTTTATCGCGCAGTTGTTTAGCTTGGTTAAATGATGCAAAGATCGCACTTTTATCTTGCTCTATAATATTTTGTTTGAGCTCATTAAGACTTGCAACAAACCCATCTATAGAATTAATGATTTCATTTTTATTCGCAACACAGATATCCGCCCACATAGTGGGGTCACTGGATGCGATACGTGTAAAATCGTAAAACCCCCCAGCTGCATAGTTAAAAATACTTTCGGCATCCTCACGCTGACCCAGGTAATTGACTAAATTATAGGCCACTATATGAGGCAAATGACTGGTGGCAGATAGAATCGCATCATGCTTTTCAGCAGGCATAATATCCACATTTGCCCCTACGCGCTGCCACATTTCAGCAACTATTTTACTAGCGGCTTCACTCGTTTTCGCTGTTGGCGTTAAAATAACTTTTCTGTTTTTATAGAGCTGCTCGACTGAATACTCGAATCCACTTTGCTCACTACCGGCAATCGGATGTCCCGGCACAAAATTTTCTGGCAGTTCGCCGAAAACTTCTAAAGCGGCTTGCACCACATTCGCTTTGCTACTGCCTACATCTGTCAACAAGGTTTTAGCATTTAGACTGGGTTTTATAATGGAAAATGTATCTTTGATTTTTCCTACCGGAACACCGACCACAACAAGATCGGCATCAGATATATCTATGTCTCCCAGTAACTGATACTCATCAATAATACCTAAGGTTTTTGCTTGAGTGAGTCTTTGCGCATTTCTTCCAACACCTATAATTGATTTTGCAAGCTTATGATGTTTTAGATCTTTTGCCAGTGAGGCATTAATTAAACCAACACCAATGAGGTATACTTTGTTAAACATAATTATATAAACAAGTTTATAATGATAAGGATGTTAGAACTTTACAACACTGCACGCGGATAAGAACCGAGCACCTTAAGCAGATCAGCTTCAGACTTTAACTCAGCAACACAATTTTTAATGGTGTCATTTTTAATATGACCTTCCAAATCCAAAAAGAAAACATATTCCCAATTCACGCAATGAGATGGTCTTGACTCAATGCGAGTCATACTCACATTATTTTTAGCTAACGGCTGCAACAAACTATAGAGCGCACCCGGTTTATTGCGCGCAGATATTAGTAATGATGTTTTATCATCGTCTGTAGGCTCAACCTCCTGTTTACCGATGATCAAAAAACGAGTGGTGTTGTCTGGTGAATCCTCAATATTTTTATTCTGTATTGTTAAGTCATATATGCTAGCCGCAGTCTCGCTAGCAATGGCTGCTGCATTTTCTTCGCCTGCAGCACGCTTTGCAGCATCCGCGTTACTACTCACTGGCACACGTTTAACGCCCGGCAAATTTGTCTCTAACCATTTTTTACATTGTGCTAATGACTGTTGATGTGAGTATATAACTTGAATATCAGCAAGATTTTCTACATTACTTAGTAAATGTTGATGCACACGCAACTCTACTTCACCAACAATACTTAAGGTAGATTCCAGGAACATATCCAGAGTACTGTTGACAATACCTTGAGTAGAGTTCTCTATCGGCACAACTCCATAGTTAGCGTTATCCGCTTCCACTTCACGAAACACATCATCAATATTATTGGTTGCAAGCGTTTGCACAGAATGGCCAAAATGTTTGTATGCCGCCTCTTCAGTAAACGTTCCTGATGGACCCAAGAAGGCTACTTGTAATCTTTGTTCCAGCGCCAAACAGGCTGACATCACTTCACGAATTAATCTTGCCATTTCCTCGTCTGACAGAGGGCCTTGATTATATTCAAGTACTCTCTTGAGAACACTTGCTTCACGGTCCGGCCGGTAAAATGCATTGCCTTCACCTAATTCTGATTTGACTTGCGCAACCTGCTGCGCCAGCTTTGCGCGCTCGCTAATAAAATTGAGCAATTGCCGATCGACCGCATCAATTTCTTGCCGCAAATCTGAAAGTGACTTATTACCCATGGATGATAGTTAGTTATGTTGCTACTGTGAATGATAAGGGCTAATTAGATAACCTTACTTTATATATGACGTGAGGATACTACAAATTTACAAATAAATAGACTTCAGCTAAGTCAACTAAGAAAGATAAGCAAGCATAAAAAAAGCCCGCCAAAGGCGGGCTTTTTAAACAAATACTATTACTATTACTTAGACTTCTTGCTTCTTGCGAGATAACCCTAAGCCAAGCAAACCTAGCCCCATCAAAACAAACGTTGCCGGCTCAGGAACCTCAACTGTTCCTGTTCCAGGACCCCATAGATCAAGACCGACCCATTTAGGCCACTTATCGTTACCGTTTTTAGTATGCGACAACCAACTACCGCCCCATAAATTCAAATAGGTATCCGACACTGAATTATCATAACCCCATCCTTTACTATAGAAACTAATCGTTCCGTCATAAAAGTTATTACCTCTAATGATTCCCAAATCTAAATATCCAGCACCATTTGAAGCAAAACTTCCACCAGTAATGATGACAGACTTATTCCCTGTGCCACTTAAGAAACCAGAAATATTTAATAAGCCCGAGCCACTCCAATCACCACTTAAGCTTCCACTTGACTAGAAATTTTTGATAAGTGGGCCATGCGTATAGCCACTCAGATTGTAGCTTACAGTAGATATTGCCCATGCATTTACGGGGAGAAGTGCTACCAATAATATTGTTGAAACCAACAGCTTCCTTAACATTAAACCTCTCCTTTGAATAACTGAAATCAGTAATCAAAAATTCTATAAAACAACTTAGTTATAAAGTATAAAGGTCGCCGCTACTATTTCCGTGACGAAGCAAACATAATCCTCTATCTAGTCTATGCAGTGGCATTATTGAGTATTTCCAAATTCGTCTTTAAATTAGATTACATCCATTAAGTAAAACACATAGGCTAGTTTTTTACTTATCTGAAAACCAACCCAATTCATGTGCTCGTTTACCCAAAATAGCTGCACCCTCTAGTGTCACATGCCCCGTGTCATAAATATATGGCCTACCGTGCTCACTATATAAATCACATTGCTTTTCAGAATCATTACAAAATATCTCATGCTTATCTAAAAAATGAGTATTCGGCATGTCCAGCAATAATCGTGAAAGTTTATCTGAAATTGCTTTATTATCTAAACGACGATTTTCATAAAAAAATGTTTTCGCTTCATGCGAATCTATTTCCTTCTTTGCAAGTATCATTGACAAAGAAGAGAGATCATTAAAATTTCCTGTGCTAACAACATTAATTCGCTTACCTTCCGCCACAAGATGACCTGCTAAATTAGACACATCGATCAAATAGCCAGCTTTTCTATTCCACCAAGTATTGGTCATAACTATAATATCTGCATCCATCAAGACATGATTTTGACTCAACTTATTTATGGATCTTTTACATTCAAAACTTTCGCCATCAAGATCATGCAAAGAGTTGGTTGAAAACTTTAGAAGCGACCCGTAACATTCCTCAAGTACCCTTACCCTACGAAATTCATATTTAGGAAAAAGGTTGTGATTAGCGTTCACAGCTACATATAAATCTTCTGATTTTGAGTCACCCAGAAATAGCACTTTTATTTTATCATGGCCCAGACCAAACGGTTCATCCGAGCCCTTCAACAAGTCCAGCCAATACTGCTCTCTCCTTTTAACTTCTTTTTCACGATCAATAATAAGTGCATGCATATTTGCAGGTAGTTGTGCCACTTTTAATTCATGAAACCCATTTGTAATATGACCATAATATCCAATCAATATTAAACCAACTGTCAAACCTATGATACCGGTGTAGAAGTACGCACCATGCACTATATCTTTATTTCGAAACGGCGCCTCGATATACTTCCAGGAAAAAAAAGATAAAAGAAAAGTTAGAAATACCAAGAAGGAAATTTGATATAGATTGATATTATTAAGTGTATAAATACGCAAAAACGCAAGCAATGGCACGTGCCAAAGGTATGCGCTATAACTAATTAGACCAACCCCAACCAATAACTTAGTAGATAAAATTTTATTTACAAAATTATCCCCTCTAGAAAATAAAATAATCAAAACCGTTCCAACAACTGGTATTAACGTGTAAAAACTTGGATGCGGCGTGGTCTTGTCGAATATAACAATACTTATGCAAACCATCACAACGCCAATAGACGCAATCAAACCGTTACCTTTTTGATAATAAGCTGATTTTGTACCTGCAAGAAAAACAGCACACAATGATCCTGACAATAACTCCCACGCTCTCATTGGCGCCAAATAGAAATTTGCTGAAGGCTCATGAGCAGATGCCCACTGAGCAAACAGTAAACTCATCAGACCTAAAAGCATCGATACTATAAATAATAAGCTTCTTTTCCCAAATCGCCAGCATATTAAAAATATTATTGGAAAAACAATATAAAATTGCTCTTCTACTGCTAGACTCCAAGTATGGAGCAAAGGCTTAGTTTCTGCAGCTGCTTCAAAGTAACCACTTTCTAAAAAGAAGAATATATTTGAAGTGTACGTCGCAACAGAAATAAGACTTTGTGAAAAATCTTTTAATTCGTGCGGCACCATTAAGAACCATGCTGCAGGCAAGCAGCACAAAACCACAAAAAATAAAGCCGGAAGAATACGGCGCGCACGCCTCCCATAAAAGTTTAATAATGAGAAAGTTCCCGCTTCTTTCTCCTTTAGAATTATTGAAGTAATTAGATAACCACTAATTACAAAAAATATATCTACCCCTAGAAACCCACCTTTCAACACATTTAATTCTGCATGAAACAGAATCACTGGGATCACCGCAATGGCTCTTAACCCATCAATTTCCTTTCGATACATTTTTATTCAATTATTTCTTCGATTTCATATTCATCAATCTCAGTAGCATGAGTAAAAATCACAAGCTCACCGATTAACCCAAGCACAAACACTTGAACCCCGAGCACAATTAGCAATGAACTAAGCAATAAGGCAGGACGATCTGCTAGTGGCATATCAAAGAACAATCTTTCAAACACCACGTACGCTAAAAACACTAAACCTAGTATGAAAATGATCGAACCGATTAAGCCAAAAAAGCGTAATGGCTTTTTTGTGAATTTAACCAAAAAGAACACTGTCAAAATATCTAGCAATCTTCGCAAATACACACCTGGCTTATACAACCTTTTTTGCATATCCATATCAGACTGTGGAAGTTCGATTTCAGCAACACGAAACCCTTTCTGGCTTGCCAGCAACGGGAAAAATCTATGTTGATCGCCATAGATGTTAATTTCATCCGCCACTTTCCTTGAAAACGCACGTACCCCACAACCCATATCACTAAAAACACTTTCAGTAGCCGCCAGACTTTGCAACTTATGAAATAACTTGGTCTGTAATTGATTTATTTTTGAATCAACACGTGGCCACCTTTTACCAATAACCATGTCATTACCATCAAGACTAGATAAAAGCTTTGGCAAGCTATCCGATTTAACTTGCAAGTAAGCTGGAAGGGTAATAAGTGTATCTGCCCGTGCATGTTCAAAAGCCACCCGCAAAGCAGCTGCCTCACCAAACCAACTTGAGAAAGCAAAAATCCTTATCGATTCACCTTTATTTTTTAAGCTCTTTAGTTTATTCAACTCTTCGGGGTGCTTACCATCGAGCACATAAATAAATTCATAACTCTGCGCACAAGATTCAATTGCGGCTTTGTACTCATAGAAAACAGTATCGATATCGTTATATCGTTCACCGATTATTATAATGACTGAAACATCTTTAATACTATTTTGATTCATTTATGTTATCTTTATTTTATAAAAATAGTGGCAATTAAACTTCTTCTGTTGCAGTGAGCATTCGCAATTTATAAATATCCATATTTCCAGTTTTATAGATTAATTCTGCAAGCGCACCATTAAAGAAAAGAAATACTGCTAAAAACAAAAACAATGCGGAAAGACTGGGCAAAATCAATGGGCTGACGCTATACCCTATGAACAGCAGAACAAAATACAATACGAAAATCATCATGAAGATCAAGAATGGAACGATCGCTGCAAACGAAAACCAAACAAGCGGTTTTGCTTTAAATGATGAAATCATTTTAATCGTCATTAAATCTATAATTACTTTATAGATTCTGGATAAACCATACTTCGACTCACCAAACTGACGTGCATGATGTTTCACCCTTACTTGCGCAATCTTTGAACCTGTAATTGACGCCATTGCAGGAATAAAACGATGCATCTCGGAATATAGCGGAACGTTCTTTATAATTTCTGCGCGATAAGCTTTTAATGAGCAACCATTATCTTTTATTGGAGCCCCTGTCACTTTGCCAATAATCCAGTTTGCAATTACGGAAGGAATTTTTCTGGATATCAATTTATCTTGTCGTTTATAACGCCAACCTACAACTATGTCATAGCCTTCATCTATTTTCGCAACAAGTGTTTTGATATCACTCGGGTCATTTTGCAAGTCACCATCCATAGTCACAACCACATCACCCTTTGCATATTTAATACCCGCTACCATTGCTGGAGTTTGGCCACAATTCTTTCTAAATTTAATTACTTTAAGATGCTTATTATCTAGCGCTAAGTTCTTCAATACTTTAAATGTATCGTCTGCACTGCCGTCATCCACACAAATGATTTCGAAATCAAAAGGACCCTCACTAACCTCTTTAGCGATCCTGTCAACAAGAATGGGAACATTCTCTTGTTCGTTGTATAAGGGGACTACTATTGAGAGTAGTTTTGCCTGAATCATGAAACCTCTGTGAAAGTAGTGCCAAAAAACCTCCACTAGTATATGTTTTATATTTAAAATAAATTTGAGTGACTTCTATTATTTAGAAAAAAATAAAATAAATTTTCAATTTCAAACAATTTAAGTTTAAAACTAACAACCCCGTTCATCCTGATTTTCTTACCATTCATCTATTGCTTAGGGAAATTATCTAGCGTGATGTGTAGATTCAAGAGTGTGATCTAGTTCACATAAATTTATTTATAAGCAGATAGTTACGAAGCCATAAACACTATTTACCAATCACTCCATCATTATAACCCATTGAAATACATATTTTTTAAGTCTGAGTCTTAGATTTAAGCATGCCTCACGCAAATTTAATAATTTCATTCCTCAAGATAATTAAAATTACTGATTACACGATCAAAATAATGAATAAAACTATATTCACACACAACTTCAAAATTTCACTTAGGCTTTCAGCAACACAACTAGTGTTGTTAATTTTAGTCTCGGCATTTTTCTGCACTAATGTGATAGCAGAAACCACTTCAAAACCATCTATGCTGCTTGTAGCTGAGAATTATTCCTTAGCTCAGAATGGTTCCACCATGGTCAAATGGAGATCACAAGATACTACCCAGTGCCGTGGAGATGGTAATTGGGCCTCCAGCTCCCGCACCTATGGAAATCAACGAGTCGGACCGTTATCCAGAACCACTACCTACCGCGTCACCTGCTCGGGCCCTGGTGGATCGGTAAGCAAATCCATAACCATTGCGGTTGATAATCAACAGCCTGAACCTGAACTCGAGCCAGAACCTGAACTTACTGGCCCAAAACCATCTATGCTGCTTGTAGCTGAGAATTATTCCTTAGCTCAGAATGGTTCCACCATGGTCAAATGGAGATCACAAGATACTACCCAGTGCCGTGGAGATGGTAATTGGGCCTCCAGCTCCCGCACCTATGGAAATCAACGAGTCGGACCGTTATCCAGAACCACTACCTACCGCGTCACCTGCTCGGGCCCTGGTGGATCGGTAAGCAAATCCATAACCATTGCGGTTGATAATCAACAGCCTGAACTTAAACCTGAACTTAAACCTGAAGATGTTCCAACAACCACTGGTTTCGTAGAGCTGAATTGGATCACCCCAGAAACTAATGAGGATGGCACACCTCTATTCGATTTAACCGGTTATAAAATCTACTATGGTGTATCTCAGAGTAATTTGAAAAATGTAATTGATATTGATGCTGGACTAACGAGCTATGTAATTGAAGACTTGCCTCCAGGAACTCACTACTTTGCAATCTCTGCAGTAGATCTTAGTAGTAATGAAAGTTCTCGGTCGAACATTGCAGCAAAGGTAATTAACTAAATTACCCTTTAAAGCGTGAGTTTTATAACGGTTAAGTATCTGAGAGTATCAGCCACCTAAAAAAACAAATAGTTGCTAATTAATACCTACTAAAATAACAACTAGCCACTCATAAGAATAAAAACAAACTCTCATATGCTTACCATCAATTTTAAAGACGCAAAATATCCAGCATCCAAATTAACTCAATTACCCATATTTAAATATTTCGTTGTAGCAGCGACATTGTTGCTGTTAACAGCTTGCGGCGGAGGCAGCGGAAGCGGCAGCAACTCAACTAGTGGGCCAGCCAAAATTAACTTCAGCGCCAATCCTCTATCAATAGCTGAAGGAGAATCTTCTGTTATCACTTGGCAAGCAGTAAACTCTGTTAGCTGTAGAGCGGAAGGTAATTGGACCAGAGAAACCACCCCAACTGGACAGGTTTCTGTTGGACCCGATGTAACGACAACCTATACTATTTCTTGCCTAGGCAAAGAAGGCGGGCCGATTACAGAATCCATCACGGTTACAGTAGACGGGTCTCCACCAACTCCCAGTCCTAATCTTACCTTAACCGCATCACCAACGAATATAAACGCCAATGAACCATCTACAATACGCTGGTCAACAAGCAATGCAGACTCTTGTAGAGCACTAGGTGGATGGTCAAGTAAAACAAGTGTAAATAGCAGTCAGTTAATTGCCTCAATACCGAGCACTACAACCTACAGTATGCGCTGCACGGGACCAGGTGGCTCCACTACGGAATCAATAAATGTCGTTGTTAACAGCATACCACCCACACCTGGGCCGACATTAGATATAACGGCTGATGATCTTATAATAGATTCAAATGCATCAACCACGATTCGATGGAATACAAATAATGCAGCTACTTGCTCAGCAGATGGAGGATGGTCTTCCAGCAGCAGTGCTACTGGCCAACAATTAATTAACGCTATCCCAAGCACAACGACCTATAGTATGACCTGTATTGGCTCAGGTGGAACAGTTACAGAATCCGTTATCATCACTATCAACCAAACCACTTCCGGTTCAGTTGAATTAAACTGGGATGCACCCTCAACCAATGCAGATGGCACCGCATTAACAGATCTAGCTGGTTACACAATTTACTATGGAACCAATCAAAATGATTTAAACCAAATTATTAACATTAATACTGCAGGCGTAACCACTTACGTAATAGATAATTTAGCTGCTGCTACTTATTATTTCTCTATGACTGCAAAAGATAATAGTAATAACGAAAGCATTCAATCTAACCTTGCCTCTAAAGTTATTAGATAAGCAACTTAAACTTAATCACAAACATATAAAATGATGACAATGAAAAAAATATTTGTTCTTCTAGCCTTAGTTATATTCTCTAGTCAAATCAATGCAGCCAATCTTGGTAGCAAGTCGGGAAAGATGTGGCACCCCTACCTAGAGTGGAGTGTCACTAATACCAGCTTCTCCGGCAATCCCTATGACGTAATTGCAACGGCAACTTTTTCACATTCTGGTAGCAGCAGTACACATAAAACAGAAATGTTCTATGCTGGTAATAACACCTGGAAATTTCGCTTTGCTGGTACGCGTACCGGTACATGGAATTTCACTACCAGCAGTTCTGATCCTGAATTAAATGGTCACACAGGCTCCGCTTCCATTAGTAGTAATGCAAATGCGACCGGCTTTCTAACCAATAGTGGCAACAAGTTTGCTATGCAAAAGGGTGATAACGGCACACTTCAACCATATCGCTTAAATATATTCATGACAGATACTGGTGGATATATAACGGACGTAGCTTATTTTAGAAGTGGCACTGCAAACAAAGCACGTACCTATGCACGTGCAGCTAAAAACAATGGTATGAACGCAGTCTACCTTTCCGTGAACCATAATTGGTTAAAGCTAGGCGCCAATAAGAACAGTGAACATAACAGTACCGATCCTGATCCAGATACTTATGCCGTGCTTGAACAGTTCATCACCACCGCAAAAAATGAAGGGGTGCATGTCTATCTATGGGCCTGGGGAGACGATGATCGCGATTGGTCACCTTCCGGACTTCCTGGTGGAATGAATGGAACGGTACACAAAAGGATACAACGCTACACCGCAGCTCGACTAGGCCCTATTGCAGGCTGGTCTATGGGCCTAGGTTTTGATTTAGATGAATGGACCAGCTCCTCGTCCAGAAATGCATGGGCAACTTATCTACATAGTCGTTTTGGATGGGACCATTTATTGTCTACACGCGGCTTCAGGCTATCAGGCAACAATAATATTAATGGCTATTCTAGCAGAGGTGATCAAGATGAAGTTTTAGACACACAAAGCAAAGGTGGTCCTCACACTTACAATGAGGGTTTAGCAGACCTTCAGAGTGATTTATCAAAACCAACCCTTTATGAAGAAAGGCACGTCTTCGAACGCGATAAAATTAAAGCAAGTTGGATAGGTTGGAAGACGACAACAAGCATGGATGGAACACGCAGATTGATATGGCGTAATACTCTGGCAGGAGGTATTGGGGGATGGTTTGGATTCTTTAATCAAAATCCTGTATTCGGCAGTGGTTCAGGCTACCCTAATCCTGAACAATTAGTTACCGCGACCACCTTTTGGGATGACAATGAACGCTTCTTAATGGACATGCGCGCAGCCAACAATTTAACGGATGGTATGGCTCTAAGAACTAATAACAACAGAAATTTTGTTTTTTACAAGGAAAACACCTCATCAATACAGATGAATTTATCCAGCATGTCAGGCAACCAAAATGCCATAGCAGTGGATACAAAAAGGTCTTATGGAGAAGTCGCTATAGGTAATCTAAACCCGGTTAACATGACTTGGGATGCACCCTATTCTTCTGATTGGGCCATCGCAGTAGGAAGCTTCAATGGAAACACACCTTCAACAGCGGACACAACTCCTCCTGCTCCTCCAAGAAACTTGATTGCTAGATAGTTTCATAGCTTAGTAGGCCTAATATTCAGCAGTTCAAATAGCAACGCAAAATATAGTCATGTTTTGCGTTGGCTTTTTTACTATTACAGTTAGCCTTGCTTAAGCTTTAAGCTTGGTTTGTTTGTTTCTTTGTTACCAATAAGAAATATCAACATTCCAACTAATAGCATTAATATTTCAAAACCGTAGCCTAGCAAACCTGCGGATACACTCACCTCACTAGCCACTCCTAGCTGGGCAAAGAAAAACAGTAGAGAAGTCTCTCGCACCCCAAGCCCTCCCAGCGAAATAGGCATAAATAAAAGCACGAATACCAGCGGGACTAGTACAAGAAAATATATAAAATCTAGCTTTACACCTAAAGATAAAAACAAATAGTAAAATACTATGCATCTACTGAACTGTATGAATAGTGATATCAAAGCTATCGGTAAAAATACTTTCTTCAACACTGATAGATCGGCCAAGGCATTTATTAGCTTTGATAGTTGCGTATTCCATTTCTCGCTGAAACTAATTTTTATTTTGTTGCCATACGTCCTCAATACATACAAGCCGACCAAAGCACCAATGGTTAAAATTATGATGCTGATGGTTGTTATAATCTTGATTTCATACAGATACTCTAAGGGAGGAGAAAAATAAGCCGCAACAAATGCAACAAAAAACATTGAATACAAACCGATAATCCTATCGATAATTATCGAACCTGCAACATCTGCAGTTTGCCCATGTTGCTTTGAAACCTGATAGCCCCTTACCAGATCTGTTCCCGCCCCACCTGGTGTAAGAAAGCCAGCAGGCATACTCACAAATATTATTTTAATTACTTTCAATAGACTTACAGGGATTGCATATGCCGAGAGTATTACTTTCCAGCGCAAAGAAATTAGTATTCGATTGAAAACAAACACGGCTAATGCCAATATAATCAGCCAATAGTTAGCTTGTCTTATAGTTAAAAACAAGTTTGATAAATCTATTTTTGTGTAAATAAATCCTAAAAATGCTAGCGTAAGCAATACACGAATACTTTTACTCAAATGGAGTTTTGAAATGATATTTTTCACAGCTGTATTGGATGGAGCGTCAATCCTAAATGGTTAAAAAATATTTTTTAGTCTCAAAATTAAACTCGCATCTCAAAAGTTTGCCATGAGGATAGTTACGCCACCAAAATATAAAATCGTCAACAGTCTTGAGAAATTTTAAAATATAACAACTTTTCTAGCTAACACATTTGGACCAACCACTAGCGCCTAGCAAATAAATGATACCTATAAGAAAATAAATATATGAGGTTTAGTAGCCAAAATTTAGATCTGCCTCACGAAGCAATTCCAAATAAGCGATACCAGACGTTGGAATGTTATACAACAGCGCTTAAATTAACCGCCTAAGTTAAGAACGAACGTTTTATCGAATTACCTTCTTGTAAAGATTACCTTGCCAGGATTACCTTGGACTATTGAATTTTGAGGAATTCTACCCGAAACTACTGTGTTAGGCGTTAAAATCGAACCGCTTCCTATTTCAGCCCCATCTAAAACAACACAGCCTGAACTTATCCAAACATCATTGCCGATAGTTATTCCCTTGGATATCTTTTCTTGCTTACACATCGGTATGTCTAACCGATCATAGCTATAGTTAATGCTGATAATTGAAGCACTCGGACCAATCATGCAATGATCACCAATCTCTATCCCTTTTTTATGTGCTGCAATAAATGAATTTGTTGCAATGCTTACATTTGCACCTATTCGTAGCGGCCCGTCAGAGGCCTTAACCTTGCAAAATGAACTAATTACTGAGCCCTTACCAATACTCAAGTACGGTGTGATTTCTACTTCAGCTCTGGGACTTACTTTGCATTTAAATTTAAACCAAGCTTTAACTGTTACGAAAAAAGGAGGTTCCAAGAATCTGCGAACTAATGCAACTGATTTCATCCTGTAACAGAGTGATTATCTAACATTTTCTTAATATCTCTAACACTTAACATGCTTTGAATTTCCTGCATGGATAAGTTTATTTTATATTCTTCTTCTATAGCAGTAACCAATCTAAGATGATTCATAGAATCCCACAGACTAATAGTATCTGGATTATGCTCATCTCTGACACCTGCTTCATCGATACCTAATACTTCTGATAGAATTTTTTCAACTGCTTTTGGCATAATACTCTTAACCTAAGTTATAAGATCTAAATGTAACATTTACTTGCCATATGCTGAACCGACTTAGTTAACTTTTTGTTAATTATATACACTAAAAAACTAGATTTAGTTTGAAAAACATTAGATAACTTATTGTTTATGGGATTTTAAATCCCATAAACAATATCGGTTAACTTGAAATCAAAAGCTATCTACCACTATTATTTATTAATACCTAATGCTTTTGTTTAGAGTGTATAATCTGCTTGTAACACTACAGTGTAACACTAGTTTTAATATTAGAAATAAATATTTATTTATTAAACTAAAGTGGTGAAAATGTTGAAGAAAAAAGTCGTTGTCATTGGAAATGGGAAAATCGCTCTTGATTGTCTAAAAATTCTACAAGAGTACGATTATGAGCTATCAATTGTTCAGGTATTTTTTGAAACGAATGATCACTCAACCCCTTCTCGAATCAAAAATTTCTGCAGCAGACATAATATTAATTGTGCAGATGCAAATAGCCTAAATAATCAAATTACTGTCAACGAAATTGCAAGCCTGAATCCAGACATTATTTTCAACATAAATAATGGCCTAATATTGAGCAAATCTATAATAGACTCTACGAAAATAGGCGCCGTTAATTTCCATAATGGGCCTCTTCCACTATATCGCGGCCATGGTCATGCAGTTCTGTTTTGG
Source organism: uncultured Thiotrichales bacterium (assembly GCA_964486815.1). Classification (GTDB taxonomy): domain Bacteria; phylum Pseudomonadota; class Gammaproteobacteria; order UBA4575; family UBA4575; genus JABDMD01. Next base: position 26,686 of record CAZAOO010000014.1, read on the forward strand.
GCTATTTTTAATGGTGAAAATCAATACGGCGTTACCTGGCATTTTATGGAACCTAGCGTTGATACTGGAGATATCATTGCGCAAAAGATATTTAAGATCCCTGAAAATGAAAATGCTTTGGGTTTAAATTTTAAGTGCATTATTGAGGGCATAAATCTATTTGAAAAAGTTTTAAAGAATTTGTTATCTGGCAACTACAAACGCTCACAACAACAGGGCCAATCATCCAGATATTTATCAAAAAACGTCCCTAACCAAGGCTACATTGATTTCAATTGGTCTTATGAAAAAATTGATCGTTTTTTGCGTGCAACTGACTTTAAGCCTTATTATAATTTATTTTCATATGCAAAAATTAACTTTAACAGTAATAGCTTCATTGTTATTTCAGCAAAACCGCATAGTTTGAAAACACATAGTTATAAGGTAGGTGAAATAGTTGATATTACTGATGCTTACTTAAGAGTTGCAGCGAAAGATTCAATAATTGATATAACTAGGATTATGACCTTAGATAAAAACGAAATTTCTATAAAACAGTTAAAGCATGAGTTTCATATAGAGCCCAAAGCATTACTCAATTCCAATAATTATGACGACCTGAGAATAGCTTCATAGTTGACTAAGTTTTTTCCTATCAATTTTTCCATTAAGATTATGTGGCAACTCATTTAAGTATATTATTTCTCTAGGTATCATGTAATAAGCAAGCTTAGTTGCTAAGTGTTCTTCTAATTTCTGTTTCGTCGCAGCATCACCAATCAAATACAACATTAAACTTTCACTATTACCCTTATTGGAAGACATGACGGCTGCCACATTCGAATGCCCAACATAATCACGAACAATATGCTCTATTTCACCTAATTCAACTCTATGACCATCAATTTTTACTTGATAATCGATTCTCCCACAGTGAATATAATCTCCTTGATCATTGATAAATACGCGATCTCCAGTTCGATAAAAGGTTTCATCGCTATGATCATCAAATTTAAAAAAAGCATCTTTAGTCTTATCAACATCATTCCAATATTGATCAGTAACCTGTAACCCAGCAAGGCAAAGCTCTCCTTCTTGACCGATTGCAACAGGTTTTTTATTTGCATCAATTATTTCAACTCTCATACCTGGAAACGGCTTGCCAATAGGTAAAATACCGCGCACAGATTCATCAGCTGAATTATTTGAAAAGTTATAGGCAATGCAGTAAACCGTTGCCTCTGTAGGACCATAAGCATTTTGAATTACTGCATTAGGAACGCAATTAGACCATGCATGGGCAAGCTTATATGGCAACGGCTCACCACAAAAAATACTATGTCGTATTGTGTCAAATTTTAACTCATTAAAATACCGCTCTAAGTACGACAAAACTGAGGGCACCATTGGTGCAACGGTTATTTTATAACGCTCCAAATAATCTACGATATTTAAATATGAGATTCCCTTATCAGGAACCACATAACAGCATGCGCCTACACATAAAGGTATAAAGAAAGTCATAATAGAAAAGTCAAATGTCAATTGAAACATTTGCAAAAATCTGTCTTCTTCACAAAAATCATATAACCCGCTCTCTAAATTAATAGCAATGAATTTATTTAAATTTTTATTGTATATTGGCACTCCTTTTGGAGTACCAGTACTACCAGAGGTAAATAATAAATAACATAATTTTTCATCATCAATGGGTGGACAATCTAAATCCAAATCAGAAGCTGCTAATGCATTTGTATTTATTATTTTGAGCTCGTGATTTGTGTTGTTTTTTAATCCATCCAACAACTGATGATTTTTAGAAGCGAGAATTACGTTTACGTTTGCATCATTGATAATTGTAGCATTACGGTCTTGAGGGTTGTTTTTACTTATAGGAACATATGCTGCACCTGTTGAAAGAATTGCTAAAATGGAAGCATAGGTGTATACATCATCGCCCGTTAGCACACCAATCGGATCATTCTTACAAAATTTTTCATGCAAAATGAGTTCTTTTATGGTTTTAGCAATTCTAGTGAACTCTTTATAACTATAGTATTGGCCATTAACATGAATAGCTTTTCTTTCCGGAAAAGCTTCCGTTATTTTAATAATTTTATGAATTACAGAGATCATTAAATTTGATACCTTCTATTTCTAAATTTTGGGTCGCGCATTATCTATCTTAAAAATTACCGCTAAGTTAAGCTATGATGATGTGATTTGTTTCACAGAATCAATAAACTAAATAGAAAAAAACAGTTGGTTAACAGATAATACTTATTACCCACGATTTCAGTAAGCGTATTAAATCCTTACAGCACTTAAGGCTTATACTATCCAAACATACTACGCAGATAATTTAAACATGATAAATTTTTGGGAAAATAGAAAAGTCCTAGTAACAGGAGCCGGTGGCTTCACAGGCAGCAATTTGTGTAATAAGTTAGCTAGTGAAAATGCTCAAGTCACTGCATTTTTACGTTCCAATGGATCAAAACGTGAGCTACATCCATCGATAGAAGTGGTCACTGGCGATTTAACCAAGCCTCAAGATTGTATTCGAGCGATGCAAGGAATAGATACTGTTTTTAACGTTGCTGCGGTATTTAGAAATGTGAAAGGTTCTGAACAACAGCTTAGGGATATCCATGTGCATGCTACAGAGAACCTGATCAGAGCTGCAAAAAAAGAAGGTTGTCGCCGATTTGTGCATACCAGCACTATGGGTGTGCACGGACATGTAAAAGATGGCCCAGGAAATGAAGAGACTGAGTTTTCTCCTGGCGATGCCTACCAAGAAACTAAAGTTGAAGGCGAATTATTAGCTTTTAAACTGGCAAAAGAACTAGACTTAGAATTAACTGTTATTCGACCTTGTGGGATTTATGGGCCAGGTGATACCCGTTTTCTGAAATTGGTAAAGCCGATTAAGAAACGTCAATTCTTCATGATTGGCAGTGGCAATACTCATTACCACTTCGTTTATATCGATGATTTAGTCAACGGCTATATGTTAGCTGGTGAAAAACCCGGTGCAGTGGGAGAAGCTTTTTTAATTGGTGGCAAAGATGCGCCAACACTGAACGAACTGGCTAGAAAAATTGCTGAAATTCAAAATGCTCCTGCGCCAAAATTCAAGATTCCGGTATGGCCAATCTACTATGCTGGTTGGGCGTGTGAAATAATCTTTGGCTTGTTTAAAATTGAGCCGATATTGCATCGTCGTAGAGTTGCGTTTTTTACCAAAAATAGAGATTTTACAATTGCTAAAGCTCAAAACTTATTAGGCTATGAGCCCAAAGTCGGACTGGAGCAAGGGCTCACCTCTTTAATCAACTGGTATGAAAGTGAAGGTTTGATTTAACACAACTAGCGCATAGTAAATTTTTAAACTAGCGATGCTGACTTAATCTTGCATGAATTTTTTCTGATTGTGATTGCGTCTCATCATTATCACTATAAATATTAAGTTTTTCTGACAAATCTTTAATGATTTCATCCAAATCATTCGTTGCTAACAAACCGCGTACGGCCAAATTATTTCTACGTAAAACATAATCTTCTATTTTCAGTACCATTTCTGTACCTATCGAGCGCTTGATATGTTGTTTTTGATTTTTACGATACACAGAAACGATTTCTTCTTCGGAAACACTAGCATCAAGTGACAAGTCATCAACAACTGAAAGCTCGTCTCTTAGCTCTTCAATTGCATAGCTCGGCAAATCTTTTACTTCTATCTTTAAACTTTTAAATATTTTTCTAACAACTTGTTGTGCTGTGCTACGTGCAGTGGTGTATTTAACCCCCACAACCGAAAATAGGTTTTGAATATCATCCTGTTCTGCATGATCAATCAAATTTGTATGATGAGCACGAGAATTATTATCATCTTCAGCAGGTGTAAAGCCAGCATAGACATACCTAATATCTTTTAAGGACAATCTTAAAGAAGGATAAGCTTCATTTATTTCTTCTATAAAGCCTGGTAATTCATTCGCAACATTAGTATCTAAAGGCGCTTCTATTTGATGTTCTGATTCATGTTTTGGTTCATGTTTAAAATGGGCTGTACCGATTACGGTTTTATTTAACCATGGTGTAAAAAAATAAACGCGTTTACTAGAGCCCACTACAGCATCCGAAGCACGTTTGCTCTTTACACCAAAGGCAAAGTCTTTATTAATACTATCAACCACTATATTAAAATTCTTCGACAAAGGCTGATGCTTATATTTATCAGCTTTTAATTTGAATTTGAGCAATTTATACGCCCATGGTCCTGTAGCATTCACAACTACTGAAGCATGAATATCAAATTCCCGTCCTGTCACTTCATCCTTTGCACACACACCAATGGCTTTATCCGAAGTAAGCAATATTTCTTGCACACTTACATAGTTAGCCAAACACAAACCTCGGTTATAAGCGTCCTTGAGCAATTCAATATGCAAGCGATCTGCATCTACGATTTGACCGTCATACCAGACGGCTCCACCGCTAATATTACTACCATCAATATCCGGTAATAAATTCTGGCACTCTGCTTTGGATATCATATGACCGTTTGGATATGCTCTTTGTCGAGACTGTAGCGCAGCTACCGAATTATGCATGCTTACCGCAGCTCCCAAAGCAAATGGTCCTCTAGATCCATAGCCATATGTAGGCAAAACAAACTTCATAGGTTTAATTAAACGCTTTGATATCTGCATCCACATTTCACGTTCGCGCACAGATTCATAGACACGCTTAAAATTTAAATGTTGAAAATAGCGGATACCGCCATGAATTACTTTAAGCGAGTTATGTGAAGTAGCGCTACCAAAATCGCCAGCTTCAATTAGACAAACCTTTAATCCTCGCAGCACCGCATCTCGCGCGATAAATATGCCATAGATCCCTGCACCTATCACCAGAACATCGAATTTGGTATGTTCTAACTGATCAAGGTCGCGCTGCATAGAGGCTTTTGGTGTGAATTTGTTTGCTTATTTTTGGCAAAATGCCATTAAATGATGACCTGTTCTTTGAATCACGGATTTGGGAAGAACATTGTACGCACCGACAAAAATTTTGTTATATAACAAAGCCTTCAATCCACTATGCACCTTGGTCGCAACCGGAAATCTTTCCGGGACAATCTTCTTCTGAGAAAAAGGTGACAACATATTCTCGAATTCCTTGATCGAGTACAAATAAAAGACCGGTGCTTCTAGATGGTCGATCTCCACTTTCATGAGCTTATGCATCGCATTTAACCAAGATCTACGATTAACCGTCATCAAGATCGCTTCTCCACCTGGTTTTAATACTCGTGCAATTTCATCAATCATCTTTTGAGGGTCAGGAGTAAAATGCAAAACGGTATGACAATAGACCATATCAAAACTATTATCTTCAAATTCCAGTGCTTCACCGTCCATCACATGAAACTCTCCGACTAAATTTCGTAATGCAAAATTACTTTTTGCAAGTTCAATTGAGTGCTCAGCAAGATCAATACCGACAATATTCGCACCGCCTCTAGCAAATCTAGTAAGATCGTTGCCTGTACCACACCCTACATCAAGAATTTTTTTGCCTTTATAACCCGAAAAATTAACCACTTTAGGCAGATAATGAAGTTTTTCAAACCTGTACTCTTCAATTTCTAAAAAAAACTCCAGCGTACCGGCTGGACTTTTGGCCACTTTCCAATCATGGATATGATTATTCCAAAATTCACGAACGGCTTCTTTACTCATATTCTTAATATTTATTAGTTATAACTATTTATCTAAACCAAGTGCATCATAAAGTTTTTTAACTTTATGCATATAAATCGCATCTGAATATTTTTCTTCGGCCAATTGGCTGGCTGCTTCAACTTTTGCAACACCTAACTCTGGTTTGTTTATTAACTCATTCATGCCTTCACTAATACCTGCCGCATCCGGTGAAACGAGCATTGCAACATCCTTATTCAACACTTGCGTATGGGTTAGCATATCTGTGGCAATGATCGGCTTGCCGGTACGTAAGTATCCATATATTTTTAATGGCGTGTTCGTCCCCGTACATCTGGGAGAAACAATCATATCAGCGGCTTCAATATAAGACGGAATTTCAGATGGGTGTACAGTGCCTGTGAACAATATTGATCCATCAATGGCTAATTTTATTGCAAGCTCTTTGTACTTATCAACCTGCTCTTCACGCCCACCTACCATAATTAAAAATGCTTCAGAATATTTATTCAGTGTTAACTTAAATGCTTCAAATAAAATATCAATACCTTGATATTTCTCAAACGTGCCGGTATAGAGAATGATTTTTTTGTTTTGCAGAGCATGCTTCTGCCTTATATCCACATTTTTATTAGAAAATACTTTGCTATCATCAGCAGTGTTCTCAATTAATTCATGGGGTGTATCTAAACCAAAACTCTCAACCAAATCTGCAAGCTCAGGACAAATAGTAATGGTTGCATCACAACTCGTCAGCACTTTGTTTTCAAGATATTCAAATATGTTTTTAAAAAAACCAAGGTTAAAGGAGTTGAAGTTAGCTAACTGTTGAGGAAGGCTGCTATGCATATCATAGACATGCCGCATATTATATTTTTTCGCCAAACGCATTGCAAAAAAGGCAGCTTCTTCATGCGAATGAATAACATCGTATTTTTTCTGTTTCAGCAACTTTCTGGTTGTTAAGAAAAGACTAATATCAAGAAATATTTTCTGGATTGATGGGCCAATCTTAATATCTTTGATACATCCCCAATTACCTGATCTGATAATTTTCAAACCAACAAAGCCAACATCCTCACCAAAGGGATAGGTCACCATGTCTACTTCATAACCCATCTCACACAACGCGCGTACGCGGTGCAGCACACTAAAGGGGGTCCCACGCGCTCTGAAATAAGGCTGCGGGGTCAGCATCAGAACTCGATTTTTAAGCATCAATATTGAGGTTCTTCTAGTCTATAAATTAAGCAGCTTATAGGGCTGCAGACAGCAAGGATCTACTATCGGATATGGTTCAAATACGCTACTTTAACGTACACCAACGAGCTTTGTACTCACTAATCGTATCAATGGGCCTACTCTTAAGCTAGGCAGTCTAAGCAAAAGCTAGATCACTAAAATGTACTGAAATATTACGAATTATACAGTGACCCTCATCAACATTCTCGATATGCTTAATCTCATAATTTAAGCTACAGTCAGGCAAGCTATTGGCATCATTCAGTCTAAGCTTGCATCTAGTCACCATTAAATTCGAATACATAATCAACACACTAAATTTACCATCGTTACTATTTAATGACTTACAGCCCTCTAGATAACTTTGAGATCCGAGATAATGTGTTATGCATTTCCAGCCAGCGCATAACCGACCTTATTAAGTCAGGCATAAATCCACCCTGCTATATTTATTCTAAACAAATAGTAGATAAAAAAATAAACCTACTTAGAGACACGCTTCCAAAGTCGATAAAAATACACTATTCCATCAAAGCCAACCCCTTGCCCGAGCTGGTGAACCACATTAAAGATCAAATTGATGGCCTTGAGGTATCCTCATTAGCCGAAATGAAAACAGCACTTGCCACAGGGATAGATAGTCAAAATATTTGCCTGACGGGGCCTGGGAAAAGCTACGAAGAACTTGAAATTGCAATAAAAAACAAAATTGTTATAAGTGCAGAATCAAGTTTAGAACTTCATAGACTTGATGAAATCGGTAGTGAAATTATGCGTAAACCATCTGTTCTGGTACGTATAAACCCACCTTTCACACAAAAAAGAGCGGGTATGAAGATGGCAAGTGGATCAAGTCAATTTGGCATTGATTCTGAGGAAGTGCCAGAACTTATAAAATGGATTGAAAGCTCGTGTATAGATTTTCATGGCTTTCATGTTTACAGCGGATCACAAATTCTGGACATAGAAGCTCTGAGTTATTCCCAAAGCAAAACTTTTGAACTAATTAATGAACTTGCATCCTTATGCAAGCAACCTATCAAAACTATCAATATCGGTGGTGGCTTTGGTATTCCATATTTTTCAAAACATCTACCCTTAGATTTGAACTCAGTATCAAAAAATTTGGAAAGATTAATTCCCACCTTAGAGTCAAGCAATTTTAGACAACCCATTACTCCTATCATAGAACTAGGGCGCTATATTGTCGGTGAATCTGGCATTTATCTATCAGAAGTCGTCGACAAAAAGATATCTAGAGGAAAAACATATTTGGTTACAAATGGTGGCATGCATCATCAGTTAGCTGCATCAGGCAATTTAGGACAAAAAAATAGAAAGAACTTCCCTATCTGCATTGCAAATAAAATTGATACTTCCGAAAAAGAAATAGTGAATATAGTTGGAAAGCTATGCACACCACTAGATATCCTCGGGGAAGAAGCAGAAGTAAGTCGAGCTGAAGTTGGAGACTTGGTAGCTATATTTCAATCAGGAGCATACGGCTATACTGCAAGTCCTATTAATTTTCTTAGCCAGCCATTTGCAAGTGAAATAATTCTATAAGCTAATTACTGTTGATCTTATAAACATCGATTGTTTTATCTATATTTGAGTAAACAATATTATCTTTATACTTAGCTCGAATATACTTTTCTATTTCAAGATCATTTGACCTTCGATTTGCTGAAAAATTAATTAACCAAATATTTTTATCATTTTCCAATAATTCATATAATTGCTGCTTATCTGAGATAAGATTTGCATTTGTCCAGAATTCTTTTTTTCCATCACAAGCAGATAAACCCACGAACTCTTCTTCATTTTTATACCAAAACATATAATCTAATTGATCCAAATAATGTGCGACTACAGGAACATAAATAGAGACCACCACATCACCGCTTTTAAGATTATTATTAATATATTCTCCAGGCGTTCTGTAATCTTTTCGAGGATAGTATTGCATATATTTAGGCATACTATAATTTTGCCTAAAATTTATCTCAGCTGCCTGAACATTGATAATATGTTTAAAATTATAATCTTCAAATATATAAAGAGAACCGAAGATTAACGTTGGCAAAACAAGCATGTATAGCACTTTATTTTTTTTGAACACTTCTAATAAATATACAACTGCTATGGAAAATAAAATCAAAACTAGTGGGTATATAAAAAAAGTATATTTAATTTGTGAATACGTAGTTTGTAAAATAGATACAGCAAGAAATAGGACTAAAACAATACCGGCTAGAAAACATATTCTCTTATCTAATTCCTTATATCTAATCAAGCAAAATAAGGATGTTACAATAATTACTGAAGCCATTACGATAGACTGAATAGGCATAGCCTGAAACCATAGCCGGGCTACTTTGTAGTAAAAATCTGGGTATTTTAAAAAATATTTTGGCATTTCTGAAATACCATCATAATTAGAAAAGTAAAAAATCAGATGCACAAATAAAATCAAAAGCGTACTAACTAAAAATAATAATAAATTATTATTAGTTAGTATTGAAATAATCGGAGAGCTTTTTTCATCTGATAACTTTGAATAAAATAACAATATTAAAATCAAAAGACATAGCCAGAGAAATAACATATGCAGAAGGGAGGCTAGAAGTATTGAAAGTAATAATGCATACAATAGAAAATTAACTCTAGATGATTTTACAAATCTAACAAAAAAATATAAGCCTGCAAAAACCAGCAGTACAATAGGAATTAAATAGAATTGATTTACATATATCATCCCCCACATTGAGTCAGACACTTGGATAGGAAAAGAGGAAAAAATCTGTGGGCTAATTTCTTTCAAACTAGATGCAGTAGTTGATACTGTAGCGTCATCAATAAAATTAGATGGCATGCCCGTAACTACTGACTCATCATTTAAAGATACATTACCAGAGTTGACTGCTCTAAAGTCTGTAAGAGTGTATTTCATATAAACGATAGGTAACGAGATTAATAACAAAATATTAGTTTTATTTATTCGTATAAACCCTAAAATAAATGGAAGGAAATTTAGAGCAAGTAAAAATATTGCCCCCTCATATAAAAATATTGATAAAAATGACATGCCAAACAAAACATATTGAGATTTACTTGAGGGCTCATAAACACTTTTAATGAGATACAAAATATAGATTAAAAACACGAGCTGGAATGGACTATACATTCTTGCAAATCTTGCAAACTCTATTTCCCAAACAGATAGCATAAACAAGATAATCGCGATAAGCGCAACATATATACCGCCAAATTTTTTAGCAATTAAATAAACTGGAATTACTGCTAATAAAGATGTAATTGATGGCAATATACGGGCAGCAAATTCTATAGACTCAAATATTTTTAATGGGAATATAGATAAATATTGCAATAAAATACCACGAACATAATATCCACCACACTCAAGCTGAGGAACACCGAAGGCTAAAGTTTTTAATGCAGCCGTTGTTAAATAATATTCATCTTCTGCAAGTGGCCACATTCCTAAGGAAACAAACCTGGCATAGCAGCCAAACAAAAAACTTACGAATACAAAACACAACAACAAAAAGCTTCTAAAATTATACTGATAAAGCATTACATAAGAATAACAGATACAAATGTGGCTATTAAATATAAATGTGGTCTCTTAACCATGAAAAATATGAAAATAGCACTAAAATCAGTGATAGAATTCACATAATATCCCAATTTTCTGTGTGGAACATTATCCCGTGATTGAAAACTACCGCATTAAAACTACACTACTATGTGTTTTATTATTTACTTTATTCTCTACACATTCCAATGGCAAAGATATTTCTGAACTTAGCTTCAAAAATGTTACAAGCAAAGTTCTGGTTGGTGAAACTTGCGAGGCTGGAAAGCCATTTGATGTAGACTTTATAGATGCTAATAATGATGGATTGTTTGATCTTTTTGCTTTTTCACATGGAGGTGTCTCACATTGCTTATACCTTCAAAACAAAGATGGCACTTTCAATTATATTGACGGACATACCTCTAATTACACTCAAAGCAAAATACCTCCCAGAGGATCTTCCCGCGCTACCTTTGCTGATCTAAATGGTGACAAAAAAGAAGACTTTACAGGACTTGAAGCCGACATAACTAGCGCTGTATGGCTGAATATTACTGAGAGTGGTGCCCATATACCAAAATATAAAAACAAGTCTAAATGGTGCGAATCTCATGACCACTGCACAATTGGCGAATTAAATGGTGATGGAGTAATCGATGTCATTCATAACGACGGCAGAATAAATGCAGCCAGCGGTCGCCCTGTTAAAAATATAAAAAAAGCTGGTAACTGGAATGCAGTAGATATCAATAACGACAGTTGGCCTGACTTAATAGATCCTTCAAAGGGTGGGTACTGGAAAAATCACAACAACTCATACACCTGGGTACCAACACCAGAATTGTTATTGTGCGAAGGTGGAAGAATACAAGATTATGCTGATTACAATAATGATGGGTTTATCGATGTATTATGCAGCAATGGTAACGCAAAAACTAAAAATAACGGGGGCAGCTGGTTTATCTTCAAAAATGTAAATGGAAATTCATTCAAGAATATGACGAGCGGCTCTGGAATAGATAAGCTTGGATGGCTACCTTACTGGACCAGTTACTCTAATACTTATAATGCAGACTTAAATAATGACACTTTAATTGACATTACTTTTGCTGGTTTACATTACACAAAAGGCAAAGGGCTTGTTGTTATGCAAAATAAAGGAGACTTCATTTTTGAGAAAGTAAATCTAAATTTCAATGACCATTGCCAAGGAAATTATAAATGCAAACCTAGAGTGGATATTGCTGATTATAATAATGATGGCCAACTTGATTTGTTAAAAATGTATGCGGGCTCTGACAAAACAAGTATTGAGCTATATGAAAACACTTCTACCAACAACAACAACTGGATAAAAATTAGAGTAAGAGGGAAAAACAAAAATACAGATGGGCTTCATACCAAACTAAATTTTTATGATGCCAATAGTAATGAGCTACTTTCTAGCTATCAAATTTTAAGCCATTTTGATGGTCGAATGAGATACATACATACCGGATTAGGGAGCGCAGAAAAAGTTAATGTTGAAATCACATGGCCGCATGAAGATGGCGTTGAAATGCTTAACTCAGTCAAGCCCAATCAAGAACTGATATTATATTATTCGAAAAATGGAACTGAAGTAATAAAGAATTGGACTCCTGGAAATGGATGGTAGTAGTTATTCAAAGTAATACCAATTAACCCTTTCGCATCTATAACCTCGAAAATTATATGAAATATATTTTCTACCTATCAATTCTAAACATATTGTCCTGTTTAATCAGTACAGCTCATGCAATTGAAGACAACATCATTTCCCATCTTGCAAATGAATACACCACCGAGCAAGAAACCAAGATGATATTGCATTTGAATGAAGACATTAACATCAGTAATTTAGACACACTAAGCTTCAATATTCCTCTGCCACCAGGACTAATGGCGCCTGGCAAGCACCTAAAGATTTTTCATAAAGACAATGAAATTAAACTCTACTCTACCCCTCACATTTGGTGGAAAGAAATAAGCACCAATGAGGATCATTCCATCCGGTCTTTAGCTGTACAAATTCCAAATGAAAATTACTCATTCCCACTTGAGCTATCCATTCTCTTCAATAACACCCCTAGTGATAAAAAATATTTGAAGCCAATAGCTGAAAAGAAATTCACCACTAAAATCATTAGCCTTGACAAGGAGGGCAGTAAGAAAGAAATTCCAATACAAAGCCCATTTGTCTACCCCACATTCCAACCCGAATGGTTATCAAAATGCTTATTAAGAAGCTTCTCTTTACCGATTAACAAAAATACAAAGCTCAAATGGTTTGATGATGCTTTTTTACAATACTCAAATGCATATCTAAACAATACACTAAGTGCTCTAAACAAAAGTGGGAATATTTCTCTTCTCGACTCTGAACCTTGGATGTATGACCTCGCTGCTACATTTTTTAATATGTATATAAAAACAGGAGATATAAAATGGCTACGTCATGCACATGTAACAAGCCAAATATATGCTCACCACATAGATGAAGATGGTCAACTTAACTTCGATAGTAAAAAAGATTTAAAATATAGTTACAACCTTTCTATACTTATCGACAGTATACTTATCGGTGATGAGTCATTGCATCCGAAAATGGAAAAGATTGCTAGTTTCACCTCAAAATGGAAAGAGGACTATAAATTTGGAAGTGGGTTTTGGACTGAACGACACCAGACATACTCATTACTTGGATCATTAGTTGCTTGGGAGGCAACCGGCAAAAAAGACCACTTAAATAATGCTATCAAAATAGCTGAAGCGACAATTAACGAAGCACTTAATCCAGAAAACAATTGGGAACCCCTGGGCTGCGTATTACACACCGTACGCTCACATGAAGGTGACGATGATGACAGACCAGGCTGTAGCCCCTGGATGTCTGCACTTTTGTCCGAAGCGATGTTTAGATACTACTTACAATCTGGTGACAATAATGCACTAAACTTTGTTTACAATCTTGCGATATTTATTACTAAATTTGGCACTTACCAGGTCACTGACGACCGCCACTTAAAAGGCCAACACATTCCTTGGTATTTTGCTGGTAAAAATCTCGAATATACTGATAACGGCCCATGGGATGATAGACAACATGCATGTGATGTATCAGGCTTACTCGCTAGAGGATCTTGGGCTGGCAAAATATTAAACAAAGACACCGCAGCCATTCACTCCACGACAGAAAACTTATTAGAAACGTGCAAAAAATCATTTAGCAAAAAAATAAAACCGCATAGAAAGTACAATTGGTGGTTTGGAACAACATCTGATCTAACTTACTTTTATCAAAACATGGATATCTAAATTCTCGCTTCTACAGAAAATACAACGACCCTACAAGCTCTCACCATTTATCGGAAACCTAAGCAAATAGCAAGAAAATGAATGCAGAGTTTACTGTTCCAGAATCGTTTTTAGCTTTATTTCATAATCTCTGCACAGTATTTCCATAGCACTATAAATACTAACAAGTATAATAATTAATGAGCAAAAGAGAGCTATTAAATAAAGCCATATATTTTACAGGTCTTAGTGTTGCCATTAGACATTATAAGCAATATTTCAAAAACGAATTACCAATACTTGCTTATCATCGAATTTCTGACTATGAGCCTAATTCTCTAAATAACGATATTGAACTAATTAGTGCTACACCTAAAATATTTGAAGAACAATTACGATATATAGATAAACACTACACACCAATTACTTTTTCTGAATTGGAGCATTATACCCAGATAAGAAAAAAGGTACCTACAAAAAAACCTCAAATTATTATTACTTTTGATGACGGATTTTATGACAACTACGAATATGCATATCCACTTTTAAAAAAATATAATATGCCAGCAACATTTTTTTTAGTGACCAGCGCCATAGACAACCAAATGCCTCTGTGGTTTGATTATATTGCCTATATGATCATGACATATGAACATGAAACATTGATTTTAAATAAAAAGAAATACACGTTATCTTATAATCGTGCGGAAAAAAGAAAATTTATTGAAAAATTATTATTGGATTTGAGACCTATAAATAATACTAGTCGGCTCCAAATTATTGATGAACTTGAACAGCAAACAGGTTGTTTAAATAAATATCTAAAATACGTTAGATATTTAGGCTGGAATGAAATAAAAGAAATGAGTTGCTCAGGAATGGAATTTGGATCGCACTCACTTACACACCCAATCTTATCCAGTATAAACGAGAAAGAGCTATATAATGAAGTAAAACTATCAAAAGAAGCAATAGAAGAGAATCTTAACAAACCATGTGATATATTTTCTTATCCTGTGGGTGGTTATGAGGAATATAATAAATGCGCAATTAAGGCGTTATATAACTGTAATTATAAATATGCCTGCACATATGAACCTGGGATAAATAAATTACCTATATATGATCGCTTTCAATTAAAGCGCATACATATTGAACGATATACTAGTTTTCCTACCTTCAAAAATGTCATTACATCATCTATTTTTACATACAAATAATCTAGCCATTTTTGAGACATAAAACATGAGCGTAAAAAGCAATGTATTACGAAATACATTCTTCTCATCCGTAGGCATCTATATTGAATACTTACTGGGATTAGTCTGTTCTGTAATATTGACCAGAACTCTAGGACCCAATGATTTTGGTGTATACACACTTTTTATTTGGATATCCGCATCAAGCATTATCTTAATTAATGGTGGAATTAATACAGCACAAATAAAATATATATCTGAGTTAAATGAAAAGTATGGGATTAACCATGCAAAATATGTAGTGCGAAAATTACGAAAATTACAAAGCATAAAAACGATTATTATTGTTTGTTTAGCCATTGCCGCTAAACCCTTCTTACTTGACAGTCTTGAATTAGAAGATTACTCAAAATACTATTGGATTATGGTTATTGCCCTTCTTTTCAGAGGTCGGTATATGTTCAATATCTCAACACTCAAGGGTTATCAAAGATTCGACCTACAAGCAAAAGTATCATTAATAGTTACACCAATTAATTTACTATTAATAATATTTGCAGCTATTTATTTTAAAAACATAGATGCATTTATGTATGTTTATCTTATTACAGGCATTATTTTCTTCTTTATTTCTAGATATATCTGTAGAGACTATAATAATTGCAAAGACGCAATTACACTAGATGACAAAACTAACTCAAGAATGAATGACTACTTAAGAATTACAAGCATCATGGTAATACTTTCTTATTTTATATCTAATGAATTAGAGATTTTTATGTTAGGTTGGTTAACTAGTGCAAAAGATGCTGGCATGTTTAGAATTGCGATGACACTGTCGTCTAGTATACTATTGATGATACCTGGTGTTTTCAGCGCAATCTTACTACCTCTAATATCCAGTTCTTTAGCAGAAGGAAATAAAGTAGCAAAACATAGATTATTTGAATCCACAAGAATTCTGATTATTTTATGTATACCGTTATCTGTTTTTGTTTTTAGCATTTCTTCGCAATTAATTCTTGCTGTATATGGCCCTTCATATCTGGAAGCTAGTATAGCTTTATCTATTTGCATAATAGGTATATCGATCGCTAAAATTGCTGATGGCTCACAAAGTTATTTACTTAGCGCAGAAAAACAAAAAGTATTGCTTTATATATTAATAATCTCATTATCAATAAAATTATTAATTGGTTACTATTTGATTAAAAATTATGCGTTACTTGGCGCATGTATAACCTATGTTGTTAGTCTAACGATAGCCTATGTGCCACGAATCTATTTGGCATGCAAATACTCCGGCTCTAATTTTCCCTACATGACATTGATTAAAACCATAATTATTTCATTGTTATGCTTATTACCACTATATTTTATATCGGTAGATAATATATATCTTTCATTAATTACGCTTAGTATGTTATTTATCACTATTTTTATATTTTTAAGCATTATATTTAAATTACTAGAAAGCTCTGACTATGCTACTTTGAATTCACAAATAGTAAAAATACCATTCGCCATACCAAAGAGCTTTCTATCAAGAATAACTGTTTGGTTACAAAATTATCACAAGATATAGATAAAGAATTAATACTCCCATTTTGTAATAATCACTTCTAATGTATACGCATATAGTATAAACATTACTCTAATGACGATTAATATTTTACACTTCACTTACTCTTTAAGCACGGGAGGCCGTCGTAATGCGATTGTCAACTTATCAAATGGTTTGTCAAAGAAAGAGGTGAATAATTTTGCTTGCTCAGTAAATCCTATAACAGATAAAGAATATCAAGAGCTCTGCAATGCAAGTATAATTGAGATCCCTTCCCTTGATTCGCAAAGTCATTATTTAAATAATTTACGAAAACTACTCTATCAGCTTGAAACAATATGTATAAAAAATGATATCAATTTAATACACTCACATGATGCATCGAGCCAAATTATTTCTGCTTTTCTGGTTTCAAAAACTAAACTCTTTCCACATGTTTATACGTTTCATCGATCTTTACCATTAGACACAAAAGGTATTAAAAATAAGCTTCGTAATTTTTATGCTAATAAACATACAAACATAATTACAGTAGGCTCAAACGACCGCAAAAATCATTACTTAAATAACAATTATTTTATAAATAAAAATAAAGTCAAAATAATACCATTTGGAATAGAATTAGAGAAATATAAACACTCTTCAGAACAACGTAAAATAATACGTAGTCAGGAAAATTTTAGTGAATCTGACATTGTCCTTGGCTGTATTGGACATTTTGGAAAAGAAAAAGGAATTGACATAATCATACACGCTTTTTCTAAACTAATAAGTGAGGCCAGTATAACCAACATTAAATTGGTTATAGCTGGAACAGGTAATAAAAATGAAACTATTTTCATCAATAGCTTATGTAGAAAATTAAACCTTCAAAATAAAGTAACATTCACAGGTTTTGATAGCAATATCGAAAGATGGTACAGCAGTTTTGATATTTTCATACATGCTGCAAGAACAGAAGCATTTGGCCTTGTACTTGTAGAAGCCATGGCTGCAGGCTTACCGATTGTAGCCAGCCGAGTAGGCGGTATGATTGACATAGTGGCTCATGGCAAGTCTGGCTATTTAGTAGAAACCGAGAACCCCAAGGAAATCGCAGATGCAGTCCTGAAATTAATTAACAACCCTGAGTTATTACACCAGTTTGGCAACAATGGTTATAAGATAGCAAAATCTAATTACTCATTAGACATTTTTGCAAACGCATATTTAGAATTATATAGCCAACTTATTAATTAAAACTACAATTTAAATTTTGGTTGCATGATCGATTTGTGGAACTACTCCATTCTCATACTTTTCTCTCAATATATATGATGCCGAAATAGGATCTTCTAGTGGATCCCAATCTTTTGTAAATAACCGTTTAGCAATTGTAGTAGTTTTATTAGCTGCCCATATAGGCATACCTATGAAACGTGCTAATAAAAATATCTTACGACGAAATGCCCATACATACATGGCATTTTCAGCATAAAATTTATAACGCCATCTTTTTTCAAATAAAGCATGAGATTCTCTAGATAATTTATTCTGCCACCTAAAAAAGAAAAATTTCATATCTGTATAATTCATGCGTGTATTTAAATTATCAAACAATATAACTGACTCCGGCTGCACAACAATACATTTACCCATTGCCCTAGTTTGCAAGCCAATATCAATGTGTTCACGTACGACCATATGAGGTATTTCGATATTCTTCAAATGATCTGTAGAAAATAATACGCAATGCAGCTCAAAAGTATCCGTTTCCATGACACCTTTAGGCAACTCCTCAACCAATGCACGCCTATACTTCTTGTCTTCGATCAAATATTGCTGTTTATCATATTCCACACAACGAATATCACAAGTATGAAGATGATTACGTATCGCCCCACCCTCATCAACACCTTTTTTTTCAAGTGTCAAAGGCGAAACAATTACATTTTTTTCATTAACTGCATTGATTAAGGGTGGCAACCAACCCGATGTAACTCTTGAATCATTATCAATCAAGACCGTATAAGTAGTAACTATCTCACCTCTAACTTTTTCTAGAGCTTCCATAGGAGTTATCAGACCATAATCAAATATTAATACATTTTCTTTTTCTTTTATGATTTTTTTAATTTTATCTAACTCTTTCTTTGGGTAACCCAAGTCAAGAATTATTAATGTAAAATTAATATTTGTATGTTTGTATATATTCTCTACACAAGAATCTAATCCCGAATACCTATCTCTTGGTGTGATTACAATTGTTAGTTTATTATTTTCCATAAATATTACTTGTTTTACTGTTGCTTATTTTAACTCAATTCTTTATAGGCGTTAAACACCTTATCTGACGTTGACTCCCAAGTGCTTGATCTAACACTGTTAACCCTTTGGTCCCTCGCTTCATTTGAGTCTTCGTTTAGGGCCTTTTGTACACATTCTTCAAATGAACTATAGGAAGTAGCTATACCAATAATATCCGCAAAGCCTTTTATTTCTGGGAAATCTACAGACACTACAGGCACTCCAGTAGCGAGATACTCCCTCAATTTAAGTGGACTACAATATTTTATCTGATAACTATCTATATAAGGTAAAATTGCGACATCAAACAAACTCGCATAATTCGGCAAATCTATATATTCTTTCTTTCCTAGTAAATGAACATTTTCTAGGTCACTAATACTTTCTACATCTGCAGCACATTGACCTATTAATACTATATTCCAACTTCTATTGTTTTCAGCTAAATATTTTATAAGCTGAATATCTATCCAGTGTTCAATTAAACCAAAAAAACCTATAATCGGTTTTTCTATATTCTTCATATCCTCCGGGATTTCTAAATTAGCTTTTTGAACAGAATTGAAATGGTCAAAATCAACACCATGCGGGCTATATTGTATTCTTTTAGCCATACATTTTTTATCTTCAAGCAATTTATTCGAAGTAACAAAAACAAGGTCAACTGATTTCGTTACATAATCATCCATTTTCTTCACAGCATCATAATCCACGCCTGGAAAGGATGAATAATCATCCGTACAGTAATAGACTAATTTGGAAGCTTTTATCTGATTAATTAGAAAGGCAACATGTGGAACAAGGAACCATAACGTTGGCTTATAGATTTTTTCTTTTTTACATATTCTTTTAACTTGATATGAACACAAAAACTTATTTAACATTGTGAATAACTTATTTCCATGTGCTGGGATCTGTAATAATGTATACACAGGAAATTTTTCATGGCTAATTCTTGGTTTAGAAAAAACATCCTGTAATTTTACAAATATTCTTTTAAGATCTCTGCCTGAAGACATTCTTGGTGCCCTCAAACCAGGGCACTCGATATAAATCAAGTTTCGTTCTTTACTCAACCTTTGGGCAATATGATGACTACTGGTTTTATTTTCTCCAAACCATTCATTACCGAAATAAAGTATTGCTTCTTGTTTCATATATTTATATAAATTCTATAACTAAATATAATATTTGCATTCCATTAATAAATAAACTTAGGATGCAAATCTAGACATTAAAATATCTGCGTTTTCTTCCCAACTTATAACACTATCGATACACTGCTTCGCCCCATCATTCAAATTTTCATTTAATGACTTATTAATTTTTTCCACTAAATCATTTGTGTCATTTAAATTAAACAAGTACCCATTTATTCCCTGCTCTATCAATTCACGATGTGCATCAATATCAGACAACAGCACTGGTGTACCACAAGCTTTTGCCTCTAATACAACGTTCGGCATACCTTCATTATCACTTGGAAGAATCAATAAATCGGCAGCATTCATCCATCCTGGTATTAATGAGTGCTCAATTACTCCATGTAAAATAATATTGTTGCTCATTTTATTGTCTACAATAAACTCTGATAATTGCTTATATAATGCCCCACCACCTATAACATGCAGAACATTATGATTGCCATACTTTCTTACAACTTCTACAAATGCTCGGACTAGCAGACTAATATTTTTTTCAGTTTTTAAGTTACCAATAAATAGGCAGTTATTATTTGAATTTATTGGTATATCAATTAAATTATTTATTTCATCAACACTCATAGGATAAAATTTATTTTTATCCACCCCATTTGGGATTACAAATATTTTTTCTTGTGGCACATTGAATTCCCGTATCATAATTTCTTTCAATGCCATGCTAACGGAAATTATCTCTTTAGAAGACCTTAAGGTCCATGAGGTCAACCACCTTCTCAATGCCCCACGTACACTATGTATATCTGTGCCATGAACTTTTATTATCAAAGGCAAGTTATAACTTTTAGCAATTAAACAAGAAGCAAATGAATCAGGATAGGCCCAAGTAGAAAATATTGCAGAAGGTCTACTTTTTGAGATTAATGACCGCACCCGCTTGATAATAGATAGATAATAGAAATAGCCATACATGAACCTCAATATTTTTGGTGTATAGTAATATTTAGGATGTACGACAGTATATTTTTGTGTGATGGCGAGCTCTTCATGCTTTTCCCAACAACTTGCATCAACCCATGATATAGGAGCTACTACAGTGAGCTTGCATTTTAAAGATAAGTTATTAATCTGTTGGTAATTAAATAATCCTCTATTTGGCTCTTTCTTATTTGGGAATAGATTTGATATTACGATCAGCTCCATCAAACACTAATCCTTAGTTACTGATTTTTTAGACCATTTTGGTTTATCAATAATATAATCTCTGTAATCTCCCGGTTTACCACCACATCCCTTTTCTGCAGCTTTTACAATATTGTACATTTCACGTGCTGAAACATAGTGCAATACATAATTAGAGCCATCATTATATTTATTTTCCAAGTCAGTAAAAAATTTATCTAATGGGCCATCTAACAAAACCTTCATACTGTCTTCTTGTGCGCCATGAGTATGTATTTTTATAAATACCCAATCACTTTTTCCTTTGACATGAATATTGCACTTTAGCCATGATTTCATTCTATGAATTACAGGCGGTTGTTCATGACGAATATCCGAATTTTCTATTTTTGGAATAAACAGAAAAGGAACACGTGTTTTTTTCCAAACTAGAGTCAGCGGGCCTTGTATAAGCATCAAATCTCCTGATACCTGGCCATTTACACACACATCAATACCATTATTATGAGACTTAGCCTTATGAGGATCATCTTTCGCGTAGTAAATACTATTAATTTTTTTAGTTTGGGATTCGTCCGGTGCTGCAGGTAAAGTAAAATCTGCATAGCAATTAAGTTTTTTCAATAACGTGATTTCATTGTTAAGACCACACCACTTACCATCATTTCTAGAATTATCTAAACACCAATTACCATGGATAAATGACCATGCAGGTAAGTTTGTATGTTTATTTTTGGCAATTGCGCCATGCATGTTGTCAAGAGTATTGATAAACCCATTAATTGTTTGATTAAAATTTTCTTCAGTATCATCGTTATGATGCAAATGAATTTCAATTTCACCAAACCCTTTGGAGCATAAATCGCTTAATTTATCTAAAAATTCAAACTCATACTCCTCCTCAGGATAAAAAAAAGTATGCTTTGGATAACATCCATCAGCATCCAGATGTTTGGATGCAATCTGCTCATATTCCAGCTGCCATCTAGTTACTCTTTCGAGCTGAACATTATACTCAGGTCTTCCCCAATTAGGCTCAAAGTGGTCTACAAAACAAAATATAATATGTGTTGGTGTATTTTTATTTTTAGAATTTTTAAACAATGCCAAAAAATAAGATGAAACCCATATATCTATATTTTTTATCTTTAACAACACATAAAATATTATCAATAAGAAAGATATCGCCAGCATAAATAATAACAGAATAATATTCATGGTTATCTTGCTGTACGCTCCCACGCCGGATTAATATTTTTCTTTAGGTATTTTATGAAACCAACCAAAAATGCTGTATTCATTACAACAAAATAAATTAATAATTTAACAATATTAGGAAAATTATCTACCAGCCCTTTAGTAACTGCAGCTAAAGTAAGCAAATACAACAAAACTTGAGAAAAAAATGTGAATTTGTAAAACATACTGCCATCTAACAAAAATAAATTAACAACAAAACCTATTAACATAAAGTGTGGCGTAAACCATCTTAAGACTTTGTGCGAGACGTAGGTAAAAAAATACATACTTTTATAAAATGGATTTAGCAATTGAGGCAATCTAAAAAATGCTTGATAATTACCTACACCAATTCTTACTCTGCGTTTAAATTCCTGTGAGAGATTATCTGGGACATATTCTTTAGCCACTGCTTCAGGCTCATAAATAATATTATAATTTTGTAGCACAATATTCATTGCCACTATAAAATCATCAATGATAGTGTTCTTTTCTATTGGTATATATAACTCTCGTTTAATTGCATAAATTGCGCCATTTGCACCAAGCAAACCATTAACCTGGCTTTCTTTAGACTTAATATATTTTTCATACATCCAATAAAGCCCATCTTGATTACTGCTATTAGCATTTGACAGCAGCATTAAATCACCACAAACCCCACCAACATTATCTTGACTAAAATTTGAAACGAGCTTCTTAATAGCTGATTTTTCAAACATAGTGTTTGCATCTGAAAAAACTAGAATACTCTCTTTTGCTAATTGACATAAATCATTTAGTACCGATGCTTTGCCACGCCTATTATCAAATTGAATAAATTTTAAATTATCACAATCATAAGCATCTATTAATTTATTAGTATCATCTGTACTACCATCCGAACCTATATAAATGACGCACTTATCTTTTGGATAGTCTATGTTTTTTAGATTTTCTAACCTATTAATGATCTCACTCTCTTCATTATAAGCTGCGATAATTACAGCTACCGTTGGAAGATCAGTATCAGCAAAATCCTTGGACCTATCTATTTCGTATCTCGTGGAATCACTTGCAAGCAATGATAATAGTAATGGATAGATCATGTATGAATAAAATACCAATCCAAAAGACAACCAAAACAAGATTTCCATATTTTATTGTCAGCAATTAAGATCTAGCTAAATGGCTAATGGGTTGGATAGAAAAACCAGAAATTTTCCAATTTTCTATTAAACTAGGCAACGCATCTATCGTAAATGAATTATCGTCATGAAAAAGAATTATATCACCTGACTTAACAGGTTGTCGTTCAAAGCGTTCGATGAGTTGTTCTTTGCCAAGCTGGTTATAATCCTTACTATCGATACTCCAATATATAATTTGACGACCAGAAACAATTAACCTTACTAATAAGGACAGACTCATTCGACCTCGAGGCGGCCTAAATGCTAGAGGCACTGGTTGATGCTGCATCTTAGGCAACAATTCATCTAGCTTCTTGATATCTTGAACTTGCTCAGTTGTCGAAAGAGCCTCAAACTGCCAATGGCTATACGCATGATTATATACATCATGACCTTCGGAAATAATATTAGATAAAATTTCTCTATATTTATTAACATGGTCGCCGGTAACAAAGAAACTTGCTTTTACATTATAATGCTTAAGAATCTCTAACAATTTCTCTGTATAGCCTTGATGTGGGCCGTCATCAAATGTTAAATAAATAGTATTATCACTATCTGAGCCTGAAAAAAGTAAAAACTTATTTGGCACAAGCCTGAAAAAAAGATTTTTATAATAACCTAATGACACCAGTTAATCCTCAAGTGCACTTTTGATATAAACTATCATAACCAGCACGCATACTTCTGACGTCGCCATACTCCTTAACCCATTCCTTGCCCGATATTGCAAAATTCTCCCTCATCTCTTTATTTTCTATTAATCTAGATAATTTTTCCGCGAGAGCACTTTTATCTTTAGCTGGAACAACAAACCCATTTATATTATCTCTAACTATTTCAGCATTACCACCAACATCAGTAGCTACAATGGGAATACCCACAGCACAAGCCTCTAATAATGCAATTGAATAACCTTCAGATACAGATGATGAAACAAATATGTCAATTTTAGGTAATAATGGCTTAACATTTTCAGTATCACCAATAAAAGTGACCTTCTCATCAACTCCAATTTCTTTCGAATATTTTTTTAATTTACGCTCAAGCTTACCGCCGCCAATGATTAACAATTCAATATTTTCAAAATCTGTAGTTAATATATGAAATGCATCCAGTAAAGTATAAAAATCTTTTGCCCAATTTAATCTGCCAACACTACCAATCGTAATAATATTATTTGGATTTTTATTATTGATATTCTTTTTTGCTTGCGCTTTTAAAGAGGTAAATTCATTTACTTTAATTCCATTTTTAACGACAACACACTTTTTACTATTGACAATGCCATCATTAATAAACTTTTTTCTTGCAGCTTCACAAACTGCAACAGTGTATTTTGTTCTTTTCATAGTTTTTTTATAATGTCGCTCAAGTTTAGAATTAGGATCTTTTGATCCCATTCCATGTCTTGTATTAATTAAACTATAAGAGCGCCTTAATATTATAGTAAAATAAACATAATAGTTAGGAACCGCATTATGTGTATGAATTATATCAGGTGCTTCAGACTGAATAATCTTTCGAAGTTTAAATAAAGCCTTTAAATCGAGAGACTTTCTCTTATTACAAACAATTACACTAATGCCTTTATTTAGCGTTTCTTTCGCTAACTCACCTGCATCAAATATACAAATAATGCTGCATTTATGACCCTCTTTGACTTGTGCCTCAACAAGATCTATCACTACCCTTTCCAATCCACCACGGCCCAAGGTTTCAACCACATGTATGATTTTCATATATTTTACAAAGAGCTAACCTAGTAACTTAGAAATCGTAACTCTATGTTTACCAGAGTTCGTCATGGGTATATCAGGCATTATATTAATTTGTATATCAATAGAATCACCAAGCGCTTTAGACAGATTATCTAATATAATATGTTGCTGTTGTGAACCGTATTCGCTATTGACAACTAAATTTATGTTTAATATTTTTAATTCTTCTTGGATCACTTGGAACTTTTCAATACTAGTGTAATCCTTGAAAAAATGAGGAAAATACTCACCTGGAAGAAGCTTGCCATCTACGGTCTGTATGCAATCCAATACTCTGCCTTCTACTTTTTTTATTAATGGCAACCCTCGGCCGCAATCACACAAGCTGCTGTCCAGATTTACCATATCTTCATTCTTATATCTAATGAAAGGCATTCCATAATTATGTAGATCAGTAACTATTAGATCACCCACCTCATCAGTCACAGAAATCCCATCACGATTTATTGACTCAACAACCAAATGATCGATATTAATGTGTAATCCATTTTTATGTTTACATTCAGACGCAATTAGCATCACCTCACGGCAACCAAATGTGTTAAACACATCACACCTAAAAGCCTCCTCCATTTCATTACGTTGATACTCATGAAGTGGCTCAGCTCCAGTGATTATTGATTCTGGAAAGTGTGATAATTTCCCATTCTCAGAAACCCACTTTGCCAATAAATACAAAGGATTAACGTAGGATACAATTACTGCAGGCTTTTTTTTGTTAATATCCTCAATAAACTCAGCCATATTTTCTTTATTCAAATTGAAACATGAAAGAATACTTCGGTTATATAATTTGTTATACAATGTTTCTTTTAGTTTCAGATACATTGATTCTGTATTTAGATTCGTCCCCCATATATACATTGAATTTTTACCAGGCGGCAATCCTGCCCATGCATATCCTCTCCACATAACTGCATTACGTCTACTATAACTTTCTTTTGTATAGGCAAATTTTAGAGGTACTCCTGTAGAACCTCCTGTGGATTTTTCTAATATAGAATCTTTATACGGTATTGCTATCAAATCTTTATAATTTTCTTTAATTATTTTTTTAGTAAGAAATGGTAATACTTGTATATCATCCACTGATTTTATATCATTCGGTGTAAAGCCTATTTGTTTCCATGTTGACATATAATAAGGAACATTTTTTTCAGCATACGCCAATAACTCTTTTAATTTCTTTAGCTGTAGATCTTTAAGTTTATTAACATCCCACCATTGCTGTTTTTCATACTCGCGCAAGTAACCACATGTAGCCCTACCATTTAATCCTTTTTCAAGAACTGGGAATATAAAATTCCTAAATACTTTTTCATACATTGATCAGTGATCTCTAATTATTTTGATCTACCAGAAAACCTTAATAGAAATCCAAATCAAGATGATACTCAAGACTGAAATAAAGACTGTTGGTTTGAATGATTCCCCAAAACGTGGAAATGCATAACTTATTGGCTCTTTGCCAATCATTGCAAATATGCCAGCAGACATACCACACATTAGAAATAGCAATGGCTGTGTACTTCTTGAAATGAATAAAGCGCACACAGCATAAGCAATTAATGAATACAAAACTGCTGTAGCTAATTTCTTATGAGCAAATAATACTTCTGAAGTGTTCTTATTTTTTTGTCCAGAAACAATATTAGGCTGAAACCTATAGACAAACTTATATAAAAAATAAATAGGCACAGCAAACATACCGATCCAAAAGAAATATCCGATTAGACCTATCTCCGCAAACGTTTGCACATAAGAACTGTGCGCCACAAGGTGATGGTGATCTGTAAACAAGTCGTGTCCTACACCAAACAATGGGTCAGACCTGAGCATAAAAAACCCTTCAGCCCAAGCATCAAGCCTACCTCTTGCCGACTCATCATCTGAACTAATCGTTGATAAACGTGTTACGGCGTATGCTACTGGTATAGCTATCGATCCTAACGTGATAACAACAACACGACTATATTTATGCCAACCATAAAATCCCATCAACACAAACAGACCTAGCAATGTCCCTCTAGAATTAGTCAGATATATCCCATAAAGCAGTACTGAAATTGCAAGCAACCAAAGTAGTTTTATTAATATAGAGCTACTCTTGCTTAAAAAATAAAAATAAAATGGTATAGCGATTAAAAAAAGCATGCCCAAATCATTTGGATCAGCAAAAACACCTATGTAACGTATACGTGTATCTTGGATTAATGGTATCCCTGTCCAGCCCACTCCATTATTAAATTGATCAATGCCATGCAACGCCATTACGAATGCACAAATAGATATAAATTTCATATAGAACTCTAAACGAGATTTATCCGCAAATAATGCAGCTGACACTAGAAATAAGATCACCACCTTATATAGAGCATTAGCGGTATCAATCGTCCCCCACAAATATCCGAAAGAAATATGAGAAAGAAGTGCCCAAACAAAAAACCCAATCAAATAAGGTAGAACAATTGTTTTTAAATTTTTTTCTTGTATGAAAATGTATAACAAAAAACATATAGCAAGCAGTATAGAAAGGATACTTGTATCTGCTGTTTCTGGCCTATATTCATGCAGTCTTAAAAAATAAAAAGACAGATATGTTACAAAGAAAAATGAAACTAACATTGCAATCTATCGTAATTATTTCTTTGCTAAATATTTACGCAAATTATTGCGCAAAGAAACAATGATCCCATATAAAGATTTATTGTAAATAGTGATATTTTTCATTCTTGTTTTCACAGTTCCATAATTACTTTTATATGAAATTGGTTCGCCCATCATGAAATCATAAAAACAATAGCCGCGATTAATAGCTGACTCAATGCATTCAGAATGCGCAAATATACCTGGCGATAATTTTGAGTACTGGTTCATATTAAACGCAGATTGGTAATAATAAATGGTAGATTTAATTTTATAATTGTACAGAATTGCTAATATATCCTCGTTAACTCTAGTAACTACCAGCTCTAGCATATTCTTTTTATGATATATTTCAGCAATTCTCAGATGAAACTCACGAAATTCCAGGCTTGCGAATGCTCCCGGCTTGCCTTTTAGACTCCAACTCTCATTGTGATACTTAGCCAATAGCTCCATAACCGGAGCAAGCTGATCATTACTGATTACGCGTGAAGAATGTAAATTTGACATGCCAAAAACCAGTTGCCGAGATTTTTTTATTGCACGTCGCATAGAGCTTTTCAGCGACGATTCAAGATAATGATCCCATGTATTTGGCAGATTAATTAAATACCTATAACCAGAAACTATTTCTTGTCTGAAAAGATTTTTCGAACCTGATTTAACTGAGAATACTCTACCAATATGCGAATTATCAATTATCCTAAAAAGCTTTATAGCATCCCACTTCAGAAACTCATTAGAATAGAAGCTGTTAATTAATTTTAGTGCACGCTCAACATAGTCATCCAATAAAATTATATCTAAATATTCTGAACAAATTTCTTTCTCCTCAGGCTCGCCCGTTCCAAGAAAATATAAACATTTATATACAATAAACGAGCGATGAACCCTAAGGTACATCGGCAATATACCAACTACTAACTCCCCATCAGATATTACTAATATATTTAAATTAGTTTCGTCAGTTTTATAGACCTCCCACCAAGTATACATCCACTCCCACGTAAGGAATGGTGGATACTCATCATATTGATCTAGAATGTATTGCCAATTCGTCTGGAGTGAAATAAATTCTTCGAGCGTCTCTACTACTCTAAGTGAGAGGCTATTACTTGTCTCGACAATATCAAAATCCTCAACATTAAAAATTAGTGTAGGTAACACCAACTCTTAGTTCAATTGAATCAAAATCAGCATTTGACAGATTGCTTTGCCTGTCTTGATATTCGGCAGTCGACTCAAATCTTAAATTTTGCCGAGCAAAATAAGTACCTCTAAGTCCAAGTAAAAAGTCCTCATCCTCTCTACCATCTAGATCAAAATCAGTTTCTCTATAAGCTGACGAGAGGCCTAGTTCACTGGTACTACCAACCGGCATGGTTAACGATATATTTAGACCTTGTGTTTCCCGATCATTTCTATCAACAATATCGTGATCTGCATCATTTTGATATAAAGAAAAACTAGTACCCAGCTGGGCAAAAGACTTAGTATAGTTAAAAGAAAAACCGGTACTTTCTACAGTGTCACCGGTAAAATCAGTATCTACATCACCTATTGAGCTACCTTCAAAGCCTGTTACGCCTGAGCCCCCAAAACCACCAAACCCACCAAACCCACCACCCGCTAAGCCTGGGATGCCACCAAGACCACTGCCAGCCGCCTCGGTTGTTGTGTCTGTAATCGTGTCATAACCAGAAAGTGACACTGAAGATGTAGAATTAATTGTGTACGCAACAGTTAATGAATTATTGGCCCCATCAGAATTTCTATTTGGCCCGTCATCACGATTAACCTCGCTGTAGCCTAGCTGTGCAGATATATCTAATGAAGGTCTGAGCAAGTTATATGCTAAAAAATAATTCTCGCGATCAAAGTCGATATTCCCTTGCTGCAGCAGAGGATTGAGATTAACTTCATCGTCATCAAAATCGGTATCTTCATATGAATAATTTAGAGATATACTGCTTGAAGGCGTAAGTTGGCGTTCGATACCTACAAGCCCTTGCAATCGATCATTATCAATATCCGATTCTTCCGCATCCGTCCTTATAAATCTACCATCCAAAATCAAGCTGGTATTGTTGAGAATTTGAGGTGTGAAAGTTGGGCCCGTTGAAAATGAATTGATATCCTGCGTATTTTGCTCGTTTGGGTTATCTCTTATATCGATAGGAAACTCACTATTAAAATGGTCCTCAAATCGCCACTCAAATAAACCTGGCGCTATTTTCCAATTGATTACCGCATCAAGATCAAAATTATTACTACTTCCAATCACACCATTTGATCGACCTCTGTATTCATTCCTTGCACCAATCTCAGCATCTAAATGTGCACCCTGCCTTGTTGCATTAATAGAAGCACTGGGTTCAAGAGTAACATCACTATCCTCACCCGTATCACTGCGACCTAGATTATCGGTATATTCTGCAAACAGCGCTACTTCCCAATTTACTAACCAATTAGCCTTGGCCATACCTGGTGAAGAAAATAAAATAAGTGAAATAGATGAAATAACAATTTTCGAGAAAAAACAACTTTGGTGCATAAGTATGGTGAACCTTAATTATTGAGATTTTAACTACACAAAAAGACGTAACCAGGCCGCTACCTAAGCCACTATCTTAGAGTTTATTATTATAAATGATCCCTAAAAACTTACTAGGGTTAAATCCATTCACCGCAATTTGAAGTTCTTCTTGTGACACTGAATCATGCCTTACAACCAATGCAGAATGATCTGCAATAAGATCTAATATCTTAGCATCTGCAGAGCTCTGAACATCGGTCACATCTAGAATAATATATCGATCTGGATATTTATTCTTTAGTTCATAAATTAGCTCGCCCAACTTTGACGATGTAGTAAAACTATCAATCTCACTCAAATTACTATTCTTACAAGGAATGACTCGCAGCTTATTTACGTTGACCCGGTAAATTATTTCTTCGACCGGTACATCGCTAGTTAAATAATCTGTCAAATCCTTGTTGATTTTCAACCCCAAACTACTCGCCAGGGTGGGATTACGAAAACTACAGTCAATAAGTAGTGCACTTTTAGTGGTGTCTTGAGAAAAACTTGCTGCCAAGTTTAGTGCTACAAACGAATTTCCCGAGCCAGGCATACAAGAACTTACCGCAAGCACAAAATTTTTACCTCCGGTAGCCTTAACCAGTTCGGTACGTAATTCTCTAAACGCATTGGTTGTAAGACTATCTGTTGCAATTCCTAATTTAAGTAGTTCATCCGCACCAAGTTGACCTGACTCCATCATCTTGTCTAAGTTATGCCTACTTTTTAGAACATTCCTTTTATTTCTTACCCTCTGATTAACTGCTTTATTCAAACCTTCTGAATCCTCATTAGGCTCAGCTTTTTTTAATGCACGTTCTATTAAACTCATAGCAATAATTCCTAATTAAACCCTTTTTAAGACAATGGCATTGATACGCCAAGCTCTCCCAGTTTAAAGATAACAGCAAATATATACGCATTTGCCACTAACACAAGACAGGCAATCATGGTAAAAAATGCTGAACGGGTGGGTATTTTTGGTGACTTCGGCATTGAAGCTCTTGGCACTTCGCCCAAAAGTCGAACATCCATATGTTTGATGATTTGAGATTTATGACGCACATTTGTACCTAATTGAAATAAAGCAAACAAAGCAACCAAGGGGGCACCAAAACCTACTACGGGTCCTGCTGCAGCAACTTGCGCAAAACGAATTCCTGTCGCCTCAAGTGGCAACAAGGCTGGTTCTTGAATTCCAAATCGTTGCGCACTTTGTTCTATATCAATATTCATTGATACTCGTGCATTTTCTCTTCTTTTAACCAGGTCTTCATATACTCCATTGGTTACTTCATAATCCCGTGTTAACTCTGCAAGTTCTGCCTCAGCTTCAGGAAGCTTTTTAGCTCGCTCTAACTCCAATTCTAATAATCGACGTGACTGTGAAAGTCTTGTGCCAAGTGCAGCAATATTGGTTCTAGTTTGAACCAACTGATCACGCAATGCGCCGAATACCGTATTCAAACCACCCCCTCCAAGCGCTACCGCATCACTTGAAAAGGCTTCACCTCCGCCCGTTCCACTATTTAGCATTTCTCGCAAATCCACCAACTGATTTTTGAGTCTAACAATGTCAGGATATGTATCATGATAATCAAGACGCAGTGTTGCTAACTGTTGCTCTAAAGCTGAGATTCGAGCATGTAAGCCGCTATTTCGATGCACAGAGCTATCCACTTGCTTTTCACCGGCAAGCTGACTTTGAAGTGAACGCTCTCTAATCCTCTCTTCCTGGGTTTGTAAACTTAATTCTTCAATTTGGCCTCTCAACGCATTGATGCGAGCAAAAACAGCACCTTCGTTACCAATCTGATTTCCCATATTCTTAGTTTTGTATACTTTAAGCTTTTGTTCAGCTAATAATAATTTTTGGTGGTAATCATTTACTTGACTATCAACAAACTCATATGCAGCACGACTTTCGGTTTGCTTATCTTCTAAACTTTGTTCAATAAATAATTCACCTAATAACTTCGCTGTTCTAAACGCTCTTAGTGCATCAGAGTCTTCCACAGAAATTCTCACAAGATTTGGGCCAGCAGAGCTTACATCAATATTTTCAATTAAATCTGAAATTGCCCTTGCCCTATCAACATCTGTAGCATCATCATTCACCCATCCTGAATTAATAATGACTGGCTGCATAATCTCTGCACCAAATAACATTTCTCTATAAAGAGCGATTTTTTCATTCGCCCTACCACCCGTTGTAGTTGTTACGGCAGTCCCTTTCATCAACGGTGATAAAATACCTTCTTTATCTGCCAATATAGTTGTATAAGAGGTATAAGTTTTAGGCAGCATGAAAGCTACAGCAAGCACTGCAATGCTTATAATTGCAAATCCAATACTCAACCATGCAAGTTTACTTTTAACATAGTCAACAAACAGCTTTACAATTTGAAGTGGTGGCAACTCAAAAATATTCATAATAATTAGAGGTTCTTAATGTGTTACAAAAAAATATAAAAAATTTAAAAGAAGCGTTCAGGTACAGAAATTATATCTCCAGGGAATAAAACATAATTCTCTTCAACCTTTCCCCTAACGAGCATATCTTCTAATCTCAATCTTACAGATACAGTCTTACCATCTTGCTTACGGAGTAATACTGAACGATTACCCGCAGCAAATTCACCCAGACCACCGGCCTCGAGCACAGCATCAATAACGGTCATGCCTTCCCTATAAGGTAAAGAAACGGGACCACCGACCGCTCCGGTTACACGTACTCGCCGCAAATATTCTTTACTTTGCAACGAAGTCATTGTTACGGTAACGCTTGGATCTCGTATATCCGCTTTAAGACCCTCGGTAATATTAGCAGCAACTTCCTCAGCTGTTTTACCTGCCACCTCAACATCACCTAATAATGGCATTGTAATACGACCATCAGGTCGCACTGGAACTGATACAGACAATTGCTCATTTCCCCAAACATGAACCTGAACTACGTCATCAACGCCTATTTGATATTCTTCCGTGACTGTGGAATTTAGTGATTCATCTAATAAACCATCAGGCGGCACAGTGCCTGCACATGCAAACAACATAGAAACTAATGCTAGTCCAAGCAAAATTCTTGATATTTTCATAACTATTCTTGAGTAGTTGAAATAAGTAAATATTGTAGGGCAAATTGTATGTAAATTTTAAGCCCACACAGTGAGTAATCTCGCATTATTGGAAGTTACTACATTTTTTTAAGGATAAACCTAGTAATTCCCTAGTAAATATAAGGTAATTACTAGGTAAAACAACCATTTAATACTATTGAATTACCCCTTGTGGCGCACTTTTTCACTTAAAAAGAATGAAAGTAGGCCTATACTTGCATACCAAAGCTAGTATTAACTTGGAATCTTACTGCTTATGCCCTATCTCTTCTAACCTCGATTGAATACTGATTAAGTGTTCACGAATGGCTTGATTTTCAGGATCGATCTCCAGAGCCTGCTCAACCAATTGCAAACCTCTTTCTAGTTGGCCTGATTCTGCCAATATCCAACCCAAGGTATCGCTAACTGGTGCATCGTTCGGATTGATAGCGTAGGCTCGTTCTGCAAATTCAAGCGCTCGTTTATCATTAACTTTAAAGTAACTCCACGCAAGATTATTAAGTACTACATAATTATTTGGTAATGATTTTAGTAAGATCTCGTAATGGAGGATGGCATTTTTGTAATTACTTTCTGAAATATATAAATCTGCCAACATCAATCCCAATTGCGGCTGATCAGGAAGCGCCTGCTGCCAGCTCTTTAATAATGCGGATATTTTACTTCGCTCATTAGAGCTATCAGCTTTTATCACAAGACTCTTCAAATTATTGTAAAGAAGATTTTTTTCTGAGGCCGAAAGCCCTGTACCAAGCATTGATCTGAGTTCTGAAATTGCAGCAGAAAATTTTTGTTGGGCAATATAGTGACTAATAACTACTAATTTCAATGTTGTATTATTTGGTTGCTCAATTAACCAGCTTTTAATAGTTTGTGTAGCTTCTGTGGTATTACCGATTTTATTGAGACTATTTAAATAAAGTACTTTTAAATCTATAGAATTTGGATAATAGTTTATTAATAGATTTAACAGCTCTTCAGCCTGATCATTTTTGCCCAATACAAAAAACATATTGTAAATAATATTGATGTCACTAATACTTTTAGGATTAGTGATGTCATAATTATTTAAAATATTTTCATATTGTGCTTCGTCTTGATTTCTATAATTGATGTATGCAAGCAGAGGGGTTAGAGCTATTTTATCTTCCTCTTCAGCAATAATATAACTGTTAATGCGTTCAATTGCTCCCAGATTATCACCTAATTGCATATCAAGAACTGCTTTAATAACCAACAAATCCAAACCATTCCTGCTGTTTGAAATATGCGTGCCCAATATACTTTCCAGCTCCTCAAACTTGGACTGTTTAAATAATATTATAGCAAGCAGCGATATGACCCGAGGATTATTGCTACTTATTTTTAATACTTCTTTTAAATGTTCTTCCGCAAGCGACAAATCTTCTGCTGAGTAAGCCATCTTTGCCAACTCAAAGTGATATATAGGAGACTTTGGATAGGACTCTAAAAAATCTTGATAAAATGTTTCACTTGCCGAAACATTTCCAAGCGAAACTTTTGAACGTACAACGTTTTGCGCAACCTGCAAACTCTGTTGTGTCAGTATTCTAGATTTATCTAATTTAAGTGTTTGCAGATAATAGTTTTCAGCGTCGGTATACTGCCCTTTGTTAAATTTTATATTTGCCAGCAATAACCATGCCTCGGCCAGCTTATTATCAAATTGTAAAACTCTCTCCAACCGTTCGCTTGCCTTTAACTCTCTATTATTAGCAAGATCTATTCTTGCAAGCCATACTTGAGCTAACCCATAATCCTCATCATCCTCAATAAGACGTGAAAACATTGTCTTTGCAGCATTTAATCTACCTTCGGCAAGATCAATTTGGCCATGCAATAAAAAGTATCTCGGCTGTTGTCCGTGCAACGTTACAACCTCTTCCGCAAGTAACAGTTTTCTTGCCTCACTTAGATTTCCTTGTTTAAGAAGCGCTTCCACAATCCATAACTGTAGGTCGGGAATAGAATGCTGCACCTTCGATACTGCCACAAAGATTTCATATGCTTCTTCAGGATGGCCAATTTGCAAATAGGTTTCCGCAATAATGAATCTAAGCTCAGGATTATTTAATGTTTCTGCTGATAATGTCTCCGCTTCAGTCAATACATCCAAATAACGACCGCTATCATAATAAAATTTAACTACACCAATATCTTCACCGCTGGCTTCTTGTTGAGCATTATCACTACAGGCAGTAATTAAAATGGCAATAAAAAATATAAAAATACTTAGAATGTTTTTTACTTTCATAATAAATAGAGTAACTTAATGTTCAAAATGCTAGAGATTCTTTAATGGAATGATAATGCAGTTGCAAGTAGTCATTTAATATTTTATCAGAATCCATTGTTGAACGGAGGCATCTTGTTGATATAGCATTAAGAGCACTGCCTGATCTACCTTGCAATTTAGCAATCAGCTCATTTAATTTCACACGCCATTTTCTAACATAATTCTCTCCACCTACTTCAAACCAGTACCAGATCCTAATACACTCGCCTGATTTTTTAGCAGTAATCGTTGCGGTATTGACCTCTAATAGTTTGACACCCTCTTGACCTTTCACTACTTGACCTGTTAATGAATCTATAATTTTCCAGTCTCGATTATCAACAATTTTATTTTCCGTATTAATCAATTCTCCTTCCGGATTAAGTATAGAATAATGGAGAATGTTTAATGCCACTGTGTTATTTTGTTTCTCAAATTGCGCAACAAACTGCTCGCTATATAATAAATAGTTTGGCTCCCACAGTGGGGCATGTAGTTTTGGACCAACCCATTCGCCACTGGCACGTATTTTACTGGTATCTAACATAGAAATTTCAGCCTGATTACTTTCTATATAATTTGCAAATAGTGGAGCCGCTGAAATCACTAATATATAAAGCAAAAGAATAATTGCGGGTGAATGCGACAAATCACTCTTTCCAGTCTCACTTTTCTGCACCAGTGTATTGGCATTGCCCACATTCACGTTTAGTGCTCTTGCAAACAAAAAAAGCGGCACAAGAAAAAAAGCAAAAACCACCCAACCAAGATTCTCATGATCTTGAACCAATGGATAATCAACACCCTTATATACACCCAAGCCAATAATAATCAGTATACGAACAAGATTCCCTATAAGCATGATTATGATAGAAACCAAAATTAACAGCAGAGTTCGCCAGTATTCATGGTAATTGAGGAACCCGAAAACCATCGAAAGCAGCATTCCTACTAACACGTATCGCAATCCACTACAGCTTTCTTCAATTACAAATATACCTTTAGAAAAAATAACCGAATTATCGACTATTTGATAATCAAGATTTGTGAATGAAAGCGCTATACTTGTCGCATTGACTGCAATACCCTGCAGGTATGGTAGCAACAATGACCAAATGGGAATTGTGAACAAGAGAATATAGATGGGTATTAATAATGTTTTATAATTTTTCCAGCCAAAAAAATATGTGAATGTAAAAAATAAAAAAAATGGTATGCATAACATTTGCATAGTATTTATGTTGGCAATATAAGCTAATAGCCATGCCAGCGATACCAGCAATAGCCAAACTGCAGAGATGAAAGAAGAATGGGAAATTTTTAATCTTTTTTCCTTTACAGATACATATACAAGGTAGATTGATATGATTATTGTTAGATATCCATGGGAGTAAGTGCCATAAGTATTCCAATTTAAAAAAAGTGCACTGATAGAAACTCTATAAAGATAAACAAAAAAGACAATTCCCGCGATCAACACAACCCACATTAGATTAGTTTTATTAGATGCGAAATTAGAATAATGCGTATTCATTTCTTAAATAAATTATGCAGTGATTAATTTAAGCATTCACTTACAGCAATTTTATGCGCATTATCCACTTTTACCTTGCACCTTTACCCCAAAGGACAACTTCTGCTGTTTGTAGCAAAATAACCAAATCAAATATTAAACTATGATGTTTTACATAATATAAATCAAAGTTTAGCTTTTCAATTGCATCTTGCACTGAACTTCCATAAGGATATTTCATCTGTGCCCAACCAGCTAATCCAGGCTTTACTCGATGACGCTCACCATAAAATGCAATACTTCCTGTAAGTATATCCACAAATTCCGGCCTTTCTGGTCGCGGCCCTACTAAGCTCATATCACCGCGAAACACATTATATATTTGTGGCAATTCATCAACTCTGTAGGTACGTAAAAATTTTCCAATCTTTGTAACCCTTGGATCATCCTGGTTAGCCCATACAGCTTTACCTTCTAATTCAGCATCTGAACGCATAGTACGAAACTTAAGTAAATTAAAGTTCTCACCATTCAATCCAACACGGGTTTGCTGGTAAAAGATAGATTCCTTACCCTTACATTCCAGCCAAATACTAATAACTGCATACAAATACAAGGGCGATGCAATGATTAGCAGGACTGCACTCGCGACCAGATCAAAAATTCGTTTAGTGAAATAGCGAAAACTATCCTGCTTAAACCCCACTGAAAAAATAATCCACGAGGGATTCAGCAAACTAGAATAAATCTTGCCTAATTGTCTCTCTAAAAAGGTAACTAACTCTACAATCTTCACTCCTTTTAATCTGGCATCCATCAATTCCTTTATAGGTAGAATATTTCTGCGGTCTGATAAAGCCACCACAATTTCATCCACGTTATGCTTTTCAATCAACTCTTGTAAAGACAAACCCTTTTCAACTATAAATTGCTCATCAATCGCAATCTCTTCATTTTTCATTGGCATATAGCCAATAATATTAATCCCGCTACGATCAGATTTGCGGCGTAATTTAGTAATCCAGCTTGCTTGACTGCCTGCACCCAATATCAGCACATTTCTCTTTAAAGCTTCCGAGTTTACTGTCTGTGAGAATATAAAATGGAAAAGGATTAGAAATAAAAATGAAAGACTAGCAGCAATTAGAAATACACCTCGCCCCATATAGATACTTGGAAAGATATAAAAAATAAATCCGAATACCACAAAAGCGGTGATAAAACTGACAGTGAGTCGACTAAGCTTATCAACAATGTGCTCACGACGTTGAGTCTGATACAGGCCCATACTAATTAAAGTGATCACCACAACTGCCGAATGTATAATTGCTCGCGGAAATAAATCCCCTATATTATTAACAGCCACTTCCAGTGGGTTTATCTCTGTGTAATAGCGAAGATAAGCAGCAATATAAACACACAAAAACAGCACTACCGCATCTGTCAGAGCCAAAAGCAGATATGGGGCCTTGATGTGCTGACCCCCTATTCGTATATCAAACATGTAATTTTTAAAATTGGTAAAATTAATTAACTTAATTATGAATAAATAGCACTCGACCTGGAAACCAATACAGCCTAGTCTAAGCAATTTAGCCGACCAGTTCCCTCTTAGACGCGAATTAAACCACTATATCCCTTTCAGATTTGTAACCCCGTGGCGAAAATCACATAATTATTAAGTGAATTCATTTATTTTACGTCTGCTGAAAATTTTTAACCCTTATTTTTAACTCTATAAAGTAATTAAACATCGTGCTACCTAAAGATATCCATATCGGCGTAGTTGGACTAGGCTATGTCGGCCTGCCACTCGCAGTAGAATTTGGCAAACAACTCCCTACCATGGGCTTTGACATCAATATCTCTCGATTAGATGAGTTGAAAAAAGGTATCGATCGAACCCTGGAAGTCAGCCAAGATGAATTAATCACCGCTAGCAATCTCAGCTTTACCTCTTCTGTAGATGACTTGCGGGCTTGTAATGTATTCATTGTAACGGTACCCACTCCTATTGACGACCATAAAGTTCCTGATCTAACCCCCGTTCGCAAAGCTTCTGAAACCGTAAGCAAGGCACTTAAAAAAGGCGATGTAGTTATTTATGAGTCTACGGTCTATCCCGGTGTGACTGAAGATATTTGTGTTCCAATTTTAGAGTCCGGCACTGATTTGCAACTTAACAAAGACTTTTACGTAGGTTACAGCCCTGAGCGCATCAACCCAGGTGACAAAGAACATCGCTTACCCACCATCAAAAAAGTAACCTCAGGCTCTACACCTGAAGCATCTGAGTTCGTTGATCAGCTATATCGAAGAATTATTACAGCCGGCACTCATAAAGCCAGCAGTATCAAGGTTGCAGAAGCTGCCAAAGTAATTGAAAACACTCAACGTGACGTTAATATTGCTCTAATTAATGAGTTATCTTTAATTTTTGCGCGCTTGAATATCGACACCATTGAAGTACTCGAAGCTGCTGGCACCAAGTGGAACTTTCTACCTTTTAGACCCGGTCTTGTAGGTGGGCATTGTATTGGTGTAGACCCGTATTATTTAACTTATAAAGCACAGGAAATTGGCTATAACCCAGAGGTAATTCTGTCGGGTCGTCGTATAAATGACGGCATGGGCCCATATGTTGCGGAGAGCGTTATTAAGTTAATGCTTAAAAAGAAGGTACATGTAGTGGATGCCAAAATATTGATACTTGGCTTCACTTTTAAAGAAAACTGCCCAGACATACGCAATACTCGTGTAATCGATATTGTTAAAGAATTTGCTAACTATCATGCCCAAGTAGATATATTTGATCCTTGGGTAGATCTTGCAGAAGCTAGTGAAGAATACAATGCTTCATTTTTACCTGAGCTACCCGCGACAAAATATGATGCGATCATTCTTGCAGTGAACCATGATGAATTTAAAGGTTTGGGCGCAGACAAAATCCATTCCTTAGGAAAAGACAACCACGTACTTTTTGATGTGAAGAATGTATTACCTAAAAATCAGGTAGATGGTCGCCTTTAAGTATTCATTTTGAAAATTATATAATAAAGCTGATATAAAAATATGAAAGTAGCTGTTACCGGCTCAGCCGGATTTATTGGTTCTAATGTTTCCATGCGTTTACTAGAGCGCGGAGATGAAGTCTTAGGCATTGATAACCTAAATGACTATTACGATGTGAATCTGAAGCTTGGTAGACTGGAAAGAGTCAAAGCTTATGATAAATTCACTGAAGCTCGAATAAATTTAGAAGACAAAGAAGCTATCTTAGATGCAATTTCTAAATTCAAACCACAACGAGTAATCAATCTAGCTGCACAAGCTGGCGTTCGATATTCAATCGAAAATCCATCCGCCTATGTAGACACTAACCTGGTCGGGTTTTGCAATATATTAGAAGCCTGTCGCCATCACGGTGTTGAGCATCTTGTATATGCATCCAGTAGCTCAGTCTATGGCGCGAATACAAAGATGCCGTTCTCGGTTCACCAAAACGTTGACCACCCACTAAGCTTATATGCAGCAACTAAAAAAGCCAACGAGCTCATGGCACATGTCTATAGCAATCTGTATGGCTTACATACAACCGGGCTAAGATTCTTTACTGTCTACGGACCATGGGGAAGACCCGATATGGCCTTGTTTTTGTTCACCAAAAACAT
This sequence comes from uncultured Thiotrichales bacterium, assembly GCA_964486815.1. Taxonomy (GTDB): domain Bacteria; phylum Pseudomonadota; class Gammaproteobacteria; order UBA4575; family UBA4575; genus JABDMD01. The sequence continues at coordinate 67,967 of CAZAOO010000014.1, forward strand.
ATTAGCCGGCAAACCTATTGATGTGTTTAATTATGGCAATCACCGCAGGGATTTCACTTACATAGACGATATCGTTGAGGGCGTAATTCGCACTCTAGACCATCTACCAGAAAAAAATGCAGCGTGGGACAGTGACGCACCAGACAGTGCATCCAGCTTTGCACCTTACCGCTTATACAATATTGGTAATAATGCACCTGTTGAATTAAGTCATTACATCGAAGTACTTGAAGATTGCCTTGGCAAGAAAGCCGAGCGTAACCTGTTACCACTGCAGCCTGGTGATGTGCCAGATACCTACGCTAACGTCGAAGCTTTAGTGCAAGATGTTGATTATAAACCAAATACTACAGTTGAAGTGGGTATCAAAAACTTCGTCGAGTGGTATAGAGATTTCTATAAGGTTTAAATTTATCCGTTTTTAGTCTCCGTCACTTAGACTAATTAGACTAAGCGGCGTCAAATATTCATACTTGCCGAATAACAAAGACTTAGGTATTATTCCCCTATAAATTTTACTGTTATCTCTGTAAATAATTGATTTTAGTAAGAATACTTAACTTTTATTCTTCCTAAAAGCATCAAGCTAGGAGGATGTATTCCATGCAAACAGTTAATATTCTGCTTACTATTGGATTAATTGTACTGGTATCCGGCATCACCGTATTGACACTTTGTGCAGTCATCGCATCATCCCGTTCAGAGCAAGTAGCTTTGTCAGAACTAAAGCGATCAAATCACGATGAGCGTCGTAAAAATATTTCTTGTAGCTTCCCTGTAACTTGCGCAGATGGAACGATGGTTTATTTTGATCGTCGCCTACAGACTTGACTACGCATCTTCAGCAATGACTTAACTCAAAGTCCCGCATAAAGCCAAGTAACGTTTCTACACCATGAGCAGGCATGGCGTTATATAAACTGACACGTATACCACCCACAGAGTTGTGGCCTCTCAAGCCTAATAAGTGATTATTCTCAGCATCAGATATAAATTTCTCATGCAAGTGTTTATCTTTAAGTTCAAATGGAATATTCACCTTAGACCGAAACTTAGTATCAACATTATTTACATATAGATCACTTGCATCAATTAGATCATATAAAGACTTGGCACACTGTTGTCCTCGCTTATATATTTCAGCAACTCCACCCTTGTCTTTAAGCCAATCCAACATTAAACCCAAAACATAAATTGCAAAGGTCGGTGGTGTATTCACAAGCGATCCGGCTTGATAACATTTTTTATAGTCAAAGACCTTAGGTGCTTTTCCGATCCCTTTGCCCAACAGCTCTTTTTTAACGACCATCACACATAGCCCTGCTACTCCTAGATTTTTCTGTGCGCTAGCATAGATCAAACCAAAATCTTTCACTTCAGTGGGTCGTGTCAAGATGGAAGAAGTCATATCACAAAATAGCGTTGCTTGTTTTGAATGAATCTCAATCATTCCAGCAACATCATTCAAAACACCGCTAATGGTTTCATTCTCACAGTAGTGAATGTAACTTGCCCGCTCACACAAGCCCCACTGCTCTATAGGTTTAATTGCTATTAGCCCTGAATCATCAAGCGCATGAATTTCATTGATGTCTGAAAAATTTCTCGCTTCATTACATGCCATTTGAGACCAATGACCTGTGCAAACATAGTCAGCAACTTCGCCCAAATGCATAAAATTCATTGGTAGCATTGAATACTGGGCAGTTGCACCGCCATGCAGCAGTAAAACTGCATAGTCATCAGGCACTGTCATTAATTCTCGCAACGAGTTTTCAGAACGATTTGCAATCTCTGCAAATTCATCACTACGATGCGATAACTCAAGCACAGACAATCCTGTACCACGGTAATCTAGCAATTCGCTTTTAATCTTATCCAGAACAAGCTTTGGTAAAGTTGCTGGTCCAGCACCAAAATAGAAGGTTTCTTGCATAACAATAATTAGTTGGGAATTGTTTTAAAAGGATTGCGCTAATTGGAAACCTATTTAAATAGGCAATTTAGACAAGACTATCTAAAAAACTATAATACTATTCTTCTACTGGTCTTCTTCCATTGGCTCATCAGTATCGGGCTCCTCAGAATTGAGATCTTCGGTATCAGACACACCATCATCTTGCGATAAATTCTCAATTCGTTCTACCTCAACCAATCGCTCATCATCAGATAGACGAATTAACCTGACGCCCTGAGTATTGCGACCCATCTGCGATACGTCTTTAACAGGTGTTCTCACTAAGGTTCCGCTATCCGTAATCAACATGATCTCATCATCATTTGCTACAGCAACCGCCCCTACAACATTTCCATTGCGACCTGAAGTTTGAATAGCAATAACACCCTGGCCACCGCGTTTTTGCACGGGATATTCTTCCATTAGCGTGCGCTTGCCATAACCATTTTCAGTCGCCACCAACACATCTGTAGAACTCATGTCCTCTTTTATGGTAATCAAAGATACTACTTGCTGATCTTCTGCTAACTTAATGCCACGTACACCTGTAGCGTTTCTACCCATAGCACGAACATCGTTTTCCTTAAAGCGAATCGCCTTACCTGTATCTCCTACCAACAAAATATCCGTATTTCCATCGGTAATCTCAACCCCAATAAGTCGATCATTCTCGCGTAAATCAACCGCCAAAATACCACTGGCTCGAGGTCTAGAAAACTCGGTTAGTTTTGTTTTCTTAACTGTACCACTGCTCGCTACCATGACTATGTATGCATCTTCACTATATTCTTTTACTGGTAACACAACGTTTATACGCTCATCATCCTGCAAAGGTAAAAGATTAACGATTGGCTTACCGCGCGCTGTGCGGCCTGCTTGCGGTAGTGCATACACTTTTAGCCAGTAGACTTTTCCTCGACTAGAGAAACACAAAATTGTGTCGTGCGTATTTGCTACAAATAGCTGATCAACAAAATCCTCAGCTTTAACCGAGGTTGCTGCCTTACCGCGACCACCGCGGCGCTGCGCACGATAGGTATCCAACGGCTGTGACTTTGCATAGCCGGCATGTGAAAGCGTCACCACTACCGTTTCTTCCGGTATCAGATCTTCCATTGTGAGATCTGCTTGCGCATCGTTAATCTCGGTACGGCGCTGATCACCATATTGTTCGCGAATTTCTGCAAGCTCTTCACGTATTACTTTCAACAGGCGCTCTGGATCTTGAAGGATATCTAAAAGGTCGATGATTTTTTCTAAAAGATCGCTATAGTCATTAACGATTTTGTCTTGCTCTAAACCAGTAAGACGATGCAAACGTAAATCTAAAATTGCCTGCGCTTGTGTAGGCGAAAGATGATACTCACCGTTATGCATACCACACTTAGCATCAAGACCATCCGGTCGTGACGAACCCGCACCTGCACGATCTAACATTTCGACTACGACACCTGGCTGCCAAGGTTTTGCAATTAACTTTTCTTTAGCTACCGCAGGACTTTCTGACTTTTTGATAAGTGCAATAATTTCATCAATATTGGTCAACGCAACGGCTTGGCCTTCTAAAATGTGCGCGCGCTCACGTGCTTTACGTAATTCAAATATGGTACGACGCGTAACTACATCACGACGATGCCTGATAAATGCTTGTAAAATTTGCTTGAGGTTCAATAAACGCGGCTGCCCATCGACCAAAGCCACCATATTAATTCCAAACACACTTTGCATAGCGGTGTGCTTGTATAAGTTATTTAGAATAACCTCACTCACTTCACCACGACGCAACTCGACCACAATGCGCATACCATCTTTATCAGACTCGTCGCGCAAACCATCACCTGCAATACCCTCAAGACGCTTTTCTTTAACTAAATCAGCAATCTTGATGATTAAATTTGCTTTGTTGACCTGATAAGGTAGCTCTGTAACGATTATTCGCTCACGGCCACTCTTTTCATCTTGCTCGACATGCGTGCGTGCACGCATATGTACACGTCCACGCCCAGTTCGGTATGCCTCTGCTATTCCAGCCCGGCCGTTAATCAATGCAGCGGTTGGAAAATCTGGGCCCGGAATATGCTCCATTAATTCTTTGTAGTCCGCCTCAGGGTTATCCATTAAAGCGATCGTGGCATTAATAACTTCCGTTAAATTATGCGGAGGAATGTTAGTGGCCATTCCCACAGCAATACCAGATGAACCATTGGCTAATAGATTTGGTATGCGCGTAGGGAATACCGAAGGCTCATACTCTTCTTCATTATAATTAGGAACGAAGTCAACAGTTTCTTTTTCAAGATCTGCAACAATTTCATGTGCAATCTTCGCCATACGAATTTCGGTATAGCGCATTGCAGCGGGCGCATCACCATCTACTGAACCAAAGTTACCTTGACCATCAACCAGCATGTAGCGTAGTGAAAATGGTTGGGCCATACGAACAATTGTGTCGTAAACCGCGGTATCACCATGCGGATGATATTTACCAATTACATCACCCACCACACGAGCAGACTTTTTATACGGCTTATTCCAGTCATTACCAAGCACACTCATGGCATATAACGCACGACGGTGTACCGGTTTTAGACCATCTCGAACATCGGGCAACGCACGGCCGACGATTACACTCATCGCGTAATCAAGATACGACTGACGCATCTCGTCTTCGATGTTTACTGAAAGTATTTCTTTGGCGATTGCAGCCATTTATGTGCTTTGTTGGAGGTTATTTATTTTCGTTCTAATGCACCGAATTGTAACACAAGTATAGGAGAGTGGGTTGAAAGAAAAGACATTTAAACTTCAACTGATTGCCTAAAAATCAATTTAATAGATTTATAAGCACAATATTTATGCCTTCCTGAGCTAAATTTTACCAGATATCACCAGATTACCAGGATTTCATTAACTCCTGAATTTTGCTGGCATTTGGCGACTCAATAACACCTCTTTCTGTTACTAGAGCGGTTACAAATTCCGCTGGGGTGATGTCAAAAACCGGGTTCCATACACTTACTCTATCTGGACCAATATCCCGATCTTGCACATTTGTGATTTCTCTATCTGCACGTTCTTCGATCTCAATCTCATCACCCGTATTGATTTGCATATCAAAAGTGCTGGTAGGAGCTGCCACCATGAATTTAACATTATGCTGGCGTGCCATTACTGCTAAAGAATAAGTACCTATTTTATTTGCTACATCGCCATTACTTGCCACACGATCGGCACCAACAATTATCCATGATAATTTTTTTTGGCGCATCAAGCTTGCAGCTGCACTGTCACAAATTAATGTCACGGGTATATTATCTTGTAATAATTCCCAAGCAGTCAGCCTTGTACCCTGAAACCACGGACGTGTTTCATCTGCATAAATAGCGGTAATTTTTTCTTGTGCAAAAGCACTGCGAATTACCCCCAATGCAGTTCCGTATCCACCCGTCGCTAATGCACCTGCATTACAATGTGTCAGCACTACAGATTCTTTGGTTAATAGTTTTGCACCGTAATCACCAAGTGCTTTGTTCGCCTTGATGTCTTCTTTATGAATGAGTTCAGCAGCACTTAACAGGCTCCGCTCCGGATCACCTCCTGACAAATTCAAAATTTCTTTGCGCATTTTTTCAACTGCCCACTTCAAATTAACCGCAGTCGGTCTGGCGAGTAGCAAATCATGTAAATCTTGCTCAACAAGTTGCTGCCAATTATCAGCAGATTGCTTGAAGCGTGTTCTTGCTGCCAACACCACAGCAAATGCTGCAGTAATTCCTATCGCTGGCGCACCTCTCACAACCATATCCTTGATAGCCTGAATAGCATCTGTAACTTCATGACAATGTACATATTGCACATCAGCCGGCAACTTGCGTTGATCTAAAAGCACCAAATGATTGTTTTGCCAGGCAATAGCTTGATCGGCTAGTGAAGTCATATGTTTTATCCGCAGCAACTCTTTAATTTAATCAAGCTGCAAGACTAGGCACTTCTGACTTAAAAGTGAATACTTTTATCTATTCTGTAATGATTGCTTGATATATTGCAGCTATCAACAATCTGCTAAAGTCAGGATTAAAGCTTTAATAATCAGGTCAAAATATGGAACAGGTGCAAACACTCATTCACGGGGAAACAATTATCCCCATGAGTGATCACACAAGAAACGCAGACAACACCGGCAACCGAGTATTAAATAATCACAGTATTGCAATACAAGATGGACGCATCCTGAATATACTGCCAACTTCTAAAGCCATTAAAAGATATTCAAGCAATTCTTCCCTAGACTACTCAAATCACATCATCATTCCTGGACTCATAAACGCGCATACCCATGCAGCCATGTCATTGTTTCGCGGTCTAGCTCACGACTTGCCACTAATGGAATGGCTAGAAAATCATATTTGGCCAGCAGAACAAAAATGGGTCAACGAAGATTTTGTGCAACTCGGTACGCAGCTTGCCATTGCAGAGATGTTACGCGGTGGTGTCACGTGTTTTAATGATATGTACTTCTTTGCTGAAAAAACTGCACAAGTTGCAACCAAAGCAGGCATACGCGCGCGCATCGGTATGATCCTGCTTGATTTTCCTACTCAATATGCAAACGATGCGGATGAATATTTCTTTAAAGGTCTTGCATTATATGATCAACTAAAAGCACATCCACTCGTTAAGTGCGCATTTGCTCCACATGCGCCCTATACCGTTTCTAATGCCCCTCTGGAACGTGTTGCAATGCTGGCTAATGAACTTGAGTTACCGGTACATATTCATCTTCATGAAACTCAAGTTGAAATATCACTAAGTTTGGATCAATATAAAGTTCGCCCCTTACAACGTCTGCATGATATTGGACTTGTGAACAGCGGGCTACTTGCCGTGCATATGACTCAACTTGAAGATAACGAAATTAACCTGCTTGCCGAAACCAATGCAAATGTTGTGCACTGCCCACAATCAAACTTAAAGCTGGCTAGTGGATTTTGTCCTGTGCAGAAGCTTAGAGATCAAAACATCAACGTTGCAATAGGGACCGATAGCTGTGCAAGTAACGATGATCTAGATATGCTTAGCGAATTACATAGTGCCGCGTTACTTGCAAAAGGAGTAGCCAATAACGCAGCAGCCTTACCAGCTTATGATACATTACGCTGTGCAACCATAAATGCCGCCATCGCTCTTGGTATTGACCAAGACACAGGATCTTTAGAAACAGGTAAATCTGCTGACTTATCAATAATCGATGTTGGCACACTGGAAGCGCAACCTATGTATGATCCGATAGGTCATGTAGTGTATGCAACACAACGCAACCAGGTTTCAGATGTTTGGGTGGCTGGAAAACAACTGCTAAGTAATCGAGAGTTATTAACTTTAGATCAAAATGAAATCTTAGCTAAAACCAAAGAATGGCACCAGAAAATCAACCATTAACTTACACAGCGACCATGACAAGTACACAAGAACAACCAAACAGTAATCCAAACAGTAATGTAGACGCGCAAGAAATTGCAAAGTTTGAAGCCCTGGCTTTCCGTTGGTGGGATAAAGAAAGTGAATTCAAACCACTACATGACATAAACCCGCTGCGACTAAACTTTATAGATAAGCTCGCCGTGCTAGCAGGGAAAAAAGTCTTGGATATCGGTTGTGGAGGTGGAATTCTTTCGGAATCGATGGCTAAGCGAGGCGCGACCGTTAAAGGTATTGATTTAGGAGCAGCACCTTTGGCCGTTGCTAAAATACATGCCAAGGAAGAAAATATAGATGTCGAATATCAAGCTATCGCGGCTGAAGATATCGCACAACAAGAACCAAATTCATATGACATTGTGACCTGCATGGAAATGCTAGAACATGTCCCTGATCCTGCCGCTATCGTACAAGCTTGTGCCACTTTGGTGAAGCCTGGAGGACACGTGTTTTTCTCCACCATAAATCGAAATCCTAAAGCGTTTTTATTTGCCATTGTCGGTGCGGAATATGTGCTCAATTTATTACCCAAAGGTACTCATCATTATGAAAAACTTATTCGGCCTTCTGAACTCGATCATTGGATCAGACAAGCATCACTACATACTAATGAAATTATAGGTATGAACTACAACCCTCTAAAAAAAACCTATAATCTATCTTCAGACACCAGCGTCAACTACATCGTGCATTCACAGAACATTTGACCAAAGTCAGCTAAGTAAAGTTACGTTTTATCTATGTCTAACAATCCTCGTGTTAATGCTGTGCTATTTGATTTGGATGGCACTCTAGCCGACACGTCGCCTGATATGGCAGATGCACTTAATAAATTATTCACCAAGCATGGAAAACCAACTCTGGATTACAAATTAGTTCGCACAAACACATCTCGTGGCAGTATTGCGATGATTCAATTAGGGTTTGAAGAACCATTAGAAGAAAAACATAGCCTGCAACTTCGTGATGAGTTTTTACAGATATATGCTGATAACTTATGTAATCGAACCAAATTATTTCCAGGTATAACTGAGCTACTAGCGTTTTTAGACGGCGCCGAGATACCTTGGGGCATTGTTACCAACAAGCCCGGCAATCTTGCAGAACCATTAGTCCAAGAACTAGGCATCGCATTTAATGCGGTATGCATGGTCAGCGGTGATTCTTTAGCGAAAAGAAAGCCAGATCCTGACCAATTGCACCACGCGGCCAATATGCTAGGTATACGTGAGCAAGATACCATCTATATAGGAGATGACCCTAGAGACGTTATTGCTGGCCAGGCAGCAGGAATGAAAACAGCTGTAGCGGCCTACGGTTATATACAAGATAACCAGGATCCTCGCACCTGGAATGCTGACGCCATCTTCCAGCAAGCCCTGGATCTTAAGAATTGGCTTTTTAGCAGCAGCTGATCAACAATATCTACATGATTAATGTAGAACTCCAGAACGCATGGCAATTTGTGCTTATATGCGCAAGCCTTTGTTTATTAAGCGCCGCGCTAGGTGCGCTCATCATGCGCAGCCGCGCACGCCAAGAGCATGCAAAACTAGAATCCATGGCACAGCAGTTATCCATGCAACTGCAATTAGAAAAAGAACGTTATCTTGAAAAAATAGAGACCATAGAAGAATCGCGCAAACAGTTAGAAAATTCTTTCACAGTGCTTTCACAACAAGCGCTCAAATTAAATAATGAAAGCTTCCTAACATTAGCAAAAGAAAAACTTTCTCAATTTCAAATTCAGGCTGAAGCGAACTTAGACAAAAAAGAAAAATCGATTGAAACACTATTGCAACCGATTCAATCAGCATTAAAAAATACTGAAGCTCAAATTCAATCGATTGAAAAAGAACGCAAAGAATCTTTTGGTTCACTTTCACAACATTTAAAAATCATTAATGAGTCTCAAGCTGATTTAAGACTTGAGACACAAAATTTAGTTCAAGCATTACGCAGACCCGAAGTAAGAGGACAATGGGGTGAATTAACACTTAAACGTATCGCCGAACTGGCTGGCATGGTTAATCATTGTGACTTTTACGAACAGCAGCAAAGCGAAAGCAGTGATTCACGTATGCGCCCCGATATGATCGTACGCATGCCTGATCAACGTGAACTCATAATAGACGCAAAAACACCATTAGATGCATATTTGAATGCAACTCAAACAACCGACCCTGAAATTCGTACCCAATGCTTAGCGAGACATGCACGTAATGTGCGAGAAAGAATGCGTGAACTTGCTAGCAAATCTTATTGGAGTCAATTTAAATATTCTCCGGACTTTGTAGTGCTATTTATTCCAGGTGAACAGTTCTTATCAGCAGCGTTAGAGAATGACCCTCAGTTATTAGAAGACGCTTTAAAAAACAAAGTAATTCTCGCCACACCAACCAGCATTGTCGCCTTACTACGCGCAGTAGCGTTCGGCTGGCGTCAAATAGCTGTGGCCGAAAATGCTGAAAAAATTCGCGAACTAGGCGAAGATCTCTATCACCGTCTCGCCACCTTTGCTGAACATCTACAAAAACTAGGGAAACATTTAGATGCTAGTGTTGAACAGTTTAATAAAGCAACGAGCTCACTAGACCGCCAAGTATTAAGCGGAGCAAGAAAGTTCACGGAATTAGGTATCGAAAAGAAGAAAACTATTCCTGAACTTAAAATTGTAGAAAATACTCCAAAATCCATATAGAACATTAGCTTAACAAGTCAGTAGATATTAATTAAGCTGACAGACATTGCGTATATAATATTCAATAGATTTCACAGAAACTTTCTAATTACTATAGGATACTTACGGTATTACCTTAAACCATAGCCCAGAATTAAAATGTCGAATACTGCAAAAACTATTAGTCCAGATGTCGTTTATCATGCTGCTACCGTTACACGCCAAAGAAGAGAACAACTACTAGGCCACAATGGAGCCGTACTTTGGTTTACCGGATTATCGGGAGCAGGAAAATCAACTCTCGCACACGCAGTTGAAGAAGAGCTACATAGCCGGAACTGCCTTACCTACGTTTTTGATGGTGACAATGTAAGACATGGTTTATGTGGAGACTTAGGGTTTTCACTTAAAGATCGAAAAGAAAATCTACGACGCATATCGGAAATGTGTAGACTTACCGCCGACGCAGGCATCATCGCTTTCACTGCCTTCATATCCCCAGTTCAACAAGACCGACAAGATGCTAAAGCTTTGATTGGTGATAATGACTTTATTGAAATTTATTGCAAAGCCTCAATAGAGGTATGTGAAGCACGCGATGTAAAAGGCCTTTACAAGAAAGCTCGTGAGGGAGAAATTCCTAACTTCACAGGTATATCTTCGCCATATGAAGAACCTGAAAATGCAGACCTAGTCGTATATACGGGCACTAACTCCTTAGAAGAATGCACAAATCAAGTCCTTGGTTACTTATTTTGCAGAGGAATATTTTTAAGTGCAAGAAAATAAATCGTAAATTTTCTTTAACATTGGATATATAATCTAAGGTCTGCATTACTAAAGAATAATTTACAACACACATACTCAAATCGCTGCATGACCAACCTCAATATAAATACATACAAACTTGAGGAAGGCCTACTCTCTAATAAACGTATCGTCATCACTGGTGCAACGGATGGAATTGGTAAAGCTCTAGCTATATCTTGTGCAAAATATGGTGCGGAACTTTTGTTAATTTCCAAGAATGAGAAAAAACTTCGTGAGTTAGTGCAAGAACTTGAAAATATCTCTGACTCAAAACATTATTATTATGCAATAGATTTCAGCATGGCTGGAGAAACAGATTACATAAAGTTTGCTGAGTATTTAGTTGAACAAAACAAACCGATCGACTCTTTAATTTTGAATGCGGGTTATATGGAAGCTTTACAAGGAATACGTAATTTTCCACTGGAAAGCTGGTTACGCACCATTACCGTAAACCAACACTCACCTTTTATGTTAGCGAAGTGCTGCATCCCCTTACTAGAGAAGTCTGCTGATCCGAGCATTATTTTTTCCACCCATGACTGCAGCAAAGCATACTGGGGTGCGTATGGTGCGGCTAAATCCGCTCAACTTGGCATGATGAAGATTCTAGCTAGTGAACTGGATGGTGACAAACCTATTCGAGTCAATGGTATCGATCCCTCACCAGTACGCACTAAATTAAGACTTACCAATTTTCCAGGGATTAACCCTGAAAATTTTGCAACACCCGAAGAGGTTATCTCGCCTTATCTTTATTTTATTGGACCGGACAGCAAAGGCGTAACAGGAACAAATTACAAACGCAATGCTGATTTTACTGGTTGAGAAACTGGGCCTAGCTACTAACTCTAGCAACTATATTACTTAACTTCAGAACCTGAGGTTAAATTTTGCAACGTTTTGAATTGGCTCGAAGTGAGATCTAAATATTTTCCTAGCCTCATATCTTTTGGCAGCTCAATTGAACCGTAACGAGTACGCACCAAACGACTAACACGCAAATTTTGCGATTCCCAAATCCTACGCACTTCTCGATTTCGTCCTTCTTGTAGTACCACACGACACCAGGTGTTAGAGCCTTCACCTTCTTTCACTTCCAGTATTTTTAGCTTGGCAATACCATCTTCTAATTCGACGCCTTTTTGGATGTTCGACATAATTTCATTGGTGATTTTACCTTGTACACGTACTTGGTACTCACGCTCGATTTGATTACGAGGATGCATTAAGTCGTTTGCAAATTTTCCATCGGTTGTTAAAAGTAACAAGCCTGAAGTATTAATATCCAGACGCCCCACGGATACCCAGCGTCCTGTTTTCAAGTTAGGTAAAGAACGAAACACAGTAGGACGATTATCAGGATCAGAACGAGAAACTATTTCGCCACACGGTTTGTGATACATAATCACACGGCTGTGTATATTTGTTCTAAGCTCAATGGGCTCGCCACGAACTTCGATTCGCTCAGAGCCAGTTATGACCTGTCCCAAAGCACATAACTCTCCATCCACCATGACCTCACCCGCTTTAATCCATCGCTCAACTTCACGACGTGAAGCGATGCCTTGATTCGCAAGGAATTTTTGTATTCTTTCAGACAAAGTAGTTTCCAGAAATAATGAATAGTTACTATGACAAAGTTAGAGCATAAGCGGCTTTAAGCAACGTAGATAAATAATCCGTTAGTAGGCATGTCCATTACCTAAAAATCAATTTTTTACTTAACACATCGTTCCGATGGTGTAGCCAAGATTACCGTTAACCAATAAACAAGTTGATAAAATCGAAATATAATTAAAAATTAAGATGTAAGAATTAACACAGAAAATTTTTTATAAAAATGATTAAAAATATATTTACATACACTGGCATGGTACGCGAGGGCCAGAGCAAAAAAGACCTATACTGGGATCATCACTTCATGATGATCGAACAAATACTACAGGATTATGAAGACCAAGACATTGACCTAGTGACCGATTTGTCGCCTCACATATACGAAACACATGTTTTTGGATGGTTCTATGAAGTGACCAGAGGTGCATTTGATGCCAACCACTTATTTTTTAGAGATTTACGACATGCCAAGTACGCCAAAGCGTTTGTTGACAAACTAGAACTTATTGAGCTTTCACAAGCCTTAAAAGGATTCCTGTCGGAATTAGATAAACTGCTAACAGAAGAGGTTGAATCACTTCTTTATCATGATCTGCATAGCAATCCTGAACGCTATTCACAACTATATTTTTCTCTAACCAAACTCGATCAGTTAATCAGCAATGATGTTGAAAAAGGCGACTTCAGAAATTATTCACATGGCCAATATTTAAACTCGCAGAAGATTACGCAAAAAAATATGCCCTATCGAGGTATTAGAAGAAAGCGAGTATCGAAAAAGACTTTCGCTTGAAGTGTCCAAAATCAAAGGCGGTCTCAATGAGTCGATGCAACACTTTATCATAATGAGGAAACGATGATGGA
>CAZAOO010000015.1:0-75844 GCA_964486815.1 uncultured Thiotrichales bacterium
GTCAGTACACGAGTGATGACTTTCGTGATGAGCTCGCTAAACATCATATCGAATGAATCAATAGTACCGAGGTAATGAACTAACGCGGTTTAAGACTTGTGTATAAATTTTGAGCATTGTAAAGTTTACCCACTTACCCATATGTTACGTTTGCAAATAATAAAAAAATAGTATTTTATTATCATGCCAACTATAAATACGAATCTATTAAAAGATGCATCCAGTTATGTAATTTTCTTCTTGGGATTATTATTAATAATAATTGGCGTACCCACCATACTTCTTCCCCCTCCATTTGCATTTGGACTAGTATTAGTGGCGCTAGGATTTATCTTAACCACAACTTCAATACCAGGCCGAAAACTATGGAGATACCTAAGGGAACACTGGTGTTGGTTTGGCAAGAAAACAACTATTTTACATAAACTTGTGCGTAATAAATTGGAGAGTAGAGCACGACAAAAAATAAATAATACGTTTGATCCGTATTCTAGAATGCTGATTACACTCGATATCGCATTAAATAAGACGAAGCCAAAGTAATAATTTACGTGACCGTTATTGGCCGCGCAGCCATCCAAAACATGGATAAAAAAAGCCCCACGGCGTTTAAGTGAGGCTTAAGGGTGCTATTAGGTGGGGAGTAAAATACTAATAGCAATCAACTCCGGATGCTGGCGGGATTTGGGGAAGCATTACATTGTTACAGCCGTGATTCTGAACAATGTTTGACAATTGTGTGTGTTACCCACCAGCTGTAAATAGAGTAATTATTAAATTTTAAAGTACTATTTCAGATTCAATATTGTTATGTGAAATATATTCGTTCAAGTATGTTATTTGCTTAATATATCCATAACGAGCGCGCGTTCATAATTAAATAAATTTTCTGCTTCTTGTTCAGTGAGCTGCCACTTGGCAACTTGCTTACAAAGTGTGTGTCGAAATTCTGCTAGGGCAATTTTTTCATATTCTATATCGGTTCGGTCCTTTATGTTAGACCAATAGGCATCTTCTTCTACCGTGAAACATTGACTAATTTCAGAGCTGCTGGCTTGAGACCAAAAAATATAACCAGTGCGAATATTACTAGAAAGATGTACGAAAGGGTTTTACAAACCAGCTGATCTAAGTACTTTGATGAGTTCATAATCTAGTTGACTCAGTATAGAAGATTCATTGTCTGTTACGCTTTTTTCTTGATTGCTTTGGTGACTGGTGGTGTGGGTACCGGTATCTGATGAATCAGCTAACTGGTTTGTGATATTCCTCCCGGATTTGTATTTCTTTCTCTTCATGGAAGTTCTCCAATAATTAAGTTGCAAGAAAAATTGAACATACTTTAATGTTATCTCAAAGATTTAACTAATTTAGGTGCAAATAATGTATGTATTACTAATCTTTTATGAAGAATTAATGATCTGACAACATATGCTAATTATTGAGTGGAGGCCAATAGCTTGTAATGGGAATAAGATAATCAAAATGTTAAAATTGTACCATCACACATATATGTTAAACATCACTTGATGCGTGCTTTAATGATAAGTAATTATTCATTTATCTTATGTATTGCTCTTGCCCCTGCTTGGGTATTTGCTGAACAGCTCTTGATTGGAAATTTCAATGATGGAAAAATTAATGATTGGAAAAATAAAAGTATAAAAGGTAAGACAGAATATAATGTTGAACAAATCAGTGGCGAGAAAGTTGTATGTGCGACTGCAGATTACACTTCATCAGCATTTGGGGTGGAGCATACAGTCAATATTCATGAATTTAGAATACTCAACTGGTCTTGGAAAATAATAACACCTTTACCTCCTCTTAATGAGAAGACAAAGGATGGACATGATTTTGCGGCAAGAATTACTGTGATTGATCGAATTGGAATGTCTGGTCTCAAAAGCCATACTATCAATTATGTGTACGCACCTGGGCAAGAAGAAAATAGCCGTTGGCCCAATTCCTTTAATAGCAGATCAATTAATATATCAGTACAGAGTAATGAGATAAATGATTTAGGATTTGCAGTATTTGAGAGGGATGTTGCAGAAGATTTTAAAAAATCATTTGGCGAAACGCCCAAAGAAATTGATGGAATTGCTATCGTCACTGATGCAGATAATTCTGGAGGAAAAGCGAAATCATGTTATGGAAATATCTGGTTTTCACAATAAAAGTTAGATTTTCAATACTCTAATAAATGTCCGCTATTGGCTGCCGAAAACGGTCATAATTTAAAGCAAAAAAGGGAAATCTGGTTGGAATCACAAAATAATCATAGTTTAATGACTGCTTACTGACCCAAAGCAATGGTATGGCCTCCCTCTTTATTAAACGGCATCGCAATGTGCCAAACTGGAAGCGATTGTAACTAGTTACTCAAAGAAAGGAGACCATACAATGAACAAGCTTACTCGCATAGGAATTGATTTGGCAAAAAATGTTTTTCAACTACACGGGGTGGATCGCACAGGAAAGTGTGTCTTTACACGACGTTTGTCACGCAGCCAATGGTTAAATGTCTTGGTTAAACATGCCGCAGTAAAATGTGAGATTGGCATAGAAGCCTGTAGCGGCGCACACCATTGGGCACGCACCCTGCAACGTTATGGATATACAGTAAAATTAATCGCCCCTCAGTTTGTAAAGCCTTATGTAAAGAGCAACAAGAATGATGCACGTGATGCCGAAGCGATTTGTGAAGCCATGAGTCGCCCGACCATGCGCTTTGTTAGCGTGAAGAGTATTGAGCAACAAGATATACAGGCGATGCATCGCATTCGCAGTTCCTTGGTACAACAACGCACCGCCAAGGGTAACCAGATACGCGGGTTAGTCAGTGAATACGGTTTAGTCGCCCCGCAACAATTACAAGCATTACGTGCAGCGATTCCCACCTGGCTAGAAGATGGCGAGAATGGTTTAACGTCTTTCTTTCGTTCCTTACTGCAAGGATTGCAAAACGATCTAGTTAGCATAGATCAACGTGTACGAGAACTGGATATTGAGATTGAACAGCTGGCCAAACAACACGAAGTCACCCAACGTCTACAGCAACTACGCGGGGTGGGTCCGATGATCGCCACCGCGCTCGTGGCGACGGTGGGCGATGCCAAACACTTTAAGAACAGTCGTCAGATGGCCGCCGCGTTAGGCTTAACGCCTAGACAACACAGCTCAGGGAATAAAGAGCGATTATTAGGAATTAGTAAACGCGGCGATGCGTATTTGCGTACCCTGCTCATCCATGGTGCACGAGCCGTGGTCGCACGGGCGAAACACAAAGAGGATCGTTTGAGTCAGTGGGTCACACATCTTGCAAAAACAAAACATCCGAATGTCGCGGCCGTAGCTTTAGCCAATAAAACTGCAAGAATGGCGTGGGCGATGTTACGTAATGAAAGTGATTATGATCCTGACTTTGCGATGCGCTAAACTAAGATCATGTTTATAACCCAAAAGGAGATTCCCACCACGATTGCAAAGTAAAATACAAGATGGCAAAGCGGTCGAACCGGCGCAAGGAAAACCTGGGAATGTCCACGTATTATAAAAGTACGACAAAGCGATAAGGACCTTGTGCGCGAATACACCATGCTGGCCCGGCGACCAAGGTTGCTAACAACAGAGGCCGAATATACGTGTGCAATCGATCCTTCTTTGTCATTCCATATTTTACTTGCATAATGAGGGAGGCCATATACGGACGTTTATGTCAAATCATGAAATCAATATTGTGATACAAATGTGTGCCCATAAGTATACCCTGAAAACGAATAATGGTTATTAGTTATGTTATCTGGGCTCTAAAGTCTTGATTCTATTGGTGGGCCCACCAGGACTTGAACCTGGGACCTGCCGATTATGAGTCGGACGCTCTAACCAACTGAGCTATGGGCCCTCTTAGACCAGATTTTAAACGTGTATACATATGTCGCAAGCCAACTGAGCTATGGACCATATGAAGTAATAGTTTGGATAGGGAATTTTACTCTATTCCCTATTCGATTTCTCTTATTCTATTTCTAGAAAACTGCGTAATTGTTCCGAACGACTAGGATGGCGAAGTTTGCGTAATGCTTTGGCTTCAATCTGGCGAATACGTTCTCGTGTTACGTCAAATTGCTTGCCAACTTCTTCCAATGTGTGATCTGTATTCATATCAATACCAAAACGCATGCGTAACACTTTGGCTTCACGCGGAGTAAGCGAGGCAAGAATTTCTCGAGTTGCTTCACCTAAACCTTCAAACGCAGCTGAGTCTACCGGAGATTCAATCGTCGCATCTTCAATGAAGTCTCCTAGATGTGAGTCTTCATCATCACCAATCGGGGTTTCCATTGAGATGGGTTCTTTAGCAATTTTAAGCACTTTACGCACTTTGTCTTCGGGCATTTCCATGCGTTCGGCTAGTTCTTCAGGTGTAGCCTCACGTCCCATTTCTTGTAACATTTGTCTTGAAATGCGATTGAGTTTGTTGATGGTTTCAATCATGTGCACAGGTATACGAATTGTACGTGCCTGGTCTGCGATCGAACGTGTTATCGCTTGTCGTATCCACCAAGTGGCATAGGTTGAAAATTTATAGCCACGGCGGTATTCAAATTTGTCTACCGCTTTCATCAAACCAATGTTGCCTTCTTGAATTAAATCCAGGAACTGTAAACCACGGTTGGTGTATTTTTTAGCAATCGAAATTACCAAGCGTAGATTAGCTTCAACCATTTCCTTCTTTGCACGCCTAGCTTTAGCTTCACCAATCGACATGCGCCGGTTGATATCTTTTATTTCGCCAACCGTGAGGCTAATTTCTTTTTCTATGTGGAGTAGTTTTTCTTGCTCTTTTTGAATTTCTGGTTTCAGACTTGTAAGTGCAGAGGTGTATTTTGCACTTCCTTTTGCTAGTTCGTCTAACCAACTAATATTAGTTTCATTGCCAGAAAAAGCTTCAATAAACTTGTTGCGCGGCATTTTTGCTTCATGCACACAAATTTGCATGATGTTGCGCTCGTGTGTACGAATGCGGTTCATCATCATGCGAACGTCTTCAGTAAGAATATCTACGATCTTAGGTACTAACTTAACTATGGTAAATTCTTCAGCAATCTTTTCTCGTGCTTTTAACTGTTTCTTGTCGTCTTCTGCAACGGCTGCATTCGAAAGCTTTTTGAAGAGCTTATCTAGTCCTTTGAAGTATGCGCGTGCTTCTTCTGGATCCGGTCCAGTGTCAACCTCTTCTTCCTCTTCGCCATCTACCTGGTTTTTTTCTTTTTCAGCTTGCTGTTGAGCTGCAGGTGGTGGTATCGCATCTAGGTCTTCATCTGGATCAATAAAGCCTGTAATTAAATCGGTAAGTCGTAACTCTTCGGTTTCGACTTTGTTGTACATGTGTAACAGTTTTTCAATGGTCGCTGGATAGTGGCCAATCGCGAATAAGACCTGTCGTAAACCATCTTCAATGCGTTTGGCAATTTTTATCTCGCCTTCACGTGTCAATAGATTCACGATCCCCATTTCGCGCATATACATGCGAACTGGATCAGTGGTGCGGCCAAATTCACTATCTACCGTAGCAAGAGCTGCAGCAGCTTCTTCTTCAACGTCATCATCAGTCGCCGCACTATCTGAAAGAATCAAACTATCTGCATCAGGAGCTTGTTCATGAACTTTGATGCCCATGTCGTTAATCATGCTAACGATGTCTTCTATTTGCTCAGGGTCAACAATACCGCTAGGCAGATGGTCATTTACTTCTGCGTAGGTAAGGTAACCTTGTTCTTTACCTTTAGCGATAAGTTGTTTAATGCTGGATTGCTGATCTTCGTCCATTTTGTACCAAACTCAGATTTGAGTGATTATTGGGTTAACCGGTGATGCTATCAGAAAAGCCTGATTTAGGTAGTATCCATCCGTCTATATTTAGCCGTACCATATCTAAGATATTTTTTGATGAAGTAAGTTCTTGAATTCTTGCCGTTCATCTTCAGTTAAGCCGGATGTGCTTTCTTTATCAATGAGTTCTTGCACTCTTGAAGACTGGGTTTTGCGTCTTATCCAACTCAGAGCATCTTTTAATGCCTTTTCCGGCTCTGCCAGCTCAGGTGGATTCCAGGACATAAGCCTCTGAATTTGCTGTTCTTCTGGTTGATCTCGAAAACGCTCGATTAATGCTGCATGGCTTAATTCAGGCTCATTTTTCCAAATTCTAATGATTTTAGTGAGCAGCGGCACCCCGGAAAGCTGACATGATTCTAATAGAGGCAAGGATTCTATATCCAAGGCCAATGATGGCTGTTGTAGTAACGCTGCAACTGCTAAGCGCACTGGCGTGGCCTTGTTGTTTCCTGCTGTATTAGATTTTTTAGGATTTGCCTCAATGGCATTGTAAGCAATTGGCGCACCGACCTTTTTTTCTAACTCTTCAAAGATTAGTTTTTTAAACACGCCATTAGGAAATTTTTCCAATAATGGTTTAGCAACTTGCGCAAGTCTGGCTTTACCTGAAGGTGTCCTGGTATCGATATCTTCACTTAGCTTTGAAAATATAAAACTGGATATCGAGTCACCATCTTTTATGTATTGTAAAAATATCTCTTTACCACGTGTACGTATCAAACTGTCAGGATCTTCTCCTTGAGGGAGAAATAGAAACATAGCCTCAAGACCATCTTTAAACAGTGGAATAGTTTGTTGCGCAGCTCGCCATGCGGCTTCTCTGCCAGCGCGATCACCGTCAAAACAAAAGATAATTTCTTGCGTGCTTCGGTACAGCTGTTGTATATGCTGAGACGTGGTTGCGGTGCCTAAGGTTGCCACCACATTATCGATACCGTGTTGTGCCAGTGCGACCACATCCATATAGCCTTCAACCACAATCAGGGATCGGGAGGTCAGCTTAGATTTGCGTGCTTCATATAGTCCATAAAGCGCATCACTTTTATGGAATACAGGTGTTTCAGGTGAGTTTAAATATTTAGGTACCGCATCATCAAGTACTCTCCCGCCAAATCCAACTACACGTCCACGGCGGTCTTTGATTGGAAAAATAATACGATTGCGAAAACGATTATATAGGCTGCCTTTATCGTTTTTCTTGATCAGGCCGATTTTGATAAGTTTTTCTTCGCTAGCTGTGGTATCGAACTGTTTTAGTAAATGTTCAAATCCATCTGCGGCATAACCTAAATCGTACTTGGCTGCAATTTCGCCACTTACACCACGTTTTTTTAAGTAACTAACGGCATGTTTTTGTTGACGTAGGTTCTGTTGGAAATAGGTATTCGCTTGCTCAAGTAAGACATATAAATCTTGGTAATCATTTTTTACGAATGTTGTGTCATCTTTGGGAATTTCAAGTCCATGCTGTTGGGCGAGTATTTCAACTGCTTCAATGAAATCAAGTCGTTCATATTCCATTAAAAACCCTAGAGCCGTGCCATGGGCTCCACAGCCAAAGCAATGGTAAAACTGCTTCTCGGCACTTACAGTAAAAGATGCCGTTTTTTCATTATGAAAAGGACAGCAGGCAGCAAATTCTTTGCCTTTCTTTTTTAAAGGAACATGGTTATCAATTAGTTCGACGATATCGGTACGCGTAACAACTTCATCAATAAAGGCTTGTGGAATTCTTGTGGACACTATGATTCAGAATGTGCTTAAAATTTGAAATGCTGGTGGCAGAGATGATGAACCTATCGTAACAAAACTTAAAGTCTATTTCGGGGGGATAAAGTCATTACTTTTTTTTGGGTTTTGTTACTTTAGCAATTCGATTGCTCGAACCACCCAGTGTTACCGAGTGTTATCCGGTCTTATTTGGGGTTACAGGCAGAATCTAAAATAATCTGGTTGATGCAAGCTATTTTATAGAATTATTGGCAGATGATTTACTGATTGATAACTTCTTGTAAATATTTAATCTGAACAGGGTAAGGAGTATTCTTTTTCAATGTGCCTGAAAGCGTTTCAATCCCAGATATCGCTTGCTCACGAGAACTATAAATTCCATGTACTAGAACGTACCAACTTTTGTCAGAAGAAATTTTCTTGTAGTAAGCCGTGTTTTTCCCCAGAGCATTATTTTTAGCAAAATCTAACAAGTTTTTTTCACTAGGTGATGCCACGATTTGGATCGTATAGGCTTTTGGATCTTGTTTTAGAATCCAATCCGATGTGTGGGGTTGTTTATTGTCTGTTGAGGTTTCAGGTTTGGATTGTGCTGTAATATTTTCTTTGATTTTATCTGGTTTAACTTCTTGGTCTTGTTTTTTGACTTCAAGTTTTGCTTTGTCATCTTGTAGTGGCCCCAGAACTAATGGTGCTACATAGGGTTTCTTAATAGCTGTTTTTTGTTTTTCCTGTGTAGCTATATTTTTTGCGTTAGTTTTGGATTCTGTAACTGATTTAGCGACTGCAGAGGTTTGTTCATCAGCCTTGGTAATTTCTTTATCTACTTTAGGTTGCTGTATATCTAGAGGTAGATTCTCTTCAGGAGCATCAGATTTGTTAGAGATGACCGCAAATAATGCTGCAAGGCCAATTAGACCCGCGAGAATGATGCTCAGACGTATTGCCGGACTAGATTTGAGTTTATTTGTCGTTTCAATTGTTGAGAAGTTTTTATCACATAATTTTGTAATATTTTCCCGCGCTAATCGATTAATTTGCTTGGGCAAGCCATTTGATTTCGAGCAAATTTCATTAATTATCGCATCATCAAATATCGAACCATTACTTGTGCCAGCTTTTTCGATACGATATCGAATATATTCTTTACATTGTTTTGCATCAAATGCACGGATATTGATCTGATAAATTTGAGTAGCGGCCGGATTTACTTGCTCCAGTTCAGAAAGCTGTGTCTGCAAAGCTGGCTCTGATGCCAGCACTAACCCCAATGATCGCGCTGATTGCAGACCTACATGGTGTTTAAGCTTTAGCAGTTCATCGAGCACATTATATTGTAACCTATGTGCATCATCGATAATCAATACAGGCTGTTTGTTTTCTTCAATATATTTCTTTATGTGTTCACTAGTGGTTAATTGATTGTCACTATCTGCATCTAGCTCACTTATGGTTTCATCATTGTTTAGCGATATGCGCCATCGTTCCTTAATTTTTTGTTCGATTTCGGTAAAAGTTATTTTAGGTTTTGCACGCAAAGTACAGAAGTTAAATTGTTGATAGCCTTTGCGTAACAACATGCGTAGGTGAGTGGTTTTGCCTATTCCTGTTTCGCCCGATAAAACGATGCTAGAGTTTTGATTTAGCAAATAGTCTATTAACACATTCATCGACATTTCAAGTTGTCTGTCTGTGAATAGAAATGGATCCCGTGCATGATCAATAAATGGGTTTTGATCAAGGCCTAATTTCTCCAGGCATTCGATTGAAATAAAATCCATGCCTAGATTGTCAATAGCTTTGGAATTGTAATTATTTTCAGATGATTTTTGCATTGAATATACGTTCATGTTCTGCGATTGCATAACGGTCTGTCATGCCAGCAATATAGTCTGCTACGGTTCGTGCTCTTCCTTTGTCACCTTTTTGTTGCTGCGCGATTGATGCATATTCTTGATATTCGCTAGGCATTAAATTGATGTCATTATAAAATGATATATATAAATCCATAATTATTTTTTTCGCTTTTTGACTCATGCGATGTACTTTATAATGCTGGTATAAATTCTTATTCAAAAATGATTTCAGCTCCAGGTTTTTCAAGTGCATAGATTCACTAAAGCGGATTATAGGTTTTGTTGCATTTCGTACATCCTCAATAGTATCGGGATTCATATCTTTTATTGAATCAGCACTTTGAGAAATTAAGTCAGTTACTAACTCATTTATTATACTTCGAATAGATTCATATATTTTACGTCTTTCATTTAACTCAGGATACTCAGCACTGACTTGAGTAAAATTTTTGTCAAATAACTCTACTTCACTGAGTTGTTTTACGTTAATAAGTCCAGCACGTAAGCCGTCATCTAGGTCATGGTTATTATAAGCTATCTGATCCGCAATATTCGCTAATTGCGCTTCTAGGCTGGGTTGCGTTCTATTGATGAAGCGCTGCCCAAGGTTGCCTAATTTTTCTGCATTTTTACGCGAGCAATGCTTTAGAATTCCTTCTCTGGTTTCAAAAGTTAAGTTTAAGCCAGGGAATTTCGGGTATTTTAATTCTAACATGTCGACTATTCGCAACGATTGAAGGTTATGCTCAAACCCTCCATGGTCATGCATGCAATCATTTAACGCATCTTGCCCAGCATGACCAAAAGGCGTATGGCCTAGATCATGTGCCAGAGAAATGGCTTCGCACAGATCTTCATTAAGCTTCAGTGCTCGTGCAATGGCGCGCGCAATCTGTGCTACTTCTATAGAGTGGGTTAATCGAGTGCGAAACAGGTCGCCCTCATGATTCACAAAAACTTGAGTTTTATACTCCAGTCTACGAAATGCCGTGCTGTGGATAATGCGTTCTCTGTCGCGCTGATACTCTGTACGGTATTCAGTATTCTCTTCAGGATATTGTCTACCACTGCTTTGATCTGCATGCGCTGCATAGCGGGCTAAACCTTGATTTTTATCATCAGTTAGATGTTGGCTAGAGATGGTTGTATTCATTAGATTATTCGTTACAACATTCGCGTAATGTTGCTTCCAGTGAAGAGGTATTAAAATCGGATGTTAGAACAGCCTCGCCAAGTTTATTTAGTAACACTAAATGCAAATTTCCATCACGAACTTTTTTATCAATTGACATGAGATCAAAAAATTTATTTGCACTTAGATTATTAGGAGCTTGCGTGGGTAAATTTGCTGCTATTAACAGGCTTTCTATACGTGAATAATCTTGCCGGTTAAGCCAACCTTGCTTTATAGATAAGTTTGCGGCCATTAACATTCCACATGCAACGGCCTCACCGTGCAACCAATTACCATAACCCATGCCTGTTTCAATAGCATGGCCAAATGTGTGACCAAAATTTAGAAGTGCACGTTTGCCGGATTGCTCTAATTCATCTTCAGCGACTATTACAGCTTTATTCTCACAAGAGCGGTAGACTGCAAAGGCAAGAGCTTCTGCGTCACGCTCGACTAACTTTTGAATATTTATTTCTAACCAATTAAAAAATTCAATATCTCTTATCAATCCATATTTTATAATTTCAGCTATGCCAGCACTGAGTTCTCTATCATCTAATGTATTTAGCGTATCAAGATCTGCAATTACACATCGAGGTTGGTAAAAGCTACCAATCATATTTTTTCCAAGCGCATGGTTTACCCCTGTTTTACCGCCGACAGAGGAATCTACTTGCGCCAACAACGTGGTGGGGACTTGTATGAAATGAACACCGCGTTGGTAGGTTGCTGCTGCAAAACCTGTCATATCACCGACAACGCCACCGCCTAAGGCAATTAAAGTTGTGTTCCGGTCACAACGTTGCTCTAAAAGAGCGCTATAGATCGTCTCCATCGTACTGATGTTTTTAAATTGCTCACCATCTGGCAAAACTTTAACTTGGCAGTTTAATTTTTTACAGCTTGCAAGCACTTGATCGAGGTATAGGGGTGCTACTTTTTCGTTACTGACAATAAAGACGTTATTGCCAGGAATGTGGTCAAGAAACATATATGACTGAGTGAGTAATGCTTTGCCAATGAGTATTGGGTAGCTTCGATTACCGAGTTGTACGTCAAAGATTTTCATTTTAATTATCTTAACAAGATTAATTTTGACTTCGTATTATTTCAACAATCTGATCAGCAGACCAGTTAACAGTACGTCTATCGGTGTTGATAGTATGATGCGCAACAGATTCATAAAGAGGTGTGCGTTGCTCTAATAAATTTTTAATTGTTTCATGTTTGTTAGCTGTATTTAGTAACGGTCTGGAAGTCTCATTTTTAGATCTATTTAAAATTGATTCAACCGATGCCTTTAAATAAAACACAACTCCCGAGCTGGCTAATATTTTTCGTGATTTTTTTGAAAGGATGGCACCACCACCTGTTGCTAGAACTATAGGCTCTAATTTGCAAAGTTCTTGAATAATATTTTCTTCGCGCTTACGAAATCCTTGTTCACCTTCGTACTCAAAAATAGTAGCGATATCGACACCTGTTTTCTGAACAATTTCTTGGTCACTGTCGTAGAATTCTATGTTTAGATTTTTGGCTAGGCGCTTGCCGACTGTCGATTTACCAACACCCATTGCACCTATAAGGATAATATTCTGAGCTACCACCGTAAATTACGCTTAACTTTAAAATCAAGATAATAGTATAGACCAAAACGAAAAAACCCTCTCTATGTGTAAGAGAGGGTTAAGAAATGAAAATTAGGTTTGAGGGTTAACGAACTAATTTTAATTGTTCGCTGATGATTCTAGGGGTTATGAATATTAGTAATTCAGACTTATTATCCACTGTAGAAGTATTTCTAAAAAGAACACCAACAAAGGGCAAGTCAGAGAAAAAGGGCACTCGAGCGATAGAATTAGATTTATCTTGTTGGTAGACACCACCTAATACAATAGTTTGTCCATTATCCACCAATACATCGGTTTCTATTTTATTGGTATCAATAGAAGGAATAAAGCCACCAAATCCTGATGGCACTTGTTCTCCAACAGCGTCGTTATTAATTAGCAGTTTCATTGAAACTCGATCATCAGGAGTAATTTGAGGGGTTACTTCTAGTGATAAAACCGCTTTCTTAAATTCGACATCAGTGGCGCCACTTGAGGTAGCAGATTGGAAGGGTATTTCTCTACCTGTTTCGATTCTAGCTGTAGTCTGGTTAGAGGCAATTACGCGTGGTGTGGAAATAACTTCTGCACGACTTTCTGCTTGCGCGGCGGATAGTTCTAATTCTAGCAATAAACCTAAGGGGAGTTTTGCTAAAGCTAATCCTATGCTACCTGTAGCATTAGCGGCTGGAAGGTTTACGTTTAATCTGTCATTTAATTCAAGGTCATCTCCATTGAATGCATCTGTGGTTGCATCTAAGTTACCTGAAATAGCATCAAAGTCATCATCGCCAACAAGGTTATTGTCCACATTGGTGACACCAAATCTCACACCCAAAGATTTACTAAAGTCATCATTGGCCACAACGATGCGTGATTCAATGAGTACTTGTTTAACGGGCACATCCAGTCTTTTTACTAAACGCCTAATTTCATCCAATTTAAGTGCTGTATCTTGTACTAATAAGTTATTGGTGCGTTCATCAACCGTTACGTTACCTCGTTCTGATAGTAGCGAGTTATCTGATGACTTGAATAATGTTGCAAGATCACCCGCGCGTGCGTAATTAACCTGGATGAACTCCGAGCGTAGCGGTGCAAGTTCTTGCACTTGTTGCTGAGATTCGAGTTCAAGTTTCTCGCGTGCGGCTATTTCTTCACTTGGAGCGACATAAATTACATTACCATTTTCACGTTTACCCAGACCTTTGGTCTTTAAAATAATATCTAAAGCTTGATCCCATGGAACATTCTTTAATCGCAGTGTTAAATTTCCAGAAACGGCATCACTCACTACCATGTTTAAATTCGTAAAGTCCGCGATCAGCTGTAACACTGAACGAACTTCGATGTCTTGGAAGTTTAAGGAAAGTCGTTCGCCTTCAAACACATCCTTTTTGCGCTGTTCGACAACTTCTTCAGCAAGTTCTCTAACTTCTACCACATATTGATTATCAGATTGATAAGCAAGATGCTCGAATTCTTTGCTGGTATCGGGTGAAATTATCATTTTGGTGTTTGAACCATCAGCAAAGGTCTCAAATAATTTTACTGGGGTGGAGAAATCAACCACATCCCACCGTTTGCTTAAATCACTTGGTAAAGAAGTGTTGCCAAAATTAACAACCACTCGCCCACCTTGCTCAGTCAAGCTAATCGGAACATTAGCGTTAGAAAGGCTAACCACTATGCGCGCAGCGCCGTCGCTACCGCGTCTGAAATCTACGTTATTAATGCTATTACTATTTGAAACGCTAGAGGTATAGGTTGGAGCAGTAGGCGCAGCGCTGAGTTGTGTTGCTGCAGCTGTGTTACTAGCAGAACTCGACCCTATGGTTAGGATGTAATTATTGCCGGATACGCTAGATTTGTACTCTTCCATACGGCTTAGGTTGACAACTACTCTTGTGCGTCCCTTAGCTTCTGCAGCATTTACGCTTTGTGCGATACCAATGCCAATATTTTGAAATCGGCTCGCAAGTGCGTTATTTGTACCAGGAAAATCAAGTGCAATTCGAGCGGGGTTATCTATTGTAAATGCAAGAGGCTCAGTTGGTGGATTAGAAAACTGAAGCGATAGCTGGATTTCGTCATTAGGCAAGCTAGAAACCTTAATGTCTTGTAGTTCATTTTGAGCAAATGCACTCATAGCTAGCAAGAAAAGAATTAAAGTTGTAATGCCTTTTGTTGCAGCTGTTCTTATTTTAATTTTATTGAAAAACATGTTGGCTCTGTAATGACTATGTGAGTTAGGTAATGGTTCGTTCATGGCATAATGCCCCTTAGTATTTAAGCTTTCCCTAATTAA
Source organism: uncultured Thiotrichales bacterium (assembly GCA_964486815.1). GTDB lineage: Bacteria > Pseudomonadota > Gammaproteobacteria > UBA4575 > UBA4575 > JABDMD01. The sequence continues at coordinate 14,581 of CAZAOO010000015.1, forward strand.
ATATCTGTTGGTGTTTATTTGTTTTGGCATCTTATTCACTTAAAGCAATATTGCCGTCACGTTTGCGCCAGCCACCAAATCCATCAGGAATAATCTCTTCTAGTTTAATTCCGGCATCGGATACACCTAATACCTTGCCATTATTTTGGCCTAAGTAACTTCCTGCTGAAATTCGTTGAATGGTTTTCTCAGGCGTCTGCACTAAAGCCCAAAGCGTGCCCTGTTGTTCCAGTGTTCCTACCATGCGTAATGTGTCGAGAGGAAAATTTTCTAAAAATTCTGGTGTCCGGTTTGGGTCTGGTGAAATAGATGAGCTCGCTTTCCTTATATTTTGCACAATTTTAGTTTGGAAAATAGTTGCATCGAACGGGTTACGTGCGTTATTCGCTTGGTATTTAAAACTTTGGTAAGGCTTTACTTCGGGGATAGGATCTATGCCTGTCGGTTCACGAGACTTAACCTCTTCTGCATAGTCCTTTAAATCGCGCATCTCTCTACCACATCCCGGTAATAACAATGTTATTGAGATTGCGAATAAAACCCAAACCAGCAGGTTTGTATATGATGAAATTACCCTATTCATTCCTCATCCTCATCAAGGTAACGATAGGTTTTTGCAGTAGCCGTCATGGTAATTTCTTGGCTCTTATCACCACCACTTGGGTCAAGCGTAATATTGTGTAATGTCACGATTCGAGGAAGTGCTGCAATTTCACTCGCAAAAGCACCAAATTGGTGGTAATCACCTTTAACTCTTAAGCTAATTGGTTTTTCTGCATAAAACTCTTTACGAGATTCCGGATTAGGTTTGAAAAGTTCGATCTCCAGGCCACTGGCTAAGCCTGTCTGAGAGATATCAACGATAAGTGCAGGAATTTCTGTTTTGCTAGGGAGTTGGCGTAATAAGGTGCCGAAAGTTCGTCGCATTTCTTCCAACTGAACTTTGTATAATTCTAAATTTGCAGCTTTTTCAGCTTTATTTTCAAACGTAGTCCTGAGCTCGACTTCCTTAGCCTGTACTCTTTTCAAACCTTCCAACTGGTTTTTATGGTGCAACCAATAGCCTGCAAATAATATGGCAATACAGACGAGGCCTATCAGCAATACCTTTACCCATAAGGGTGATGTACCGATATTGTTAAAATTAACATTTTGTAGTTCAGCGAAATCCATATTTTAGTTTTCTTGTTCTTCGATATTAGGATTAACTTGTTGTGCAGTGAGATTAAAGCTACTGATTCTGGCGAGCTCAGTTTCTTTTGTTTCGATTACCCCTAAGCTTGGGTTAGCTAACCACTCAGAGTCTTCAATTTTGCGCATATAAGATGAAACCCTTGCATTTGATTCAGCTTGGCCAGATATAGTTAAATTACTATCTGATTGTTTCAAGCTAGATAAGTGCACACCTTCAGGCAATGTTTTTACCAATTCATCAAATAGATGTACAACACCGGGACGAGCAGCTTGTAAATTCTGGATAACATCCATGCGCTCGATTAATGCTTGCCGAGTCGAATCCAACTTTTTGATTTCTTCAATTTTACCATCTAATACTTTTATTTCGTTGGTAAGAAACTGGTTACGGTTGTCTTGATGGCTGATTCTGCCATTGATTTCAAAATGAGTTAGCAATACGACTAATCCGCATAACGCTGCTGCCATCGCCATGAGAGTAAAAAACTCTTTCTGTTGTTCGCTTCTGCGCGTTTCGCGCCATGGCAATAAATTTATTCTAGCCATCTTAGTCGAAAGCCCTTAGTGCGAGGCCACAAGCAATTAACATGGAAGGTGCATCTGTGCCTAATGCTTGCGGGTTAATCTTGGAGCCTAATGATAGGTGACTGAACGGATTTGCAATAGTGGTTTTAATGCCTGTTTCTTTTGCAATTCGCTCATCTAACCCAGGTATCGCAGCACAACCACCGGCTAATAATATGTGGTCAACCGCAACATTCTGGCTTGCAGAGTAATAAAATTGTAAAAAACGATTCGCTTGTTGAGCAGCTGTGCTTTTAAATGGCTCTAACAGATCAGATACATAATTTTCTGGTAAGCCACCTTCTTTCTTGGCTAAACCTGCTTCCTCAAAGGTTAAGCCATACTGGTGCATGATTTCTTCCGTGAGTTGCTTGCCACCAAATGGCTGTTCGCGTGTATAGACCATTTTATGATCATCAAGCACGTTTAGACTGGTCATAGTGGCGCCAATGTCTAGTATTGCCACGGTTTTGTCACGCCCTCTACCATCAATGGTTTCGGTTAGTATCGGGAACACATTCTCAATCGCATAAGCTTCTACATCGATTACGATTGGGGTCAGGCCTGCAGCCTCAGCCGCCGCGACACGCATATCCACATTCTCACTTCGTGATGCTGCCAGCAATACGTCAATGGTTTCTGGATTTTCCTCAGTTGGGCCTAAAATATCAAAATCTAGATTTACTTCTTCTAGTGCATAGGGAATGTACTGATCTGCCTCTAATTGTATTTGGCCTTCTAGATCTTCTTCGCTAAGATTGGCAGGCATGGTGATGACTTTAGTGATTACGGCTGAACCGGCTACTGCTAAACAACAGTTTTTAGCCTTGGAACTAGACTTCTTCATTACTTGTCTAATGCACTCACCCACAGCGTCTACATCGGAAATTACTTTTTCGGTAACGGCATTGGATGGCAGGGGTTCAACTCCATAATGGTCAACTCGATATCCATTGCTGGTTTGCGAGAATTCCATCGCCTTTACGGAGGAAGAACTAATATCTAAGCCTACGACAGGGCCTTTATTTTTATTGAAAAATAACACGATGGTATTTAATTATTTCGAATAATGTAGTGGTTATGATTTGTTTGTATATAAGTATATTAGAAATTGTGCGTAACTCTATATCAAATGGTGGTTTTCGCAAACTACTTGCTGAACCGATAAATTTAGGTTCTGATACCCGGCTCTTAATATAACTCACTAGAGCAACGTTCATTGTAAGCATATGCCATTGTTTTTAAAGCTATTACGACTAGTATTCATCGGAATTTTCGGGATCTCCGTCGCTGTAGGCATCGTTACGGTGGGTGCATATCTTTATTTTGCTCCTGGTCTACCTAGTGTCAGCACTTTAAAAGACGTGGAATTACAGGTGCCACTCAAGGTCTTTAGCCGTGATGAGAAGCTTATTGCAGTATACGGAGAAAAACGCCGTCAGCCATTACAGATCAAAGATTACCCACAGCCCGTTATCCAGGCATTTCTTGCTGCGGAAGATGACCGTTTTTACCAACATCCAGGAGTAGATTATCAAGGTTTGATTCGTGCCGCGATCGAAGTGCTACGAACCGGTCAAAAACGTCAGGGTGGCAGTACTATAACGATGCAGCTTGCGAGAAACTTTTTTCTCGGTAACGAACGTACTTATGTAAGAAAGTTTCGTGAGATTTTCCTTGCGTTACAAATTGAACACGAGCTCAGCAAAGATGAGATTCTTGAACTGTATCTGAATAAAATCTATCTCGGTAATCGCGCCTATGGCGTGGGTGCGGCATCAGATGTTTATTATGGTCTTGGCGTTGATGAGTTATCTATTGCTCAGGTTGCAATGATTGCAGGTCTTCCAAAAGCACCGTCTCGATTAAATCCAATTATCAATCCAGAACGTGCACTGGTGCGACGTAACTATGTTCTAGATAGAATGTACCAGCTGGGCTTCATAGATAAAGAAACCTATCAAAATTCAATTGAGGCTGAAGTGACCGCTTCACGCCATTACCCAAAAGTGGAAGTGGATGCGCCTTATATCGGTGAGATGGTGCGGGCGTTTATTGTCGAAAATTTTGGTACTACCGATGCTTATAACAAAGGGTTTCGTGTTTACACTACGGTTGATACGCGTTTGCAGCAAGCTGCTAGACAAGCGCTCGTCAATGGTTTGCGTGACTATGACGAACGTCACGGCTATCGCGGTGCTGAGTCTAAAGTTGAAATCATAAAGACTGAATCTGGTGAAACAGATACTGCAAAACTTGATGAAGCATTAAGTGAATTGCCAGAAGTGGGCGGCCTAATGCCTGGTGTTATCACTGAGGTTAAAAAAGAAAGCATACGGGTTTATATTGGTGCTGATCGTATTATACCGGTCGAATTGAACAGTGCTACCTGGGCACGTCCATATTTGAATGAGAATGCAATGGGTAAAGTGCCGACCGACTTCACTACCATGTTTGCTATGGGTGATGTTATACGTGTTAATACTGAAGATTCTAAACTATGGTCATTGACTCAAATTCCTAATGTCTCAGGTGCATTGGTTTCGGTCGATCCTCACAATGGCGGAATTCTTGCTCTAGTCGGCGGCTTCGATTATTACTACAGTAAGTTTAATCGTGCCATTCAAGCCAGACGCCAACCTGGCTCAAGCTTTAAGCCTTTTATTTATTCTGCCGCATTGGATTCGGGCTACACACCGGCAAGTATCATCAATGATGCTCCTGTGGTATTTGAAGATGTTGCACTTGAAGATACCTGGCGGCCCCAAAATTATAGTGGCAAGTTTTTTGGGCCAACACGCCTACGCGTAGCATTATTCAAGTCACGCAATATGGTTTCTATTCGCTTACTGAATGACATGGGACGCCGACAGGCTATGCTACATGTAACGAAGTTTGGATTTGATCAAGAACGGTTACCCAATGATTTAACACTGGCGCTAGGCTCAGGTGCAGTAACACCACTTGAGTTGGCGCAAGGTTATTCCGTATTTGCTAACGGAGGGTATCTGATTGAGCCTTACCTTATTGAACGCATAGAGGATGATAAAGGTGCAGTGTTATTTAGCGCAGATGCATTAACAGTTTGTGAAACGGATTGTAAACTACTGCAACAAAAAATTAATAAAGATGAAACGGATAGATTAGAAGCCAATCCAAGTGACATAGATTTGCCAGCAGGTTTATCAGGTAGTCTTAGAGTTGCGGCTCGTGTGTTAGAACAAGAGAATGCTTATCAGATGGTAAGTATGATGCAAGATGTTATCAACCGCGGCACCGCTACCAAGGCTAAAGCCTTGGGAAGAAATGATTTGGCGGGCAAGACGGGCACTACCAACGAACAGCATGATGCGTGGTTTAGTGGATTTAATGGCGATGTAGTCGCAACCACCTGGGTGGGTTTTGATCAAGATCGACCACTCGGCAAACGCGAGGTGGGTGGAACTGCAGCATTACCAATTTGGATGGATTACATGCGAATTGCTCTAGACGGGAAAGCTGAAAACTCACTAGCAATGCCGGCAGGAATGGTAACCATGCGAATAGACCCTAAAACCGGTTTACTGGTCGATCAAGATAGTAACCAAGGCATTCAAGAAATATTCCGCGAGCAGAATATTCCAACTACCAGTGCTGAAACTGATAACCAAATTACATTTCAACAACAAGCTGGGGAACCCGGGGAAGTGATTGAGATACCGGAACAACTTTTCTAGCCATCTCTACTAACTCGTTTTTATGTAATTTTGTTTTTATCTGAAAGTGAGTCGTAAAAAATCAGATCATTTAAGACAGGCGCTGGCGCATGAAACTGCAAAAATTATAGCTGCAGAGGGAGTTAGAGATTTTCATCGTGCCAAGTTAAAAGCCAGTGAGAGATTGGGAAATTCCCAGCATGGCTCCTTGCCGAGTAATTTTGAGATCGAGCAAGCCATTACTTCTTTTCAGAAAACATTCATTCCCAACCAAGCAGATAAATTATTAGTCGAACGTCGAATAGCCTTAACCATCATGCAGTGGTTGCAAGAGTATTCGCCATTATTAGTCGGTTCAGTGTTAGAAGCTACGACAGGTGTTAACACACCGATAAGTATTCATGTCGCATGCGATACGGTTGAAAGAATACTTGTTGAATTTGATGACAAAAAGATCACAGTGAAATTGCTTGAGCGGCGCTTAAAAATTAATAATAATTTTGTTTTTCTGCCAGCCATCAGTTTTGAGTACCGGGACAATGAAATCGAAGTAATCGTGTTTAATTTTCGCCAACAGCACCAGCCACCAAAGAGTAAAACCCAGAATCGCAGTATGCAAAGAATCAATTTGAAGACATTGACGGAGTTGTTAGACGATTCTGCTATTAATGCCTATGATTAATGATAGTCGGGGCTGAATTCTTTAACGGCCTCAACCAACACAGTTACTTTGTTTGGATCTACATATTGCTGGATACCGTGGCCCAAATTAAAAATATGGCCAGAGCCTTTGCCATATTTATCGAGTACTTTTTTAACTTCATCTCGAATAATTTGGTCACTGCCATAGAGTACGCAAGGGTCTAGGTTTCCTTGCAATGCCACTTTTTCACCAACTTGTGCACGTGCAACATTAATTTCGGTTGTCCAATCTAGTCCCAGTGCATCACAGCCTGTGGCAGCCATTTCATTTAGCCAGTTTCCACCACCCTTAGTAAATAAAACTATTGGCACATCTTTAGCTGAGGGGATGTTTTTAAGGTTTTGCACAATTTTTTGCATCGGGGAAAGAGAATATTGTAAGTAACACTGTTTAGATAAAACTCCACCCCATGTATCAAAGATCATTACTGCCTGGGCGCCAGCATCAATTTGAGCAGCTAAATAGTCAGTTACAGATTTGCTTAAAACATCCAACAGTTTGTCTAACGTGTCCGGTTCTCTATAGAGCATGCCTTTCACTTTATGAAATTCTTTGCTGCCCTTGCCTTCAACCATGTAGGTGGCAAGTGTCCAAGGACTGCCTGAGAAACCTATTAGGGGGACGCGACCATCTAGCTCTTTGCGAATCAGGCTTACTGCATCGGTTACATAAGCGAGTTCATTAACCGGTTCAAGATTAGTTATACGTTCTACATCAGCCATATTGGCAATAGGAGATCTAAAACTTGGCCCTTCACCTTCACTAAACTGTAAACCAAGACCTAATGCATCGGGGATGGTAAGGATGTCGGAAAATAGGATCGCAGCATCTAAACCATATCGGTCCAGCGGTTGCATGGTTACTTCACATGCAAGCTCAGGGGTCTTGCACAAAGTTAGAAAATTGCCAGCGCGTTTTCGGGTGGCACGATATTCAGGAAGATAACGACCTGCCTGGCGCATAATCCACATGGGTGTGCGTGCTACTTCTTTTCGTTGAAGTGCGCGAATAAAAAGATCATTTTTAAGAACAGACATAGTACGTGAAACCTATATGGTATAAACGAGAGTTAAATTCTAGGTAAAAGTAACTTAGGGAAGTTAAGCCCAGCTGATTTAACAAGTACGATTTAACAAGCTTACTATAGCAATGTTAATTAGAGAGTTGTTAAACGGTGTTTAAAACTGGCTTAACCCGCTAAGGCCAGATTAAGACCAGGCTAAGACCAGATTAAGACGAGTTCAAGATTGACTGAGCGCGGATTTAATTTTCACACTGACAGCGCCCATATCTGCACGGCCTGCAAGTTTAGGTTTTAGGATTCCCATAACCTTGCCCATATCTTTAATGTTTGACGCCCCAGTCTCGGTCATTGCTGCAGAAATTAAATTATCGATTTCATCTTCCGCTAATGCAGCAGGTAAGTATTCATTAATCACTACTAATTCCTGTTCTTCTTTGTCTACCAAGTCTTGGCGGCCGGCTTTCTCGAACTGACTGATAGATTCCCTGCGTTGTTTTTGCATTTTAATCAGTGATGTAATGATATCTTCATCACTTTGTGTCTCACGTGTATCAACTTCTTGCTGTTTAACTGCAGAAAGTATCAAGCGAATGGTTTGTAGGCGATCTTTGTCACCGCTACGCATAGCAGTCTTCATGTCTTCTGTCAGCTTAGCTTTTAGATCAGACATGTTTAGTCAGACACCCGCGTGGTGCTTAAAATGATAATTTTAGTAAAGACGACGTCGACGCAAACTGGTGCGTGAAACACGCTTTTGGTTACGTTTTACTGCCGCTGCAGCTTTACGCTTGCGAATTTCGGTAGGTTTTTCATAAGCCTCACGACTACGAACTTCAGTGACTGTTCCAGCCTTTTCACAAGATCGACGGAAGCGTCGCAATGCGAAATCAAAGGGCTCGTTTTCTTTTACTCGTACACCTGGCATATGACTTTAGAATTACTTAATTGAAAAATGAGCCGCAATTATACAGTTGGCGATGTGAATATCAAATTACTATACTGGATATACAGTATTACTTTTAAAAGCCTATCTAATTCGAGGATATATCAGGATGGCTAAATAGCATGATAATGCAGCAATGCGTGTACTAGGTATAGAAAGCTCTTGTGATGAGACAGCTGCGGCAATTATCAGCGATTCGGCTGGTTTAATGGCTAATAAGCTCTACTCTCAAATTGAGATTCATAGTCCTTACGGGGGCGTAGTGCCCGAATTAGCCTCCCGAGACCACATTCGCAAGCTCGGCCCGCTGGTTCAGGAAACGCTGGCGGAGGCCAAACTTGAGATAGCTGATCTAGATGCGATTGCCTATACATCCGGTCCCGGGTTGATGGGCGCGCTGCTGGTGGGTGCTGGGTTTGCGCGTAGTTTGGCATGGTCGATTAATAAGCCTGCTATACCCATCCATCACATGGAAGCCCATTTGTTAGCGCCATTAATCGAAAACATTTCTCCTGACTTCCCCTATGTGGCGCTGTTGGTTTCGGGTGGACATACTCTGTTGGTGAAAATTGATGAATTAGGCAGCTATAGCATATTGGGCGAGAGCATTGATGACGCAGTAGGAGAAGCTTTTGATAAAACTGCACAATTACTAGGCCTGCCCTATCCGGGTGGACCACAAATCGCAAAATTAGCTACCCAGGGCGATGCGAAACGTTTTAGTTTTCCACGACCCATGACGGATCGGCCCGGGCTGGATTTTAGTTTTAGCGGCTTGAAAACTCATGTGTTAAACACGCTCAAAGACCTGCAAAAGAATCATTCTTGTATCGATGATCAAACACGTGCCGATGTAGCCTGCGCATTTGAAGATGCAGCGGTAGATACGCTAAGGATTAAGTCTTTGCGGGCATTGCAGCAAAGCGATGCAAAAACCTTAGTGGTAGCAGGCGGGGTAGGTGCAAATAAAAAGCTGCGTCAGCAATTAAAAGAAAAACTGGCTAAGCGTGGTATGGAAGTATTTTATCCAGCTCCGGAGTTCTGCACCGATAATGCAGCGATGGTGGCACAACTTGGGCTATTAAAGTTAAATCAGTTACATATGCACGGCCCGGCACAGACTCAGGATTTACAGATTCAAGTACAGCCTAGGTGGTCGTTAGAAGCTATTTAAGTATTTACTTCGATTTGCCCTGTGGGTTGCCAAGTTTAGATTCCATGCCGAGCAATAATTTTTGAACATTGTTGCGGTGTCTCCAAAAAACAAGCATCGTGATAATTGCCATTGGTACAAATAACCAAATATTATCTGTCCAAAACCAGCTAACAATTAGAATCAGAAAAGTAGCTACTAAAGCAGAAAGGGATGAATAGCGAAATACAAGTGCGGTAACTAGCCAAAACACAATCCATGCAACGCCTAACAACCAATCAAATCCAAGCAAGACACCGAGAGTGGTGGCAACGCCTTTACCCCCTTTGAAGCGATAATAAAGCGGGTACATGTGTCCAACTAAGGTTGCGATCCCGGTGGCTGCAACAAGTGGGGCATTTGCGGTAAACATGTCGACTGCAACAACGGGAAGTAAACCTTTTAACAAGTCTCCAGCTAGAGTAATAGCTGCTGCGGTCTTATTGCCAGTACGTAATACATTGGTTGCCCCAGGATTGCCAGAGCCTAGCTCCCTAGGGTCGGGTAAACTGAATGCTTTGCTTACAATGATGGCGCTATTTATCGAACCAAGTAGATACGCGCCTAAAACCATCAGTAGTTGAGTTGGAAGAATATCCATAATTAAAATGCCTAGATTACATGTTTCAAAATTTGGCCAAGGAAGTAATGTTCCGGTGTTGGCATTGTTACATGGATGGGGTTCGAGTTCGAAAATTTGGCAACCCTGCATCGCTGAACTAAGTAAAGATTCTCAAGTTTGGTGTATTGATTTACCGGGCCACGGTGAGAGTCACAGCATCGTCTGGAATGGTAGTGTTGATCAGGGGCTTGAATTATTGGCAAATACCTTGCCACCGCATTGCCTGCTTATTGGCTGGTCATTGGGTGGCTTATTAGCACAGTTATATGTAAAACAGTTTCCCGAGCGAGTACAAAGTCTGATGCTAATTGCCAGCACTCCAAAGTTTGTAACAGCTGAAGACTGGCCACATGCGATGCAGATTAATACTTTCCAGCAATTTGTAAAAAAATTTGATGCTTCACCAAAAGAGACTTTGAAACAATTCATTGCTTTACAGGTATTACACGGGAAGTCGTCAAAACAGATAATGCAAAATTTGCAGCAAGCTGCTTCAAAACAACAATCCGCTTTAAAGCTAGACAATATTCGCTGGGGACTGGACTGGTTGTTGAAGAGTGATTTGCGTGCAGCATATGCATCAATAAAGCTGCCAATAGTTCTATTGCATGGTGAGAATGATCAGGTTTTATCTGTTGATGGTGCCGAACAAACCGCTAATGCCTGGGAGCATGTGCGTCTATGTAAAGTTCCTCGCGCAGGGCATGTGCCATTTTTATCACATCCTGAACAGTTTATAGAGCAAGTAAAATGCATGTAAAGCAACACAGTAAATAAAATTGATGCTAAATAAACAGCGAATAAGTAAAGATTTTTCAAAAGCGGCAGATACTTATGATGCTGCGGCAATTGTTCAGCAAGAAATTTGTGATCGGGCGATTGAACGATTACAAATGCTGAAACTAGAGCCGAATACGATTTTGGATATTGGTTCTGGTACCGGTAAAAGCACTCGAGGATTGCAGTTACATTTCCCTGATGCAGATGTAATTTCTAGTGATGTGTCTTTACCAATGTTAATGCAGCTGAAGCAAATGCAACCGCCCTTACAACAAGTTGCTTCATCCGTATGCTGTGATGCTGAGCAGTTATCGATTAAAGATGAATCGGTCGATCTGGTGTTCTCGACCTCAACCATTCAATGGTGTGTAGATCTGCAGCAAGTTTTTGCTGAATGCTGGCGTATTCTAAAGCCTGATGGCGTGTTGCTGTTTACCACTTTTGGGCCGGATACGCTGAAAGAATTGCGTCAAAGCTGGGCGCAAGTAGATCAAAACATACATGTGCATAGCTTTATTGACATGCATCATATTGGCGACTTGTTATTAATAGCTCGCTATGGTGATCCGGTGGTGGATATGGAAGTAATTACCATTGAGTATCAAGGCGCTCGGCAGTTATTACGCGATTTAAAAGATACAGGCAGTCGTGGCAAGTTTGCTAGCCATGATGAAGGTATATCTAGTGGTTTGATGGGCAAAGGTAAATTCCAGCAATTTGAAGCGGCCTATGAGCAATATCGACAAAAAAATGGCCTATTGCCGGCCAGTTATGAAGTCATTTATGGCTATGCGCGCAAGTTGCGATTAAATAAAAAAGAAACGGTTGCTGGTAAAACAGAAATACATATTCCAATTAGTGAAATTAAATAGTTGAGGGGATTAGACTGCTAATAATCATAATTAATAGCAATATAAGCGATAAATTTTGTAGAGTACAACTATCCCTATTGCCCTTTATGTATGGGAATGACATTTTCTAATGGAGGGATACAATTACGTACATTAATGTTGCCTGATATATTTAGTATATAACCCTGGAGTTACTGAATTTGGGTTTGCGAAATAAGGGATTTATACTTTGACCACAGTTACTGATATAGATCATGAACTAGCTGCACCAAAGCGATTTATAGTTCGACGTAATCAATCCCTTTCTTGGCGTGGCAATAAGCTTTTTATTTATTTTATGGCGGTCATATCATTTGGTATTGCAGGCATGTTTGCATTACAAGGGCTATGGCTAATTTTGCCATTTGCGGGATTAGAGATTTTAGCGCTAACACTTGGCCTATATTCGTGCAGTTTGCGCTGTCGTGACCAAGAGGTCGTCACAATAGAAGATAATTTAGTTATAGTAGAAAAGGGCAGACAAAAGCCTAGTGAAGCATGGCAATTTGAACGAGCTTGGATAAAGTTGGAATTAGTAAAATCTCCAATACAAGGCCACCCAAGTAAATTGCTGATGCGTTCAAAAGGTAAAGAAACGGAAATAGGAAGATGTTTAACTAATGATGAGCGCAAAAGTTTATCAAATTCATTAGCAAAAGCACTGCATACAACACTTATACATAGTTAGATTTACAAAGTTAGTTTTTTAGTAGGAAAATATAAATGAAACAAAAATATTTCATACGTTCAATTAGCTCATTATTAGCCTTGCTAGCGATCTCTACTCAAAATGTTTGGGCCGATATTCAACCATATAACATGACTAAGGGTGCAACTGATATAAGTAATCAGGTCTTCGGCCTTCATATGCTGATCTTTTACATCTGTTGTGTGATTGGCGTATTAGTATTTGGTGCTATGGCTATCTCGATCTATAGAGATCGAAAATCTAAGGGTGTTACTGCTGCAAAGTTTCATGAAAGTACGTCCTTGGAATTTTTATGGACTGCAGTGCCATTTATTATTTTAATTGGCATCTCGATTCCTTCAGCAAAAGTACTCATAGCCATGGAAGATACCAGTGGCGCTGAAATGACGATCAAGGTAACCGGTTATCAATGGATGTGGCGTTATGAGTATGTCGATAGCGACATCGATTTCTACAGTATTTTAAAAACTCCTCGTGACGAAATATATAATCGTGAAGAGAAGAATGAGAACTACTTGCTGGAAGTTGATAACGAATTAGTTTTACCCACCAATCGAAAAATTCGCATTCTACTCACGGCAAATGATGTATTGCATGCCTGGTGGGTTCCTGCTTTAGCGCTTAAAAAAGATGCTATTCCAGGTTTTATCAATCAAATGTGGACAGTTATAGATAAACCAGGAGTATATCGCGGCCAATGCGCTGAATTATGTGGTCGTGACCATGGCTTTATGCCTATCGTCGTACGTGCATTGCCACCTGAAGAGTATGATCAATGGGTATTGGATCAAGAGAATAAAAACATGGCGAGTTCTAGCCAGTCTAGCGACAAGAAAGTCGTAGCTGTTGCGGACAAGCAGGCAGCCCTGAAAAATTAATAGGACAAGTAATCGGTTTAACAAGTTAATTGTAAAGATTTAATAGTTAGGGAGTTTTAGATATGTCTACCATGGCAGCAGATGATCATCATGAAGAGCATCATCCATCAGGCATGATGCGCTGGATTACCACCACTAATCATAAAGATATTGGTACGCTATATTTGTGGTTCTCATTCATCATGTTCTTTATTGGTGGATTCATGGCGCTGATCATTCGTAGCGAGTTATTTCAGCCGGGAATGCAGTTTGTAGATCCGCAATTCTTTAACTCCATGACCACCATGCACGCCATCATCATGATTTTTGGCGTGGTGATGCCAGCCTTTACAGGCTTAGCTAACTGGTTGATTCCTATTATGATTGGTGGCACCGACATGGCGCTGCCGCGAATGAATAACTGGAGTTTCTGGATACTTCCATTTGCGTTCGCCATGATGTTGTCTACATTATTTATGGACGGTGGTGGCCCTGCGGGTGGCTGGACGCTATACCCACCGCTTTCATTACAAACCGGTGATGCACTCCCGTTTGTAATTTTTGCGATTCACTTTATGGGTATGTCATCCATCATGGGTGCGATCAACGTAGTGGCAACAATTCTTAATATGCGTGCACCGGGTATGACCTTGATGCGCATGCCACTATTTGTATGGACATGGTTGATTACTGCTTATTTATTAATTGCGGTAATGCCAGTGTTAGCCGGTGGTGTAACCATGTTGTTGACGGACAAATTTTTTGGAACTAGTTTCTTCAACGCGGCAGGAGGAGGCGACCCAGTATTATTCCAGCATATCTTCTGGTTCTTTGGGCATCCTGAAGTGTACATTTTGATTTTGCCTTCATTCGGAGTGATCTCTAGCATTATTCCTACCTTTGCACGTAAGCCATTATTTGGATATTCGTCAATGGTGTATGCAACCGCATCAATTGCTTTCTTGTCTTTCATTGTATGGGCGCACCACATGTTTACAGTAGGTATGCCGCTTGCAGGGCAGTTGTTTTTCATGTTCGCGACGATGCTTATTGCGGTGCCGACAGGCGTTAAAGTTTTTAACTGGATTTGTACGATGTGGCGCGGTGCGATGACATTTGAAACGCCCATGTTGTTTTCAATCGCATTTATTATCTTGTTTACTATCGGTGGATTTTCTGGCTTGATGCTGGCAATTACCCCTGCTGATTATCAATATCACGACACCTACTTTGTAGTGGCGCACTTCCACTATGTACTCGTACCAGGTTCAATATTTGCAATCATTGCTGCGGTATATTACTGGATACCAAAATGGACCGGGCATATGTATAACGAGTTCTGGGGTAAGACACACTTTTGGCTATCAACCATTTTTGTAAACGTGACATTCTTCCCTATGCACTTTGTCGGTTTGGCAGGTATGCCGCGACGTATTCCGGATTACGCTTTACAATTTGCTGATTACAATCAAATTGCAACCATTGGTGCATTCGGCTTTGGTTTTGCGCAACTAATATTCTTAGGCATTGTGATTGCAACCATCCGTGGTGGCGCGAAAGCAACCGATCGAGTTTGGGAAGGTGCAGAAGGCTTGGAGTGGACCTTAACATCACCTCCTCCTTACCACAGTTTCACAACACCACCGGATGTTGAAGCTGAGCTTGGTTTGACAGCACATAAGTAATACGTAATTACGACTATATTTAGTGATTAAGTAATGGACCAACAAAAGAAATCCGCAGTGCGTACTGCAGTTGTTATGGGCTGCATAGCATTGTTTATTTATGTAGGATTTTATTTTTTAGTAGCTTCTAGCAGGTAAGATAGTTATGAAATCTCCATCCAATATAAGCGCATTCAAACTAAGCCTGTTTGCGGTAGCCATGTTTGGTTTTGGTTATGCCTTGGTACCGTTATATGATTTGCTTTGTGATATTACTGGGTTAAACGGTAAGTCTGAAAGCGTGACTCAACAGCAACAAGCTAATTTTGAAGTTGATGAGTCACGCACGATTACCGTAGAGTTTATCACTACGTTGAACCAAGGCATGTCATGGGATTTCAAACCAGAAATCGCAAAAATGCAGGTCCACCCAGGTAAGGCATATCAGACAAGTTTTTTTGTGCATAATAAAACCAATCGCTCCATCATCGGCCAAGCGATACCTAGTGTTGCACCTAGTACAGCTGCAAGTCATTTTGTTAAAACGGAATGTTTTTGTTTTACAGATCAACTGTTAACAGCAGACCAATCGTTAGAAATGCCGGTAGTATTTGTAGTGAATCCAGCATTACCAAAGCATATTAAGACAGTGACTCTTTCTTATACTTATTTTGATGTTAGTAATACCGCTAGTACATCATTAGATAATATCGATAACACTTAAAATTTATTAAGAGATAACTTATGGCACAAGCAGAAAGTACCTATTACATCCCTAATGGCAGTCACTGGCCAATAACCGGGTCAATTGCGGTTTGCAGTCTTATGGTTGGGTTTTCCAATCTATTGAATGGTGCAGTTTGGGGCAAGCACCTCATGATCGTAGGTGCAGTTATTTTGTTGGTGATGTTATTTGGCTGGTTTGGTGCCGTGATTAAAGAAAGTCAGTCTGGTGCCTACAACAGCCAGGTGGATACTTCATTCCGCTGGGGCATGTTTTGGTTTATTTTTTCTGAAGTGATGTTTTTTGCTGCCTTCTTTGGTGCCTTGTTTTACACGCGAGTGTATTCTCTGCCGTGGTTAGGGGGTGAAGGTACGGGTGCAGCTACCAATAGTTATTTGTGGCCAACTTTTGAAGCCATTTGGCCTCTTACTGCAAATGGACCGGGTGAAATAGGCGGTAATTTTCAGACCATAGGTGCATGGGGCTTACCTGCTGTAAACACAGCGTTGTTGTTGACCAGTGGAGTGACGTTGACCTGGGCACACCATGCGCTAAAAGCCAACCATCGGGGGCAGTTGATATTTGGTTTGTTCCTAACCGTGCTGTTAGGTGCAATCTTTATGGTTGTTCAAAGTATTGAGTACATACATGCTTATAAGGATCTTGGCTTAACCCTGGGTTCAGGAGTATATGGCTCAACATTCTTCCTGCTAACCGGCTTTCACGGTATGCACGTAACTATTGGTGCCATCATTCTATTCGTGATTTTAATACGCTGTATTCGAGGTCACTTTAAACCTGAGCATCATTTCGGTTTTGAAGCTGCGGCCTGGTATTGGCACTTTGTAGATGTGGTGTGGCTTGGCCTGTTTATCTTTGTGTATTGGGTCTAGTGAATAGAGCAAATGCTTATTTAGAACGCCGCATTTGCGGCGTTTTTTTTAGCTTGTAGTTTAACCTGATATGCCATGAGGTTCGATCAGACCAGCAAAATAACCCAGTATTAAAAGCACAAACACCAGTACAGATAAACCTATCCTGTAGGTTAATGCTTTTGCAGTACGGTTTGTTTTACCTTTGTCCTTTACTAAAAAAACCATAGCGGATGCAAGGCTGCCTAGTGCAGCAAGAAATATTAAAATGGCAATGATTTTTACAGGCATGTTAAAAATGGTAGATATATGGCAGATTCATTGTGACAGAAAATAATCGTTGGCGAAAACCCTCATTATTTAATCTTTTACTCACGATAGTGGTGGCAAGTCTGCTCAGTGGTTTGGGTGTATGGCAATTGCAACGTGCAGAAGAGAAAAAACAAATGCAAGTGGACAGTGAACAACGTCAAAATGATCTACCACTTACCCTAGAATTACCGTTTCAGGTAGATGAAAATATGCGCTTTCGACCCATGCGAGTTCAAGGAAAATTTATTAATTCAAAACAGTTTGTGTTGGACAATCAAATATTAGACCATCAAGTTGGGTATAATATATTTACTCCGTTATTGCTGGATGATGCTGAGACGGTTTTATTGGTTGATCGTGGTTGGACGCCATTGCAAGGTTCACGAGATCAGCTTCCAGAAATAACCGTGAGTGAAGAGTTACGGGAAGTCGTCGGCACGGTATATGTGCCTTATGGTAAAGCGTATAGCCTGGGCACAGTAGACAACGATGGACAGGAGTGGCCACGTTTAATTCAGTACTTGGATTTTGAGCAGTTACAGTCGCGTTTGGGTGTGCAGGTTTTGCCCCTCACTTTGCGTATCAATGCTGGACAAAAAGATGCACTAAATACTCAATGGCCATTGCTGACTAATCGATCATCTAATCAACTTAGTTATGAAGTGCATATTGGCTATGCAGTGCAATGGTTTGCTTTAGCATTAACTGTATTTGCAATTCTCCTGATTCTGCACTCACCCTGGGTTAAGTCCAAATCCTCAAAAAA
The DNA here is from genome assembly GCA_964486815.1 of uncultured Thiotrichales bacterium. Lineage (GTDB taxonomy): Bacteria > Pseudomonadota > Gammaproteobacteria > UBA4575 > UBA4575 > JABDMD01. The sequence continues at coordinate 32,092 of CAZAOO010000015.1, forward strand.
TTAATCTCTATACAATTATTAATCTTATGGAAAAGAAAACTAAAAGTAGAAGTTATTTGCTTGGTTTGTTCGCAGTATTTTTTGGGCCATTATTTTTTGCTATGTGGCTGTATTATGTACCTCATAGTTGGCTCAATTCATCTACCCAAAACCATGGCATCTTGGTTGTACCCGCTCAACCACTAGAAGAGTTTGAGCTAGTTTCACTGGATGGCAGTTCATGGAGTCATGAAGAATTTATCGGTAAATGGACTTTGCTCTACATTGGTGATGAGTTATGTGATTTGTATTGTGAAGCAAATTTATTCAAAATGCGCCAAGTGCGGTTAACTTTGGGTCGTGAAAGCGATCGCGTGCAGCGTAAGTATCTTGGTTTGAAAACGCATCAAAAAACACAAAGCATAGAGGAAATATTTTCGAAATATCCTGGCATGCAATACGCATGGTTTGAAAAAACTTTACCACAATTCCAAGCTTTTCCCATCCATCAAGTCTATGTTATTGACCCACATGGTAATTTAATGATGTGGTACGCCAAAGATGCAACCTCTAAAGGTATGAAAAAAGACCTTAAAAGATTATTAAAAGTGTCTAAAATCGGTTAAGCCAAAAATAATATAACTAATAAATATTACTAAATATGTTTAGAAAAATTGCCATTTTTTCAGTTTTATTAGCCTTAGTGGTTGTTGTGCTTGGGGCTTATGTTCGCTTATCACATGCAGGATTGGGTTGTCCTGATTGGCCAGGCTGTTATGGACATTTGGTAGGTGTTCCAGAGTCACTATCCGAAATTGATAATGCTAATGAAGCATATCCACAACGTTCGGTGGAATCCGATAAAGCCTGGAAAGAGGTAATCCACCGTTATTTTGCTGCAATCTTAGGCATATTGATTTTATTGTTAGCGGTTTTGGGTATCAAGAATCGCAGTAACCCGAAACAGCCGGTATGGCTGCCGATATTTTTGGTTGGCTTGGTAATCTTTCAAGCTTTGCTGGGAATGTGGACGGTAACACTGTTGCTGAAACCAGCAATTGTAATGCTACATCTACTGGGTGGCTTAACCATTGTGGCCTTGCTTTGGTTGCTGGTGTTGCAGAGCTCGAAGCAAGCCGTTACTGCTAACTCAGATAATAAAAAGTTAACCCCGATATTGTATTTGGGTTTGGTGTTATTAATTGGACAAATTTCATTAGGCGGTTGGACGAGTACCAATTATGCAGCATTAGCTTGCCCGGATTTTCCTACTTGCCAAGGCGAGTGGTGGCCAGAGACTGATTTCAAAGAGGGCTTTATTTTTTGGAGAGGCTTGGGACAAAACTATGAGTTTGGAGTATTGGATAACCCGGCGCGAACCGCTATACATCTTAGTCATCGTATATTTGCAATAGTGGTTACAGTATTTTGGCTTTTTTTATTATTTCGCATAATGAAAAATAATAAGCTGTCAGTAAATTTACGTCAGTTAGCACCGATAACCTTATTGTTTTTGCTGGCTCAGGTAGCTCTAGGAGTTTCTAATGTGGTAATGAGTCTACCAATTAGTATAGCGGTTATGCACAATGGCGGAGCAGCATTGCTGCTGCTCAGTGTAGTGACATTGATTTATTATTCGCGCTTGGGGTAAACGTATAAGTTGATGCTAGGCTGCAACTACTACTTGTTTAAGTTTTTTGATTGCATTATTTTCTAGTTGGCGCACTCTTTCTGCAGACACTTGATATTTTTCTGCTAAATCTTGCAGGGTAGTTTTATTCTCGGTCAACCAGCGTTTGGAAATAATGTCACGGCTGCGTTCATCTAATTCTTCCAGAGCAACTTTTAACTGGCTATTTTGATGGGCCTGCCAATCATGCTGTTCAGCATGCAATTCTGGTGTATCCATATCATCAGTTAAATATGCGGCAGGAGAATAGTTTGTGAAATCTTCTTCATCAGCACTTTCCGGTAAATCAAATCCCATGTCAGGACTGCTGAGGCGTTTTTCCATTTCCAACACGTCCTTGGGTTTCACGCCAAGCTGTTCTGCGACATCTTCAACTTCAGCCTGGTTTAACCAGGCAAGTCTCTTTTTTTGGCTGCGCAAATTAAAAAATAGTTTGCGTTGCGCTTTTGTAGTCGCAATTTTAACAATCCGCCAATTGCGTAATACGTACTCATGTATTTCTGCACGCACCCAATGTACGGCAAACGATACTAGGCGCACACCTTTGTCTGGATCAAACTTTTTAACTGCTTTCATCAAGCCCACATTGCCTTCTTGGATGAGATCAGCGATAGGTAGGCCATAGCCACTATATCCGCGTGCTACTTGCACTACGAAGCGTAGGTGGTGGAGAATCAAAGTACGCGCCGCATCTAGATCGTTACTCTCGTGTAGGCGTACCGCTAGAGCATGTTCTTGATCAGCATCCAGTACTGGTATCTGATAGGCAGACGCAATATAGCTATCCACATTCGCTGTGGATACGCTTAGAGGTGTCTGTTGGGGCATAATCGACTTGGCCATATACTTGATTTCCTCTCTTAATATTTACACATAATATTTACGCGGGTTGTCTAATTTTAGCACTCTTGGTATTAGAGTGCTAACCTGGTAGTGAGTTCAATGCTGAAGCCGATATTAGCTGTAACCGCTTTGATTCAAGGTTTAATACACACTTTTTTATTAAGGTTAATATTCTGTAATCAGCTATTTCATAGCCAAACTTCTTTGGCTTTATGATCATCAAATAGATAAAGAAATAAATAAACATCCCACAGCATTTTGCTCGAGCAAATCTTGTTTGTTGTTACGTCGCTTCGTAAGCACGCTTCACCCGGTACACTATTGTTTCAAAATGCTGAGTCAGTATCTTTGTTGCCACACGGGCGTTGAGCAGTTATCCAATAGTAAATAATTTGAGGCTAACTCATATGAACATTTCGGTATGGAGTTGTTGTCACTTTATCGGTCTAAATTTGTACTTTGTCAATTTCGAATACGCCTAAAAATGCATAGTTATACAATTTAATTAATTTACGTATCTTAAAAATAAATTCATGCCTGGCGTACAAGTAAGCAAATCGGATCTAGCACACATCTTCGGGGTTGATCAGCCGACTATTGATCATTGGATTCAAAGAGGTTTGCCTTACATACGCAAGCGATTAACCGGAATACCTGTGGCTCATCATGAGCGTGAGCTGGTTTTTGATACTGCAGATGTTATCAATTGGCGCCTTTCAGTCTCTAACCTGGAACAGGGTTGGTAATACTTCAAGACTTTGCAGTTAAACGCCGTAATAGTGTAACTAAAAATATTCTTTCAAACGACTCGCTGCCAAATGCCATACTGGCAAGCTAGTTTCAGTCAGCTCAAAATATAGTAAAAATTTCAAGTCTTAATTAACTTGGTTGAATTTTTGCAATGCGATGGCCCACCGCTAGCCATGAGCCAAATAAGCCTAAAAAAATACTGCTCCCCACCAAAGAAAGACTTTGCGTGAAGCTCGGTAGTTGTAATGTAAAGTCACTATTGTAGAGGCCGATTAATTCCTGAGCGGGTTGCCGTATTACTAGCAACACAGTAAATACTAAAAGTAGTGCCAGTAAACCACCCAATAGGCCAAGCCACATGCCACCATACAAAAAAGGTCGGCGAATAAAACGGTCACTTGCACCGATCAATTTTGTAACTTCAATTTCAGCACGTCGATTTTCAATATCTAAACGAATACTGTTGCCAACCACTAATAAAACAGACAGACCCAGCATGATACCAATTGCAGTTATCGCGCGGCGAATTATGTAGGTTATAGCCTGAAGACGCTGTAACCATTGCATGTCTAATTGTACCTGCTCAACTTTCGGCAAAGATTGAAATTCTTTTTTGAGCTCTTGTAGCGTTCCGTTGTGTTTGGCTGAGTCAGTAGGAGTCACTATTAATGTCGGCGGCAATGGGTTGCTTGGCAAGCCCTCTAATAATTCACCAAACTCACTAAGCTGTTTGAATTCCTGAAGTGCTAGATCAGCTGGTAGATATTCAACATTACTTACTTCTTTATGCTCGCTTAGCTTATCTATCAACTGTTTGATTGCTGGTTCAGAGGTTTTGGAATGCAAGAACAGTGAAATTTGCCCTGCGTTGTCCCACTTGTGCGTTACAGTTTGCAAATTGTTAAGCAATACATACAAGCACGCAGGCAATGCGAGTGCAACAGCAATCATCAACAGGGTGAATGCACTTGCGAAAGGGGTTCGGTAAAGTTTACCTAGGCTAAATAGCAGAACTCGCACATGGTCACGTACATAGGCACGCATGCGTGTTTTTGCATTGGGTTTGGAGAGTGGTTGCTGACGCTTAGCTTTTGCCATGTGCTAATTCAAAATCTCAAAGTTTTGCACATCTTGTGCTTTCTGAGAGTCTGTACACTCGCCCGCACGAAGACGGATGATACGTTTTTGCATGCGCTTTATTAGTTCTAAATCGTGACTAGCAATTAATACAGTAACACCAACCTGATTGAAATCACTAAACAAGCGCATAATTTCAGCAGAGAGTTCTGGATCTAGGTTTCCTGTGGGCTCATCAGCCAATAAAATCGCAGGTTTATGGACTACTGCGCGTGCAATGCCCACACGTTGCTGCTCACCACCTGATAATGTAATCGGCATCATCTGCTCTTTGTCCAGTAAGTCTACTTTATCTAATGCTGCACGTACTCTGCGATTAATGTCTACTTGTGCGAAGCCTGCAATTTGCAATGGAAGTGAAACATTATCAAAAACATTGCGATCATGTAGCAAATGATGGTCTTGAAACACCACGCCCATGTGTCTACGTAATGCAGGCACTTTGCGTCTCGGTATTTTAGTAATATTCTTTCGATTGATGAAAATTTGTCCGCGTGTTGGCCTCTCTATAGCTGCAATGAGCTTTAAAAGTGTACTTTTACCAGCGCCAGAAGGGCCGGTAAGAAAAGCCATTTCACCTTGCTCTATAGTTAAATCCAGGTGAGATAAAGCCTCACGGTTTCCCGGATAACGCTTGGTAACATTTTGTAGTTCGATCATTGCGTGATGCCTACTTGAAAAATACTTTCAGACCTTAGGTGATTTCAGCTGCTATCGGTTCGCGTCCCAGTAAGGCGCCTGCGTATTGATGTGCATTGAAAACACGCAGATCTTCTACGGCTTCCCCCACGCCTATGTAGCGAATTGGTATTTGTAATTTATCTGCGATTGCTAAAACAATACCGCCTTTTGCACTACCGTCTAATTTAGTAATCGCTAATCCTGTAACTCCTAATGCTTGATCAAACTCAACAGCTTGATTAATAGCATTTTGTCCGGTGCTGCCTTCCAGTACTAGTAGAGTTTCATGAGGGGCTTCAGGTTCAATTTTTTGTAGTGCACGTTTTATTTTTTGTAATTCTTCCATTAAGTTCTGCTGCGTGTGTAAGCGGCCTGCCGTATCTGCAATGAGTACATTCACATTACGTGCTTTTGCTGATTGATATGCGTCAAACACCACTGCTGCACTGTCTGCACCACTTTTTTGTGCAATAACAGGTGCATTGATGCGATTACCCCATTCCTGTAATTGTTCTACCGCTGCGGCTCGAAAGGTGTCACCTGCAGCGAGTATCACTGATTGGCGATACTCCACTAGTCGTTGTGCAATTTTTCCAATAGTGGTGGTTTTACCTGCACCATTTACACCTACCACCAATATCACGAAGGGCCGAATTCTACCCATTATCAAAGGTTTGTTACATGGGATTAGAATTTCTGCGATGCTTGCTTGCAAAGCATCATAAAGAACTTCGGCATCCGTGAGTTGTGATCGATTTACCCTCTCAACAAGATTAGGAATAACTTTATTGGTGGTTTCAATGCCTACATCAGCCATTAGCAAGCGATCTTCAATCTCGGTGATTAAATCATCGTCAAGTACTTTTTTGCCTAATACCGCTGACGCCAAGCCTTCAGTTAAGGCTTCGCTAGTTTTAGATAACCCATTGCGTAGGCGCTGAAAAACTCCTGTATCGGTCATATAACAAACTCAATTATAGATTTTGAACGAATATTTATAGTATGGTCTAAGGAATACTGCTGTATATAAAATGGCGCTAATCCTAACATCAAGTACATACACACGTAACAAATGAAACTAATAAAAATTTTACCACTACTCTTTATTTTGGCGAGCTGCACTAGTGTATCTGACAAATCTGCTGTTGTTACAGCAACTGATAGTTCAAATGAAACACTAGTCACTACTAATAGCTCTGGCACTACACACGAAAAGATATTTAAAAATGGCATGAAAGTGATTGTCAAGGAGGATCATCGTGCCCCGGTTGTGATATCACAAGTTTGGTATCGAGTTGGATCGGCTCAAGAGCATAGCGGTATCACAGGAGTATCACACGTGCTTGAGCACATGATGTTCAAAGGTACCGAAAAATATCCTTCTGGAACCTTTTCTTCAATTGTTGCTGAGATAGGCGCACGTGACAATGCCTTTACCGGTCGTGATTACACTGCTTATTACCAGTTAATGGGCAAACAGCATTTGCAAACAAGCTTCGAGCTCGAATCAGACCGAATGCTCAATCTGATTTTATCGCCAGAAGACTTTAACAGTGAGCTTGAGGTGGTCAAGGAAGAACGACGTTTACGTACTGACGACAATCCGAACGCACTCGTGTATGAACAACTTTTTGCTATAGCTTTTAACAATAATCCATATCACCATCCTATCATCGGTTGGATGAATGATTTAAATAACCTTGTGATTGATGATTTAGCAGAATGGTACCAGCGCTGGTATACGCCTAATAATGCCACCCTGGTAGTGGTGGGTGATGTGAATCCGGAAAATGTATTTTCAATGGCAGAGCAATACTTTGGCGGGCTTGAAGGCCGTCCTGTTAAAGCTAGCAAACCCAGGCTGGAACACCCGCAAACAGGTACCCGACGTGTTGCAGTCAAAGCGATAGCAAAACTTCCCTATATTATGCTTGGTTATAAAGTGCCGTCATTAGCAACAGCTGAAGAAGACTGGGAGCCTTACGCACTATCTGTGTTAGCAGCCGTATTAGATGGTGGACGTAGTGCAAGATTGAGCAAAAAACTGGTGCGAGAAAAAGAATTAGTTTCAGGTGCAGGTGCTGGCTACAACATTTTCTCTCGTTACCCAACCTTGTTCTTGTTTGATGCTACTCCAACCGAGAAGCATAGTATTGAAGAAGTTGAGCTGGCACTTTATGGAGAAATTAAAGATATCCAGGAAAATTTGGTTAGCGAAAAAGAATTGAAACGCGTCAAAGCACAGGTGATTGCTAGTGAAGTGTATCAGCAAGATTCTATTCAAAGGCAAGCCACTGTAATTGGAAGTTTAGAGACGGTTGGTTTGGGTTGGCAGCTAATGGAAGAATACAACCAGCGCATTAATGAAATAACAGCTGCACAAGTGCGTGAGGTGGCTCGTAAATACCTAGTGGAAGAAGGTTTGACCGTTGCCGTATTACAGCCAATAGAAAATCAAACTGCAGATAAGTCTAAATAGTAAATTTACAACAATACACTCAAGCAAATACTAACAAATATGAAATTTAAAATAACAACCCAATTGCCAATGTTTCGACGTAGATTTATATTCAATGCGTTTATTTTAAGTCTTTTACTTGCCACAAGTCATGTCCAAGCTGCACTGGAAATTGAAGAATGGAACACTAATAATGGTGTAAAAACATTGTTTGTAGCTGCACCCGAGTTGGCTATGTTAGATATAGCAATAACGTTTGATGCTGGAAGCGGCAGAGATGGAAAACTGGCCGGGCTTTCTCAGTTAACTCATGATTTGCTTAATTCTGGTACTGGAGAGCTAGATGCTGATGCAATTGCCGAACAATTTGAAGATGTGGGTGCTCAGTATGGTGCAAGTGTCGATTTAGATCGATCTAGTGTTGCGCTACGAAGTCTAACTGATGAGGCTTTATTGCAACCAGCGTTAGAAACATTTATTAGCATACTTGCAAAACCAAGCTTTCCTAAAAATGACTTTTCTCGTATAAAAAACCAGTCGTTAATTGCGTTAAAAGAATCAGAACAAAGTCCAGCAGATATTGCGAGTAGAGCTTTTTATAAAGCTATTTATGGAAATCATCCATATGCAAACCCGTCTTTAGGATTTAAAGACAGTATCAACTCGATTAGTTTGAATGATGTAAAAAGATTTCATCAGCAATACCTGGTGGCAGAAAATGCTTTGATTGCAATTGTAGGCGGTATTGATGTTGCACAAGCGAAAATAATAGCCGAGCAAATATCAGAAAATATAGCACATGGTTCCAAGCCGGAGCCTATTACCCAACCCCAACCATCAAATGATATGGCGGATATTTATATACCTTATCCTTCGCAACAAGCACACGTTTATCTTGGTCAATTGGGTATACAACGTGGCCACCCTGACTACTTTACCTTATATGTTGGTAATCAGGTTTTAGGCGGCGGCGGATTTACATCCCGTCTAGTTAAAGAAGTTCGTGTTGAGCGTGGTTTGTCTTATAGTGTTTATAGTTATTTTTTCCCGTTGTATTTGCCGGGCCCTTATACTTTGGGCTTGCAGACTCGTAGCGATCAAGCACAGCAGGCAGTACAAGTGTCGTTAGAGACCATAGAGAAATTTGTTAACGAGGGCCCAACAGAAGAAGAGCTTGCGTCAGCAAAAAATAATATTATTGGTGGCTTTCCGTTACGCATTGATAGTAATCGCGACATATTGGGATATTTATCCTTATTAGGTTTTTATGGGTTACCACTAGATTACTTGGAAACTTTTAATGATAAAGTTTCTGCAGTAACAAAAGATGAAATCCATGCAGCATTTAAAAAACATCTACAGCCAAATAAATTAGCCAAAATTATTGTCGGTGGACCTGAGCAATAAAAAAGTTATTCAGATAGGGTATACAGTGCCGGGTAAGAATAATCTTCGTATTATTGGTGGCAGGTGGCGTAGCCGCCGAATTCAATTTATAGATTCTCCAAAAATCAGACCTACACCTGATCGTGTGCGTGAAACGCTATTCAATTGGCTAGCTGCTTATATAAAAAATGCATCTTGCTTAGACTTATTTGCTGGTAGTGGAGCATTGGGTTTTGAAGCGATGTCTCGCGGTGCAGAAGAGGTGGTTTTGGTTGAGGACGATGCTCGTATTGCAGCCATGTTGAATGAGCAAAAACAACAATTCAATGCTCAGGTGTTTGAAGTTAAATGCCAAAGTGCATTGACTTATATTCAAACTGTGAAGCGACAATTTGATATTATTTTTTTAGATCCGCCATTTGATAGTAATCTGCTTGGCAAAGTTATACCTGTGATAATCAAACATCGATTACTCAGTGATAATGGTCTGCTATATGTAGAGTCAGCTTCTCAGCAAAAAGATGGTAATAGTCGAAATGCAGCAGCGAGTGTTTCGCCAGAAGCTTGGTCAGAGCTACTGTTAGAAAATTTAAGCTGCGTGCGTGAAAAAGTTTCTGGTGAAGTGCACTATGCACTTTATAAGTGGACTATTTAGCTATAATCTTGAAAATTAATCGCGAATATAAATAGTATTCATATTAGAATTTAGTTATGGCACTTATTGCGGTTTATCCAGGCACATTCGATCCTATTACAAACGGTCATACAGACCTGGTAAGACGTGCTTGTAGCATTTTTGACCGGGTGATTGTGGGTGTGGCCGCTAGTGGTGGCAACAAGGGGCCATACTTCGCTTTGCACGAACGTGTTGCATTGGCGGAGCAAGCTCTTGAGAAATATCCAAATGCAAAGGTTTGTGGGTTTGATGGCTTATTGGTTAATTTCGCGCGCGAGCAAGAGGCTAAAATAATACTGCGTGGCTTACGTGCAGTATCTGATTTTGAATTTGAATTTCAATTAGCCAGTATGAATCGACAGTTAGATAGTGAACTTGAGTCAATGTTTCTTACTCCTGCAGAAGAGTATGCATATATTTCTTCTAGCCTGGTGCGAGAAATTGCCAAGTTGGGAGGTGATGTCTCTAAGTTTGTTTCATCTTCTGTAGTGAGCGCTCTGAAAAATAAAAGTCTCGGCTAGCACTCAAGGATATTCCTATCTTGCTATCGTTTCGATTGCCTCTTGCCAATCTAACAGTATTTTTCTTATTGTTTGCATGTGGCACGCAGCATGAACAATCATCGACAACACAAACCCTTCTAAGCGATAACTTTGCAGTGGCCAGTGCACATCCTTTGGCCACCCAGGCAGGTATTAATATACTACAGCAAGGTGGTAATGCGTTTGATGCTGCTGTTGCAGTTACCTCGGTGCTAGCCGTGGTAGAACCGTATGCGTCAGGTTTAGGAGGTGGGGGATTTTGGTTACTGCACTTAGCGAAGAGTGATCAGAATGTGATGGTTGATGGCCGTGAAGTGGCACCTTTAGCGGCCACGCGAGACATGTACATCGGAGCGGATGGCAAGCCTACCGGGCAATCGGTTAATGGCCCGTTAGCTGCAGCAATACCGGGGACGCCAGCAGCGTTAGCACATATTGCTGAAAAATATGGTCAGTTACCTCTAAGCACTAGCTTAAGTGCAGCCGTGAACTTATCGCGTGACGGGTTTGAGGTGAGTGAATTCTATAATTCACGTGCCAAAGCAGTCATTGATCGTTTGAGAAGTTTTCCTCACACGGCAGAAATATTTTTACAGCAAAACCAGGTGCCTGATGTCGGTTATATCTTACAGCAGCCCGACCTCGCCAAGGTGTTGAAGAGTATCGGTGAGCACGGCGCAAATGGTTTCTATAAGGGTGATGTTGCAACTAAACTAGTAACCAGCGTTCAACAAGCCGGGGGAATTTGGCAACAACAAGATTTAGATAATTATCAAATTGTAGAGCGTCAGCCGGTATCAGGCAGATATAAGGATATAGATATTGTTAGTGCAGCGTTACCCTCTTCAGGCGGCATTGTGTTGATGCAAGTATTAAACATGTTGTCGAATTACGATTTGCAGGCAATGAGCGACAGTCAGCGCGAGCATGTAATTGTTGAAGCTATGCGTCGTGCCTATCATGATCGTGCTGAATTTCTTGGTGATGAAGATTTTGTAGACGTTGCGGTGGATGAACTATTGTCTATTGAATATGCTACAAAGAAGTTTTCAGATCTAAATTTGCAGTTCGCGACAGATAGTCAAATATATATTCAAACCGATATTCTGGAGACCGTACCTATTATTGAAGAAGCGCAAAATACCACGCATTTTTCAATCCTGGATCAACAGGGTAATCAAGTCGCTGCAACACTGTCTGTTAATTACTACTTTGGTTCAGGTTTTGTTGCGCAAGGGACGGGTGTGCTACTGAATAATGAGATGGATGATTTTGCTATCCAGCCAGGCCATGCAAACTTATGGGGTTTGGTAGGCAGTGAAGCTAATGCTATTCAACCAGGCAAGCGAATGTTATCAAGTATGTCACCAACGTTTTTATATGATGGCCAACGCACCGCAATATTAGGTACACCTGGAGGAAGTCGAATTATAAGTATGGTGCTTTTATCGGCACTAGCATTTTTTGAAGGTGCTTCAGCGCAACAGATGGTTGAGTTGCCACGTTTTCATCATCAATTCTTACCAGATGAAATTCAGTTTGAAACAGGAGCGTTTAATGCACGAACACAACATACGCTTGAATCAATGGGGCATAGATTAAACGAATTAGATCGCAATTACGGAAACATGCATACGGTTATCTGGGATCAACAAAGTAATAAAGTTACTGCGGCGAGTGACCCGCGTGGTATTGGACAAGCACAAGTTGGAGCAAATTGAAGATGCAGCTATTCTATTTTGTCAGCCCCATGTGTTCCTGGTGCTGGGGTTTTGCTCCAGTTATACAAGAACTAAAAAATTCATTTCCTGAAGATAATATTAGAGTGGTGTTAACCCCATTTAGGATCGATACTGATCAACCAATGGATAAGGCATTGTGCGGTTATGTGATGGGCCAATGGAGCAATGTATATAAAACAACTGGTCAAGCTTTCGATTTTAATTTTTCAATGCCGGAAGATTTTATTTATAACACTCGCTTAGCCTGTCTTTCGATTAAAGCTTTTAGTAAACAACTTCCACATAAAGAATTAGACTACCTGCATGCTATCCAACATGCATTTTATACTGAGAACAAAAATCTTACAGATGAAGCGGTGCTAATAAATATTGCAAGTAACTTCTTGATAAATGAAAAAAGATTTACTCAAGATCTAAGCTGTGGAGAAGTGGCAAAAGAGCTGGCGTTAGATTTTGATCTTTGCCAACAGCTTGCAGTGCAAAGTTATCCTACATTGATGGCAAAAGATAATGATAATTATGCCGTGTTGGCAAGTGGTTATACTTCTTTTGAAAAATTGCTAACTAAAATTGATACCGCTGCAGTACCACAAAGACGTTAGTTGTGTAGTCTACTTCTCTGGATTAGAAGAGGTGGAAACAGGCTCGTTACTTTCTTCCTTATAGCTATTACGCAAAATCTCTATCTGCCAAGTCTGCAATGTATCGGCATCGGTGAGCACAAAAGTGTCATCACCCACTTTACTAATTGAGTAGCGTTCCTTGTCTGATAAGTCCATGTGCGGAATTAAAGTAGTTAAACCAAGTTATTCAGTTATATATATATATATTGAACTGATTCACTAATACAGACGCGCGATTAACGATGCATGGCAGAATCTCAACTACCAGTGACCATAAAAAAGATAACTGGTAGTAATAAGTATTTCAGCGGATTAGGCGGGACTTGGTGGTTAGCTATCTAATTAGTCTTGTTTATAAAATCAACGATAAAACTGAGCACATTTTTTGCGCCTAGAACTCTAAAATGGCCATAACCTGTGGTAGCAAACAGCGATGCAGATGCCACCTCTTTGGCCACGGTTGCTGCTTCCGTGAAAGGCACAATGCGATCATTGTGATCATGTACTACCAGGGTTTCACCATTGTAGTGTTGTAAAAACTCAACTGTGGACATGTTTTCTATGTTGCGTTTTGCAATAGCTTCTAGCTTCTGATGAAATATTTCAAGCACGCTATTTGGCAATTCCATTGCTTGCGTAAAAGTTGCAAATATATCTGCTAGGTTGTTTGGGCCTGCAATTAAAATAATTTTATCCACCTTGGAAAGCATTGCAGAATCTTTGCAAATTTCTATAGCGTAAGCGCTAGACATGGCCCCAAAAGAGTGCCCGACCAGGACATTTACAGATGGTAAATGTTCACACACACTTAATAGTGCCCTAGTGTTATGCAGTAGATTAGTTCTATTGCCTGAAGATTTTCCGTGAGCAGGACTATCGTAAGCGACCACATTAAAGCCACCTTCCAGTAGTTTGGTAATGATAAATGCAAAATTTAATGCATGGCCACCCCATCCATGTGTGAGCAGAACGGTTTTTGCTTGTGCAGCATGATCTAAATTGCTCCATTCATATACTGCAATTTTATAATTCTCGCTATCAACATAATATTGTTTGGTATGTTGTGCTAGCTCTTTTTCAAACTTGCTGAGTGGTTTTTTACGAATGCGTGGCTTGCAAAAAAATGACCAAGCAACTTTTGCAGTGAATACAGGAGATATTTTTGCAAAGAATTTAAAAAAGCCAGTTAAAATTATTTTTAGTAGGTTTTCCACAATGTTACATTAAATAGCCTGGTATATGTTTTGGTATATGTTCTGGTAAATCTTTTTGGCAAATGGCCCAGAAATTGATCCAATAAATATTATTTAGATAAAACTTTTCAGGCAAATAACGCTAGTGCTGACACTGTACACAAAAGAAACTGCTGCGTTGGCCAATAGTGCGTACTTTTATTGGGTTTTTGCATACCGGACAGGGCTTTCCGGTTTGCTTGTAAACATTCAATTCATTTGCGAAGTAGCCGGGTTTGCCGTCTTCGCGTACAAAATCGCGCAGTGTCGTGCCGCCTAGTTCAATAGCATGGCTAAGCACTTTTTTGATATTGTTTGCCAGTATGTCGTAGCGTTTTAAAGATATTCTGCCTGCTGCACGTTGCGGATGTATGCCACTTAAAAATAAACATTCACTGGCGTAAATATTACCTACTCCGACAACAATGTGCGCATTCATAATAAAGGTTTTAATAGTTACTTTTTTCCCTTGTGCTAGTTGATATAAATGTGCTCCAGTAAATTCGTCTTGAAGTGGCTCTGGGCCAAGATCTTTAAGTAATTTGTGCTGTAAAGGATCTTCGCTAGTCCAAAGAACAGCACCAAAACGTCTTGGGTCATGAAAACGCAGCGTTTTTTTATCAAATACGATATCTACATGATCGTGTTTATTGGCTGCAACTTGATTGTTGACCATACGTAGACTGCCAGACATTCCGAGATGGATAATTAAGTGTCCAGTTTGTGTGACAAACAATAAATATTTAGCGCGACGTTGAATATCATATATGGTCTGATGTTTGAGTTTTTGTTTTAGATTACGTGGTACTGGCCAACGCAGACTGGATTGCCGAATAACTACATTATTAATTTGTTGTTTTTTGACATGCGGTGTGATCCCCCTACGCGTGGTTTCAACTTCTGGCAGCTCAGGCATGAAATCTTCGTCTTAAGACTGATAAAAAGCTTCAATCTCAACTAGCAAGTTATCTCTACACATATCGCCGAGCAATAAAGCGCGAGGTGTATTATTCGAAAGTCTTGCAGCTAACACCTGATTGATGTGCTCAACATCGCCACGATTGCGTATGTAGACCTTCATATAAAGCAAGTCATCCTGAGCATTCAGTTGAGTTTGGTGTTTGTCATTAGCATGAGCGACGAGTGTTTCGACATTGTTAATGCTCTCATTGAGCTGAGCACAGACATCATCAATATGCAAAGTTTCGTGGCCTATTATGCTGGCGGTACCCGAAACATAAAAATGTGCTCGTTTACCCCATGTTTTTAAAAGCCCGCGTGAAAATAGTGGCTGGGTATAATTGTTTTCTACGGGGTAATGATAGGCGCTGGTTTGGCGGGGGTTTTCTATCGCAGTGCCTGGCGTGTCACTGGCTAAAAAATAAATTTGTAAATTATTTTCATGGTTACCTATTACTGTGGCAGCTGGATATACTTTTGTTTTAATACCACTATCTTGCATAGCTTGTAACCTGCCATGGCAAAATACTTCGTAACGATTCTGTTGTGCCCGATGTGAATCATGTTTGGTTATCTGTGGAAAGAAGTTCCAGGTACGCAATAAATGTTTGCAGGTACTATTATCCAAACATTCATATATTTCGCTATAGGCTTTATGTGTGAGAGCATGAAAATTATCTTCAGAACGACAGGTTAGCTGTATGAATCCAAACATCATTTGCGGCGTATGTGCATAGTGGATGTTTTTATAGCGTGCCTGGCTGACCTGTTGATCTGTAAACCAGTATTGTGCAAATTGGTTTGATCCGAGTAATTCAAGCTCGGTTTGTATACTCAGACAGTCATAAGTTGTATCTCCCGTGTCACCAAAGTAGAGGTGGGTGAGCAAGGGTTGCTGTATAGACAAGGCGCTTGCATCCTCACATACGATAATATCGAGTGGTGGCGAAACTACTGCGGCAGAATTAGAATTCTTGTTACTCATATATTTTTATGTGACGCGGTAAGCTAGGCGCATCTCTAGCAAGCAAATTAAAGTTCCTGATTATTTTAGCCGATTCTTTTGGCTAAAATATGCTAAGAACAGGGTCGATAGAGATAGCGCAAACAATAATTATGCATTACGCCGCCGCATTCCTATGAAAACCCCAATTAGTAAGATGCCTAATGGCATAATGAGTAAATAGCTAGCTGCAAGTGTCGCGATGGCACGATTACTGAATTCGACAGATATATCAGGTGGTTGATATGGAAGTAATGAAATTCGCTGGTCGTCGTGAGCTAACCACTGTAATACACTTACAATCAGGGTCAGGTTTTCACCGTGCCCTATGTATGCATTTGCTGCAAAATCACTGTCACCCATCAGCACGACTCGCTGTTGAGATTTTTTATCTATTGTTCTGGTTAAACTTGCAGCCATTAATAGTGGTCCTTCTGTATCACCGCTTTCGCTATCAAAAACAACATTGCCCTCGCTAAGCGCACTTACTTCAGACCAGGCGCGAGGTAATGTATAAAAAAGTGGTTGTGCTGCCCAGTTGTCAGGAGTTGCAATCGCTATGCCTGCGGCAAATGGAAACAGCGTTTGGTTTTTTAAATTAGCCGTGATGTCATGTTGTTGATATTCAACCACCGGAACTACCGCGGGGTGTTTAATACCGAGCATGGAGCGTAGTTCTTGGTTAGCATCAATAATTGTGCCTTGCACCCAACTTAAGCCTAACTTTTCTGCTAATAATGGTAATGGTTGAGTCTGCATATGATTCGAATCTTGAGGGTCAGAAAGCCATAATAAGCTTCCACCCGCTTCAACATATTCAATTATTAACCGTTCTTCACCAGCTAATAAGGCTGCTTGTGGTGCAGCAATCACCAGCACTGATACGTTGTCTGGAATAAAAGTAGTCTTCAATAAATTAAGATCTTGAACTTGAATGCCACTGGTTTCTAAGGTTTGTTTAAGCGTGCTGTAACCTTGATTTTCTTCATTAAATGGGTCGCGTTCACCATGTCCGGTTAAAAATGTCACCCAAGGGCTGGTTTCGCGAGTTAAACGTTGCAGTGCGTTGGTAATTTCGCGTTCAGAGATGGTGTCGATAATTTCAAAGCGACTGTTGTAATCAAGGCGCAGTTGGTTGGGGTTGTTAAGATATAGTTCTTTTGCAAGCAAGATGTCTTTATCTACATCCAAGAACTTTATATCGATATCAGGCTTAAGCGAAGTATATTTTTCAATTTGCTTCAGTATCGCCTGTCGTTCACTTGCAGCATTACGCGCTAACACGGTAACTAATAATGTTTTGCCCACTTGCTGTAAAACGGTTTGACTGGTTACATTTAAACTATTTCGACTATCGCGTGTCCAGTCATATACGCGGTGATGTTTTTGCGTCAGCCAAGCAGCTATTGCAATAATTAATAGCAGAACTACAAGTCCTAAGTATTTTTTAAATTGATTCATTATATTGCTAGCTAGCATTACGATACTTAAGTGTACGAATACAAAGTATTAAAAATAATATAGTAAATAACAAGAAGTAGGCTGCATGAGTCGTATCTATCGATCCGGTAATTAAACTTGCTAAGTGAGGAAGGCTGGATAAATAAAGAAATAGCTCGCTACTGCTTGCGCTGGCTGAGCCTGACATATATAGCATAACCATTAGCAGCAGTAAGCCGATAATAGCTGCAGTTGCGATGATGGGTATGCGTGTAAGATTTGCTATATAAAGTGCAGCGGCATTAAATGATGCTATAAATAAAAACACACCTAAACTTGCGGCTGCTGTTTTACCGTAATCAATCGGGGTAAAGTAACCAAGCAATAGCGCATAACTGCTAGATATTAAAATATAGATTATGCTTAATAGTACTAATGTGAAATATTTCCCTAATACAATTTGAGTAGCGCTGACAGGTGCGCTGCTGAGTAATATATTAGCTCCAAAGTATTGTTCTTCTGTGCTGCTACGCACTGCAAACAGAGGCACAACCAATACGCCCACCACAGCCACCCAAAACATATAAGGCGCGATGACTAAATCTGTTAACCCTGGTGCTTGATCAAGGCCGACTAGCTTAGACTGTACATCGCTATAAAAATTATTTAGTAATATTAGTAGTAATAATCCCAGTACAAATAATGCTACGGCAAACAGAATCCAGGCAATGGGTGTATACCAGACACGTTTAAATTCGTTTTGTGTGATCGAGAAAATCATACTTATGCCGTAGGAGATGTCATTGAGTCACGCATTACTAAATCTAAAAAAACTTGTTCTAAAGAGCCACTAATCAAACCAATCTCGTAAAGCTGCCAATCATTCTGCAATGAGCGTGCCTGGATTTGTTGTATAAATGACGCATCGTTATAGCAGCAAATATATTTACCATACTGAGTGCAGCTTACTGATTCACAACCAGGTATAGCTTTTAGTTCGTCAATGCTTGGTTTGCTGTTGAAACGTAGTTTTACACGTTTGCTTGCTTTGTCGTGGTTTGAGCGCTGATTCAATTCTTCAAGTGATTGATCAAGTAATAGAGAGCCTTGGTCGATGATCAAAACACGGTTGCAAGTAGTTTCGGCTTCAGAAAGTAAATGAGTCGATAACAACACACTATGATTTTTAGAAAGCTCTGCAAGCAGTGCTCGTATATCTTGCATTTGTAGCGGATCTAAGCCAACAGTAGGTTCATCCAGGATAACAAGTGCAGGGTTATGGGCAATGGCTTGCGCGATTCCAACACGTTGTTTATAGCCTTTAGATAAATTAGCAATTAGTTTTTTCTCTACTGTATCTAAGCCACACACTTCAATTGCATGATTAACACTTGCGGAAACCGATGTTTTGTCGACACCATGTATTCGTGCAGCGAAGTTTAAAAACTCTCGCACGGTTAGTTCTCGATAAAGAGGGGGAGTATCAGGCAAATAGCCTAAATTATGTTTTGCAAGTTTCGCATCAGTGCCGATATTGTTATTGCAAATAAGTACATCGCCAGCGTCTGGTTTTAAGTTACCAGTGATAATATTCAGCGTAGTTGATTTTCCTGCGCCATTTGCACCTAACAAGGCGACAACTTCGCCGCGATGAACTTCAAAGCTGATATTTTCAATCGCTTGTAAATCACCAAAGCTATGCGAAAGCCCCTGTACTGACAACAAAGTTTCTTGTGTCATTAGGTATTTCTTTCCAATGTTTTTAGGAAATTCATATAGCTTGGATATCAGATAAGAAGTGTATTTATAAATGTTAGATTTATATCAAATTGTGCTCTACAGATAATTTAAGCGAACGATTATTGCATTATACAATTATTTATTTTCAGTATTGCATGTATATCTATGCATTACACTAAAACAGCAACTTACGGCCTTTGAGATGATTGTCGTAGATGTATTATCGAAGATATCTATACAGATCCACCAGTAATCGACTTATACTTGCTCCTGGTAGACCTCAACACGTATCATATCCGCAACAAGCGCATAGGCAAAGGAAGCTGCATCTTTAATAAAATAATAACAATAATTAACTAGGGTCTATTATATATGTTGAATGGATTAGTTACTTTACCTTGGTGGGGCTACATTGTAGTCGCACTTGTTCTCACGCATGTCACCATTGTTGCAGTTACTTTATATCTGCATCGTAGCCAGGCGCATTGTGCATTAGATCTGCATACAGTTGTTGCGCATTTTTTTCGCTTTTGGCTATGGACGACTACCGGCATGGTCACCAAGGAATGGGTTGCTATCCACCGCAAGCATCATGCAAAAACTGAAACATCAGAAGATCCACATAGTCCACATACAAAAGGCATTAGAAAAGTTTTTTGGCAGGGAGCCGAGCTTTATCAAGCGGAAGCGAAGAATTTAGAAACCTTGGAAAAATATGGGCATGGTACACCTGATGACTGGTTAGAACGAAATTTGTACTCACCCCATAGCGGCCTAGGTATTTTATTGAGTTTCGTTGTTAACTTTATATTGTTTGGTTTTATAGGTATTACTATTTGGGCTGTGCAAATGATCTGGATTCCACTCAATGCTGCGGGAATTATTAATGGTATTGGTCATTTCTGGGGCTATAGAAATTTTGAAACCGAAGATGGTTCAACCAATGTTTCTTTTATCGGTTTGATGATTGGTGGGGAAGAGTTGCATAATAATCACCATGCTTACCCAAGTTCCGCAAAATTTTCCAGTAAATGGTGGGAGCTAGATATCGGCTGGGCTTATATTCAACTGCTTAGTCTAGTTGGTTTGGCAAAAGTGCGCAGACGTGCGCCACAGCCAACGCGTTTGCTAAACAAAGAAATCATCGATCTAGACACTGCTAAAGCGATAGTTTCTAGCAAGCTTCATGTCATGGCGGACTATGCACATAAAGTTACTTTGCCCACTTTTAATGCGGAATTACCAAATTTTGGAAATCGTTATAAAAAAATAGTCAACCAGATGCGCACAGCATTAGTGCGTGAAGATAGTCGTATGAAACCTTTACATCGCGAGCATTTGCAAGCGCTGTTACAGAACAGCGAGGCGCTAGATACCGTGTATGAAATGCGCCGTAAGCTTCAAGCCCTTTGGAGTGAGACGCATGCAAGTCATGAGCGCATGATTCAAGCTATTATTGAATGGTGTAAAGAAGCAGAAGCAACAGGTATTAAGGCCTTGCAGGATTATGCACAAAGCTTGCGTGGTTACGCATTGCAACCAGCTATTTAAGTACTTTAAAACTTGATTGGGTGCTATCGCAAAGATCGCGAGGTATTTATTAGGCCTGCGCCTAAGAAGTAGATTTACTTGATTTTGGCTTCTTTATACATCACGTGCTTTCTAACCACCGGGTCAAATTTTTTCATTTCAAGCTTCTCAGTCATAGTGCGCTTGTTTTTGCTGGTGGTATAGAAATGACCGGTACCGGCACTGGATACTAATTTAATTTTTTCACGTACTGATTTTGCCATAGGGATTACACCTTAATTCCACGTTTACGAACATCTGCAAGAATTTCGTCAATACCATTCTTGTCTATAATACGCATGCCTTTTGTAGAAAGACGTAGTTTTACCCATCTTTTTTCAGTTTCTACCCAAAAGCGGTGGGTTTGAATATTAGGCATAAAGCGACGACGTGTTTTATTATGGGCGTGGGATACGTTATTACCAGCGACTGGTCGTTTTCCGGTTACCTGACAAACTCGAGACATGTTTAATAGATTCTTTCAAATAGGGCGGGTGAAGATAACAGAATCGCCAAAACTGCACAAGCAAGTCACCCTAATAAATAAGACATATAGCCCTTTTTAGGCTGTTAATTGCCACACATATTAAATAAGCGATACATTTAAGTAATGGACACAATTTTTTTACGTGATTTAGAAATCAACGCCACTATCGGTATATTTGAGTGGGAAAAGCGCATCAAGCAAAAAGTGCGTATTGATCTCGAAATGGGCACAGATATAGCCAAGGCGGCAGCTAGCGACGCCATTGCGGATACACTGGATTACAAGGCCATTTCCAAGCGAATCATCCAATTCGTTGAAGATAGCCGCTATGAGTTGATTGAGACCATGATAGAGAAAGTCAGCGAAATTCTGCTCAAAGAGTTCAACATCCCCTGGGTGAAAGTCACCATAAGCAAGCCAGGCGCAGTACGAGGTTCACGAGATGTAGGTATTACCATCGAGCGTGGTGAGCGTATTCACTGATGGCGCGCGTCTATGTAAGTATCGGTAGTAATATCGATAAAGAAAAGAATGTTCCTTCATCCGTGAAGGCACTGCAAACCCATTTTGGTGAACTTGATATATCCAATGTATATGAGACTAAATCAGTCGGCTTTGATGGCGATGACTTCCATAATTTAGTAGTTGGTTTTGATACCGATGAAGCTCCATTAGAGATTAGTCAGGTACTAAAAAAGATTGAGTCGGATCACGACCGTACACGCGGCAAAGAAAAATTTGAATCACGGACACTAGACCTAGATCAATTATTGTATGGCGATTTGGTGATGCAAATGGATGGTGTGAATCTCCCACACCCGGATATTTTGCGGTACAATTTTGTGCTTAAACCGCTAACCGAGTTAGCCGGTGAAGTGGAGCATCCCGAAGAAGAAAAAACTATCAATGAACTTTGGGAGTTGTATGAAGGAAAAGGTGAGATGTTTGTTGTAGAATATGAATTTTAGCTAACTACCCATAGAAGGCATTATTTTAAATTAGATAAATGCAATTTAAGATTAGTAATAATTGTTCTTGCAGGTTTTAGATTGTTCATCGCTTTACTCATAGCAAAAGCGCTTTCCTGACATGAAACTATAAATTCAGCAAGATCTCTGGTTTTAACACTTTTCTTTAAATAACCTGCATTCTTAGCAGAAGATAAGATCTTCTGAGTCTCCTTTACCCATAGTTCCATT
Source organism: uncultured Thiotrichales bacterium (assembly GCA_964486815.1). Taxonomy (GTDB): domain Bacteria; phylum Pseudomonadota; class Gammaproteobacteria; order UBA4575; family UBA4575; genus JABDMD01. The sequence goes on from CAZAOO010000015.1 coordinate 54,229, forward strand.
ACCTCCTGGAGTTTTTTCTGGAAATCTGTTCTTGAACCGGATAACTCTTGAATAAGATTATTTAACGGACACCCCAATAAAACATGTTCGGGTTTGTGTTCCTTTATCAATTTTGAAAAGTTTTTGATAATCCCTTCTATTGGATTCTTAAACTTTTTAATGGGTTCAATCCAACGTTCAATTATTAAGCCTGCTAGTACCTCATCAATCATGACATAGCCCAATTCATCCTTAGTAGGAAAGTGATGAAAAAACGCCCCTCGAGACATGTTTAGTTTGTCGATAATGGCATTTGTTGAGGTGCCATTAAATCCATTCGTATAAATCTCTGTAAAGGCTACAGACAGTATTTCTTTACGCGTGCTTACTGGGTCACGCATTACATATGTAGCTTGTCGGCTCATCAATATTCCCTGCTTGACATACTAATTAGTACTATAACATACTAACTAGTATGTAACAAACTCATAACACTATGGAGAAATAATAATGAACTATATCGATGGTTGTGTAATAGCAGTGCCTACTGCGAATAAAGATAAATATATTGAACATGCAAAAAAAGCGGCAATTGTGTTTAAGGAACATGGAGCCTTAAAGCTTGTGGATTGTTGGGGAGATGATGTCCCTGATGGTGAGGTCACATCTTTTCCTATGGCCGTGAAATGCAAAGAAGATGAGACGGTATGTTTCTCATGGATAGTTTGGCCATCAAAAGAAGCAAGAAACATAGGGATGGGTAAAGTAATGAGTGATCCAAGGATGCAAGAAGATACTAATCCAATGCCATTTGATGGGCAACGGTTAATATTCGGTGGCTTTCAAATGATCTTAGATCAATAGGAGATAATTATTAGGAGTAATGACATGAATAGCTTAGAAAATAATGATCCGAATGCTGAGAAAGAAATTCATGCGCTCATTGAGGAATGGTCTAAGTATCTACACGAAAAGAATGCAGATAGATTAGTACAAAAATACACTAATGAAACGGTGACATTTGATGTAGGTACACAGCGTAAAGGGCAGCAACAAATTAAACAATTATGGGTGGACTGTTTTCCTTACTTTCAAGGTGATGTAAATATAGAAAGAAAGAATTTGACAGTGCATGTCGAAGGTAATCTCGCCATCATGCATTGCTACTCGAAATTATCGGCAGATACTGCACCATCAAAAGATCAATCTCTATGGGTGCGCTCAACCGTCTGTTATAGAAAAATTGAAGAGCAATGGAAAGTGATTCATGATCATATTTCTGTCCCGGTTGATTTTATGGAAGGAAAGCCCATTCAAATTTCAGAAAGCGATATTGTCTGAAATGGCCTTTATTGGCTTGGCTTGGCTTGGCTTGGCTTGCCGAAGGCGGACCGGACAACCTAATAAGAAAAAACTTAATCTGATACATTATTTCCTGGTGACCAATAACAAACGTAATCAATTACTCAATGTTCGTCCACCATCCACTGCAATAATTTGTCCGGTGATGTAATTTGCATTTTCGATTAAGAAAAATGCGGTGTCGGCAATGTCTGCAGGGCTGCCTTCTCTCTTTAAAGCGGTGCGAGAAATGATTTCTTGATGCATGTTTTCATACTCCTCAACTTCGGGCCACATGATGGCGCCGGGTGCGATGCCATTCACGCGCACTTCGGGTGCAAGCTCACGCGCCATGGATTTGGTTAACATAATTAAGCCGGCTTTAGCGATGCTATATATGGAATAATCTTTCAAGGGTCGATCGCCATGAATATCAACTATGTTAATTATGCAGCCTTTGTTTTTCTTTAATTCAGTTGCCAGTGCCTGGGTTAGGTACAAAGGTGCTTTTAAATTTACGCCCACTAGGTCTTCCCACATTTCTTCATTTACATCTTTTAAATCATTAGGGTAGAACGATGAAGCGTTGTTAATCAGTGCATCAATATGCCCAAACAAGGCAATAGCTTGTTCAATTAGGGCGGGGATGTGCTGATATGCTTTTAAATCGCCCTTAAGGAGTTTTACTGAATCAGGACGGTGTGCGTTCAAGCCATTCGCAACAGTGATAGCATCCTCACTGGAGCTACGATAGTGTAGAACGATGTTCATGCCTGCTTGATGTAAATGTCGAACCATCTCAGCGCCCACTCGTCGTGCGGCACCGGTTATCATGACTGTCTTAGGTCTGTTCATCTTAATTTTTTGTACCAGTATGTATTGCTGACAATTAACACACTAATTTTATCATATCTGCTTTACCATTAGCTCGATGACTAGTTCACCTAATTCTGATCCAAATTTCTATTCGCTCAGTCAAGCGCAACAGCTTGTTACACAACGTTGTGTAAAAAAAATACAACAGGCCATTAATAAGAAGGGTGAAATAGGCTTTGATGAGTATATGCAGCTAGCACTACATGACTCCGAGGTCGGCTATTATTGTCAGAATGATGAAATATTTGGCAAACAAGGCGACTTTACGACTGTACCGGAAACCTCAGTACATTTGGCATTCTGTTTGGCGCATGCTTGTGCAAAATTAATACGGGATGACGGACAACGTAGTATCTTAGAAATTGGAGCGGGTAGCGGTAGATTTGCATGCGACATACTGAAGTATTTAGCTGCATGGGAAATGTTGCCAAGTTATTACTATATTTACGAGCCTAGCGAATCTTTGAGGATTCAGCAGCAGGCGTTACTGAAACAAGAAATATCTGAGTATGTTGAACAAGTTACGTGGTTGGAAGGTCTTAGTAATGAAGTTTCGGCTTATAAAGTTTCGGCTTATAAAGTTTCGGGCAGTCTTTCAGGTAATCTTTTTGGTGATACTAAATTCGCTAAAATTGAATCCGCTATTATCATAGCTAATGAAGTGTTAGACGCGTTACCGGTTAAGTGTTTCGAAGTGGGAGCACAAAAAATACATGAAAGATGCGTAAGCTTAGATCAAGAAAGTAAATTGATATGGTCGCTAAAAGAGCCATCTGAAAAACTGAATCTGGCTTTAGATGATTTGACGATGAGGTTAGAAGAGCCCTTGGGTCATGGCTATCAGAGTGAAATTACTCTAAATATAGAATCTGCGCTTGCAGCTTGGGTGAATAGCTGTGAGCAGTGCGTGATGTTTTTGATTGATTATGGCCAGCCATGTCATGAGTACTACCATCCACAGCGCTATATGGGCACACTGCGGAGTTATTTTAAGCACCGAGTGTCAGAAGATGTCTTTACCAATCCTGGTTTGCAAGATATTACAGCAGATATTGATTTTTCTGCGCTAGCAAAAGTTGCCGAATATTTGAGTATGGATGTGTTGTCGTTTAGTTCACAACGTAATTTTATGCTGGCAAATAATCTATTAGATTGGCAACCTACTGCAAGTAATGAGCTTGAACGGTTGGCCCAGACTGCACAGCTAAAACAACTTACCTTGGGCTCAGCTATAAGTGAGCGGTTTCAAGTTATGGTTTTAGGGAAAGGTATAAACTATGGCGCAGACCGATTCACTATGCGCGATATGCGCGCAAGACTTTAATTTTAATATACATTAACAAGTAGAAAAACATGGGGATATTACACACTATTTTACTTGCGCTCGTTCAGGGTTTGACCGAGTTTCTGCCTATATCGAGTTCTGCGCATTTAGTGTTGTTACCCATTGTAATGGATTGGGAGGATCAAGGTTTGGTAATGGATATAGCCGCCCATCTTGGCAGTTTGTTTGCGGTATTATTTTATTTTCGTCACGAACTAGGCAAGCTTATATGCGGCTGGTTGCGGTCATTTAGCTCAAACAAAGTAAAAAAAAACAAGGCCAGTGATGAAGATGCTCGCTTAGCGTGGCTACTGTTATGGGCTTCAATACCTATATTAGTGATTGCATTGTTTGTGCAATTCTATCTGTTACCACATATGCGTAATGCAGTAGTGATCGGCATAGCATCTATTGTGTTTGGCTTGTTTCTTTGGCATGCGGATAAAAGTGGTAAACAATCCCGTGTGAATAAAGATCTAAATGTGAAAGATGCATTGATGATAGGGATTGCGCAGGCATTTGCGTTCATTCCAGGTGCTTCTCGCTCAGGAGTAACGATGACTGCAGGTATGTGGTTAGGTCTAACACGCGTTGAAGCCGCACGGTTTTCATTTTTATTGGCTATTCCAACTATATTGGCAGCAGCTTTGTATGGCAGTTATAGGATTATGCTACATGAGCTAATCATCGACTGGGCACTTGCTTTGGGGGTGGTCGCATGTTCCGCAGTCGTTGCATTTTTATGCATTCACTGGTTTATTAAATTTGTTAGTAAAATAGGCATGTTGCCATTTGTAATTTATCGAATTGCACTGGGCAGTTTGTTACTGTTCTTTTATTTATAAAGAACTTAGTCTCGAGTTGCTATTAGATTCCTCAGTAGCTTTAATTGTGCTTGTTTGATGTTCTCAGCGAACTGTTCGCCGCTGACTTTCTCACGAATCCAGCTGTCTATGCTTACTTTTTCAATTTCTGCGGCAGCTTTTTTTAACCATGCACTTTGTTTGTAAGCTTGGTCTTTGTTTGCAGCACTATAAATAGCTTCACAAATATCAAGTAAAATATAGAATCGTTCAGTGTTTCTTCTGGTGTCTAATTTCTGAAGTAATCGTAGTAGTTCGCTTTCATTGAGAGAAAACGAGTTATGACATGCATGCTGTATATTCACGGTTAGAGTTAAAAGTTTTTTGCACGAGTTTGAAAACGGGAAATTATCGACTAGTTTTTTTATGTTTGCGTATTCGCTTTCGGGTTCATAGAAAAATAGACCGCCGATAAGCCCAGCAAAGCGGATATCAGGATCATTATATTTTGCAGCAATGGCTTTTAGAGAGTTGAGTCCAAGCTTGTGGTTTTTAGATTCGTTGAATTGTTCGTAAAAATGCGGAAATATTTGTGCTAGCGCATTACATTCTTTCAGCACCTCAAAGTATTCACCAGGAGCATCTGTTTGCAAGGCTTTGCCGGTTTCTAACCAGACGCGTTCCAGAGATAAATCGCTTAACTCACGAGTGGTTACAATGTTACGCATCAATAATAAGGTTTCATGTTCTAATTTAAAACCTAGCGGATGCAGTTTGGATGCAAAACGAGCTGTGCGTAAAACACGCAGCGGATCTTCAGCGTATGCGCTAGAGACATGGCGTAAAAGCCTATTCTTTAAGTCCTGCATACCACCATAAGGATCAATGATATTGCCATCCTTATCCTGAGCTATTGCATTTATGGTTAAGTCGCGACGCAATAAATCTTCTTCTAAGCTAACATCCGGCGAGGTATAAATTTCAAAACCACGGTAGCCACGGCCTTTTTTTCTTTCAGTACGTGCCAGGGCATATTCTTCTTTACTCTCCGGATGTAGAAACACAGGGAAATCTATACCTACTGCTTTATATCCTTTGGCTTCCATCTCTTCGGGGCTTGCACCTATTACGACCCAATCTCGCTCAGTAACCGGAAGACCTAGAAGCTCGTCTCGTACTGCGCCACCGACCAAATAAACTTCCATTGTCAGAATTTATAAATGTGATAACGTGAAAAAATGATGACGCTCATGAGACAAATAACGGTAGTTTTACTCTTAGTTGTAAGTTTCTCTGGATGTAGCACAGTAGGGTACTACCATCAGTCCATATCGGGACATCTTAAATTAATTTCAAAGCGTGAACGCATTGTTGATATCGTAAACGATTCGACCCGTGACGAGAAATTAATTCTGCAATTGCAATTATCCGAAAGCTTACGCAGTTTTGCGAGTGAGCGACTGAAACTGCCTGAAAATGATAGTTATCGCAGCTATGTACAGCTAGATAGGCCCTATGTGACATGGAACGTTTTTGCTGCATCCGAATTTTCTATAGCGCTGCACCAATGGTGTTTTTTAGTAGTGGGTTGTGTTCCATATCGAGGTTATTTTGATGAAGCTGAGGCAAATAGATACGCACAACAGCTTGCTAAACAAGGACTTGATGTATACGTCGCAGGAGTTCCTGCATATTCCACACTGGGCTGGTTTAATGATCCATTATTAAGCAGTATGTTAGATCGAGGCGAAATCGTAACCGCCTCTTATATCTTCCATGAGCTTGCTCATCAGCAGTTTTATCTAAAAGGTGATGGAAACTACAATGAGGCATTTGCTACGTCTGTAGAAGAAATAGGTGTGTTGCAATGGCTGCATGAACAAGAGCGCGGTGGTGATGTAAGACGCTATGAGGATTGGCTACTGCAAAAATCTTTTTTTTCTGAATTTATTAAAAATAGTCGTGATGAATTTGAAGTGCTATACCAGCAAAATTTTGATGCAGGAAAAATGCTCGTGGAAAAAGAAATCCTCATTGCTGAAATGAGGCGTAAGTTTGCAAAACTAAGTCATGATAATAAACACATTGAACGATATTCTAAATGGATGTCAGGACCATTAAATAATGCACAGCTTGGTGCAATATCACTATACCGCGAACTAGTACCAGCATTCCGCAGAATTTTTAATTTATGCGAGAATGATTTTGAAAAATTTTACCGCTATGCAGAAAAGATTGCACAACTCCCTGAACAGCAACGCAATGACACACTGCTTTCTACAAAAATCTGCCAGTGATAGTTTAATTACTTGAGCGCTTTGCCCGAAACTGTTTGAACTTAGCTTTATTTTGTAAATAGTTAGGTACAACAGACTCCAAGTTTGTGGTGCAGCGATAAGCATCTTGTGGTGAATCACTGCAGATACTATCTTTTTGTAGCGATAGATAATTATCTACAGAAAAAGGTTTACCTGGCACATATTCGAGAATATTCGCCTGTAGTTTAGAAGCCCAGTTTGGTAAGCCAAAAATTATTCTATTTAAGTTACTGGTATCCGCGACATACTTAACTAATTGCTTAAGACTATATTGTTTTGGCCCACAAAGATTGATTCTTTGATCAAAGGTCTGTTTGTCGGTGAGTGCATTAGCTATTTTTTGCACTACATCATCTACATATACCGGTGCAAATTTTGTATTTGCACATGCTAAAGGTAGTATCGGGGCAATTTTCAAGATTGACGCAAAGCGGTTGATAAACGAATCTCCAGCACCAAATATTACCGAAGGTCTGAAACTGGTAACTGCGATTTTATTTGCTGCAAAGGTATGCACATAATTTTCAGCTTCACCTTTGGTACGCAAATAAAAACTTTTTTCATCTGGACTGGCATTCAAAGCACTCATGTGCAGGAGTCTTGGAACCTTATTGGAAGAGCAGATGGTAATTATTTTGCGAGCTAGTTCGACATGAGCAATATGAAAGCCACTTCCGTTATGTCCTTTTTCGTTAAGAATACCTACCAAGTTAACAACCGCATCACAATTTCCAAACTGCTGTTTTAAATCGTTTTCATTATGAATATCAGCTTGTACAAGCTCCAAAGAAGGTAGTACCAATAAATCTCGGTGGCGCTCACGTTGTCGTGTTAAAACTTTAACGTGATGGCCGCGCGTTACTAGTTCTGCACATAAACGATTACCAACAAATCCGGTACCGCCTAATATGCAAATTGATAAATTTTTCATGGATTCTTTTTAAATGCTTATGTAATTGATTATGTATAAGCATTTTGGCGAATGGTAGCTTAATCTTGATTGCTAGAAATTTTGCCTTAGACATAATATGATCAATCGAATAGCACGGGAAGGCTAATAATGAATAGATAGGCTAAAAAATAGCCTAATTTAGCTTGCGAGAGATAAAAATTTGGCACTTTTATCGGTAAATTTGTCCATATTTATCCTATAAGGTACGAATCTGCTTGTAATCACATAAAGAATACATAAAAATACGTCTATCTACTTTTGACCCCCTAGAACGCCATTCCAGGTGTTCGTTTTCAAAAAAACGTTTTATTTTATATATCAATTGGAGTTTTAATTAAGTGAGCGAAAGTATTTGTCACATTACAGATGACAGTTTTGAAGAAGAAGTTTTAAAAAGCGAACAACCCGTGCTGGTTGATTATTGGGCAGAATGGTGTGGTCCATGCAAAATGATTGCTCCACTTCTGGATGAAATTGCAGGTGATTATGCAGGTAAGCTGAAAATTACAAAGCTTAATATTGACGATAATCCTAATACACCGCCAAAGTATGGAATCCGTGGCATTCCGACATTGATGATTTTCAAAAACGGTAATGCAGAAGCCACTAAAGTTGGCGCATTATCAAAATCGCAGCTAACGGCGTTTATCGATCAAAGTATTTAAATTTAGAACCTTTCACACTATCTTCATTTCATCAAAATAAATTAATAACAAACATAATAATAAACCGACCATACTAGATAATTCTTCTAGTAATTTTTCATAAATTTTCCCAAAAATTTACCAAAAAACTTACTAGATAATTCTAAAAATAACGCTCCAGAAGCGTTATTACATTGTAAGCAGTGCTCTAGCAGGTTGCTTCAAACACTCGTTACCTAATTTTATAAACAGACCCTATAAGCTATGAACCTAACCGAACTAAAGAAAAAATCAGCATCTGAATTGATTGATATTGCGGCAGACATGAAGATCGATAATTTGTCGCGATCGCGTAAGCAAGACATTATTTTCTCGATATTGAAGGCGCATGCAAAAAATGGTGAAGACATACTCGGTGATGGCGTATTAGAGATCCTGCAAGATGGCTTTGGTTTCTTACGATCAACAGATTGCTCGTACTTGGCGGGTCCAGATGATATTTATATATCACCTAGCCAGATTCGTAGATTCGGTTTGCGTACCGGTGACACTGTATCAGGGAAAATTCGCCCACCTAAAGATAGTGAACGCTATTTTGCGATGCTTAAAGTGGATCAGATTAATTACGATAAGCCTGAAAATGCAAAGCGAAAAATATTATTTGAAAATTTAACTCCACTCCATCCGGATGAGCGTTTAAAGCTTGAGCGTGGTAATGGCAGTACCGAAGATATTACCGCACGTATCATTGATATCTGTGCACCTATAGGTAAAGGTCAGCGTGGTCTGATTGTCTCGCCTCCAAAGGCGGGTAAAACACTGATGCTGCAAAATATAGCGCAGAGTATTACCACTAATCAGCCTGAATGTTACCTGATTGTGTTGTTGATTGATGAACGACCTGAAGAAGTAACCGAAATGTCACGCATGGTACAGGGGGAGGTTGTTTCGAGTACCTTCGATGAGCCTGCCAGTCGTCACGTACAGGTTGCAGAAATGGTCATCGAAAAGGCGAAACGCTTGGTAGAACACAAGAAAGATGTAGTGATACTTCTGGATTCGATTACACGTCTGGCGCGTGCATATAACACCGTAGTGCCGGCATCTGGGAAGGTGTTAACCGGTGGTGTGGATGCAAATGCTTTGCAGAGGCCAAAACGATTTTTTGGTGCCGCAAGAAACATTGAAGAAGGTGGCAGTCTGACCATTATTGCAACGGCACTTGTAGAGACAGGTTCTAAGATGGATGAAGTCATTTACGAAGAATTTAAAGGCACCGGTAATATGGAAATTCATATGGATCGTCGTATTGCTGAAAAACGTGTGTTCCCGGCGATTAACATCAATCGTTCAGGCACACGCCGTGAAGAATTAATCACTGATAAAGATGAATTAGCAAAAATCTGGGTATTGCGAAAGTTCTTGCATCCTATGGATGAAATCGAAGCAATAGATTTCATGCTTGCTCGCATGCAGTCATCAAAGACTAATGAAGAGTTTTTTGCTGCGATGAAAAGGTCTTAAGCTAACGTTGTGCTCTTTACTCTTTATTATTATATTCTAAAAACTGGAAAACTCTGTCGATTGTAGCGTCCACTGTAGTGGCACTGGCATGTAATTGTGCTAATACACGATGCCCAAATAACAATGTCATCAGAAAGCGTGCTAGCTCAACTGGTTTTTCATCGCATTTAATTTCATTATTTTCTTGTGCTTTTACGATTAGCGTATATATACGAGATTCAATTTCTTGTAATTTCAACTGTATGTAATAACATAATTCTTTTTTATCTTTGGGTATTTCAAATGCTCCGTAGCCTAATAGGCAGTGCGCATCAGGCATTTGGTTTGCAATGTTATCACTGGTTAATTTAAAAAATGATTTTAACGCTTCAAGACTGGAGTCATTTTGTTCTTCACATGCGTCTAAAAAAGTAATTTGTCGCTTGGTATAATGATCAATTACCTCAGTATATAGGCTGGACTTGTTTTCAAAAGCAGAGTAGAGACTACCGGGCTGCAAGCCTGTTGCTTGCGTAATGTCTTTGATCGTTGTGCGCTGAAAGCCATTACGCAGAAATACTTGCGATGCTTTGTCAAGAACATCATTTCTTTTAATTGATGGTGGCCGCCCCATATCACTACCCCATGTAAGACAACCAATAGCTGTCCTGTGATATTTTAATTATTGTATTTTAATATAGGCTTATTTAGCTGACTGTCAATTTAATAACGGAAAATATTTTTATACTTGGTGTTAATTGCCAAGATATGTGATGTTGAACACGCTATCTTTGATCAAATCATCTTCTTTATAGGCCAAGTAAATAAAATTAATTGTAAATATTTTATTTACTTATGTGTTTTTATATTTTTCAATGCAGAGTAGATAACAAGTTTATACTTGAGTAGATATTCGAGTGTTCGTTTTAATAGCACGGTAACCAATGTCATTACGATAAAACATTTTATTCCAGGAAATTTGTTTTGTTAATTCATAAGCGTGTTTTTGTGCGTCGATAATGTCATTGCCAAGTGCAGTCGCACACAATACTCGTCCACCATTGGTAACAACTTTTCCATTATCTATTCTAGTTCCTGCATGAAAAACTTTTTGTGTATCCGACTCTGCAGGTAAGCCATATATAACTTCACCTTTTTCATAGTGATCAGGATAACCACCTGTAGCAAGGACAACACCCAAAGCAGCGCGTGAATCCCATTTTATAGTGTGTCGATCTAACTCCTTATTCACTGCAGCTAGACAAAGTTCTGCTAAATCTGATTGCATGCGCATCAGTATTGGTTGCGTTTCGGGGTCACCAAAGCGGCAATTGAATTCCAGTACCTTAGGTGTCAAGTCTGCATTGATCATTACCCCAGCGTATAAAAATCCAACATAAGGAGTACCTTGTTTGGCAAATCCTTCTACAACCGGAGTGATGACTTGATCTAAAATTTTCTGATGCATAGCTTTATCAACTATAGGTGCTGGTGAGTACGCACCCATGCCTCCTGTATTGGGACCTTTATTACCTTCGTCACGCGCTTTGTGATCTTGCGAACTAGCTAATGGCAAAACATGTTTACCATCCACCATACATATGAAACTAGCTTCCTCACCTTGAATAAATTCTTCCACTACAATGCGATGTCCGGCATTTCCAAAACTTGAGCCACTGAGCATGTGTTTGGCGCACTGCAATGCATCTGGTTTGGATTGTGCAATGACAACACCTTTGCCAGCGGCCAAACCATCGGCTTTGATAACAAGTGGAAATGATTGCGCTGAAATATAGTCTTCTGCTGCTTGATAATTAGTAAATACAGCATAATCACCAGTAGGAATATTATTTTGATGCATAAACTGTTTTGCAAAAGCTTTGGAGCCTTCCAATTGCGCGGTGGCTGCGGTGGGACCAAAGATAGCCAATGATGACTTATGGAATTCATCTACAATGCCTGCAACTAAAGGCGCTTCAGGTCCTACTATGGTCAGATCTATTTTCTCCTGTAAGGCAAAAGATTTAAGCGAAGATATATCTTCTGCTTCGATCGCTATATTTTCAGTTTTGGGTTCTTCCGCGGTGCCTGCATTACCAGGGGCTACATAAATCATGGAGACAGTGGGTGATTGGCTTAATTTCCAAACCAATGCATGTTCGCGACCGCCGCCGCCAATGACCAATATTTTCATAATTATTTCTAAAAATCTCTAGGTAAAATTTGTAAGTACATAAGCAAGCGCCAAGGGTAATGTAATCATAGCGAATAGATTACCTAACAGTACAATCGATGCGACTGCTTTAGGTTCTTGGTTGAATCTTTCCGCAAACAGGAAGTTCATTACTGCGGGAGGTAAGGTGCCGAACAGTAATAATGATCCAGCTTGTACTGCAGTGAATTCGAATAACCTGATTAATGAAAAGGCTATACAAAAGCCTACTGTTGGTGTAAGCACTGCAAATATTAAGCCTACCTTCCATTCTTGTAGATCTATTGATGCGATGCGTACCCCTAATGAAAATAACATCAAAGGAATGGCGATTTGGCCAAGCATAGTGATCGGTAGCATGATGTTTGCAGGAATAATAACAGGTGAAGCATTAATGACTAACGCGACGATGGCAGCCCATATCACAGTCTGTCGCAATAAAACTTTAATCCCTTGCCCAGAGCTTAAAATATAAGTACCTAATCCATAGTGAGTCAGGTTGCCGACTAAAAACAAAACCAAACCTGTTACCAATCCAGGCTTACCAAAGGCAAGGCTCATGATCGGCAAACCCACATTACCAGCATTATGAAACATCATCGGCGGTGCGATGGTACGAAACGAATAGTTTGTAGTTTTCGCGATTATCAGCGCAATAAGTCCGGCTAGCAATACAACCACCAAGCCTGCTAGCGCGAGTGATATATGTGGGCTAAGTGAAAAGCTTTTATCACTTAAGGATGAAAAAACTAATGCTGGTACAAAAACATCTAAATTAAGATGATTTGCAGTGCGCATGTCTAGTTTAGCTGCACGACCCATTACAGCTCCAACCGTCACAATCGCTACAATCGGAAACATGATGCTGATAATTTGAGTAACAAGCGTCATGTGGTTTAGATTTTCTAGGTCAGTTTATTAAGTTTTTGAGCTAGAGATTTTGGTCGAATACGTGGCGCAATTTGAGTAAGGGGTTTACCTTATTGGTAATGACCGACTGCGCGAAAGATTGCAACAAAGTAATCAGGCAAAAGATCAGTTCAGATTAGTGGCGGAAATGCCGCATGTTGGTGAGTACCATTGACATACCAAGTTCATCTACTGCATCAATTATATCTTTATCATTTATTGAGCCACCTGGGTGAATGATTGCGGTAATTCCATTTTCATGTGCTGCATCAATTGCGTCCCTAAAAGGAAAAAACGCATCTGAAGCCATAACGGATCCTGCTACTTCTAAGTCAACATCCTGGGCTTTTATCGCAGCAATCCGAGCAGAATAAACACGGCTCATTTGGCCGGCACCTACACCTATAGTTTGTTGATTGCGCACATAAACGATAGCATTAGATTTAACAAACTTAACCACCTTCCATGCAAACAAGAGGTCGGTGAGTTCCTGTTCTGTCGGTTGACGTTTAGAAACAATCTCTAAGTCATTTTTATTGATTACTCCACGATCACGATCTTGTACTAATAAACCCCCTAAAACACGCTTATAGTCAAATGATTCAACGGTGCCTTCCCAAGCGCCACATTCAAGTACGCGAACATTCTTTTTTTCGGTTAAAACTTCACGAGTTTCTACTGGAATACTGGGTGCAATTAAAACTTCCACAAACTGACGATCAATAATGGTTTTAGCAGTCTCGGCATCTAATGCTTGATTGAAGGCAATGATACCTCCAAATGCAGAAGTAGGATCAGTTTGGTAAGCAAGTTCATAGGCTTGTAAGATATTATCTGCAGTAGCCACCCCACAAGGATTAGCATGTTTAACGATTACACATGCAGGTGTTGTAAATTGACGAACACATTCTAATGCAGCATCAGTGTCTGCAACGTTATTGTATGAAAGTTCTTTACCTTGAACAATTTTTGAAGTTGCAACACTTGGCTCAAGCGCACTTTCTTCAACATAAAATGCACCATGCTGATGTGGATTTTCACCATAGCGCAATACCTGCGACAGTTGAAACTGTAGATTTAAAGTGCGTGGGAAAGTCTTATCACTAGCGGGTAATTTTTTGCCTAGGTAATTTGCAATCATGCCGTCGTACTGGGATGTGTGTTCAAAGGTTTTAACAGCAAGATCAAAACGCATGTCATCATCCAATGAGCAATTGTTCGCGGTTAATTTTTCTAAAATCCCTGCATAGTCTGTTGGGTTTACTACTACCGCAACATATTTATTATTTTTAGCCGCAGCACGTAACATTGTAGGACCACCAATATCGATATTTTCGATCGCATTATCTAAACTGCAATCTGGGTTCGCTACGGTGGCGGCGAAGGGATATAAATTAATGACAACCAAGTCGATAGCTGCGATGTCATGCTGTTGCATGACATCGTCGTCTTGTCCACGTCGGCCGAGAATGCCGCCATGTATTTTTGGGTGCAATGTTTTTACTCGGCCATCCATGATTTCTGGAAAGCCAGTGTGATCAGAAACTTCTGTTACAGAAACGCCATTATCACTGAGTAATTTTGCGGTGCCACCTGTAGAGAGTAGCTCAATCTTTAATTTGCTTAAATCACGTGCAAACTCAACAACGCCGGTCTTATCGGAAACGCTGATTAAGGCACGTCTTACAGTTTGTGGCCCTGAGTTTGCCAAAAAAAGGTCTAAATACTTTGTGTGTTTTGCTTGCTATTAGTTTAAGCCGTATTGCTTAAGTTTTTTGCGAAGCGTGCCACGATTTAGGCCCAGGCATCTTGCAGCTTTGGTTTGATTGCCATTGCAATATTCCATTACCGATTCAAGTAGTGGGCGTTCAACTTCCTCAGTAAACATCTTGTACAGCTCTTCAGGCTCATGACCGCTTAAAGAATTTAAGTATAAGCGTAGAGAATTTTTTACATTGTCGCGAAGTGGTTGCTTGCGGCGTTCCTGATGTAAGTTTGTTACTTGTGCTGTAGAAAATGATGCATTCATGCGGCTAACTCCGTTATGTTTGTACGCAAATATTTAAAGAATTTAATTAAATGTTGTTGTTGTGGACAATCTGCTTTCAACAACAAATCTTTAAATATCGCATAGCCTTTATAATTTTTTAAATACCAAGTGATATGTTTACGAGCAACACGTACACCCACCTTATTTCCATAATGCGAGTACAACCCAACAATGTGAGTCATCACTACGCTTTCGATTTCTTCCAATGAGGGTGTGGGCAGCGTCTTTTTATTTTGCAACAGGCAATTAACTTGATTAAATATCCAAGGATTACCTTGCGCCGCTCTTCCAATCATAATCGCATTTGCTCCAGTAAAAGCCAAGACTTTTTTTGCAGTTTGTGGAGAATTAATATCACCGTTTGCGATAACTGGAATTGACACAATCTTTTTCACAGATTTTATTGTGTCGTATTCAGCATTGCCGTTATACATGCATTGACGCGTGCGTCCATGTATGGCAAGCGATTGTATGCCGGCATATTCAGCAATTTTTGCAATGTTTATTGCATTTCTATTTTGTGGAGTTAAACCCGTTCTTATCTTTAGCGTAACTGGTGCATCCACTGCATTAACTACAGCCTCTAAAATGTTTGCAACATTTTTTTCATCTGCTAATAATGCTGAGCCGGCATTACTTTTACATACTTTTTTTGCAGGGCAGCCCATATTGATATCAATAATTTGTGCACCTTTGTCTATACAAAGTTTGGCAGCAGTTGCCATTATGTTTGCTTGTGTTCCAGAAATTTGCACGATGCGTGGTTCAGGGTCGGTGGGTTTTATAATACGTTGTGAACTTTTGTTGCTATTCCACTGTGCAATATCAGACGTTAACATTTCTGCTACGGTTGCCCCAGCACCTTGTTGCATACATATTTTTCGATAAACACTATCCGATATTCCGGTCATCGGCGCTAGCAAAACATTGCTTGAAAGAGTATATGGCCCAATTTTCAAGGGCTTATAGTTCAATGCTTGATTAGTGGAACTCGAATTCATATGCGATAACTTTGCTGCCTGGATCTAACACCTCTAGGCGTGCACCTATCGGTTGATTGGGGGGCATCAGTGTATCTGCAAGTGATTTATTAACAAGATAGTCTTTTGGGCTAAAACGACCTACGGCAACTATTTGGCCTTGGGTATCTAACAAAGTGATCGCCAGTAAGGGGTAGGCTTGTGCAGACGGGCTTTGATTTACAAATGAAGTGGTAATCATTAACGCGTCTTTTACATTAGGGTGAGTGTATATATTGCGGTTGAGCATTTTAATTGCAGCAACATCCCGTGTATTTTTTTCGCCACAGCCAACGATATTGCAAAAGCTGTTCACCCACGTTCTGGGCAGGATATCTACATTTTGCCAATAACTAATTTGCCCCAAGAAAAAAATGCCTAATGCAATGGCACCCAAGGTAAAAACAGTAATTTGTATAGGGCTATTTGATTTAGAAAGTACATTGCTGCCAAAGTCATCACGAATAACAGTAGGTACTCTTTCAGTATCCGTTAACGCATCATCGTCATCTTGCTGACCATAATCAGGCACATTATAAGATGTGTCGCCCGAAGCGTCCTCTGGCCGAGCGTCAACATGAACATCTTGATTAGGACTAACTTGTGGATCTTCTTTCCAGTCATCTGTTAATGCATGAGGATCATGATCTTCTTCAATGTGATCTCTACCGTTGAAAACAGCATCACAAATTCCGCATCGAACCAAGCCGTCAGCCATTTGGAGTTGTTGCGTTGTGACGCGGAATACTGCACGACACTCAGGACACTTGGTATACATTGTTAAATAAAAACTATAACTTGATAGGTTAACTTGTATGTCGATTCAGAGTAGCTTCAATTAATAACCAATCATTTTTTGAGTGAATCTTATCAAACTTGAAAGTTGGTTCATAAACTTGTTTCATTTGCTCAAGCTGTTGCTCAAGTATACCGGATAATATTATTTTGCTTGTAGCTGACATGGCTTTAGAGAATTCACAACTGAACTGAAGCAACGGTAGCAGTAAAACATTTGCAATAATTACGTCACTGATCTGTTGAGGTGGGCTGTCTGCCAAAATAGTCTGCAATACTCTGTCGTCTATATTATTTTTAGTGGCGTTTATGCGTGTGGCTTGTATCGCCTGTGGGTCATGGTCGATTGCTACAACTTTTTTAGCTCCCAGGAAATGCGCGGCGATGGCAAGAATACCTGAGCCACAACCGAAATCCATTACAGTTTTATCTTGCAGTGAATAATTCGCTAACCACTGTAAGCATAAATGCGTGGTGGGGTGTGTGCCGGTACCAAAAGCTAAACCAGGGTCGAGTTGGATATTAATCGCAAAAGGATCCGGGTAGGTGAGCCAACTGGGACAGATCCATAAACGTTCACCGAACTGCATCGGCTGCAAATTTTGCAGCCACTTTTTTTGCCAGTCCTGATCTTGTACGAGTCGCTTGTTAAGTTCGATCGGCGCAGCTAAGGCTTTTTCAATAGGCTCTTGTAAGGTTTCTAGTGCAATATCTTCTACAAATAAAGCGGTTAATATTAAGTGTTGCCAAAGCGGTGTTGTGCCCACCTCTTCAACAAAGATTGGATGGTCTTCAGCATCAATGATGCTAATTGAAACCGCGCCAAGTTCATCGAGCAGAATCTCTGTCGCGAGGTATTGATGAAGTTCAAGACGTACACTTATTTCAAACACAATGCGGTGTTGTCTGCTCTTGCTTGATAATTAGAGTAGGTTAGGAGGACAGTTTAGATTCGAGATAATGAATGTTGTGTTGTTCGTTGATAAACACCTCGTCCACCATTAAGTCTTGTAATAGAGGAATATTTGTGACGATGCCATCAATCACGATTTCATGCAGCGCACCGCGCATTCTTGTTATTGCACCTTCGCGACTATGACCGATGGCAAGTAATTTACCAATCATCGAATCGTAATAGGGAGGCACGTTATAGCCATTATATAAATGCGTATCTACGCGAATACCCGGGCCACCCGGGCAATGAAAATGAGTAACTTTGCCGGGACAAGGCATAAAAGTGTATGGGTCTTCCGCGTTAATGCGACATTCGATAGCATGGCCACGAATTTTGATGTCATCTTGAGTGAAAGTGAGTTTTTCGCCTGCTGCGATTAAAAGTTGTTGTTTGACGATATCAATGCCGGTAATCATTTCGGTTACGGGATGCTCCACCTGAACGCGAGTATTCATTTCAATAAAATAGAATTCACCATTGGCATATAAAAACTCAAACGTACCTGCACCTCGATAACCAATTTGGCGACACGCTTCCGTAATGCTTGCGCCAATTCTTGCACGTTGCTCTGGAGTAATACCAAATGCAGGTGCTTCTTCAATCACCTTCTGGTTGCGACGTTGCATGGAGCAGTCGCGCTCACACAAATGGATCGCATTGCCGTACTGGTCTGTTAAAACCTGGAATTCAACGTGACGTGGATTCTGTAGGAATTTTTCAATAAATAAACGATCATCATTAAACGCCGCACCGGCTTCATTGCGTGTTATGGAGATGGCTTCAACCAGATCTTCTTCTGCTTCCACTACGCGCATGCCTCGTCCGCCGCCGCCGCCGGCTGCTTTTACCATCACCGGGTAGCCGATATCTCTAGCGATCTCCTTGGCACGGTCCATGTCTTCACTAATAGACTCATTTGTACCCGGTACACATGGAACACCGGCTTTCTGCATCGCCTTTTTCGCAGCAATCTTGTCACCCATCATGCGTATCGTTTCAGATTTGGGACCAATAAATACAAAACCACTAGACTCGACCACTTCGGCAAATTCTGCGTTCTCAGATAAAAATCCATAACCGGGATGTATAGCCGTGGCATCAGTCACCTCAGCGGCGCTGATTATGGCAGGGATATTTAGATAACTATCTTTAGATGCGGCAGGCCCGATACAAACGGATTCATCGGCCATACCCACATGCATTAAATCTCGATCGGCTTCTGAGTGAACCGCAACGGTTTTGATTTCCATATCACGACAGGCACGCAAAATACGCAATGCAATTTCGCCGCGATTGGCTATTACAACTTTTTCAAGCATAAGATTTATTTTTTAGTTTGGTTGCTTATTCGATGATAAATAATGCTTGGCCGAATTCTACAGGCTGTGCATTTTCTACCAGTATCGCTTTAATAACGCCAGATTTGTCAGCTTCTATTTGATTGAGCATTTTCATCGCTTCAATAATGCAAAGTGTTTCACCTACTTTTACAGATTTACCTACTTCAACAAAAGAAGGTTGTCCTGGAGCAGGTGCTTCATAATACGTGCCTACCATAGGGGACTTAACGCTATGGCCACTCGGTGCGCTATCTTGTGCTTGCGCTACTGGAGCAGCCTCTGCAGCCATTGCAGGTGCAGCTGCGTGTTGAAATTGCATGGGTTGCTGCATCATTAACTGGTTTTGTGCAACGCCACGACTAATGCGTACAGATTCTTCACCCTCTTTAATTTCAATTTCAGCTACACCTGATTCATCAAGTA
The DNA here is from genome assembly GCA_964486815.1 of uncultured Thiotrichales bacterium. Taxonomy (GTDB): domain Bacteria; phylum Pseudomonadota; class Gammaproteobacteria; order UBA4575; family UBA4575; genus JABDMD01. Next base: position 73,672 of record CAZAOO010000015.1, read on the forward strand.
ATTCGATTAATTTTTTTACTTTGCGTATATCCATGATTAACTCTTCAGTTATGTTTTTTTCAAAGCCTTTATCAGCTCGTGTTTATTATTTATTGGTTAATTTGTTATGCGCAGCTTCAACAGCAAGCTCATAACCTTTAGCACCCATACCTGAAATAACCCCGACGGCAATATCGGACAAGTAAGAATGCTGACGAAATTCTTCACGAGCAAACACATTTGATAAATGCAGCTCTATAAAAGGAATGCTTACCCCTAGCAATGCGTCACGCAGTGCAATACTGGTATGCGTGAAGGCACCCGGATTGAATATAATCATATCAATGCCATCAGCCTTGGCTTGATGAATACGATTGATTAATTCATGTTCGGCGTTACTTTGAAAATCTTGCAATGGGTAGCCATGAGCTCTGGCCGCGTCTTGCGCACGCATAACAACGTCTGCAAGCGTCTCGTAGCCGTAGACTTCAGGCTCTCGCTGACCAAGTAAATTGAGGTTAGGGCCATTTAATAGTAGTAATTTATGCATAAATTGTTATAACTTGCCGGTAATTGCTGCTATCTTGCAAGTATCTTAATATTTTTCGTAGTGTAAACGAAAAAACCCTTAAATTCACATATAATTTCATTATTTTGCACATTCTTAGAAATTAAGCGAAGTTATCGATGAATTTGCGGCTAATTTACGGTATTTAGTGAATAGCTGCCATAATAAAGGCAGGATTACCTTTATTGTGATCCAAACGGAAAGATATAAGCAGATTCAACTGCCTTATTTATAGAGCGAGACATTACCTACATATCACAGGAAACAGAATGCAACCTATACTTAAGAATATTCGAACAACGCTATTGGCTTTGATGTTGGTCATCATAGCGAGCTGGGTGTTTTCAGAAAATATGCATGTTTCAGCCGAGGTGCAAGCACAATCCGCAACTGCAGTATTTGCAGGTGGATGCTTTTGGTGCATGGAACCACCGTTCGATAAATTAGCAGGCGTGATCGCTACTACTTCAGGTTACACCGGTGGACACACTGAAAACCCAACCTACAAGCAAGTTTCTTCTGACACCACCGGACACTATGAAGCGCTGCAAGTAACCTATGACCCATCGAAAGTGGATTACACAACATTACTAAATGTTTTTTGGCATAACGTAGATCCACTCGATGCCAAGGGCCAATTTTGTGATAAAGGAAAAAGTTACCGCACTGCAATTTTTTATAACAATGATGAACAAAAAAAACTAGCCGAAGCCTCTAAGAAAGAATTGATAGATTCAAATCTTTTTAAAGATGATATAGCCACAGTGATTGAGGAAGCAAAAACATTTTACCCTGCTGAAGAGCATCACCAAGATTATTATCAAAAGAGTCCAGTGAAGTATAAGTATTATCGTTTTGCGTGCGGTCGAGATAAGCGTTTGCAGGAGTTGTGGAAGGACTCTGCAGGGAAAGGTGGGATGTTAGTGCCTGCGATGGTTAAATAGTTATATTCACTTACGACCCAAAGCAATGGTATGGACTCCCTCTACTTTAAACGGCATCGCAATGTGCCAAACTGGAAATTTATAATCACCAGTAACGAGTTAGAAGGAGTCCACAATGAATAAGATTACACGCGTAGGGGTTGATTTGGTAAAAAATGTTTTTCAATTACACGGGGTGGATCGCACGGGAAAATGCGTCTTCAAACGAGGCTTATCTCGTAAGCAATGGATTCGTGTCTCGTGTGAAGCCTGCGAACCCGGGGGTGAAATTGGCATGGAAGCCTGCAGCGGCACGCATCATTGGGCGAGGGAGTTACAACAGCGTGGTTTTGTGGTGAAACTCATCGCACCCCAGTTTGTAAAGCCGTATGTGAAGAGCAACAAAAATGATGCGCAGGATGCCGAAGCGATCTGCGAAGCCATGAGTCGACCAACATGCGTTTTGTAACCGTGAAAAGTATTGAGCAACAAGATATTCAAGCCATGCACCGGATTCGCAGTAACTTGGCCCAACAACGCACGGCCAAGGGTAACCAGATACGCGGGTTGGTGAGTGAATACGCAAATCAATGGGGTCACAAATCAATGCAAATCAATGAATCAATGGGGTCAGATAGGATTGATTTGTTGAACTCAATCCCATTCGAGCCAATAGGGCCCAACATCCGAGTGATTACCCTTA